>JBOFFC010000112.1:0-4672 GCA_051648405.1 Lacipirellulaceae bacterium
CGGGCAGACGACGGACCGTCGCGGCAACCGCTGCTTCGTGCTCACGCTGCAAACGCGCGAGCAGCACATCCGCCGCGACAAGGCGACCAGCAACGTTTGCTCGAACCAAGGGTTGTTCGCGCTGCGAGCGACGGTCTACCTGGCCCTGCTCGGCCCCCACGGGCTGCGCGAGACGGCCGAACTCTGCCTGCAGAAGAGCCGCTACCTGCTCGACCGGCTCTGCGAGACGGGGCGCTTCGAGCCGGCTTTTGGGGCGCCAACGTTCAAGGAGTTCGTGGTCCGCGACCGCCAGGGAAACGTCGAGGGCTTGGTGCGCGACGCGCTCGAAGAAGGGTTCTTCGCCGGCGTGCCGCTCGGGCAGTGGTACCCCGACCTGACCGACTGCATGCTCGTGTGCGTCACCGAGAAGCGGACGAAGGAAGAGATGGACCGTTTCGCGCGGTGCTTCGCTCGGCAAGGGGCGACGCGCGAGGCTGTGACGGTCGGTTAGGCAGATTCGTTCACCACCAGGCGCGTGGTCACGGGGCTCGGCGCCGGACTTGCCGCGATCGCCGCGCTGCTCCCTGTGTTTCTCTTGGGCTCGTCGGACCGATCATGCGTAACACCCGCGACACGGAGTTGTTGTTCGACCTCTCGAAGCCGGGGCGCCGCGCGCTGCGTACGCCGGCGTGCGACGTCCCCGTGACGCCGATCGCCGAGCTGTTGCCGGCTTCGTGTCTTGCGGCGGCGCCCCCGGCCCTGCCCGAGCTCGCCGAGCCCCAAGTCGTCCGGCACTTCACGAACCTCTCGACCCAAAACATGTCGGTCGACACGCACTTCTACCCGCTCGGGTCGTGCACGATGAAGCACAACCCCAAGCGGAACGAGCGCGCCGCGGGCCTGCCGGGAATGGCCGACCTGCACCCCTACCAGCCCGAAGAGACCCTGCAGGGGATGCTCGAGCTGCTCTACGGCATGCAGGAGTACCTGAGCGAGATCTCGGGCCTCCCGGCGTGCAGCCTGCAACCGGCGGCCGGCGCGCACGGCGAGCTAACGGCCCTGTGGGTCGCGGCCGCGTACTTCCGCGACCAGCAGCAGAAGACCGGAGCGCCGATGCGCCGCAAGGTGCTGGTCCCCGACAGCGCGCACGGCACCAACCCGGCGAGCGCTGTGATGGCCGGTTTCGAGGTCGTGACGGTCAAGACGCTCGTTTCGGGCGCCGTCGATAGGGACGACTTCCACGCCAAGCTCGACGACCAGATCGCGGTCTTCATGATCACCAACCCCAACACGGTGGGGGTGTTCGAGCCGGCGATCCGGCAGATCAGCGACGAGGTCCACGCCCAGGGGGGCCTGATGTACCTCGACGGCGCGAACATGAACGCGATCCTGGGGGTCACGCGGCCCGGCGACTTTGGCGCCGACATGCAGCACTACAACCCCCACAAGACGTTCAGCGGCCCCCACGGCGGGGGTGGCCCCGGCGCCGGGCCGATCTGCGTCGCCGAGAAGCTCGCGCCGTACCTGCCGACCCCCGTTGTCCGCAAGCGCGACGACGGCCGTTTTTACCTCGACTCGGACATGCCGCTGTCGATCGGCCGCGTGCGGTCGTTCTTCGGCAACGTCGGCGTGCTGGTTCGTGCGTACGCTTATATCCGCAGCCACGGTCCCGACGGCCTGCGGCGGGTCAGCGAGCAGGCGGTGCTGAACGCCAACTACCTGCTGTCGAAGGTCCGCCACTTCCTGCCGGTGCCGCAGGGAGACCGCTGCATGCACGAGTTCGTCGCCTCGGCGTCGAAGCTCAAGGCCGAGCGCGGCGTCTCGGCGATGGACGTCGCCAAGCGGCTCCTGGACTTCGGCTTCCACGCCCCGACGGTCTATTTCCCGCAGACCGTCAAGGAGGCGATCATGGTCGAGCCGACCGAGACCGAGAGCAAGGAAACGCTCGACGCCTTCGCCGAGGTGCTGTTCCGCGTCATCGGCGAGGACCCGAAGCTGCTCCACGAGGCGCCGCACACGACCGCGATCAGCCGCCCCGACGAGGTCCAAGCCGCCCGCCAGCCGACGCTGTGTCACTGCGGCTGACGGTCATCGATTCGGAAGCGTTCTCGCAAAGGCGGGAAGGCGCAAAGGCCGACTGCGCGTCGTTGTCCTGAGATCGAGATCGGCGTTCTGTTCCTTCGCGTCTTTGCGCCTTTGCGTGAACGCTGCCAATGCTCTCCTGCCGGTTGATCATCGACGAGCCGCAGAGCGGGGCCCTGAACATGGGGCTCGACGAGGCGCTACTCGAGTCGGTCGCCGACAGCGGCGTGGCGACGCTCCGGTTCTACCGCTGGGACGGGCCGACGCTCTCCCTGGGGTACTTCCAGGCCTACGCCGACCGCGCGGCGCACCCCCCGAGCAGCCGGCTCGCCGCCGTGCGCCGCTCGACTGGGGGTGGGGCCCTCGTCCACGACGACGAGCTGACTTACTGCCTCGCCCTTCCCGCGGGGTCGGCGCAAGCCCGCGACTCGCAGGGGCTCTACTGCGCGGCCCACCAGGCGCTCGCGGCGGCGGTGGCCGACCTGGGGGGGGACGCCGGCAGGCTCTCGACTTGCTCCCCCACGCCCACGCCCGCCGCAACGGGAATCGGCGGCCACAACACGGGCGAACCCTTCTTGTGCTTCCAGCGCCGGTCACGGGGCGACCTGCTGGCCACGCCGGACGCCGGCGGGCCGCGGTCGGCGCTGGCCGACGGGCTGCACAAGGTCTGCGGCAGCGCCCAGCGGAAACGACCCGGTGTGCTGCTGCAACACGGCGGTGCGCTGCTCGGTCGAAGCCCCGCGGGACCGGAGCTCCCGGGCCTCGTGGACCTGGGGGTCGTCGCCGGCGGCGAGGGGCTCTCAACCAGCCTGGCCGAAGCGTGGGCCCGGCGGTTGGCCGAAGGAATCGACCTCGGACTCGAACAAGGAGGGTGGTCCAATGCAGAGCGATCGATGGCCCGACGACTCGCGGGCGAACGATTCTGCTCCCCAGAGTGGCTCGCCAAACGGTAGTCGGCCGGCAACAATCCCCCCAGCGGTCGGTCGCTTGGCAATTGGGGGCGTCTGGCGAATCGGTCCCGGAGTTCCGGTCGGCGCTCCCCTGCGGGAGGGCCCCTCACGCGGCGCTGTATTTGAGTACGAAGCAATCTTGTGGGGCTCGTCACTCGCCCCGCGCTGTTTTTCGATTGGGTCGAGTATACTAGTATCCTGACCTTGGGCAGTTGGCGAAGCGGGGCAAGCCTCGGACTGCGGCGGGTCTCGAACGAATCGAAAGCAAGCTCACGTCTGTTCTCTCTTTTCATGCGTAGGAAACTTGGCGACCGATCGTCCCCCGCCGTCGCTGGGGGGTTGGTCGGCTTCCGGGTGCAGTAAGGACTCTAGCCCATCGTTCCGCGTCGGGTCATTCGCAGTCGCCGTCGGCCGATCGGCCACCAGCACTCGTTCCCGTTGTTCTGTTCGACGCAAACGCTGGTTAGGAATACCACATGAAGTTGGTTGTCTTGGCGGGAGCCAAAAAGGACGCGGTTGTTCCGCTGAAGAAAGACTCGTTCGTCATCGGGCGCAGCTCGGAGTGTTCGCTCCGCGCCGCGAGCGACGCGATCAGCCGTCGGCACTGCGAGGTCCTGCAGACCCCCGACGGGCCGATCGCCCGTGACCTCGGGAGCCGTAACGGAACGTTCGTCAACGACGAGCGCTTGGAGGGAGAACAGCTCCTGAAGCACGGAGACCGCCTGCGCGTCGGGCCGCTCGAGTTCCGCTTCGAGCTCGACGCCGACATCGCGAAGGCCAAGCAGCCGAAGGTCTCGGGGGTCGCCGAGGTCCTCTCGCGAGAAGCGAAGAAGGGCGTCGACGGGTCAGAATCCAAGGGCTTTAACGAGAGCGTCGATGGCTGGCTCATCGGCCCCGGCGCGGCCGACCCGGTGCAGTCGCTGCGCGAGACGCAGTCGTTCCGGGTCGATGAGACCAAGGCGATGCTCTCGAAGCTCGCCGAGGCGCCAACCAAGGAACTCATCGTACAGCCGGCGGAGGACCAGGAGACCGTCGAAGCCCCGGACGCCGAAGCGGCCAAAGACGATAGCAAGGGGGGCAAGGGGAAGAAGCCCGCCCCGGGGAAGCTCCCCGAGGGGATGCTCAAGAAACCCCAGGCCAAAGACAGCCGCGAAGCGGCCATGCAGACGCTCCGCGACATGGCCCGCCGACGATAGCGCCCGCCGACGATAGCTTCCGCCGTGTTTCCGGCTTCCCTTCCGCTTGTTCCCGCTCGCCCCGACTGATGAAGCGATCGCGTCCCGAGAAACCCGAACCGAGTTCACGCAGCGCCGTGCTGGGGATCGGGCTCGACGCCCACGACGGCCACAAGCGCCTGACCCACGGCCGCGACTTCGTGCTCGCCGGCGGGTCGGAAGAGACGCAGCCAAGATGCAGGAGGTGGTGATCAAAGTCGGCGAGAAGCTCGCCACCCGCGGCAAGCAGATCGGCGACGCGTCGCCCGCCGAGCTGCGTGACCTCTTCCACGACGCGCACGGCTAACAGGGCGTCCGCAAGAGCACCCTTTCGTCGAGTGCGTCCCCAGCAGCCTCCGCGCGCAGAGCAAGGGAGGCCTGCCCGCCCCCCTCGCTCAGGTTGCCGTCGGGGGCAACTCCCTCGGTCAAGCGGTGTGGGGGGGGGGG
>JBOFFC010000113.1:0-5110 GCA_051648405.1 Lacipirellulaceae bacterium
AGGGGGCGTTGAAGCGGGTACCCGGGACGCCCCCTCCCCAAACCCCTCCTCCTTTAGGGGGAAGGGGATACGCAACCCCCCGTTTCCCACTTTCGCTTCGCGCACCATGCCCCTCGATCTCTCGGACTTTCAGCGGCACATCCGCGACATGTACTTCGAGAAGGACGTCGCCCGCGGCATCGACGGGACGTTCATGTGGCTGATGGAGGAGGTGGGGGAGCTCGCCGCTTCGCTGCGCGAGGGGACGCTCGAAGAGCAGCGCGGGGAGTTCGCCGACGTGATCGCTTGGCTGACGACGATCGCCAACGTGGCCGGGGTCGACTTGGCCGAGGCGCTGCGCGAGAAGTACGGCGCCGGCTGCCCGGGGTGCGGGCTGCTGGTCTGCGGCTGCTCCGACGCCGAGAAGCCCTGACCCGCCACGAACGCCCAAGCGGTCGACGAGCGGCCCGCGGCGCCGCACAATAGCCCTGTGTTCTCCCACTGCAACGCCGCCGCCCGACGTTCTACCCGCGTCGGGTTCGCGCTCGCCGCCGTGATGTGCTCGGCGTTGGTCGCGGCCGCGGCGGGGCCAAAGATCGTCGCTTGCCACCTCGGCCTGGGGGGGCAGGTTCGCCTCGGGTGCTGGGCGCCGCTGAGGATCGACGTCGAGGGGGGGGACGAACCGCTCGCGGTGCAAGTGGTCGCCATCGCCCCCGACGCCGACGGACTGGGGGTCGCGACCACCGCGCCGCGGGGACGCCCCCTCTCGACCGAGCCCGGGCGGACGTCGAGCGACCGCCTGTTCGTTCGACCGGGCAAGCAGAACGCCTCGCTGACGATCGAACTGTTCGCCGCGGGCCGGCGGATCGAGCGCCGTGTGTTCGAGGTCGAGACGGGAGACCCGGCCGGAGTGAAGGGGGGGACCGAGTTGCCGTTCTCGACGCCGGCCGAAGCCCGGCTCGTGGTGACGCTCGGGCCCGACGCGGGGTTCGGCGTCGCCGCCGAGTCGCCGGCCGCGGACCGGGCGCCGCGACGGAACTCGTGGAGCGACACGCTCCCGACCGTAGCGCGGATCGCGACCATCGACGACCTGCCGCGCGACGCGCTCGGGTACGACGGCGCGTCGGTCGTGACGCTCGCCGTTGGCGCTAAGGGGGCCCAGGGCTGGCTGGCGGGCCTCACGCCGGACGACGCGCGCGTTAGGGCGCTCGTCGAGTGGGTCGAGTCCGGGGGGCGCCTGGTCCTGTCGTGCGGCGCGGGGGGCCCCGAGTTGCTCGGCCCCGGGGGCGCGCTCGAAGCGCTCGCTCCCGGCCGCTTCGCGGGGCTCGGTTCGCTCGCGCGGACGACCCGCCTCGAGGAGTTCGCCGCCGCCGAGCGGCCGATCGACTTACGTGGGG
This sequence comes from Lacipirellulaceae bacterium, assembly GCA_051648405.1. Classification (GTDB taxonomy): domain Bacteria; phylum Planctomycetota; class Planctomycetia; order Pirellulales; family Lacipirellulaceae; genus JBOFFC01. The sequence goes on from JBOFFC010000113.1 coordinate 1,377, forward strand.
GGACGCTCGCCGTCGCCAAGCTCGAAGACGTGACCGGGACCGTCGACGTCGCCGAGGGGAGTGGCGAGCGCGGGCTGCCGCTCGTCGTCCGTTCGCTGCGCGGCTTCGGCGAGGTGACCTTCGTGACGATCGACCTCGACAGCCCGACGATCGCTTCCTGGGAGGGACGCGGCGCCCTCTGCGAGCGGCTGCTGAGCTCCGCGAACCCGGCGGCCCCGGATGACGACGATGCGGACGGCGACGCCGCGTGGTACGCGGGGGACGACCTGCTCTCGACGATCCTCCAGCGGCTCGACAACTCGTTCATCGGGGTGACCACCACGCCGCTGGGGACCGTCGTCGCACTGGTGATCGGCTACTTGCTGCTGATCGGCCCGCTCGACTACTGGTTCACGCACAAGGTGCTGCGCCGCCCCGAGGCGACGTGGGTCACCTTCCCGCTGGCCGTCGTTGCGACGAGCGTCGCGGCCTACGCGGCGGGTCACTACCTCAAGGGGGACGAGCTCCGCGTCAACCAATTCGAGGTCATCGACGTCGATGCCGAGTCGGGCGTGACGCGCGGCGCGCTGGTGTCGCACGTCTTCAGCCCACGGGCCGAGCGCTACGACCTGCGGCTCGTTCCGCGCGACGCGACCGGCGCGACGCTAAAGCCGCAGCGCTCGTGGGCGTCGTGGCTCGCCGAGCCGGGCCGCCAGCTCGGGGGGATGCAGCGCTCGATGACGGCGGGGCTCGTCCCGGCGATCGACTACACGGTCGAAGGGGGGGGCGTCCGGCGCGCGGAGGGCGCCGTAATCCGCGGCCTGCCGATCCCGGTCTGGTCGACTAAGACGGTGACCGGGTGCTGGGTCGGCCAAGGCCGGGCCGGGATCGAGTGGTCGCTCGTCCGCACCGACGACGGCCTCGTCGAGGGGACCCTCAACAACGTGTCGGGACGCGATTGGAAGGCCTGCCAGCTCGTCTACGGCGACTGGGCGTGGCGCCTCAAGGCGCTCGGCGACAAACAGACAGTGCGGATTGAATCCTCGACCCCCCCGGTGCGCGTCAACACGCTGCTCCGAGCGCTCAACCGTTCGCGGCGCCAGGGGACCGAAGGCGCCGACGTCGCGACGCTGGCCCCGCTGCTGACGCTCGGGGGGAAGCTCGACTCGTCGGCCGACTCGCCGCGCAGCCGCTACCTGACGAACCTCGACCTGACGCACGCCCTCGACAACGGCCGGGCCGTGCTGCTGGTCGAGGCGACTGGGGGCGAGCCGTCACGTCTCGAGATCGTCGGTCGCGCCGAGGCGTCCCCCAAGGACCGCGTCTGGGTCTTCTGCCGCTACCTGCTAGAAGTCGATCGAAACGACCCGACTCTCGGCGATCCGTCGATCGACTAACGCTCGCCCCGTCGTCCCGTCGCCGCGTCGCCGCTTCGCCCCGTCGCCGCTTCGTCCCCCTTACCGCGTCACTTTCACCGCAGCGTCCCATGATCGAGCTCCGCGGCCTGACGAAAAAGTACGGCGAGCTGTTCGCGATCCGCGAGATCAACCTCTCGCTGTCGGCCGGCGACGTGTTCGGGTTCATCGGCCCCAACGGCGCCGGGAAGACGACCACGATGCGGATCCTCGCGACGCTGCTGCAGCCCACCTGGGGCGAGGCGTACGTCGCCGGGCACTCGATCTACACGCACCCCAAGGAGATCCGCCGCGCGATCGGCTACATGCCCGACTTCTTCGGCGTGTACGACGACATGCGGGTGATCGAGTACCTCGAGTTCTTCGCCGCCGCCTACCGCATCCGCGGCCCGCAGCGCCGCAAGGTGTGCGACGACGTGCTCGAGCTCGTGGACCTCGGCTACAAGCGCGACGCGCTGGTGACCTCGCTCAGCCGTGGCATGACGCAGCGGCTGGGCCTGGCGCGGGTGCTGCTGCACGACCCGCAGGTGCTGCTGCTCGACGAACCGGCGAGCGGCCTCGACCCGCGGGCCCGGATCGAGATCCGCGCGCTCCTCAAAGAGCTGCGCAAGATGGGCAAGACGATCATGGTCAGCAGCCACATCCTGCCGGAGCTCGCCGACGTCTGCAACAAGATCGGGATCATCGAGCGCGGCGAGCTGATCGTCAGCGCCGACGTGACCGACGTGATGAAGCAGGTCCGCCAGCAGACGGTCCTGAAGGTCGGCGTCGCCGAGCGCGACGGCAAGACGTCGGCCGGGGCCGCCGAGCTGCTCGCCGTCCACCCATCAGTCGAGGGGGTCGAGCCGACGATCGACGAACAGGGGGTCGCCATTGCCGGCCCGCTGACCGTCACCCTCCGGGCCGAGGCCAACGACCCCAGCCTGCTGGCCCACGCCCTGTTCGAGGCCGGCTACGCCCTGACGCTGCTCAAGGAAGACGAGATCAACCTGGAAACGGCGTTCATGAAGCTGACGCAGGGGATCACGTCCTGACGGACAGAGGTTAGATGGCAGAGGGTAGATGCTAGAGAACGGAGCGGCGGGGCGCCGCTTCGTCCCCTGGCATCTGGCAACTGGCATCTGGCATCTGGCAACTGGCAACTGCCAACTCTTTCCCGCCCCTTGCCGGCCCCGGCCAGGCGCGGCAAACTGCTGGGCTCGCCACGACGCCCCCATCGTCTAGTGGCCCAGGACACCGCCCTCTCACGGCGGAGACACGGGTTCGACTCCCGTTGGGGGTACTAGCAAACCCACGAAACCCCGGGAAACACTGGTTTTCTCGGGGTTTGTTCGTGAGGGTGGCGCACTAGGTGGCGGCGGGTCCCGGCAGTTTCGCGTGGGGTACTGTGCCACCTGTCGTGCTACTTCGGGCGGGCCCCCTCGGTCGCCATCGTCTCGGCAAGCTCCCGGTCGCTCCGGTCACCCTGTGATTGCCGGTCGGCGTTGGGAGTCGTTCCGCCCGTCACGCTCGCCGTCGTCTGTCGCTCCGTCGTCTGTCGCTCCGTCGTCTGGGGGATCGTAGCGGAGAGTTTACCGAGGAAGGGGACCGAAGGCGCCGGCGGTTGGCGAGCCGATGGCGGATCGGTCGGCGGGCGCTTGGGCCCGCCGCGCGAACGCCACGTCCACCGGGGCCGCGTCTCACGGCGCCAGCCGCGTGGGGTCGCCCCAGTGCCAGGTGAGGCCGCAGCGGCCGCAGCGGTGGAGTGGGTTGCGGTCGTGGTCCTCGCGGTAGACCAGCTCGGGGCTGGCGCACTTGGGGCAGCGCCACGGGTTGAGGGCTGTTTTGATGGCCCCCTCGGGCGTTGGTACGATGGGGACATGGTCGATCAACTCCGCACGCTGCTGACCGCCCGCCCCTTCGAGCCGTTCCGCGTGACGCTCTCGAGCGGCGAGCGCTTCGAGGTCCGCCACCCGGAGTTCGGCTGGCTCACCAAGGGGGGCCTCTACGTCGGCATCCCGGGGGACGACGCCGAGGTCCCCGAGCGGGCCGCCTATTGCTCGCTGCTGCACGTGGCGTCGATCGAGCCGATCGGCGGGTCGGTCGCCGGGCGGTAGTTCGGGTTGGTCGTCCGTCGGCAGGTGACGCCGCAGGTTGTCGCGTTCTCGCTTCAGCCAGCGCACGTCGCGGGGCCCGAGCTTGCCAGCGGCGTTCAGCAGCCGCACCCCCTCGGGGGTGACCTCGATGGTGACCCCCTTGGCGGCCAGCACCTCGGCCAGCACGCGGGCCTTGTGGTGGGTGTCGATGACGATCTGCGTGGGGTCGGTCGGCGTGTCGTTGGTGCTCATAGCAGGAGGCTCC
>JBOFFC010000114.1:0-68249 GCA_051648405.1 Lacipirellulaceae bacterium
CGCCGCGACGGCGAGCGCCACGGCCACGCCCGACGAACAACCAACTCGAGAAAGCGACCCGCGGATGAGCGTGTACCTCGGAATCGACATCGGCACCTCGGGCACGAAGACGATCGCCATCGACCCGTCGGGCAAGGTCCTCGCCCAGGCGACGGCGGCCTACGCCTGCCACCATCCCCGACCGCTGTGGAGCGAACAAGACCCGCAGTCGTGGTGGGACGCCACCGTCGAAACGGTCCGCTCGGCCGTCCAGAAGGCGAAGCTCAAGCCGGCCGACGTGCGCGGCATCGGCCTCTCGGGCCAGATGCACGGGTCGGTGTTCCTCGACAACGCGGGCAAGGTTTTGCGCCCGGCGCTGCTGTGGAACGACCAACGGACCGTCGCCGAGTGCGCCGAGATCGAGCGGTCGGCCGGGGGCCGCGCCAAGCTGCTGAAGATGGTCGCCAACCCGGCGCTCACCGGCTTCCAGGCGCCCAAGGTCCTTTGGCTGCGGAACCACGAGCCGAAGCGCTTCGACAAGCTCGCCACGGTGCTCCTGCCGAAGGACGACGTCCGCCGGCGGCTCACGGGGGAGCTCGCCACCGAGGTGAGCGACGCCAGCGGGACGCTGTTTCTCGACGTCGCCAAGCGCGCGTGGTCCAAGCCGCTGCTCGCGAAGCTGGGGCTCGACCCCGCGCTGCTTCCGCGCTGCTACGAGTCGGAGGACGTCACCGGCAAACTGACCGCGGAGGCCGCCGCGCTGCTCGGCCTCACCACCGACTGCGTTGTCGTCGGGGGCGCCGGGGACTGCGCCGCGGGGGCGATCGGCAACGGCGTCGTGCGGCCGGGGGTCGTTTCGACCTCGCTGGGGACCTCGGGGGTGGTCTTCGCCTACAGCGACACGCCCCAGGTCGATCCCCTGGGACGAGTCCACACGTTCTGCCACGCGGCCCGCGGCAAGTGGCACCAGATGGGGGTCACGCTGACCGCCGCGGGGGCCCTGGGGTGGTTCGCCGAAACGCTCTGCGAGACCGACCGCGCCGCGGCGAAGTCCGCCGGCAAGAGCGTCTACGACCTGCTGACGAGTGAGGCGGCGAAGACCCCCGTCGGCGCCGAGGGGCTGTACTTTCTCCCCTACCTTGCCGGCGAGCGGACCCCGCACGCCGACCCCACCGCACGCGGGGCGTTCGTAGGGCTCACGCTCAAGCACAACCGCGGGGCGATGGTGCGTGCCGTTATGGAGGGGGTCACGTACGCACTAAGGGACAGCCTCGACATCCTCCGCGAGCTGGGGGTCCCCGTGAAGCAGGTCCGCGCCACCGGCGGCGGGGCGAAGAGTGAGTTCTGGCGCCAGATGCAGGCCGACGCCCTCGGCGCGACGGTCCACGCGATGGCGGCCGACGAGGGCCCCGCGATGGGGGTCGCCCTGCTGGCCGCCGTCGGCTGCGGCGAGTTCAAGAACATCGCCGAGGCGTGCGACGCCACCGTCCGCACGACGAGCCAGTCGAAGCCGAGCGCGAAGGCCCGCAAGCAGTACGACGCGGGGGTCGTCACCTACCGAGCGCTCTACCGGGCGCTGAAGCCGCAGTTCGAGGCGATCGCGGCGGGGGCGGTTTGAGGGCGCTGCGCTCCGGGACAGCGCGGATCGAAAGCCCGTGTGGCGGCGGATTTCCGAGTTGACAGTATATCGTATCTGATATACACTGATAGAGAGGTTTGCAGATGGCCAAAAAACAGGCCAGTCCCTCGGGCGCCCCGCCTAGGGAGCCGTTGGTCTGGTTGAACTCTGAGGTCAAGTCGCCGCCGTTCACCCCGGAAGGACGACAGGAAGCGGGGATGCTGTTGCGTCTGCTCCAGGAGGGAGAGCGATTGGGCATGCCCCAGTCGGAACCGCTGACGGGTCTTTGCCCAAGCTGTGGGTGCCTGCGCGTCCGCGACGCCGGCGCCAACTGGCGAATCATGTACCGGATTGATTCCGACGCGGTGGTCGTTATGGAAGTCTACGCCAAGAAGACTGCCGCGATCCCCAAGGGAGTCTTCGACCGCTGCAAACGACGGATCAAGGAATACGACGAGACCCTTCGAGCGGCCAAAAAGCAGTAGCAGCGCCAGGAGACACGAAGAATGAACAGTACGCAACGCAAGGCGATCGAAGCGGCGGGCTGGAAGCTAGGTGACGCCGCGGATTTCTTGGAGATGAGCGACGCGGAGCGACAGCTTCTCGACGCGCGGGTCAGCATTGCCTTGGCAATCCGCCGACAGCGCGAAGCGCTCGACTTGTCGCAGACGGAGCTAGGCTCACGACTCAAGACGAGCCAGCCACGCGTTGCGAAGATCGAGCGCGCAGCGCCGGACGTTTCGTTGGACCAGCTCGTTCGCGCGCTGATTGCCGCAGGAGGCACCCTCACGGTGAAGACGACGAGCTCCGGGCGTTCGAGGGGCCAGAAGCCGGGTGCTGTGGTTTTGCAGGTGACCACCTCGAAGTAGCAACGGCCGCACGCGAAGGAAGCCGCAGTTCGCGGCGATCGCGGCGGGGTCGGTTTGAGGGCCGGGCGCTCCGGGGACTTGCGTCCCCGGCTCAAGGACGGACGGCGGCGCCTTCGCGCAGTAGCGGCTGCTGCGTGTAGCTTGGCGGGATCGAGACGAGCGGCTCTTCGATCGGCACGCCGGCTCGGCGGCGGCCGACGGTGCGGACGTAACCCAGGTGGCGGCCGGCGTCGGCCTCCACGGCGGTGATCTCGGTCGCGTTGTCGGGGGCGAAGGCATGCTGCCAGTCTCGCCACCGCCGCCAGCCGTCGGGCATCGCGTCGGACAGCTCGACATCGACCACCCCCGAACGGGTCCAGTGCCGCCGCCACCAATCGGGTGTGTGGAGGCAGCCAAGCTCGGGGGTCCACCACTCGCGCAGGTGCTCAGGAGTCTCGCCTTCGAACTCCTGCGTCAGCCCGGCGCCGGCGATGCCAATCTGCCCGCCGGGCTTCACCAGCCGGGCCAGCGACATCAGGAACAGGTCGTCCGTGCCGTAGTAGACGAACGAGTCGATCGACACGACCGCGTCGAAGAACTCCGCGGCGAACGGCAGGCTGCGGGCTTCTACCCGCAGCGGGAAGACCCCGTCGGAGACGCCGGCGTCGCAGAGGCGGCGCCAGTTCTCCGAGGGGCTGAACCACAGGTCGGCGGCCCATACCTGGACGCCAAACTCGCGGCGCAGGAAGACCGACGACATCGCCCGACCACACCCGAGGTCGAGCACGCGCATCCCGGGGCACAGGTCCATCGCTTCGGCGAGCCACTCCGTCAGCCAGAGGGCATTCGCCCCGCCGCTTGCGCTGGCGAACACCCAGTCGGGGTGGTAGGCCAACGACCTGGGAAAGCGCGGCAGGGCTAGAGGGTCGTCCATGAGGAACCTGCGGGACCGTGGGAGTGTTCGGGCAACTTGCCGAGACACCGCTCCAGCCCGTCGGGTTCGCGCCGAGCGCCTCGACAACGGCGGCGGTTCAGGATTTCGCCGAGTCGCGCTCGGCCATCTCGTCCACGACCTCGGTCACCAGCCGCAGGCTTTCGGCGACCTGCTCCTCGGGCGTCACCCCCCGCTCGACGCGGTAGTAGGCGATGAGGTCGGCGTGCAGGCGGGCCATCTCGAAACAGCGCGTGCGGGCCGAGCTGTCGCTCGCCAAAAGGCGATTCAGCTCGTCGGCCGCTTCGGCGGTCAAGTCGTCGTCGAAAAAGTACGACAGCAGCTCATCGACGCGATCGAAGGCCGCTTCGCCCGGCGTGCTGGGGGCGATGTCATCGACGTCGGGGATCCGCAGCATCGATTGATCTTCGACCATGGTTGCCTCGGGGGCTCGGGCGCCTTGCTCGGCGGCTTCGTTTGACGATCCTGACATCACAAAGATACGGCTCGTTCCGGGGGGATTCGTTACCCGAACCCCTGGACGCACGCGACAACGGGGCGCCAGCGGCCGAAAGACCGGAATCGCTTGCTAGCGAGACCGGGGCCGCACGGCCTCCCAATCTCCACGGTTACTACAAACCCACCTGACTCGCGTCGCTGACCAGCTTGCCCCATCTTACCGAGTCTTCTGCCGCACCCTTCGTTCGCGCCGACCGCCACGCCCCGGCGGCGGCGTTCGGAACGATCCTCGGAACTACGCTGCTGGTCCTCGCGGTGTTCTTCGTCGCCGGGGGGGACACCCCTCCGCACCGCAACGAGGCGCACTACCTCTGCCGGCTCAAGCACGTCTGGGACCCCAGCTACTGCGCCGGGGACTTGTTCCTCGAATCACCCGAAGCGCACCTGACGGTCGTCTGGTTGTTCGGCTGGATTACGCGCTTTGTGTCACTCGAGGCCACCGCCTGGATCGGGCGGGTAGCTTCGTGGGTGCTGCTCGCGGGGGGCTGGGTGGCGCTCTGCCGAGGGGTCGGCGTGCGGCAGTGGCTGGCGCCGGTCGCGGCGGGGCTGCTCGTGGTGGGGACCGAACAGGGGCACTTCGCCGGCGAGTGGATCATCGGCGGCTTCGAGGCGAAGACCCTCGCCTACGGCTTCGTGCTGTTTGCGCTCGCTAGCGCCGCAGCCGAGCGCTGGAACGCCGCGTGGGTCCTGCTGGGCATCGCCAGCGCCTGCCACGCCCTGGTGGGGGCCTGGTCGGTCGTGGCGCTGCTCGCGGCGTGGTTCACCGGTCGCGGCCGCAGGACGTTCGGCTCGATGACGCCCGGCCTGGTTATGGGGGGACTCCTCGCACTCCCCGGGGTCTTGCCGGCGCTTGCGCTCAACAGCGGCGCCGACCCGGCGGTCGTCGCCCAAGCGCAGCAGGCGTACGTCTTCGAACGGCTCGCGCACCACCTGGCGCCGCTGGCGAAGCCGCCGCTGTGGCTGGTCGATCGATTGGGTAGGCACCTGCTCTGCATCGCGCTCCTGGTGTGGCTGTGGCGCCGCGTGCCACGTGAAGGGGGTGACGAGCCCCTTGCGCTGGTCGTCCGTTTCGCCGGGGGCGCCGTGGCGATCGCGGCGTGCGGCCTCGTCATCGAAGCCGTGCTGTGGAATCACCCGGCGCTCGCCGCATCGCTGCTGCGTTATTACTGGTTCCGCCTCACCGACATCGCCGTGCCGCTCGCCGCCGCGCTGGTCGCGACGGTCTGGCTCGGGCGGGGCCTCGCCGCGCGGGCGCCCCGATCGCTGCCGGCGCTCGCGCTGGTCCTTGCTCTGTGTGCGTGGGGAGTCGGCGGGCACGCCGTGCGGCGGGCCATCGACCCCCGCGCACCGGCCGACACGCCGATGCGCGACCCGGCCGCGTGGGCCCAGATGTGCGACTGGGTCCGCGACAACACGCCGCGCGACGCCGTGTTCCTCGTCCCGCGGCACGCGCAGTCGTTCAAGTGGCGGGCCGAGCGGCCCGAGGCGGCCAGCTACAAGGACGTCCCCCAGGACGCGGCCGGGCTGGTCGAGTGGAGCCGCCGGATGGCCGACCTCCACCAGTTGGGGTGGTGGGAGACGGGGGAACCACGCTTCGCGCGCTCGGTCGCCGACGTGGGTCGCGAGGGACTCGAACGGCTCGCGGCGAGCTACGGGGCCCGCTACGCCCTCAGCGAGGACCCGGTCGATGGCGCAGGCTTCGCCGCCGCCCGCCGCGCGAGCCTGCCGATCGTGCATCGCGTCGGGCCTTACACGCTGTACGAAGTCGGGGGCGGGCGGTAGGCGCTCGCCGAGCAAGCCGGCACGATGGGGCGACTCCGCTTGCTTCGGGCACGGCTCGAAAGCAACCTGCCCCTTCCGCCTTCCCCCTTCAAGCATGCTCCCCGATTCGCCGATCCGCGCCGTGGCGTTCGACATGGATGGGCTCCTCGCGTCGAGCGAGGACGTTTACATGCGGGTCGGCACGGAGACCCTGGCGCGGCGCGGCAAGCCGTTTGAGGACGAACTGCGGCACAAGATGATGGGGCTCCCCTCGCCGGTCGCGTACCGGACGATGATCGAGTGGCACGGGTTGACGGAGACCGTCGAGGAGCTCGCCGCCGAGTCGGACGTGATCTTTTGGGAGCTCGCGGAGCGGATGCTCGGGCCGATGCCGGGGGTCACCGAGACGTTCGACCTCGTCGAGTCGCTCGGCCTGCCGCGCTGCGTCGTCACCAGCGGCACGCGTCCCTACGCCGAGCGGATCCTGTCGATGATCGGCGTGCGCGAGCGGCTAGCCTTCGTCATCACGGCCGACGACATCACCCTGGGAAAGCCCAACCCCGAGCCGTACCTGAAGGCGGCGGCGCGCATGGAAGTCGAGCCGAGCGCGATGATGGTCCTGGAGGACAGCGCGAACGGCAGTCGGGCCGGGATCGCGGCGGGGGCGTTCACCGTCGCGGTGCCGAGCCCGCACACGCAGGAACACGATTTCACGGGCGTGAAGTTTGTGGCGGACACGCTGCGTGACCCGCGGATCGAGTCGGCGCTGCGCGCCGGTCGCTGAAGCGACTGCGGCGCAAGCACTGGAGGCGCCACGATGTTGCGCGCGGGACTGCACACTGGCCGATCGCACGACCGATACCACCAGAAGAGGCCGCACTCGGTCGGCCCCTCCGTGGACTCTGGCTTGCGAGCGACCTGGCTATGGGCAAGAGCGTCTGGATCGTCGCGGCGGCCTGCTTGCTCGCCGCCACGCAGCTCGGCTGCCGCGCCTGCGGGACGGGCTACGACTACGCGTCGCCGCTGTCCGGCTCGTGCCACTCGGGCGCTTGCGGCGCCGCGGGAGGCTGCGGCTGTGGCGGCCATGCGGGGCACCCGACGGGGCCGCGGGCCGGGAGTGGGTCGGCGGTGATGCCGATGAGCCACTCGGTCGAGGGCTCGATGGGACAGCCGACGCCGGTCGTCGAGTCGATCAACTGACGACTCGCGCGCCGGGCCAATCACTGCGCTGGACCACTCACGGCGCCGGATCGACCGGTTCGTCGTCCATCGGGCGGCGGAACTTGTCGTTGAAGACCGCGGGGTCGAATTCGTCGCGCGGCTTCGCGGGGACGAGCAGCCCCCCGCGCACGACGTTCGCCGGACGAAGCATATCGACCGACAACGAGCCGTCGTGCGCGACCGCCCGTTCGACCTTCGATTGTGTTTCGTCGATCGGGGCCTCGTAGACGGCGGTCGCAACACCGGCCGCGGCCGCAGGGGCAACGGGGGCGTTCGACGCCGCGACCGCGTTCACCCACGCGGTGAGGCGGCCCAGCAGCTCGGCGCGGCGTGGGCCCGTGATCGGCGTCACGCCGTGGTGCGCGCCGCTCGCCGCCCGCAGCAGCGGGCTCGCGCCGGGGTCGGTCGGGTCGATCGCCAGCAGCGCCGCGCGGAGGTTGTGCTGCGTCGAGCGCGCGTCGGCGTAGCCGTACAGCAGCCGCCGGTCGAGCGCGAACGCCCCCCCGCGCTCTTGCAGGTGGCAACCGCCGTTGGTGCAGTTGTTCACCAGCAGCGGCTGGACGCGGCGCGTGAAGTACTCGAGGCCCGCGTCGGGGAGCGTGAGCCCCGCGTCGGGTTCGACCGCTGAAGGTTCGTTGTGCGAAGCCAGCGCCACGCCCCCCGGGGGGGTCGCAACCGGCTCTCGCTGCATGGACAACCGTCGCTCGAGCAGCGCGAGCCGCTGCCAGCCCGGGGCGAGCCGCCGCGCGGCGGCCAGCTCTTCGCTCGCCTCGCGCCACAGCGACTGGCGGATGCACCACTCGGCGAGGCGGCAACGGTCCTCGGCCGAAGCGGCGTTGGGGTCGAGCCGTTCCCGCTGCCAGCGGTACGCTTCGGCGAGGGTCGCGACCGTCGCGGCGACTTCGCTGCGCCGCAGGAGCAGCTCGCTGTGCTCCGAACGGAGCAGCACCCGGTCGCCATCGACGCGCACCTCGCCGGCGAGGACGGCGCCGTTCTTCATCAGGAGGACCTCCGCCGGGCACGAGCCCGACCAAACGAAGATCGCGAGCGCCGCCAGCCAGGCGCTCGGCGAGATCGACGGTTGGGGGGCGCGGGGCATTGGCGCGGAGACTAGGAGCCGCGCCCGGCTCGGTCAACACAGAACCGCCGAGCGCTGGGGACCCCCCACGACCCTGGTGAACGCTTGCTCGCCGGGTTAAGCTGATGGCCTGTAACGAGTTGCAACGCCAACCGCATCCCCACGAACGTGACCGCGCAGCACGTCCGCCGCCGAGTGGTCTACAGCGGCCGTGTTCAGGGGGTCGGCTTCCGCGCGACGACGCAACAACTCGCCGCCGATTGGCCGGTCGTCGGCTGGGTCCGCAACCTCGACAACGGTACCGTGGAGCTGCTAGCAGAAGGGTCGGCCGGCTCCGTCGCGGGGTTCCTTGCCGCGGTCCGCGGGAAGTTCGCCCGCAACCTGACCCGCGAGGCGCCCGACGATCTGCCGGCAGGCTGCGACCCGCCGCTAACCCGCTTCTCGATCCGGCACTAAACCACAAACTTCCCCCGCAGCGCCCCCCCGACCGATGCTCACGCTCCCGCTCGCCAACCTGTCGCTCTGGTTGACCCCGCTCTGGATGCTGTCACTGGGGGTGACCGTTGGCGCCACCCTGCTCTGTCTGCTGGGAGCCGTGCTGTGGGTCGTGAACCGCCGTGCGGCGGAGCGGGCCGTGACGACGATCGGCGAGAGCGTCTTTTTGTGGGTGGTCTACCTGATCGGGGCGATGGTGCTGCTCGCGGTGATCGCCGGGCCGCAGATGCCCGTGAAAGAGGTGATCGAGTCCTTGCAACGCCTGCCGTCGGTCGGCACGCGGACGGTGACCATCGACCTCGAGCCGCGCACCGAGGACAAAGCCGTCGCGGTGGCGTTCGTGGCCGAGGAAGTCACGTCCTACGAGGTCAAGAGCGACCAGGACGTCCGGCTCGCCGCCGACAAGGGGCTGGCCTTCTCTGCGCCCGTCGCCGTGGCGATCGGCGACGAGCCCTACACTTGGAACACCAAGAGCAAGTTCGGCCGCGGCTTCCAGGGCCCGGTTAGCGAGGTGTTCCTGACGAACGAGGGGGACGCCGCGGCGAAGGTCGAGATGACCTTTGTCTCGCAGGTCCGGACCCCCGAGGTCGCCCGCATCCCGATTGTTGCCGCCTCGGTCGTGGGGCTGTTTGTGGTGTACTTGCTGGTCAGTTGGCTCGCGCCGAACGTCAGCAACATCGCCGCCGCGACCGCCAAGGAGGCGATCGGTCAGCCGATGTACTTGCTGTTCGTGCTCGGAGGAGCGATCGCGCTCGTTTGCTTCGTCTACGTGCCTTACAACACGTTCGGCGAAGACGTGAAGATGCTGAAGGACTCGGGGCTCTCGACGATCATGGTCCTGGCGATCGTGTTCGCGACGTGGACCGCGAGCGTGACGATCGCCGACGAGATCGAGGGGAAGACGGCCCTCACGCTGCTGTCGAAGCCGGTCAGCCGTCGCGAGTTCGTCGTCGGCAAGTACCTGGGGATCCTCTGGCCGGTGCTGCTGATGTTCGTTCTGCTGGGTGTCGTCCTGATGGCGACGATCTCCTACAAGGTCGTCTACGACGCCCGCGAGACGTCGAACCCGACCCCCGATTGGCAGCTCTGCCACACCGAGATGATCACGACCACGCCGGGGCTCGTGCTGGCGTTCTTCGAGGCCGCCGTGCTGACGGCGATCAGCGTGGCGATTAGCACGCGGCTGCCGATGCTCGCCAACCTGCTGATCTGCGGGTCGATCTACGCCCTGGGGCACCTGACGCCGCTGATCGTGCAGTCGTCGGTCGGGAAGAACGAGTTCGTGGCGTTCTTCGGGCGCCTGGTCGCGAGCGTCCTGCCGATGCTCGACCACCTGAACATCCAGGCCGCCATCGCCGCCGGCCAACCCGTCCCGTGGGCCTACCTCGGCTGGGCTGGGGTTTACTCGCTGCTGTACATCGTGGTCGCGATGCTGCTGGCGCTCGTGCTGTTCGAGGACCGCGACCTGGCGTAGGGCTTCACGCCGCCCGCAGGATCCGCGGCGCTGGCGCCTCGTTCGCGTGGTGGGCGATCGACTCGATCACCCGCTCGGCGATCGCCACCGCGTCGCGGCCCGCTTCGCCGGTGACGCGCGGCGCGGTCCCCGATCGGATCGCGCCGGCGAAGTCGAGCAACTCGCGTTCGATCGCGTTGCACGGGGGGGCGGTGTGCTCGGTCCTCACCAGCACCTCTTCGAACAGCTTGCCAGCGGCGAGCTCGGCCCGCCGCGCGGGGCTCAACCCCTCGGCGTCGAAGCGGCCGCCGAGAACGTCCGCCGACGGCTGAAGCGTCGTCGCGGTCCCCTTCGCGAAGTCGAGCGCCACAAACCCGCGGTCGTAGACCACGCGCATCTCGCGCTTCGCCTCGTAGCTCACGCGGCTCGCGGTGAGGTGCGCGACGCAGCCGCTCGCGAACCGCAGCCGCGCAACGGCCATGTCCTCGTGCTGGCCCAGCACGCGGGTCCCGTGGGCCGAAACGCGGACGACTTCCGAATCGACCATCGACAGCGCGAGGTCGATGTCGTGGATCATCAGGTCGAGCACCACGCCGATGTCGGTCGAGCGGAAGGTGTACCCGCTGGTCCGCGTCGCATCGAGGAAGCGCGGCGTCCCGAGCCCCTCGGGGGCGCCACTGGCGAAGGCCTCGAGCGCCGGGCTAAACCGCTCGACGTGTCCGACTTGCAGCACGCGGCCGCGGCGGCGCGCGGCGGTCACGATCGCCTCCGCGTCGGCGAGGGAGGGGGCGATCGGCTTCTCGACCAGGACGTGGACCCCCGCTTCCAAGAGCGCCACGGCCGTCGCGCGGTGCGTCGCCGTGGGGGTCGCAACGACCGCCGCATCGACGCGGCCCAGCACCTGGCGGTAGTCGGCGAACGGCCGGGCGCCCGTTTTGTCGGCGAGCGCGTTGCGGGCGACGCTGACGGGATCGACCACGGCGACGAGGTCGAACTCCGGCGACCCCGCGGCGAGCGTCGCGTGGTACCCGCCGAGCTTCCCGGCGCCAATGACTGCAAGACGGACGGCGCGCATGGTCGTGGGACTCCCCTTGGGATCGGCTCCTCGCCGGAATGACTCGGTTGCGGCTGGGCCTCAGGCGGCGGCGCGGCGGGCGTCGCGCCCGCGACCGTGGCGGCCCTGAGACTGGCGGTCGATGAACTCGAACAACCGCGCGACGGCCGGCGTCACGCGGTCGGCGCCGCGCAGCACTTCCTTGGCCGATTGCACGCCGACCTTCGATCGGTACAGCAGGCGGTGCGCCTCGGCGAGGCAATCGACGTCGTGTGAATCGAACCCGTTCCGCTTTAGCGCGACGATGTTGATGCAACGCGGGCGGGCGGGGATCCCCTCGCAAAGCATGTAGGGGGGGACGTCGTGCAGCACGCGGCTGAGGCCGCCGACAAAGCTGTAACTGCCGATCGTCGTGTAGTGGTGGACGGCGACGCCCCCCGACAGCGAGGCCCTATCCTGAACGTGGACGTGGCCCCCCAGCAGCGTGGCGTTGGCGATGATGATGTGGTCGCCCAGCTTGCAGTCGTGGGCCACGTGGGCGCCGGCCATCAAGAAGTTGTGGCTGCCGACGCGCGTGACGCCGTCTTCCTTCTCCGAGCCGCGGTTGACCGTGACCCCCTCGCGGAAGACGTTGCTGTCGCCCACCTCGACGCGCGTGTCGGCGCCCGAGTAGGAGATGTCCTGGGGCTCGCCGCCGATGACGCACCCCGGGTAGAGCACGTTGTCGCACCCCAGCGCGACGTGCCCCATCAGGGTCACCGAGTTCAACAGCCGCGTCCCCGCGCCGATCTTGACGTGGGGGCCGATGACGCACAGCGGGCCGATCTCGACTTCCTCGTCGATCTGCGCCCGCGGGTCGATCCAGGCGTTGGCGGCGATCTTGCTGGCCATCACAGTTTCTCCAACGTCCGCCGCGACGCGTTCGGCGCCGCATCCGTGCGGGCGCCACGCTCGCGGTCGTGGGGCGATTACGCGGTCCGGCGTCGTGTCACTTCGGTCTCGATCGGGTGGGTCGCGAGCAACGCCTCGACCAGGTCGCCGTTGAGCCGGTGCCCGCTGCACGAGGCGACGATGTGCCCCACCAGCGGCCGGCCCAACATGGCGAGGTCCCCGACGACGTCGAGGACCTTGTGGCGGACGCACTCGTCGTTGAACCGCAGGTGGTTGTCGATCGGCTGGCGATCGGCGTCGGTCTGCGGGTTGTCGCGGAAGACGAGGAGGTCTTTCGCGGTCACGTGGCCGGCCAGCCCCTGCTTGAGCAGCGCGGCGGCCTCGGACTGCAACAAAAAGGTTCGCGCCGGGGCGATGTCGCTGCGGAACGTGTCTTCGGTGACGTCGATCACCAGCCACTGGCGGCCGATCGCCGAACCGTGGCCGTAGTCGAGTCGGTACTCGATCGTCAGCCCATCGACCATCGGCGGGCGGGCCTCGATCCAGACCTCGTCGCCGCCACACTTCACCGGACGCCGCACGACGAGCGGGTGGCAGAGCGCCGGTTGGTCTTCCACGCCGGCCGCGTCGAGCGCGACGACGAACTCCGCCGCCGAGCCGTCGAAGGCCGGCATCTCACAGGAGGTCACGCCGACCTCGCAGTTGTCGATCCCCAGTCCCGCGAGGGCCGCGAGGACGTGTTCGGTCATCTCGACCTCGGCGCCAGCGGTCGAGGCGAGCGCCGTGCGGCGCTGCGCGGGGCGGCGGCTGCCGATCAGGGCGGCGACGCGACCGTCGGCCCCGGCCGAGGCGAGGTCGTCGCGGACGAAGGAGACACCGGCGCCGGCCGCGGCGGGACGGAACTCGACCCGCACGGGGCGCCCGCTCCAGTAGCCGCGGCCCTCGATGGCGGCAGTGTTCGCGAGTGTGCGCTGTAGACGCGGCAGCGTCATGATTCCGTAGCTCCCAAGCGGGGCGTTGCGTCCGTGGCGGACAGGGTTCGCCGCGAGCGTGCGGCGGGTGGCTCCGAAGTGTGCGGAGCCGACTCGGCCGGCGTCCCACCGCGGGCCCCCCGAGCGCTTGCGCGCTCGGGGGCCACTGCGGCGTGGAGGCCGGACTCTCGAAAGGCGCGGCTACTGAGGCGTCGCGGCGGGCCGAGCGGCCTGCTGAGCCGCGGGCTGGCCGGCGCGGTTCAGCAGCGCCAGCACGTCGGGCGTGATGTCCACCTGGTTCTGGTAGTGGACCGCCTTGTTGATCGCCCTAAGGATGCTGTCGCGGTTGTGGGGGTCGGCCTCGTCGCCGTTGAAGCGGAGCACCAATCCCAGACCTTGCCGCTGAGCGTAGTACTCGATGGCCTTCGACACCTCGACGTAGGTGTCGAAGTAGATCGTGGCTTCCTGCTCGACGAGCTCCTTGCGCTTCTGCGTGACTTCGACCTGCAGGGCGGCCTTCATCTGCAGCAACTGGTTGTCGAGTTGCTCGAAGTCCGGCGAGCCGGCCTTGAGACCTTGCAATTGCTGCTCGCTGCGGACGATCTCTTCTTGCTTGGCCTTGAGGGCCGTGTCGACCGCGGTGAAGTCCCCCTTCATGCCGTCCATCGCGGTGCGGAACTTCTGATGGTTCTTAAAGATGTAGTTGATGTCGATGACGGCGACACCAAACTTTTGCGCGTTCGCGCTTGCCGGGCTCTGGGCGAAGGCGCTCGGGGCGAGCGCAACGACAAGGGCCGCCGCCGCGGCTAAAAACTGGGTCTTCACTTCAGCACTCCATTGCCGGGAGGGGTGGTCGTCCGTGACCAAACACACGGGAAGCCCGTTTCGCAGGGCAGCGGAACCGCCTGGCTGCGACCTTCCGACGAGGAAGGCGCCGCCGGCGTGGTGCGGGGACACACGCCAAGCGAAGGGGCTCCGAAACGCGGCGGCATTCTTGCGAGAGGCGCGAAAGGCGTAAAGGGCAATCGCTGGGGAGAGTGGGCAGCAGGCAGTACGCTGTGGGCGAAGGCCACGGCGCGCGTCCTGCCGTCTGCCGTCTGCCCTCTGCCCACTCACCGCGGCGGCGCCAGCATCACTTCCAGCTTCACGCTCTCGCCGTCGCGGACCACTTCCACATCGACGCGGTCGCCGGCCTCGAACTCGCGCAGCGCGGCGTCGAAGTCCTCGAGGTTCGCCACCAGTTGGTCGGCGAGCCGCACGATGCGGTCGCCGGCGAGGAGCCCCGCTTCGTCCGCGGGGCTCCCGGGGGCGACCCCCGCCAGCGCGTACCCCGCCCCCCCGACGCCGAACGCCGGGATGCTGCCGAAGTACGGCCGCTTGCCGCGACGCTCCGCGGCGATGCTCGGCCCTTTGGCCTCGACGAACGCCATCGCTTCGGTCGCCGTCGCCAGGCTTTCGACAACATCGACCGCGAAGTCAACCACCCGCGCCGTCCCTTCGAGGTTCAGCAGCCCAAAGTCGTCGTCCGGCGTGTGGTACTCGGGGTGGTTCCCCGTGAAGAGGTGCAGCACGGGGACGCGGCGCGCGGCGAACGAGGCGTGGTCGCTGGGGCCGAACCCGCCGGGGCTCTTGGCGAGCTCGAACGCGTGCCGCGCGTTTGCGCGATCGACGAGCGCTTCGAGCCCCGCGCCGGTCCCCACGCCGCTGACCAGCAGCTTGTTCTCGGTGAGCCGCCCGACCATGTCGTAGTTGACCATCGCGTAGGTCTGCTCGATCGGCGCCACGGGGGTGCGGACGTACGCGGCGCTCCCCAGCAGGCCGCGTTCCTCGCCCGTGAAGGCGACGAACACGATGCGGCGGGCGTTGTCGACGTCGAGCCGCGCAAAACGCCGCGCCGTCTCGACGAGCGCGACGACCCCCGAGGCGTTGTCGTCGGCCCCGTTGTGGATGTCCCGCGAGTCGGGCCGCGAACTGCCGACCTCGCCCCGGCCGAGGTGGTCGTAGTGGGCGCCGACGACGACCGCCTCGCTGGCGAGGACCCCGCGCCCCTCGACCACGCCGACCACGTTGCGCACGCGACGCGAACGCCGATCGACGTCGGCGCTCGCCGCGAGCCGCCAACGGGCGAGGGCAAAGCTCCGCGGCTTGAGGTCGGAGTCGATCTGTCGCTGTAACTCGGCGAGCGACGGTTTCCCGGCGCCCTTAAGAACGCGGTCGATCACCGACGGGCGCACGCTGAGGACCGGCGCCTCGCGCTCGGCGCCGGTGGCGTAGTCGAAGGGAAGGATCGGGTCCGCCGCTGCCGCCACCTCCCGGTCGCAGCGCGCGACGAGCCGCGCCTCGCGGTCGATCTGCTTGCGCAACTCGGCGACGTCGGCGCCCCCGGGGGGTTCCTGGGCAAGCCGCGCACGGAGATCGACGAGGGTCGCTTCGCCCTTCGCTCGTCGGTCGCGCCAGCGGGCGAGCTCGAGCGCGATCGACGCGGGGTCGGTCACGACGACGGCCGCCGCCGCGCCGCGTCGCAGGGCGCCCCCGACCTTCGCCACGAGCGCCGCGTGGCGGCTGTTCTCCGTCCCGTCAAACACGCTGTGGGGGTCGGCCTGCTGCGGCTCGTGCCGCAGCAGCACGACAACGCGCCCCGCGACCTCTAGGCCGGCGTAGTCGTCGTACTCGAGCTCCGGCGCGGCGATCCCGTAGCCGCCGAAGACGAGCTCGGCATCGACAACCCCGCGCCCGCCAAGCGCCAGCGGTGTGAAGTCGAGGTTCGGGACCAGCGTCAGGGGCTCGCGCGCCACGTCGGGACCGACGATCGCCGCAGTGCTCGCCGGCCCGAGGGTCGCTGCGACCGTCACGTCGAACTCCTGGAACGCGCCACCGGAGACGGCGTCGGTCCGCAGCCCCGCGGCGCGGAGCTCTTCGGCGATCCGCTCGGCGGCCAGGTCGAGGCCGGCCGTTTCCAGTCCCCGCCCTTCGAGTTCGTCGGACGACAGGACCCGCGCCAGGCGCGCCATCCGCCGGACCGAAGCCTCGCGATCGCCGGCGACAGCGAGTCCCCCTTCTCTAGACAAGTCGAGCCCCCAGCACGGCGCCGCAGCGAGGAGGATCGCAGCTAGCAACGTGGGTCGCATCGCGCCTCGGGGGGGGATTCGGGAGCAAAACGTTCGGGTCGTCGCGGCAAGAAAACCTTAACGAATCGTGCGTGCTGCGCCGCCGGTGCGGGCATCGACTTGGCTTTGACCGCGCGATCGGCCGTCGCTAACGTCCGCCACCCCGCCGCGCTCGCACGTCGAGCCGGCTGACCGTACCCCCCCAACCGGAGGCCGCCGCGTGCCAAGCTCGCAGCGTGTCTTAATCGTCGATCCCAACTCCGAGACCCGGGGAGTGCTGCGCACGCTGGTCGAGCGTCTCGGCGCCGAGGGGCGGGAAGCGGCGACTCCGTCGGCCGGCGAGCGGGTTGCCGCCGGCGAGACGCCCGACCTGATCGTGATCGACATCGACGGCGAGCGGCTTTCGACCGCCGCGGCGGCGGACTCGCTGCGCGATTGGGCGGCCCGCAATGGCGTCCCAGTCGTCCTGCTCGGCGCCCGGCGCCCCCTGGTAGCGGGGGTCGGGGGGGACGAGTTCCTGCGAAAACCCTACCACTTCGGCGCCTTAGCCCATAGGATTCGGGGCACGTTGGCGTCGCGGCGTGCTGCCTGAGCCGGCGGCTTCGCGGACGCTTTCGTTGAAGGGTCGACCGCCGGACTCCCCCTCCGCGGCCCGAAGCGACTCCGAGCGCCGCGTGGCGGGGCGTTTGGCCTTTTCCTGAATCCACTGCGTACCTTTGGGGCCACCTACGGCTTCGGCGGTTCGCGACCTGTACCCAGCCCCGCCATCGGCCTCGCTTCGCGGCGAGGCGCCGCCCCGCGTCCTGTGCCTTCACTCTTCGTCATCCAAGGCCGCGACCAAGGCCACCGGTACCAGCTCGACTCGCCCGAGGTCTCGATCGGCCGGGTCGGCGACAACACCATCCAGCTCCACGACACCGAGGTGTCGCGCAAGCACGCGGTGCTTCAGGAGTCGGGGGGGGGCTACGTCCTGCGCGACCTCAACAGCTCGAACGGCACGCACGTCAACGGCAAGCCGGTCCGCGAGCGGCGGCTGATGTCGGGCGACCAGTTGCAGATGGGCCGG
Source organism: Lacipirellulaceae bacterium (assembly GCA_051648405.1). GTDB lineage: Bacteria > Planctomycetota > Planctomycetia > Pirellulales > Lacipirellulaceae > JBOFFC01. Next base: position 16,993 of record JBOFFC010000114.1, read on the forward strand.
ACGCTGCTGCTGTTCACCGGCTCGCAGGACTCGCTGGAGGTTGTCCGGGGAGACATCGACATCGCCGGCCCGGGCCGCGACGACGGCTCGCGGATCCTGCGGACGATCAGCCAGGCGGAGGGGAGCGACCTGCTGGCGACCCCGGCCGACCAAACGCAAAGCCCGTGGCTGGCGCGGGCCCGCAGCAACCTGCAGTTGATGTACCGCACGGCGATCGCGGTCAGCCACACGCTCGACATCGATCAACTGATCGCTCGGATCATGGACATGATCTTCGAGTGGGTCGATGCCGACCGGGGCTGCATCCTGCTGCGCGACGACGAGACAGGGCAGCTCACGCCGCGCGTCCGCCGCCACCGGCGCGGCGTCGATGGGAGCGCCGCGGCGAACCCGGCCCACGGCGAAGAACGCGCCAAGATCAGCATCTCGAAGACGATCCTCGACTACGTCGTCGAGCGACGCGAAGGGGTCCTCACCAGCAACGCTGTCGATGACGACCGCTGGGACCCGGCGAAGAGCATCATGGCGATGGGGGTCCGCGAGGCGATCTGCGTCCCCATGCAGGGGCGCTACGACCTGGTGGGTGTTATCTACATCGACACGTCGAGCACCGCCAAGGAGATCCTCGAGCGGCGCAGCGCCAACAAGTTCGGCGAAGAGCACCTCAAGCTGATGATCGCCATCGCGCACCAGGCGGCGCTCGCCGTCGAGGACACGTCGCACTACCGGGCGATGGTCCAGGCCGAGCGCTTGGCGGCGGTAGGGCAGACGATCGCCACGCTGTCGCACCACATCAAGAACATCCTCCAGGGGGTCCGCGGGGGGAGTTACCTGATCGAGCTCGGGCTCGGCGACCACGCCAAGGCGCTCGACGAGACGAGCGGCGAGGAGGCCGACCTCAACGCGGCCCGGCGCGCGGTCAGCACGGTGAACAAGGGCTGGGCGATCGTCGAGAAGAACCAGGAGCGAATCTCGTCGCTGGTGCTCGACATGCTCACCTACAGCAAAGAGCGCGAGCCAGAGCCCGAGGTCGCGAGCCTCGTGGCGACCGTCGGCGACGTCGTCGAACTGATGCGCACCCGCGCTTCGGAGGCGGGGGTCGAGATCCGTTGGTCGCCGCAGTCTTCGCCGCCGCGACTTATGTTCGACCCCGAGGCGGTCCACCGCGCGGTGCTGAACCTCGTGACCAACGCGATCGACGCCTGCGAGGGGCGTGACCCCGCGCTGGTCGAGGTCTCGGCCACGATCAACGAGCAGTCGGGGATCGCGAACGTCGTCGTGCGTGACACCGGGATCGGCATCGATAAATCGCGATTGGGGGCGATCTTCAACGCGTTCGTCTCTGGCAAGGGGTCCCGCGGCACGGGGCTGGGCCTCGCCGTCACGCGAAAGATCGCCGAGGAGCACGGTGGCACGGTGCACGTCGCGAGCGAGCCGAACGTCGGCAGCACGTTCACCCTCGAGTTCCCCTACGTCCCCCCGCCGACCGGCGCCGAGGCGGCGACCAACGAATCGGTCGGCATGGAGACGCTGAGCGGCTTTCACGACGACGAGGAAGAAGCCGTTCCCTTGAGCGCCGACCGACCCGACACGCCGTCGTTGCTCTAGGCGCCCCCCGACTGCAATCGATGGCCACGACGCCGATCGACGTCCCGCGGCTGCTCGCGTTCTCGGGCGTTCGCCCGCTCGTTGATCGCGTCGAGTGGTTCGATGAGGTCCCCTCGACCAGCGACTACGCGAAGCAATTGGTCGGGGCGGAGGGCGATTCCAGCGCCCTCCTCGTCGTCGCGGCGCGACAGACGGCGGGTCGCGGCCGCGGGGGAAACGCCTGGTGGTCGTCCGACGGCGCGATCCTCTGCAGCCTGCTGATCGACCCGGCGGCGCTTGGGTTATCGCCCGATCGCTTCGGCGCCGCGTCCTTGGCGACCGCGCTCGCCGTATGCGACGCGACCCGAATGATCGCACCGGCCGTCGAGCCCCTCGTGAAGTGGCCGAACGACGTCGTCACGCTCAGCGCTGCGGGCCCGCGGAAACTGGCCGGGGTGTTGCTGGAAGCGCCGCGCCCCGACCGACTGGTGATCGGCATCGGCTGGAACTTGTGCAACGACTTCGATCAAGCCCCGGAAGCGCTCCGCGGCGCCGCGGCGTCAGTCAGCGGGCTCACGGGCCAGTCGTTCGACGCGACCTTCGCGCTCGGCACGCTTGTAGCGGGGCTCGCGACGCGGCTTCGACAAGTCGCGGCAGCGGACCCGGCGATCGTTGAAGACTGGAACGTCCTGTCTTTGCTCACGGGGCGCGAGGTCAGCATCGGTTCGAGCGGCATCGCAATCGAAGGACGCTGCGTCGGGATCGCGGCCGACGGGGCGCTGGTGATCGACGACGGCAAAACGACGCGGCGCTGCGTTAGCGGCACGGTGCTGCGCTACGCGTAAGCGTTGCGCACGCGACGGAGTCCGGCGCTACAGCTCGACGTAGCCCGCGAGCCGTCCGACGTACGGGTTGTGTCGCCGCTCTTCGCCGACAGTCGTCGTCGGCCCGTGGCCCGGGTAGACGAGCGCGTCGTCGGGGAGCGTGAAGAGCTGCGAGTGGATCGACTCACGCAGCGTCTCGAAGTCGCCGTCGGGGAAGTCGGTCCGACCCACGCCGTGGCGGAACAGCACGTCGCCCGCGACGACGTGCAGCCGATCCTGCGCCTCGAGCAAGAACGAGACGTGCCCCGACGAATGGCCCGGCGTGTCGAGCACCCGCCACGCCATGCCGGCCGCGGTGACGACGCTCCCCCCCTCGACGAGCTGGTCGGCGTTCGGGCTGAGGACCTCGAACCCAAAGCCGGCCGAGAGGTTGCCAACCGGGTCCGACAGCTTGGGGGCATCCCCTCGGCCGATCACCAGGGGGCAGCCGGGCCAGCGCTCCTTGAGGGCGCCGTTGCCAGCAATGTGGTCGGCGTGCCCGTGTGTGCAGAGGATCGCCGCGGGGGTGATTCCCCGCTCTTCGCAAGCCTTAACGATCGCCCCCGGCTGCAACCCGGGGTCGAAGACGACGCAGTCGCTTTGCCCTTCGAGGTGGAACACGTAGGTGTTCTCGTCGAACGGGACCGAGATCACCTTGGCGACCTTCGGCGGGGCGACCAGCGCCGGCGCCAGCGACGACTGCGGGGCATCGTGGGGGGGCACGAATCTCTCTTCCGGGCGTTTGGGGGCTGGTCTACGATAGGGCGAAGCGGGCAATCTGGGAGCCACACACCGTGCGAAACACGCCGCTGCGGCCGTTGCCTGCCCCGCTCGCATTGTATCGAAGCCGCCGCAAGGTGGGCGCCCACAGACGATCGCGTGGAGACGCCTGGTCCTGCGGCCGCCGCCAACGGACGCCATGGCCGACACGACTCGACCCGCCCTTCCCCGCCGATTCGGAGCCGCACGGATGTCGCTTTCGAACCTGTCAGCCCCCCATCGAGTTGCGGTTTACGCTGCGCTCGCGGGGGCGATTACTGGCCTACGTACGGAGCGGGCCGACGCACAGCGCCTGACGCAACCCGTCTACCGCGTCGCCGCCCCCCCCGCGCAGGCCGCAACGCCCGCCAGTGAATCGGAGTTCGGGGCGACACCTCCCGGGGCTGTGTCAACTGACAAGGGGCCCATCGACACGACTCTCGCGGTTGAACCGCCGATCGACCGCCACGTCGTCCCGGCGAGCGCAACCGCCGCGGCCGGGCCCTTCGACCTCACGCCGCAGCCGGGCGAGCACCCGCTCGGGCCCTGCCTGCGGCTCGCGAAGGGGGCGCTCGCCGACATCGACGCGCAGGTCGCCGACTACGCGGCCAAGTTCACCAAGGTCGAACGGATCAGCGGCGACCGCGGCCCCGCGCAGCAGATGGAGCTCCGCGTCCGGCACCGGCCGTTCAGCGTCTACATGCGGTTCATCGCGCCGAACCCCGGTCAAGAAGCGCTGTTCGTCGCCGACCAAAACGCCGGCAAGCTCGTGGCGATGGGCTCCGGCTGGCAGCGCCGCCTGGGGGTGATGAACCTCGACCCCGAGGGGACGCTCGCCATGCGGAACCAGAAGTACCCGATCACCAAGGCCGGGATCCGCAACCTGACGACCGAGCTGATCCAGATCGCCGAGGCCGACAGCAAGTACGCCGAGTGCGAGGTGACGCACAACGACGGCGTGAAGATCGACGGCCGCCCGGCGACGATGATCGAGGCGACCCACCCGGTGCCGCGCAAGAACTTCAAGTTCCACAAGGCGCGGATCTTCATCGACCACGAGCTGCGCTTGCCGGTCGCCTACGAGGCGTACAGTTGGCCGGAGGTGGTGGGAGGCGAGCCGGTGCTCGAAGAGCGCTACATCTACACCAACCTGAAGCTGAACAACGGCTTCACCGACGCCGACTTCAGCACCGAGAACCCGGCGATGTTCAAGTAGGGCTCGCGGGCGACAGCGAAGTAAGCGAACCGCCGCGACGTCACGAGCGCCAAGGCCGCCACGGGGGAGTCCAGCGCCGACTCCGAGGCGCGGGCTATAATTCGGCCTCCGCCTAGCATCCGATTCGAAGGGGTCCGCGCCGTGGCCATCCGCACGATCGAGACCGTGGTCGATATCGCCGACGACCGGCGGCTCGTGGTCCAGCTCCCCCCCGACGCCCCGACCGGGCGCCATCGCGTGGTCGCGGTCCTCGACGAATCGGTCGAAGCGTGTCCGCCCGCTGCGAACGGAGCAGGATCCTCGACAGGCACACCGGAGAAGTGGTCGTTCCCCGTTCTCGAAGGCGCCAAATGGCCTCCCGGGATGATCCTTCGCCGGGAGGACCTGTATGACGACGAGCCCTGACCCGCTGATGATCGACACGAACGTGCTGGTGCACGCGGGCAACCCCGATTCTCCGTGGCACGCGGCCGCTCTCGAAGCGCTTGAACAACTAGACGCAGACCAGACCGAAGTCTGGATCAGCACGCAGATCGTTCGCGAGTTCCTGGTTCAGATGACACGACCCGACATGCGCGGCGAGCGTCCGATCACGGCCGTCCTGGACCAAGCCGAAGAGCTGTGCCGCCATTACCGCGTGGCTGGTGAATCGGAGAAGACCCGAATGATCCTGTTCGACCTCGTCGAGCGGCACGGTGTGCAAGGGAAGCAAGTCCACGACGCGAACATCGCCGCGACGTGCGTCGCCTACGGGGTCCCGCGCCTGCTGACGCACAACGGCGGCGACTTCGCTCGCTACGCCCCCGCGATCGTCGTCGTGCCGCTGTGACGCGCCGCGGTCGGGCCACCAGCGAGGGTTCGCCGCTACCAATCGAAAAACGAAACGCCGCCGCGGGCGCCTCGCGGCGGCGTTCCTGTCTACCCTTCTGACTCGAGTCACGCGCGGCGACGCCGAGCGACTCCAACCAGTGCGAGGCCCGCCATCGCCGTAGCGCACGGCTCGGGCACGTTCAGCGCCTGCATGCTGAAGCTCGCCGTCGGCGTGTCGAAGGTCAAGAACACCGGGAAGGCGTCCTGCTGGTCGCCGTCCACCAGCGGGCTGATCCCCGTGATCTGGAAGCCGGTCACACCCGACGAGAACGCGTGGACCGCCCCCCCTTGCAGGCCGGTCACGATCCCTTCGTTGCTGGTGACCGTGTAGTTGTTCCCCAGCCCGACCGGCAGGCCGACCGACGTGAACTGCGACGCCGAGTTCATCTGGTAGTCGTAGCCGAACGTCATCGGGGGGTCGAACCACTGCCCCGTCGCCACGTTGAAGAAGCGGAAGAAGCCAGGCGGGTTGCCGGGGCCCGGCAGCACCGGGTTGTTCTGCGAGCCCCCGACGACGCTGATCAGGAGGTCGCCGATCGACCCCGGCCCAGGGGAAACGGTCCCCTGGTAGGTGATCGTCAGCTCCGAGAGCAGCGTGGCGGTGGGCACCCCTGGCGGGAGGATCGCACCGAGCGACGAGCCAGTCCCCAACAGTCCCACGGGTCGGCCAATGTCGAGCAGCGACGCTGTGTTCGAGAAGATCGTCGGCGCGGGCGCCGGTGGAATCAGCGGGGCGATGTTGAGGTTCGCGGGGATCAGAATCGGCGTGCTCGACGCCAGGGTCAAACGTTGGACCGAAGCGCCGAACTGACCGAAGTTCTCGACAAACACGTTGCCGTTGCTGGGGTCGTAGATCAGCGACATCACCGAATCGACGTTCGACCCGAGCGTGGTGATCGCGAGCGCTCGGGGGGCGGCGAAGAACGTGGCGCCGACGAACGAGACGAGCGCCGCCGCGCAGAGCGCGGCTTTCCTGAGGTTCATTAGCAAACTCCTCGAAGAGGGTAGATCAAGACGAGTCGCCGCGAACGCGGCGGGCCCCCCGAACAGGGGCCACTGATGAGGTTACTCATCCGACCGGGGGGGGAGTCCAGGGCCCACCGCAGAATCTGCCGGGATTTCGAGCGACGGCCGCCCGCCAGACCAACCCGACGTCGTCGAGGTACGAGCCCGGGCTCGCCCTCAGCCGTTCCGACGACGGCCCGAAGCGAAGAGCGCCAACGTCGCGACGAGCATCGCGCTCGTCGGCTCGGGGATCATCCCCATGTTGACGGCGTACTGCTGGGAAATCGCCCCCAAGTTGATGGACGCACGCGGATCGTAGAACGCCGCCGCTTCGGGGGCGAAGACCATCCAGGCGTCACGCTGCGAATCGGAAGCGATGCCGAAGACCGCGTTCCAGCCTTCCTGGTACCCGCTAAGACTGGCGTCGTCGATCGCACCCGTGTATCCCAAATTGTAGGCGTCGGAGTACCCTCGCGAAGCTCCGGTGTAAGCACCTTCGAAAACCCCGATCGCGCGACCGGCGGGCTCGGCGACCGCGAACGCGGCTTCGAACGCCCCCGGGTAGGTTTGGGCGTACCCGGCCGCGTCGCCTGCGATTCGACCCGCTGACGACCCTTCATTGACCCCGCGGTCGTACTCGCCGACACCCAGCGCGTCGCGCCACACGGTGTAGTCGGCCCCATTAAATCCGTTGGGGTTCCAGCCGGCGGTGATGATCACGCTGGACGAGCTGGACGAGCCGCCACTCCAGCCGCTCTGCCAGACGGGCCTACCGGCAGCCACGCCGCGCTGGAACGCCTCGTTGTACGCGTAGGGGTAGGCAAAGACGTAACCGGACGCGAACCCGCTTTCGACCTGCGTCGGGTAGAAGGCGTCGAACGTCGGCTGGTAGGTGACCGCGTAGCCCGCGGCGCGGCCCTGCGTGCTCCCCTCGGTCGTTCCGACGGTGACGCCGCGCACCTTGCCCCCCTCGAAGGCGGGCGCAAACGCCGCGTCGTATCCGGAGCGATAGCCGACGTCGTAGCCGGGGTAGGCGACCGGCGGGGCCCAGATCTGGGCTTCGTAATAGACAGACGCTTCCGCTGCTTCAGCGGCGCCAGCCACGACAAGGACCGATGCGAGAAGGCGTTGGCATGAACCAGCGACGAATGGAAAACGCGCCATGGCAACGCCTTGGGAGTGCTCGGGAGGATGTTGGCAGCACTCTATATTGGCCAACCGAAGTCGTCAACGAAGCGGAGTCGCGGCCGAAACCCGAACCGCGCGCCGCTTCGATGGGGCCACTCGCTGCGCATCGCAAAACCTATGGGCCGGCAGCGGGGAGCTTCAGATGCTTCGTGAAAGCGCCGCGCTTCTCGGTCGCCCCCCAATCGGGCGTTGTTCGTCGATCCATGGTCGCGATCAACCCGTACGCCTCCGCTAGAGCGGCTCGCAGGCTCCGCGCCCGGGTGAAGCCGCACGGGTTCTACACACGAACTTAACGCAGCGTTAACCAGCCATTCGGAGTTCGCGCCTAAGTTCAGCGTTGTTTTTCCACCTTGGCACTCCACCCGGAGCAAGACCCAATGAAACTCAACCCGATCCTCGCGGCCGTTGTGGCCGCGGCGTTCGCCCCCGCGGCCAGCGCTCAGCTCACGTCGCTGACGATCTTCCACAACAACGACGGCGAGTCGCGGCTGCTGGGGGACGCCAACTTCGGCGGCGTCGCGCACTTCGTCTCGACGCTCAATGGGCTCCGCACCGCGCAAGCGGGTCGCGACCAACTGACGATCAGCTCGGGGGACAACTTCCTGGCCGGTGCCGCGTTCAACGCCAGCCTCAACTCGGGCCCCGCCGGCAGCCGGACGTTCTTCGACGCCCAGGCCCTGGCGGCGATCCAGTACGACGCCATCACGCTCGGGAACCACGACTTCGACTTCGGGCCGGCGGTGCTCCGCGAGTTCATCGACTCCTACGCGACGAGCGGCGGCACGGCCCCCTTCCTGTCGGCCAACCTGAACTTCGCCCCCGAGGCCTCGCTCGCGCCGCTGGTCGGGACGCGGCTGGCCAAGAGCACGATCGTCACGCGCGGCGCCGAGCGCTACGGGATCGTCGGCGCCACGACGACCGACCTCCCGGTGATCTCGACCCCCGGACTGGTCGGCGTGAACCCCGTCCTGCCGGCCGTGCAGGCCGAGGTCGATGCGTTGCTGGCGCAGGGGGTCAACAAGATCGTCTTGTCGTCGCACCTGCAGAGCTTCAACAACGAGATCGCGCTCGTCGGCCAGCTGCGCGGCGTCGACGTGGTGATCGCCGGGGGTGGCGACGAGCTGCTGATCAACAGCCCCAACGCCCGCAACACGCTCGCACAGCGTGACGGCCCCTACCCGGTGACGGTCGCCGACGCCGACGGCAAGAACGTCGCCGTGGTGACGACGGTCGGCGAGTACTTCTACGTCGGTCAACTGAACATCGACTTCGACACGGCCGGCGACGTGGTGAACGTCAGCGGTGACGCCCACCTAGTCTCGAAGGCCGCCGTTGTGGCCGACCCGACGGTGCAATCGACCATCGTCACGCCGCTCACGAGCGCGATCGCGGCGAACAACGCGCTGCGGATCGGCGCCACCGACGTGTACCTCGAGCACAACGCCGGCAACCCCGGTGGTCCGCGCGTCATCCGCCGGCGCGAGACGAACCTCGGGAACCTGGTCGCCGACGCGTTCGTCTGGGCCGTCGATAACGAGGCCCGCGGCCTGACCCCGGGCAACACGTTGATCGCGCTCACGAACTCGGGGGGGATCCGCGACAACCTCGACGACAACGTCGATGGCTTGATTACCCAGGGCGAGGCGATCGGCGTGCTGCCGTTCGCAAACACGACCGCCGTGATCGGTGACGTGAACGCCACGACGCTCGCCGCGATGCTCGAGCACAGCGTCTCGGCGGTGGAGAACGACAACGGCCGCTTCGCGCAGATCGCGGGAGTCAGTTTTACTTACGACAACACGCTCGCCCCCGGCGCACGGGTGCTAGAAATCCGGCTCGCCGACGGCTCGCCGATCTGGTCGAGGGGTCTCGGCAGCCAGTTCACTGGGCTGTTCGACGTCGCGACCAACAGCTTCGTCGCCGGTGGTGGGGACGGGTACGGCCCGTCGATCGCCGGCCGCCCGGTGACCGTGCTGACGACGAACTACTCCGACGCCCTGATCGGGTACCTAACGACCAGCGCAGCAGGGGGTGGGCTTGCGGGGGTGGTCACCGCGGCCCAGTACCCACTGTCGGGCGAGGGTCGCATAGTCGCCGTCCCCGAACCGGCGGCGGCCGTGCTGGCGATGTTCCTCGCAGCCGGTTTCGCCGGCGCACGCCGCTGCTGAGCGGCCGGGCGGTCGTCGGGAACGGCCCGCCGACACGAGCTGCAACTGCCGAACGCCGCCGCCGATACCTTCGGCGGCGGCGTTCGACGTGAGCGACCTCAACGCTTCCCCGATTTCGCCTTCTTGCCCGCCTTCGACTCCAGGTAGCGCGGGTTGTCGGCTTGGCCGGTCATCTCGTAGAGGAAGCGGCTCGGGAACGTGTCGCGCGGTTTGCCCCACTTGCGGCGCGTCAGCGCGAGCGACAGCGTCAGCCGTTCGCGGGCGCGCGTGACGCCGACGTAGGCCAGCCGGCGCTCTTCGGCGATCGCCGTCTCCCCCATCTCGAGCGAACGCTTGTGGGGGAGGATCCCCTCTTCCATCCCCACCAGATAGACGTGGGGGAACTCGAGGCCCTTCGCCGCGTGCAGCGTCATAAGCGCCACCGCGTTGCGGCCGAGCTGCGACTCCTTGTCCTCCGAGTCGTCGCGCTCGCCGGTGGCGATCTCGTCGAGGAACGCCATCAACGGGTCCTTGGCCTTCGACCGCGAGGCGCCCTTGGCGGCGAAGCCCGCGGCCGCGTTCACAAGCTCCCCCACGGCAGCGGTGCGCGCCTCACGCTCGGCCGGGTCGGGGTAGAGCCGCGCGAGGTCGGCCAGATAGCCCGACTCGTCGATGACTCGATCGACCAGTCGGTCGATCGGAATGACGCCAACCGCGGCGCGCCAACCCGCGACCATCGACCGGAGCGACTCGACCCCGCGTCTTGCCGCGTCGGGGAGCGCCGGGTGCGAGGCGGGGGCGTCGATCACGCGCCACATCGGCACGCCGCGCTCGACGGCCGCGGTCATCAGCGCCTCGCGGGCCGCGTCGCCGATCCCACGCGGCGGCGTGTTGAGGATTCGCAGCAAGGCGGGTTCGTCGTCGGGGTTCGCCACGAGCTTCAAGTAGCTGAGGACGTCGCGGACCTCGCGGCGGTCGTAGAAGCTCTGGCCGCCGATCAACACGTAGGGGAGCTTCGCCGCGCGGAGCTCGGCCTCGAACGCCCGCGGCTGCTCGTTTGTGCGAAAGAGGATCGCGAAGTCGGCGGGCTTGAGCGTCGGGCGCCCCGAGCGCTCGTGGTGTTCGCGCGCCTCGCCCAACAGGCCCCAGCCCCCTTCGTCGAGCTTCTCGCGCACGTCGCGGACTACGCGTAGCGCTTCTTCCCCCTCGTCCTTCAGTTGCAGGACGCGTGGGCGCTCGCCCCCCGAGCGCTGCGGGCGAAGCACCTTGTCGTGGCGTTTGCTGTTGAAGCGGATCAGCGTGTTCGCGCACTCGATGATCGGCGACAGGCTGCGGTAGTTCTCTTCGAGGCGCACGACCTTAGCGTCGGGCCAGTCGCGCCGGAAGTTGAGGATGTGCGTCACCTCGGCGCCACGCCACGCGTAAATCGACTGGTCGTCGTCCCCCACCACGCACAGGTTGCGGTGCCCCATCGCGAGGCCGCGGACCACCTCGTATTGGCTGTGGTTGGTGTCTTGGTACTCATCGACCATCACGTGGTCGAAGCGTCCCGCCTCGTCGCGGCGGACCGTCGGGAACTCGACGAACAGCCGCTCGGTGAGCATTAGCAGGTCGTCGAAATCGACGACGCCCGCCTTCTTGAGGTTGTTCTGGTAGCGCCGGTAGGCGACCGCCGCCAGGTGGTCGCGGTCGGTCTCGGCGAGCTGGGCGGCGCCGTCCGGTTGGATCGACGCCATCTTCCAGCGCCCGATCGCCCCCAGCAGGTCGGCCGGCTTGAGGGCTTCGGCCGGGGCGCGGATCTCGCGCAGGGCCGAGCGGGCCTGCGACTCCTGGTCCCCGCGGTCGGCGATCGTGAACCGCTCGGGGTACCCCAGCCGCTTCGCGTGCCGCCTCAGAACGCGGACACAGAGCGAGTGGAACGTCGAGATCTCCGGCTTCGGGGCGTCTTTCGCGGCGCGTTTGCGTCCCCCCTTGAGCTGTGCGGCGGCGCGCTCTTGCATCTCCCCCGCCGCCTTGCGGGTGAACGTCACGGCCAGGATCCGCTCGGGGAGGACGCCGCCGCGGATCAGCTCGGCGATCCGGAAGGTCACGACCCGCGTCTTGCCGGTCCCGGCGCCGGCGAGCACCAGCAACGGCCCGCGGAGGGTCCGGACGGCGTCGCGCTGGGCGGGATTGAGGCCGTCGGACACGCGAGCGCTGGCGGATCGAGGGGCGGAGGGCGGAGGCGGGGCTCGCCGCGACGAGGGGGCGGGGCTCAACGCCTTCTGCGTCCGCCTTCCGCGTTTCGACGCTTCCCCCTACGATACAGGCTTTCGCCGACCACCCCAGCCCCGACCCCGCGAACCCACCGCGGGGCCAGGCCGCACCCCTTTTCGACGCGACGCCATGGACTCGGAACACCGCCACGAGCTGCAGGAAAACGCCCTCGCGAACTGGCTCACCGAGGCCTTCGACCGGGTGCAGCCGATGCTCCCCGCGATCGGAGTCGGCGCGGTGGTCGCGGTCGCCGGGGTCATTGGATGGAACTCGTACAGCTCGACGCAAGAATCGACCGTTGCTGAGCGGTGGCGGAGCTACACGCTCGCGATGGAGGGGAGCACGCCGAGCCTCGACGCCCTCCGCGACGCTTCGAACGAGCACCCCGGCACCCCGGTCGCCGACTGGGCCGACATCACCTGGGCCGACGGCCGGATGTTCTTCGCCGCCGACCAGTTCCTCCGCAACCGGCCCTTGGCCGACACGGCGATCGACGAGTCGGTAGCGGTCTACGAGCGCCTCGTCGATGCCAAGGACGCCGGCATCGCCGCGCGGGCCAGCTACGGGGTTGCGCGGGCCTTCGACATGCGCGGCGAGATCGACAAGGCGATCGAGCAGTACGGCCGCGTGACCGGTTCGTTCGGCAAGCTGGCTGCGGCGCGGGCCGAGGAACTGGCCGCCCCGCGCGTGAAGGACGACTACGCGTGGCTCGCGCAGGCGTCGGCCAAGGCCGGCCCGGCCGGAGCGGCGACGCGGCCCGACCTCGAGCCGGACGACGTCGCAACCCCGGCAGAGACCGAGGCGACGCTCGACGACATCCTGTCGAAGGTCCAGACGCAGCCTGAAGAGCCCGCCGCCGACGCCACCTCGGGCGAAGCGGCGGCGGACGAAGGCTCGGCAGGGGGTGACCCGGCCGACACGCCAGCTGTCGAGACGGTCGCGCCCGAAACTCCCGCTGTAGAGACGCCGGCCGCCGAGCCCGCGAAGTAGCCGCTTGGCCGCCGACTCCCACGCGATGAACGACGGCGACGCCGACGACGACGCGTCGCTTGTCGATCAAGACCGGTCGCCGGGCGCCCCGTTCGTTCGCGCGGCCGATAGCGCGTTCCCGTTCGAGCGTTCGGTCGATGAGTCGATCGCTGGCGCCCGACTCGACGCGGCCCTCGCACAGTGGCTCCCCGACTTCAGCCGCACGCTGCTCAAAAAGGCGATCGACGGAGGGCACGTCGTCGTGAGCGGCGCGTCGTCGGAGGGCTTCGCGGCAGAAAAGCCCTCGCTGCGGCTCGAGTTCGGCATGGTCGTGCGCGTCGAGCGACTCGAGCGCCCCGCCGAGGGTCCCCGGCCGCAGGCGATCGCGCTCGACCTGCTGTACGAGGACGACGACCTCGTCGCAGTAAACAAGCCATCGGGGATGGTCGTCCACCCGGCAAAGGGGCACTGGGAGGGGACGCTCGCCAGCGCCCTGGCGCACCACTTTGGGGCAAACCTCAGCACGACCGGCGGGCCGACTCGGCCGGGGATCGTCCACCGACTGGACCGCGACACGAGCGGCGTCCTGGTCGTCGCCAAGAACGACCGCGCCCACGAGCGGCTCGCGGCCCAGTTCCACGACCGGACCGTCGAGAAGCAGTACGTGGCGATCGTCCTCGGGCCAATGGACCGCGACGCCGACGTGGTCGATAAGCCGATCGGTTCGCACCCGACGCAGCGTGACAAGATGGCGGTGCGCGAAGGGCACCCCGACAGCCGCGAGGCGGTGACCAAGTTCGTAGTAGCCGAGCGGTTCCGGCGATTCACGCTTGTTCGCGCGTTCCCGAAGACGGGCCGCACGCACCAGATTCGCGTCCACCTCGCGCACGCCGGGTGGCCCATCCTTTGCGACCGGCTCTACGGCGGCCGCAGCCGCATCACCCTCACCGAGCTCGAGGGGGGACTCCTGGTGCCCGGGGAACCCGCACTCCTGATGCGGCAAGCACTACACGCCGAGCGGCTCGAGGTCGATCAACCTACCACCGGCGCGCGACTCTCGTTCGAGGCGCCTCTAGCGCCGGACATCGCGCGCGTGCTTCGGCATTTGCGATCCCCCCGATAGGGGATAGCATTCGCCCCCACGGCCCCCAGTTGGGGGGGAGCGGCGGCCCGAATCGATTCGGTCCCACCGCGCTTCTACGCACTCATGCATAAGGAGATCCAGGCGATGGGAATGCTCAAAGAGTTCAAAGAGTTCGCGATGCGTGGCAACGTTGTCGACCTGGCAGTCGGGGTCGTGATCGGAACGGCGTTCGGTAAGATCGTCGCCTCGCTCGTTGAGAAGATCGTGATGCCGATCGTCGGGTACTTGCAGGGTGGAGTCGACTTCAAAGACTACGTCGTCACGCTCCCCGTCCCCGAGTTGGCCGAGGGAATGAAGGCCCCGACGCTGGGCGTGGGGATGTTCCTGCAGACGATCATCGACTTCATTATCGTGGCGTTCGCGATCTTCCTCGCCGTGAAGTTGATGAACTCGCTAAAGAAGGCCGAAGCCGCCGCGCCGGCCGCCCCGCCCGAGGACGTCATGCTGCTCCGCGAGATCCGCGACGCGCTGAAGAAGTAAGCGCACGACCCGATTCACCACAGAGGACTCAGAGGGCACGGAGGAAGAGCGCCCTCTGTGCTCTCTGTGACCTCCGTGGTGAACGGCGTGGCTACTCGCCGATCGGTCCGGGGCCGCGGTCGCCGTGCTTCGCGCGGGCGATCCGCACGCGGCCCCCTTCGATCTGCACACGGCCAGCAGCGATCAGTCGCAGCGCAGCCGGGTAGGCTTCTTTCTCGAGCTCGAAGACCCGCGCCGCGAGCGTCTCGGGGGTGTCGTCGTCGAACACCGGGCACGGCTGCTGCCACACGATCGGGCCGTGGTCGTACTCGTTATCGACGAAGTGGACGGTGACTCCCGTCACCTTGCATCCGCGCTCGATCACCCCCCTGTGGACGCGGTCGCCGTACATCCCCGCGCCGCCGAAGGACGGCAGCAGCGAGGGGTGGATGTTCACCACGCGCCCCGCGAAGTCCGCGGGGACGGGGGCCAGCTTGAGGAAGCCGGCCATCACCACGAGCTCGACCCCCGCCGCGCGGCAGGGGGCGAAGACCGCGTCGCCGTAAGCTTTGTCGGAGTCGTAGTCGCGGCGCTCGACGACGAGCGACAGCACGCCGGCATCCGCCGCGTGCGCGAGGCCCCCGGCCGCCGCGCTGCTCGAGATCACCAAGCGCACGTCGATCGGCAAGTCGCCGTCACGCGACAGCTCGAGCAGGTTCTTCAGCGTCCGGCCCGAGCCGGAGATCAGCACGGCGACGTTCACGACTCGCGGGCTCGCTTGACCTTCAGGACGGGCCCGTCGGGGTGGGCGGGGTTGGGAATCAGGCGTTGGTTCGCGCAGTCCGCCAGCAGGTCGGTCGTCTCAAGAATCGTCTGGCCGAGTAGGACTTCGTTGCCGAGGACGAGCGCCGAATCGACTGTAGTTCGGTCCAGAAGGTCGAACTCCAGGGGTTCGGTAAGGCCGACCGTCACGTTGCCGCCGTCCGCGAGCTCGACTTGCATCTCCTTCATCGTCCGAAGGCCGAGCTGGTCGGCCAACTCGCGCGGGATGCACGAACGGATCGCCCCGGTATCGACCATGGCGCTGACGGTGACGCTACGCACCTCGGCGAACGTCAGCGAGCCCCGGCGCTCAAGCGAGTGGTCGAACGCGTTAGTGAGCGTGACATCGACCCGGATTTCTCCCATCTGCGCAGCCTTTCGGTTCATGTCGGACCTCCGTAGGAGTGACTGCGGCGTAGCGGAGCGCTAGGCGACGACAACCGACAGCAGGGCGTCGGCGTCTCCGATCCTACACGGGGCGCCCTTCTCCTGCTCGACGAGCGACAGCCCGACCTTGTCGGCCAGCGTCTCGCCGGCGATGAAGTCGCGGAACTCCTCCACCGCCGCACGCAGCTCGGCCGAGTCGGTCTCGACCCCCACCTTGATCCGGTCGGTGAACTCGCAGCCGAGTTCCTTGCGACGGTCCTGGATCGCGCGCACCAAATCTCGGGCGAGGCCTTCACCCACGAGCTCGGGCGTCAGCTCGGTCGATAGCACCACGACCACGCCGCGGTCGCTCGCGGCGGCCCAGCCCGGCTTGGCGGTGAGGCGGACTTCGATCTCCTCGTCGGTGAGGTCCACCGACTCGCCGTCGATGGCGAGTGTGATCTTGCCGGACGAGCGCAGCTCGGCGAGCAGCGTCGCGCCGTCGGCCGAGCCGAGCGCCTGCTTGACCCCCGGCAGGAGCTTGCCGAGGCGTTTGCCGAGCAGCTTGAAGTTGGGTAGCACCTGGTAGGCGACGTACTCGTCGGCCCGCTCGGCGAACTCGACGCGCTTGACGTTGAGCTCCCCTTCGAGCACGGCGGCGTGCTCGGCGAGCCAAGCGCGGTGCGTCGGCTCGGCGAGGATCACCTCGACCTTGGCCAGGGGCTGACGAACCTTGAGGTCGGCCGCCGAGCGGGCGTTGCGACCCAGTGAAGCGACCAGCCGCACGAGCGCCATCCGCTCGGAGAGCTGCGTGTCGATGCGCGTGGCGTCGGCGATCGGGTAGTCGGCGAGGTGGACGCTCTCCGGGGCGGAGTCACCAACAACGCCGTCTTGGCGGAAAGGGCCTGCCAGGTTCCGCCACATCGTGTCGGCGAGAAACGGCGTGAAAGGGGCGATCAGCTTGCTGGTCGTCACCAGGCACTCGTAGAGCGTCCAGTAGGCGTCGAGCTTGTCGGCAGAGCGCTGGTCCTTCGCCCAGAAGCGGTCGCGGCAGCGCCGGACGTACCAGTTCGACAGCCCGTCGACGAACTCGGTGATCGCCGCGGCGGCGCCGAAGTTGTCGTACGCGTCCATCCGCTCGGTCACCAGCGTCACGGTCCGCTCCAGCTCGCCCAGCACCCAGCGGTCGAGCTCGTCGCGCTCGGCAAGCGGGCGGTAGGATTCGGCGTGGGCGAACTCGTCGGCGGTGAGCGTTTGAGCGCAGGCGGTACTCCGGGGGCTTGCGCCACCCGGCTCAGGGAGCTCCCCCTTCGGATCGAACCCGTCGATGTTCGCGTAGATCACAAAGAAGCTGTAGCAGTTCCACAAGCGCAGCAAGAACTCGGGGATCGAGTCCTTGATCGCCTGCTCGCTGTAGCGGATCGAGGTCCACGGCGGCTGGTTCGCCAGCAGGTACCAGCGCAGCGCGTCGGCGCCGTAGAGGTCGAAGATCTCTGCCGGGTCGCGGTAGTTCCGCTTGCTCTTGCTCATCTTCTGCCCGTCCTCGCCGAGCATCAGCCCGAGGACGATGCAGTTGCGGAAGGGATGAGGGAAAGAGGCGAGAGGCGACCCGCGAGAGGCGAGGGCTTCCTGCCCGCTCCCCTCTGCCTGCTGCCCACTCCAAAGCATCGTGCTGATCGCCAGTTGGCTGTAGAACCAGCCGCGGGTTTGGTCGATCGCTTCGCTGATGAAGTCAGCGGGGAACTGGGCGGCGAAGCGTGCTGCGGCGTCGCTCGGCGCCGCGCTCCGGGGGCTTGCGCCACCCGGCTCAGGATTCCGCACTCCCCCTTCCGCACTCCGCATTCCCTTGTACCCCCATTGAGCGAAGGGCATCGCGCCGCTGTCGTACCAGCAGTCGATGACCTCGGTGACGCGCTTCATCCGCGCGCCGGGCTTGCAGGGGCAGTCGTAGGTGATCGCGTCGATGTACGGCTTGTGGACGCGTAGGTCGTCCGGCAGGCTCGGGTTCGCGGCCTTGGCCTTCTCCCATACGTCGAACCCCGCGGCGCCGGGCTTCGCCAAGAGCTCGTCGTAACTGTCCGCTGCCTGCTGCCTGCTGCACGCTTCACACTCCCAGATCGGCAGCGGCGTCCCCCAGTAGCGTTCGCGGCTGAGGGCCCAGTCGACGTTCGACTCGAGGAACTTGCCGAAGCGCCCTTCCTGGATGTGGCCGGGGAGCCAGTTGATCGCCGCGTTGTTCTCGAGCATGGCGTCCTTGAACGCCGTGGTCTTGATGAACCAGCTCTCGCGCGGGTACTGGATCAGCGGGTCCTGTTCGGCCCGCCAGCAGAACGGGTAGTCGTGCAGGTACTGCTCTTGGTGGAACAGCAGCCCACGCTCCTTGAGGTTGCGGACGATGTCCTTGTCGCAGTCCTTGACCCACCGCCCCCGGACGAACTCAGGCGCCTCGTCGGTGAACTTGCCGTCGGGACCGACGCAGTTAAACAACGGGAGGCCAAGTAGCTCCCGATCAAAACGAGCCTGGTCTTGCAATGCGTTGTAGTCTGCTTCACCGAATGCAGGAGCGACGTGCACTAGACCGGTTCCCGACTCGGTCGTTACGAACGTCGCTTGGATCGCAATCCACAAGATCGAGTCGTGTTCAGCTTGCGACGACTTTGGATCTCCGTAGAGCTTCTCAAAACAATCAAATGGAGGGCGGTATCGAAATCCCAGCAAGACGTTTCCGTCAAACTCTGCCACAATCGCGAACTCGGCTTTCATTTTCTGGCTCAGCGACTCGACGCAGTCTTTTGCCACGACCAGCCGTTCGCCATCGCGTGACTCGAGCGTCACATATCGCAGAGATTGATTGACTGCTACAAACTGATTGGAGGGAAGAGTCCAAGGAGTTGTCGTCCAGACCAGCAAACTTGCGTCTTGGTCCAGTCCGTATTCATTCGCACGGTTGCGATTGAAGTCGTTTAGGACGATCGGGAACTTCACGTACACGCTGGGGTCGGCCACCTGGCGGTAGCCCTGGCCCACCTCGCCGGCCGAGAGGGCGGTCCCCCCTTGGGCCCACCACCAGACGATCTTGTGCCCCTGATAAAGCAGGCCGCGGTCGAATAGCTCGGCGAGGCTCCACCAGACGCTCTCGACGTACGACTGGTGGTAGGTGACGTACGCCTCGTCGAGATCGACCCAGAAGCCGATCCGCTCGGTCAGCCGCTCCCACTCCTTCATGTAGCGCCAGACCGATTGCTGGCACTTCTGGATGAAGGGCTCGACGCCGTAGCGTTCGATCTCCTCCTTCGAGTGGATCCCCAGCTCCTTGCAGACCTCGACCTCGACCGGCAGGCCGTGGGTGTCCCAGCCCGCTTTGCGCTCGCAGCGGTAGCCGCGCATCGTCTTGTAGCGCGGGAAGACGTCTTTGATGGTCCGGGTGAGGCAGTGCCCGGGGTGGGGCATGCCGTTGGCCGTAGGGGGGCCTTCGTAGAAGACGAACGGCTCGGCCCCGGCACGGCGCTCGAGCGACCGGTGGTAGACCCGCCGCTCGCGCCAGAAGGCGAGGACCTCTTCCTCAAGGCGCGGGAACGAGACCTGGCCAGGGACGGGCTGGAACATAAGCGTGGCGAAGGGCGGGCAAACGGACGCGCGGCGGGCGTCCGTTAGGGGGCGCCCCCCGTGGCGCCGCTAGCGCCACGCGGCGAAGCGCGCCATTAGACCGGCGCTGGGCGCGGGCAACGAGGGGGTCGCGGCTTGGTGTGCCACTGCTGGCTTGTCCAGCAGTGTGCGCCGTGTACCCACTTCGCACTGCTGGACAAGCCAGCAGTGGCACACGAGCCCGCCAGCTAAAGGCTACGCGTCGAAGTCGGCGTCGTCGGCGAAGTCGTCGCCGTCGTCCGCGGCGAGGTCGGGGTCGATCACCAGCGGGGCGTCGTCGTCCGGCTCTTGGTCCTCGCCATCGACGTCGAAGGCCTCGTCGGCGGTGTCCTGGAACTCGGGCCCGAAGCCGTCGTCCTCGACCTCGTCGTCCCACTCCTCCTCGAAGTCGTCGTCGAACTCGTCGTCGAAGTCGTCGTCGTCGAAGTCGTCGAACGGGTCGCTCGAAGCGGCGGACTCTCCCTCGGCGGGGAGTTTCCAGGGGCCCGGCGCTGGTTGGAGGGGGTCCGGCACGACATCGGCCCCTAGGTCGGCCCCCGCAACGTGGGTCGGGTCGATCGTGAGCGCCGAAACGAGCATGGACAGCCTGTCGGGTCGAGGTCGAGAAAGAGCGAGCGGAGCCGCGCGAGCCCCCGGGTGCGCAGGTTGACTGTAGCACGCCGGGCGGGTTTTCTTATTTCGTTAGGGTGGCGCCTGTCAAGTCGCCGGCGCCCTCTGCCCCCCCTCCCACCCCCTTTGCCGCTATGCCCGCAGCCCCCTTCCGGCCGATCGACGTGCTGCCGCTCGTCGGGGAGGGGCCGCTCGACGCCCTCGCCGTTGGGGCTCACCCGGACGACGTCGAGATCGGCTGCGGCGGGACGCTAGCGCGGATGGTCGAGCTTGGGTACCGAGTGGGGATCGTCGATCTGACGGACGGCGAGCCGACCCCCGGCTCCCCCGGGCCCGACGTGCGGCTCGCCGAGGCCCGCCGCGCGGCCGAGACGCTGGGGGTCCACGAGCGGGTCGTGCTGGGGCTCCCCAACCGCCGCCTGCTGGACGGTTTCGACGAGCGGGTGGCCCTGGCCCGGGTGCTGAGGCGCCGCCGCCCGAGGCTGGTGCTGTCGCTGGGTGACCGGACCCCGCTTGCCTCGCCCGACCACTGGCAGACGCAGCAAATCACCGAGGCGGCCGTGTTCTACGCGCGGCTTACCAAGTGGGACGAGCACTTCGACGGGCTGCCGGTCCATCGGGTCGATTCGGTCGTTTACTACTCGCTGTCGTTCCACACACTCGACCCGCCTCCGAGCGGGAACGATTTCGTCGGTGACATCGGCTCGACGCTCGACAAGAAGATGGCCGCGATCCGTTGCTACCAAACGCAGTTCCCCCCCGAGAAGCAGGACGTCTTCGGCCGCGTCGAGTCGCTGAATCGTGCGTGTGGCCGGGCGGCCGGCTTCAAAGCGGGGGAGCGACTGGCCTCGGTCCGCACGCTGGGAGTCCGCGACGTGCTGGCGCTGGCGACGCTCTCCGATTGTTCCTGACACACACCAATCCGAGCTGAAGACTCGCCTCAACGGCTCGCAACGGCTCGCAACGGCTCGCAACGACTCCGACGGCTAACGCCGCCGGCTCGCCGTAGACTCCGCACTCCGCAATCCCCCTTCCGCATTCCATGCACCCTTACGGCTGGCTGTCGCTGGTCCCCCCGATCGTCGCGGTGACGCTGGCGATCGTCACGCGGCGGGTGCTGACCTCGCTGCTGCTGGGGGTCTTCGCGGGGGCGCTGGTGATGAGTGGCGGCGACCCCCTCGGGGCGCTCGTCGCGACGTTCGAGACGCACCTCTGGCCAACCTTTATCGAGCCCGACAAGCTGCGGCTCTTCTCGTTCACGATGTCGATGGGGGCCACGATCGGCCTGCTGCACGCGGCCGGGGGGATGCTCGGCTTCGTGAAGCTGATGACCCCGCTGGCGAGCACGCCGCGCTCGGGGCAGCTCACGGGCTGGCTGATGGGGCTGGCGATCTTCTTCGACGACTACGCCAACACGCTGCTGCTGGGGGGCGCCCTGGGGCCCGTCTTCGATCGGCTGAAGGTCTCGCGCGAGAAGCTCGCCTACATCGTCGATTCGACCGCCGCTCCGGTCGCCGGGCTGGCGCTCGTTTCGACGTGGATCGCCGTCGAGCTGGCGTACGTCCAGGAGGGGCTCGCCAACCTCCCGGGGGGCGCCCCCGAGGGGGTTAACGCCCTCAATCTGTTCGTGGCCTGCTTGCCGTACCGGTTCTACGTGATCCAGGCGCTGGCGATGGTGTTCTTGATCGCCGTGCTGGGGCGCGAGTTCGGGCCGATGCTCGCCGCCGAGCGCGCCGCCCGGGCCCGCCCCGACGGCGTCGTGCTCGACGAGGCAGGGGCTGGCAAGCGGCAACCGACCCCCACGCACTGGAGCAACGCCGTGGCGCCCCTGGGGGCGATGCTGGCCGTTGTGCTGGCGTTGCTGTGCATTACGGGGAGCGGGCGGCTCGTCGAGCGACTGGGGCCTGAGGCCGCCGCAGCGGCCCCGTGGCGCGAGGTATTCGGCGCCGCGAACTCGGCCGTCGCTCTGCAGTACGGGGGCCTGGTGGGGCTTGGTGTGGCCCTGGCGATCGTCGCCGGCAAGAGACTTCTGACCAAGCGCGAAACGACCGACGCCCTCGTCCGGGGCGTGCTCGTCGTGCTCCCGGCGGTCGCGATCCTGTGGTTCGCCTCGGCCATGTCGCGGATGACGAGCAACAAGGCCGTCGATGGCCGCCCAACCGCCACCCCCTACGAGCATGCGGGCGAGCGGCTCTACACGGGGGAGTACCTCACGCCGTTCGTGCTCGGCGACACGGCCGCGGGAGAGCAGCCGTCGGCGCTCGTCCGTGCGCTGCTGCCAACGGGCGTGTTCCTGCTTTCGTGCGCGATCTCGTTCGCTACGGGGACGAGCTTTGGCACGATGGGGCTGGTCGTGCCGCTGGCCGTGCCGATCGGCTTCGCGGCGGCCGGGGGGGACCCGGCGCTCGCGGCCACGAGCCCGCTGCTGTTGGCGACGCTCGGCTCGGTGTTGGCCGGGGCGATCTTCGGCGACCACTGCTCGCCAATCTCCGACACGACGATCCTGTCGTCCCAGGCGAGCGGCTGCGACCACATGGCGCACGTCCGCACGCAGATGCCCTACGCCCTCGTCCCCGCGACGATGAGCGTGCTGCTGGGGACCATCCCCGTCGCGCTGGGGGTCAACGTCTGGCTGCTGCTGCCGCTACAGACCGCGGCCCTCCTCGGAGTGCTCTACGTCTTCGGCCGCCGTGTTTGACGAAGGGAAGCGAACCGCCACGACGCCAAGAGCGCCAAGGCCGCCACGGAAGAAGAGCCGCCGATGAACGCTGATGCACGCAGATAGGAAGGATGGTTTCCCGTCCTTCATCCGCGTCTATCGGTGTTCATCGGCGGCTAGTTCTTTCCTTCGTGGCGTCCTTGGCGCTCTTGGCGTCGTGGCGGTTCCCGTCGCGTCAAAGCCGGCAGTTCTGGATCGACGTCTCGAGGATCGCGCGGGCGCCGAGCGCCTCGAGGCGCTCCATCACGCCGATCACCTCGTTCCGCTTGACCATCGCCCGGACGCTAAACCAGCCCGACTGCTCGAGCTTACCAACGGTCGGCGAGTTGAACCCCGGGGTGATCTTCTCCGCCTCGGCGAGCTTCGCCTGCGGCACGTTGTACTCGAGTAGCGAGTAGCCGCGGGCGATCACGACCCCCTCGAGCCGCCGCACAACGCGATCGGCCAGGGCCGCGTGCGGCGTGCGCGGGTTTTGGATCAGCACCGTCTCGTAGCTGCCGATCTCGTCGAGGATCCGCAGCTTGTTGGCGACGAGCGTGCTGCCCGTCTCGACCAAGTCGACGATCGCGTCGGCGACCCCCAGGGCGATCATCACCTCGACCGAGCCGGTCAGCTCGACGATGTGTGCCGTCACGCCGCGTTCGGTCAGGTAGGTGCGCGTGACGTGCGGGAAGCTGGTGGCGATGCGGTCGCCGGCGAGGTCCTTCGCCTCGAGCACGGGGCTCGACTCGGGGACGCAGACCGCCAGGCGGCAGTTCCCCATCCCCAGGGCCAGTCGCTTGACGACGGCCGGTCGGTCGGGGAGCGCCTCGAGCACCCCCGCCTCCTCCACCAGGTCGCTGCCGGTGATCCCCAGGTCGATGGCGCCCTCGGCGCAAAGCACGGGGATGTCGTCGGTCCGCAGGAACGTGACGTCGATCACGGCGCCCCCGGGACCCTCTAGGCCCGCGCTCGGCTTGACGCGCGCAAACAGGTCGCGGTTTTGCTGCCGGAAGCGCAACCCCGCGTCGTTCAGCAGGCCGGTCGCCAGCTCGGCGAGCCGCCCCTTGCTGGGGACGCCAATCCGGAACGTGTCAGCCATTTGGTTTACCTTCCTCCATCCAAGAAGCTAACCGCCAAGACGCCACGAGCGCCAAGTACGCCACGGAAGAATAGCCGCAGATGAACGCTGATGTACGCAGACAAGCAGGAAGTTTCCCCCCGTACATCATCCGCGTCTATCTGCGTTCATCGGCGGCTATTCCTTGCTTTCTTGGCGATCCTTGGCGATCGTGGCGTCGTGGCGGTTCACGTTGTACGGCTGGCCTTCTCTTCGAGGCCCGAGACGCCGAAGCGGCGGGCCAGTTCTTGTTCGACTTCGGCCAGATCGACCCCCCGCGCGCGAAGCAGCACCAGTGTGTGGTAGAGCAGGTCCCCCGCCTCGTAGACGAAATGGGCCCGCCCCGCGTCCCCCTGCTCGGAGGCCGCCTCGACCAGCTCGGCGGCCTCTTCGGTCACCTTGGGGCCGATCTTCGCGACGCCGCCGGCGAGCAGCCTCGCGGTGTAGGACTTCTCGCCGTCCGCCGCGCCCAAAGCGGCCGACCGCGCGCGGATCGTCGCCTCCAGAGCGTCGAGGGGGCGGTCGGGCATAGTCGGTCGGCGGCGAGCTCGGGGGGGTCGCCGCGGCTGGCGCCACACGACCGGTCGAGGGCGACAATCGCGGCCGAATCGGCTAGCTTAGGCAGCCGACGCCGCCAGAGCAAACCGCCGACCAACCCTCGATGCCCCTCTTCGACCCGCGCGACTGCTGGTGCCTGACCGGGGCGACCGCCTCGGGCAAAACGGCTGTGGCGCTCGCCCTCGCCGAACGGCTCGCCGGGGGCGCCGAGGTGCTGTCGCTCGACTCGATGGCCGTCTACCGCGGGATGGACATCGGCACGGCAAAGCCGACCGCCGCCGAGCGGACACGCGTCCGGACGCACCTAGTCGATCTGCGCGACCCCGACGAGGAGTTCAGCGTCGCCGAGTACCTGGCCGAGGCCGAACGCGCGCTCGCCGACGTCCGCTCCCGCGGCGTTGCGCCGCTGTTCGTTGGGGGGACGCCGCTGTACCTAAAGTGCCTGTTACGCGGCCTCTTCGAGGGCCCCGGCGCCGACTGGGACCTGCGACACGAGATCGAGGAGGAACTCGAGCACGCCGGCCTCGCCGCCCTGCACGAGCGCCTGACGATGGTCGATCCCGTCGCCGCTTCGACGATCCACCCCAACGACGCGCGGCGGATCGTCCGCGCCCTTGAGGTGTTCCGAGCGACCGGCGAGCCGATCAGCCACCGGCAGCTCGAGTTCGAGGACCCGGTCCGGGCCGAATGCCTGCGGGTCTTCGCCCTGCGCCGCGAGCGCGACGACCAGCACCGCAGGATCGAGTCGCGCGTCGATGCGATGGTCGCCGAGGGGCTAATCGACGAGGTCCGCGCCCTCACCTCGGGGGGCAGTCGACTGGGGCGCAGCGCCAGCCAGGCGGTCGGCTACCGCGAAACCCTCGAACACCTCGGCGGTGAGCACGACCTCGCCACGACGGTCGAGCGGATGCGTGTCCGCACGCGGCGGTTCGCCAAACGGCAGGGGACGTGGTTCCGCTCGCTCGCGGAAGTGCAATTCATCGACGTGGCGCCGGACGACGCGCCCGAAGCGATCGCCGAGCGCGTGCTCGCGCTCGCTCGCTAAGCGGAAGGGCGCCAGCCGAAATCCCCCTCCCCCTTCAGGAGGAGCGGGGAAACGCAGCGCAGTCTCGCGGCGATGCGGGGCCGCTACCCACGCTCACTCCTTCACGCCGCCGACCGTCAGGCCGCTCACCAGGTGCTTGCTGAGCAGCAGGAACACCACCACCACGGGGACGCTCACCAGCAGCGAGGCGGCCGCGTACAGGCCCCACTGCGTCGACATGCTCGCCTGGAAGCTCTTGAGCCCCAGCGGCAACGTGAACATTTCGCTGTCTTGCAGCACCTGGGCGGCCACCAGGTACTCGCTCCAGGCGCTCATGAAGCTGAACAGCGCCGTGATCACCAGCCCCGGGACGGCCAGCGGCAGGATCACCTTGGTGAACGACTGCCAGCGGGTGCAGCCGTCGATGCGGGCCGCTTCCTCGAGCGCGGTGGGGATCGTGTCGTAGAAGCCCTTCATCTGCCACACGCAGAACGGGAGCGCCGTCGAGACGTAGAACAGCCCGAGCCCGAGGAACGTGTTCACCAGGCCGAGCTTGGCGATCATCAAGTAGAGCGGCAGCAGCAGCATCGTCGCGGGGAACATCTGCGTCGTCAGAACGGCCGTCATCATCGCGCTGCGGCCGGCGAAGCGGAACCGGCTGAACGCGTAGCCGCCGATCGCCGCCACCGCCACGCCGGTCGCCGTCACCGCGGCCGAGACCAGCAGCGAGTTCCCCAGCCACTGTAGGAACGGCTCCTCGAACAGCAGTTGCCGGTACGAGTCGAGCGTCGCCCCCTCAGGGATCAGCCGCCACTCGGTAGTGCGCAGCTGGTCCCCGGGCCGCAACGAGATCGACACGACGTCGAGCACCGGCCAGACACTGATCGCGACGAATACGATCAGCACCGCGTGCCGCGCGGCGGTCAACAGCCAGGGTTCGCGAACGCCGGAAGACATGTCGAATGCGGAAGTCGGAATGCGGAATGGGTTTAAGAACGTTCGGAGTGTCTCAGGCTAGCTCGTTCTCTTCAGTCGCAACGTTCGCGATGTACAGTTCGTCTTGTTGATTCCGCATTCCGCATTCCCAACTCCGCACTCGCTAAACTCCGTCAGCCGCTTTGGTGCGCCCCAGGAACGCCGTCGAGAAGGCTAGCAGCATCGCAAAGATGACCATCGAGAGCGCGGCGCCGTAGCCGTACTGGTAGAGGTTGAAGACCGCTTTGTAGACGTAGCTCACGAGGATGTGCGTTTGGTTCGCCGGCTCGCCGCCGTTCGAGACCAGCCACACGACGTTCAGGTTGTTGAACGTCCAGACCGAACCGAGCACGATCGCCGGCAGCAGCACCGGCTTCAGCATCGGCACGGTGATGTGCCAGAACTGCTGCCAGCGCGACGCGCGGTCGATGCGGGCCGCCTCGTACATGTCCTGCGGGATCCCCTGCAGGCCCCCCAGCGTGATCACCATCATGAACGGGAACCCCAGCCAAACGTTCGTGATGATGCACGCCGCGAACGCGGGGCCCGCTTCGGTGAGCCAGTTCTCGGGGAGCAACAACCACTGGCCGACCGACTCGGGGACCCAATCGAGGACCCACCGCCGCGTCCACTCGTTGACCGGCCGGACGAGTTGGTTCACGACGCCAAACTCAGGGTCGAACATCCCCCGCCAGGTCAGGGCCGTGATGTACGCCGGGACCGCCCAGGGGATCACCAGCAGCAAGCGGTAGACGCTCTTGCCACGGACCGGCCCGTTGAGCATCACGGCCAGGAACACGCCGATCGCGACGTGCAGCGCCACGTTCACCACGGTCCACACGAGGGTCTTCAGGAACACGCCCCAGAAGGCTTGCGACTCCTTCCCGACGAACACGCTCGTGTAGTTCGACAGCCCCACCACCTGCCAGTCCTGGAACCGCTGCAGCGACATGTTCGAGAACGACAGCACGACGTTGTACGCCAGCGGGAAGACGACCGTCGCCACCAGGCAGAGCATCGTCGGCGCCGCGAGCCAGTACGCCAGGCTGTTCTGGGCGTAGTCACGCCTGACCGCAGCCAGCCACCGCCACATGCCCCACAGCATCGCCCCGACCGCCGCGACGCCGCCGCCGAGCACAATCCAGCGCGTTGCATCGGGCTCGACGCTGGTAGTGAGCGTGGCGATCTTCGACAGTGCGTCGCGCTGCATGACGGGGGTCGCTTCATCGGGGGTCTTGGTTCCCGCCATCAGCTCTTGGTACGGGGGCCGCATCGCGTCCCACACCGCGCGGATCTCGACCGAGGTCGGCATCGGCCGGCCGCGCTCGACCTGGGCGACCGAGGCGGCCATCGTCGGGTCGTTCTTCAGGAGCGGCGACTCGCGCAGCGCCAGTCGCGACGGCAGGATCTTCTGCGCTTCGAGGAACCGCCGCTGCGTCTCCTCGGCAGTCAGGAATCGGATCAGCTCGCCGGCCAGCTCGCGGCGCTGGCCCTTCGCCGCGACGCTCAGCGCGTAGCCCTTGGGGGCGACCATCGGCGCCATCGGCTTGCCGGTCGCCGACACGTCGGGGAGTGGCGCCACCGCGGCGTCGATCCCGTCGGCGCCGAGGTACTTCACCCAGCTCCAGTCGCCGTCGATCAACATCGCGCTCTTGCCGGCGAGGAATAGCGACGCGGCGCCCTCGTAGTCGGCTGCCTGGGGGAGCACCTTGTGCTCGTTGCGCAGCGAGGCGACGAACGCGTACGCCTGGCGCGCCTGCGGTGTGTCGAGCGTCGGAACGAACTCGCCCCGCGCGGCGCGCTCGTCGTCGAACACCCAGGCGCCGTAGCCGGTGAGGAACGGCACTACGAAGAACGGCTCGGTGTAGTTCCACACCAACCCGTAACGCTCGGGCCGGCCGTCGCCGTCCTCGTCCACCGTGTTCTGCTTCGCCAGCGCGACGAGCTCGTCGGTCGTCGCCGGGGGGGCATCGATGAAGTCGCGGTTGTAAACGAGCGCCAGGTGGTTGCCGAACCGGTCGCCGACCATCAGCAGACGCTGGTCGGTCGCCCCCTCGCCACGCGGCGGGCCCGTGACGAGCGCCTGCGTGTCGAACTCGTCCTGCGACGCGGGGTCGAACCACGGCGAGAGGTCCTGGACGGCGCCGATCTGGTCGTAGACGCCGATCGGGTCCGAGGGGCCGTAAACGATGTCGGGCCCGCGCCCGACGAGCACCGCCGACTCGAGTCCGCTGCGGAGCTCTTCGGTCTCCTTGTAGAGCACGCGGACCCGCACGCCGCGGTGCGCCTGCTCGAAGGCATCGACGCGTTCACGCAGGACGGCGCGGTCCTCGGGCCGCATCTGGTGCCACAGCGTGACGGTCCGCGGGTCGTCGCCGCCGCCACAGCCGCTGGCGATCGTCAGCAACCCGGCGACCAGCGCCGCGGCAACGCTGCCCGTCAGGCGGCGTACGTCGCCAGGCGACCGTCGGTCACTTGTCCGAGGCAAGCTTCGCGTCCTTGCGCACCAGCACGGCCGCGTCGAGCGACGGCACCGTCACCCGCACGCGTCGCCCTTCGGCGGTGATTCGCACCTCTCCGTCCCCCGAGGCGGTGAACACCTCAGCGACCGCCGCGGCGCCCCCGGGCCCGGCGTCGATCGCGCCCGACCAGGGTTTGCTACCGCGGTTGAAGACAACCCAAACGGTCTCGTCGGTGGTCGTGCGCTTCAGCACGAGGACCTGCGCTGTGTCGTCGGCGCCCGCTACGTGGAACGATCCGCGCCGCAACGCGGGATGGTCGCGCCGCAGCGTGTTCAGCGAGCGGTAGAACGAGTACAGGCCGTGGTCGAAGCCGACCTCGTCGGGCTCGCGCTCGCGCCCCAGGGGGTCGGCGGCCTGACGGTCGTGCCGCAGCTCGGGCCAGACCATCGGCTGGCGGTCGCACGGGTCGTCGGCGCCCCACATACC
Organism: Lacipirellulaceae bacterium; assembly: GCA_051648405.1. GTDB lineage: Bacteria > Planctomycetota > Planctomycetia > Pirellulales > Lacipirellulaceae > JBOFFC01. The sequence goes on from JBOFFC010000114.1 coordinate 46,221, forward strand.
GGCCTCGGTCCCGTACAGCAGCATCGGAGCACCGACGGACGTCGCCTGCAGCACGCCCACCATTCGTTGCAAACGACGCTCGCCATCGTTCGGCTTGCGGACTTTGTAACGATCCCAGTTGCGCGGGCTCGCCCGCTCGCCGACGTCGTAGTCGAACCGGTCGGGCTGCAAGTAAGGCCGCTCGGCCGAGGCGTTGACGATCATCGACGCCACGCGGTCGGTGTCGTGCGAATCGATCAGGTTCTGCAGCGCGTAACGCGTCCCCTCGGGGTATTCGGTCATTCGCTCGGCGAGCATCCGCCCGGCGTCGCTCGCGGCGACCGTGCCGTCGATCAGGTAGCCCTTCGTCGGCCAAGCGAAGCCGTGGTAGTTCATCGTCGCCGAGAAGCCCCCCTCGGCGAGGAACTTGGCGGCGTCTTCCCAGTGCTCCGCGACGGTGTACGCCTCGGGATTCAGGTCGCGGACGTGCGCGTTCCAGTCGGCCCAGAAGCCCACGGGGACCTCGACCGCCACGTCGAGCCGCCAGCCGTCGATGCCGTCGGCCGGGTCGCCGTCGCCGTTGGGGTCCATCCACCGCGTCGTCGCGTCAAAGATGTACTTCTTCGGGCCCGGGTGGAGGTCGTCCCCGGCGTCGTTGTTCGCGAACTCGGGGAGGGTCATCACTCCCCACCAGCCCTTGTAGCGGAACTCGTCGCCGGGGGTCTTCGGGTCGTCGAAGCCCTGGACGACGTACCAGTCCTTGTACGGGGACTTGGCCTGCTCTTTCAACAGGTTGTCGAACGCGAAGAAACCGCGCCCCGTGTGGTTGAACACTCCATCGACAACGACCCGGATGCCGCGCTCGTGGCACTCGGTGATCAGCTCGAGGAACAGTTGGTCGGCCTTGGTCCACTTCCACGTCGCCGGGTCGCTCGTCTCCTTCGCCATCAGGGCGAAGTCCCCGGCGGGGTCGGGCCCGAAGTGCGGATCGACGTGGTGGTAGGTGTTCCCGTCGTACTTGTGGAGCGACCGCGCGTAGAACACGGGGTTCAGGTAAAGGGCGTTTACCCCCAACTCCGACAAGTAGTCGAGCTTGTCGAGGATTCCCTGGAGGTCGCCGCCGTAGCGACGGTCGAAGACGCCGTCTTCGTAGAAGCTGGCGCCGCGGGATTGCTCCCACGGGGCGCGGGCGTACCAGTCGCCGGTCCACGGCGAAACGGTCCAGCTCTGCGGAACGTTCTCGGGGAACTCGAGCGACTCGCGCGTCGGGTCGTTGGACTCGTCCCCGTTGCGGAACCGCTCGGGGAAGAGCTGGTACCAGATGGCGTCGGCCGCCCAGTCGGGGACCATCGACGCGGCGTCGTTCGTTTGCAGCGGGGCGGAGGTCGCCGCCGCGACACGCAGCTCGTCGGCGTGCGCCGCCGGGGCCCAAGGCCCCGGCGGCGTGAACGCCAACATCGCTCCTAGCAGCAAAAGCCCCAATCGCTTCATTCCGGTCAGCCCAATCGGGGGTTCGTGCCTGCTAGGGAATCGAGTCATAAGTCTCACTTAGCGACGGCGAACACCCCCCGCGGCCATCAACGACAGACTCGCCAGGAGCAGCGCCGTCGGCTCGGGGATCGACGTGCTGCCACTGCCGGCGATCGTCACGAACTGGTTGCCGGGGATGTCGTTCATCGTGAAGAGCGCCGGTCCGAAGACGTCGGCGAAAAGCGCCCGACCGAGGTTCCCGCGGCCAAGGCCGAGGCCGACGTCCCCCAGGTTGCCGGCGCCACTGAGCTGGTTCGCGAGGAAGTCGTGGCCGCCACCGTTGACGAACGCCAACAGCTTGATGTCGCCGGTCGGGCTTCCCAGCGCCGAGAGGGGGATGCTGAACTCGATGCCGGTGGTCGATGTGGCGAGGTCGTCCTCACCGGGGACGATCGCAAACGGGTCGGGGTCGGTCGCCGTCGAGCCGCTCCCCTTGACGCCGGTGATCCCGCTGTTGTCGATCGCCATCCGCAGGTCGATCGTGTTCTCGAAGAAGCGGTGGTTGCTGCCGTTGTTGGTCTCGTCGCTCGCGGGGCGGAGGACGAACTCCAGCTCTTCGGCGGCGCAGCCGTCGCCGTCGTCGTTCGTGCAGCCGCCGGCGCCAAGGGCGTAGCTGCGGTCCACGAGCTGACCCTGGGCGAGCCCGGGGAGCGCGACGTTCCGCGCGACCTGAGCCGACGAGTTGAAGTCTCCGCTCGCCAAGAACTCGGGGCCGGTCAGGCTGGCGTTCGCGCCGTAGTTGGTCACCCAGTTGTCGTAATCGACCTGGGTCACACCGTCCTTGCCGTTGCCGTCGCCAGGGGGGGCGATGCCGGTCGCGCCGAGGTTGTCACGCCACACGGTGTAGTCGGCGGCGTTGACCACGCCGTCGCTGTTGTAGTCCATCGGGTTGCGAAGGACGTTCGGCTTGCCCTGGGGCGAGTACTGGACACCGGCGCGGACTACCTGGCCCGCCGCGCCCTGCGTCAGGTCGGCGTAGTGGGCGCTAAAGCCCCAGAAGTTTTGCCGCGCCTCGTTGGGGTCGATCGCTCCGCCGCCGGTGTCACGGGCGTTCACGTTCTCCTGGCCGTTGCTGAAGGTCAGGTAGCGGTCGGCGTTGAAGCCGGTGTCGAACGTCAAGCCGTCCATCCGCTGCAGCGCGCCACCGGTGATCGGCACCGTGGGGTCGGTCTGGCCGCAGCAGAAGGCATCGACGCTCGTCGGCAGGGCGGTCCCGGTCAGCGTGTTCACGCCCCCGGCCACGCTGTCGATAAAGACCTCGATCTTGTTGAAGTTCGACTCGAGGTTGCCCGTGATCATCACGTGCAAACGCCCGCCAGAAACCCGACCGAACACCTGGTTGATCTCCGAGCCGCCGTTGGTGGTGCGCCACGGGTCGGGGTTGTTGTTGTCGCCGAACTGCGTCCGCGTGTTTTGCGTCGACAGCGCAGCGCCGTAGAACGCCGTGTCGCCCGTAACGCTGCCGTCGATCACCGGTTGGGCGTTCGCGGTTGTCGTCGCCATTACGGCCAGGGCCGTCACTAGGAGTCGCTTCATCGGGGGAGGTCCTCCGCCAGGGGGGGGAAAGAAGGCTGCTTAACGAGGTGTCAGCTCAAGAAACAAGGTGGTATCGGGAGAATTCTGCTCAGTCCGGTCGCCGCCGCACGGTCGCCAGCGTCGCGATCAAGCCGATCGCGAGCGCCGTCGGCTCAGGGACTGCCGTGGAGACGCCGGCCCCGTAGGCGCCGCGGGCGAAGCCGTAGGCCGACGCCCACACGCCGTAGTCGGCCGTATCGACGTCGCCGTCGAAGTCCGTGTCGGCGGCCAGGGCGGCAGTCCCCTCGGCGTCGCGCCACAGGGTGTAGTCGGCCGCGTTCACGACGCCGTCGAGGTTCATGTCGCCGGCGACCGTGCGCACCAGGCTCGTCACTAGCAACTGCGCGTCGGCCGCGTTGGTGGCCCCGTCGAGGTTCACGTCGAACCGCCAGTTGCTCGAGCCCAGGTTCGCGTACAGCGCCGCGAGGTCGGCCTCGTTCACCGCGCTGTCTTGGTTCAGGTCTGCGCGACGCAGCAAGGCGGCCGAGTACTCGTTGAGCACGGCCTGCGAAGCGGCGCCGCTCACCAGCAGCGGCCCCAGGGCGATCAGGTCGCGCGTATCGACGAGGCCGTCGGCCGTCGCGTCGGCAGTCGCCCGGAACACGCTGTTCTGGCTGTAGAGGACCGACTCGAAGCCGTTCGCTCCCGAGATGTCCGCGACTTCGAACTGGTTGTTCGCGTTCGTGTCGCCGATGCCGCGGCCGCGGTTGGTGACCGTGTACTGGCCGGCGAGGCGCTGGACGTTCGTGTTGCCGCTCGGCTCGATCGTCACCACGGTCACCACGTGGTTCCCCTCGGTGATATTGGTGTAGCCGAAGATGAACTGGTCGCGATCGTACGAACCCATGCGGTTTTGGCCGGCCTGCGCCTGCGCGATGATCGACGCCTCGCTGGTGGTCGCCGGCAAGTCGATGAACACGTGCACGGCGCTCGCCGTGGCGTCGGTCGAGCGGACGATCAGGTCGCGGTTGTTGGGGTTCCCCGGGTCGCTGGCGAAGGGATCGAAACTCACGACCGCCGACACGGGCTTGAAGCGATCGACGTAGACCACTTCGCGGAAGTCGGTGAACACCGCCGGGCCGCCGTCGCCGCCGGTCGCCGCATCGCGGTGACGGAACACCCGGCCGGTGATGTAGTGGCGTCCTTCGGCCAGTTGCGTGGCGTCGATCGTCTGCTCGTAGAGGCCGTTGCCCGTCGCCGACCCGTACCCGGGCTGGTTGATGCCGCTGAACGCCTCGAACCCGTACGACACGGTCCCCGGCGTGACGTTATCGACCACGTTGTTCCCGTTGACGTCGATCCCGCCGTTCACCATCAGCTGCGCAAGGTCGCCGTCGGCGTGCGTGTCGCGGATCGAACCGAGCAGGTTCACCGCGTTGGTTTCGATGCGGACCTTGAACGTGTTCTGCGTGACGATCGGCAGGCTGTCGAGCCGCGTCCGGCCGTTGACGAAGTCGTCCGACTGACCGTTCGGCGCCCCCTGCCCCGGTACGGGCGTCGAGCCCGCGATCACGCTCGTGATCGTCGCGCCGCTCGCGTCGGTGATCCGCATCTGCCCCTGCGGGCCCGACACGCCGTACACCAAGTAGCCCGACCGGTGGTCGTTCACCACCCCGCCAGTAGTCGTGGACTTGTTGCGCGGGGCACGCAGATCGACCGTCCCGTCTGGCTTGACGATCAGGACCGAGGGGAGGTCGCCGTTGGGGTCGATGAACGCGTCCTCGGCGTTGCCCGTAAGCTCGACAAGCGGCGTCCCCGGCGCGAACGCGGTCTGCACCGTGCGCGAGTCGAAGCCGCTGTCGCCGCGGTTGTTGAGCACCACCAGGGCCGACTTCTCTCGCTCGTAAATCAGCAGCTCCTTCTCCGAGCCCCCCGGCGTGCGGTCGAGGTAGTTGCCGCGGCCGTGGCTGTTGCGCAGGTTCACCAGCGTCGTGATCGCGTCGCCGTAGATCCCCCCAAGGGCGTCGTTGCGGCCGTTCTGCGGGAAGCTCCGCCCCTCGCCGAACTGCTTGGCGTTCATGTAGACGATCGCCTCGCCCGGCCGCATCAGCAGGTAGGCGTGGGCGACGCTGTTCAGGTGGGCCGGCCCCTCGTCGTGGCTCTGAGCAAAAGCGACCCCCTGGCTGCCGTTGTTCGCGAAGCCGTCGTTGGCGTCGATGCTCGCGTTCTTCACGTTCCGCCAGTCGTTCACGAGTCCGTTCGACGACAAGTTCGCCTTGATCGCCCCGAACAGGTTGAAGTCGAGCGCGTCGCGATTGCCGCCGACCTGGCCCAGGTCCGCGTTGTTGATGTCCTTGCGGATGTAGGGCTGAAGGTTCGCCGGCGTGTCGTAGCCCGTCTCGAGGAACGTGAAGGGGTGCTTGGGGCTGCCGTCGAGGTACGTGTCCTTCTCCGCCCGGAACACGGCCTGGTCGAAGTAGTTCAGCACCCAGCGCGGGAAGTGGCGGGCGGCGTCGATGCGGAAGCCATCGACCCCCACCTCTTGGATCATCCAGCGGGCGTTCCGCATGATCAGACCGAGCGCGTTCTCCGTGACCGGGTCGCCCGACAGCGGCGTCGTGGTGTTGAAGTCGTAGAGCGTGACGTTCTGGTTGTTGCGCGCGTCGAAGACCGTCGTCCCCCCCAACCCTTGGTCGGGGTAGAGCCGCGCGTTGCTCTCGTTCGGGACGTTCTGGGCCGAACGCCCGAAGGCGCCCGCCGTGCCCGCCGGGATGTTCAGCGGGTTGCCGGCCGTCGTCGGGTGGCGGATGAACTGGTGGTTCGTGGTCTGGTCGATGTCGATCAGCCCGGCGAGGCGGAAGTTCTCTTCTCCCGACTCGAAGGCGCCGTTGAAGTCCCCATCGACCGCCCCCGGCAACTGCAGCGCGAAGCCCGGGTAGCCCCCCCCCTGCTGGAAGGTAACGTCGTCGGCGGTGGTCGCCGTGCCGCGCGTATCGACCGTCGCCAGATCGGCGAAGCCGTTGTGGTTGGGGATGAAGTCGGTGTGGACGGTCATCCCCGCCCGGTGCGCGTTGTTGATGAGCGTCTTGAGGCCCTTCTCGGTGCCGTAGAGCGTCTCGCTGCGAGGCGAACCGAGGTCGAAGCGGTCGAACACGTCGTACCCGACCGACAGGCCGCCGGTCTCGGCCTTCGCCGGCGGCGGCAGCCAAAGCCGCCCGTACCCAGCGACAAACGCGTCGGCCAGCCGGTCCTCGTAGTCGGCCCACTTGAGCTCGTAGACCTGCAAGATCGCGGCGTTCGACGTGTTCTGCGCGGACGCGCTCACGCAACTCAGCGCGAGCCCCAGCGCGAGAGCGACTCGCGACGACGTGTTGACGACATAATTCAAAGGAGTGACCAATCAGGTGCTTGTCTGTTCCACGCCGCTGGCGCCTAGCGCTGTCAGCATTCCGCTTTCAGCCAGCTTCTCTCGCCTCTCGCCTCTTACCTCTTCCTTCGCTTGCTCGGATCAACCCACCCCGCGGGGGGGGTCGAGTTCAACTCGAAGTCGTGCGCGTTGCTGCCGGGCTCGACGGTGATCGTCAGGCCGGAGGTGTCGGTCGAGCCGTACCACTCGGGGGTCAGTCGCTTCCCGGGTGGGGGCGGACCGCCGTTCTTGCCGTAGAGGGAAGCCGACTTCTCAACCGCAAACACCGTAACGGCATACTGACCCGACGAAACTCCCAGCTCGCGGCCAGTCTTCACTTTGTAGCTGCCAGAGCCGTCGATAGACCCCGATGCCGAGGCGCCGCTTTCGCTCATCGGTTGTAGCGCGACGGTTCCGGTTGGCAGCGCCGCCCCGTCTAGGGTTACGGTTCCCGAAAGCGATGCGTCGTACTTGCCACCGCAGCCTACGCATGCGAGAGCGACGAGCGCGACGAGCGCGCGTGCCTTGATACGCATATCAGTCATTCCGGGCGTCCCATGCCATTTCGAAAGAGGTGACCATGTGCAATTGTCGATCGACACGTCCAACACATTACTATTGTATTGAAAACACTTCGCCACCCGCTCTTGTAGCAGCCGCCCGATACGCTCGCCGTTCGATCCCCTCCTGGATGAATTGCACCGATCCATCGCACATCGCGAAGTTGATCCCTCCAGGATGGAGGCTCTTGAACCCGCGATACCTCCACCACTCGCGAATGATTGCGGCGGGCTCAAAGCTGGTCGGAGCGACGTTCGGCGGAATGCCGCAAGTCGCCCAATCCCCGTCAGCAAAGTAAGCCGCCGAGTGATAGTCTTCTGCAACGATGCTCTCACCGACGAGAAACGTCTTGCTCGTGCCGTCGGAGATCTTGCGGATCGAGACCGGCTTGTAGTGCGAGTTGCGCCAAATCACGCCGTTCGCATCGATGGTGTTGTGGGCGTTGGGCGAACCAACGAGCGTGTAGTCACTGCCGCCAACCACGTCCGCGTCGCCCCATTCCGTCGGGCCGGTCTTCCCCGGCGCCTGACTCTCGTTCTCGCCAATCGGGATGATCGAGTCGCCAATGTTCCCCTTGTAGCTGGTCGTTGCGACCAACACCGGGGGCTGACTCCAGTAGAACTGCTGGTCGCTGGGTCGCGCTGAGTCATCCGACGGGCAAGTGATCGCTCCGATCTGGCGACTCGTGAAGTCGCGGATGTCGCGTCGGCCGACGCCGCGACCAGCGCCAGCGGTTGTGAAGTTCCCGGTGAAGCCCGGTTCCATTGCGTCCGAAAGAGCTTGCTCTTCGATGAACGGCAACGCGTTGGCGATCCACCCGGCGCCGCTGAAGCCGTTCTTGGTCGCCGGACTGCTGAGGTCAGGCCCGCCACCCGAAGCGCCCGGCAGCCGAGCGCGTTCGTCCCACTGACCGATGCTGATCGGGAAGTGCTGACGTGTGTCGTGGTAGTTGAGGCACGCGAGGCCCCACTGCTTCAGGTTGTTCACGCACTGCGACCGCCGCGCCGCTTCGCGGGCCGCTTGCACGGCCGGCAGCAGCAGCGCCACCAGGATGCCGATGATGGCGATCACCACCAGCAGCTCGACGAGCGTGAACGCGCGGCGCGGGGCGCGGGGCGCGGCCGGGGAGGTTCGTTGGGGTTCGCGTCGCGTCATTTTGCTTTCGTTCCTTCGCGTCGTCGCCACGCGAAGCCCCGCCAGGGACCCCGCGCTCGTGTCGGGTGGGTGACTCGCAACCATCTTTCTCGCCTCTAACCTCTAACCTCTAACCTCTCGCCTCTTGGCGTCAGCCGCCGCGGCGCCGGCCGCCCCCGCGAGCAAAGGGGGACGGCCGGCAACCGTTAGCGTCTCACAAACTCAAACTCGTCTCAGACGCGGCGACGCGCGCCGACCAGGCCCAGCGCACCCAGGACCACCAGCGCGGCAGAGGCCGGCTCGGGGATGATCTGGAAGTACTGGTTTCCGTCGATCGCGGTGAAGTCGCGGTTGGTCGGGTTGCCCAGGTTGCCCTGCGGCGGCAGGCCGCCCAGGAACTGGTTCGACCAGAAGTCGTGATTCCCGCCGTTCTGGCCGACCATGACGTTGATCACGCCACCGGTATAGCCGAGGTCCGCCAGGTCGATCCCCAACTCAAGGCCGGTCGTCACCGCCAACGCTGCAGCGCGGTTCGCGGGGCCGGTGCCGCCGCCCACGCCCGCCGTGTTGCTGCCGTTGTAGGCGACCTGGATGCCGACGGCGTTAACGCCGACGCCGGTCGTGCCCGAGCCGAAGTCGGTCCCGCCGAACACGTTCTCGTGGAAGGTCGCCGTCTGGGCGCCGAGATTCGCGAAGTCGATGTCGAACTTGCTCGATCCGCGACGAGCGATCACGTGGTAGTCGGCGGTGAAGCCGTTGTCGAACCGCAGCCCGTCCATGGCGCCAGCGCCGTCGTTGCCGGAGCTGTCGAACACGCTCTGACCACCCTGCTTCGAGTCGATGAAGATGCTCAGCTTGTTGAAGTTGGCTTCCAAGTTTCCGGTGAGCATCAGGTACAGCTTGCCGCCCGCGATCGTGCCGTAGGCCGCGTTCCATTCGCTCTGGTTGTCGCCGAACTGGGTATCGACGGTCTGGACGGCCTGGCCGAGCGGGTCGATCGACGGGCCGGGGACCGTGGCGGGGCCGCCGTACAGGCCATCGACCGTGCCATCAACGACTTGAGCGAACGTCGGGGCAGCGAGCCCCAGCACAGCAGCCAGAACAAAGAAGCGTTTCATGAGCCAAAACCTCCAAAGAAGAACCAACAGGGGAGTGACGTAAACCACAGCAAACACCACAAGGTGAACACAACCACCGGGCCGCCGCAGACGGGGTTACCCGACGCCGACAGAGCGCGATGAATCAAGGATACGGAATCGTGTTGCGGCGAAGAGGGTTCCGCCCGTCTGCCGCGCAAGTCGTCTGTCTTTGAAAAGTCGTCTGGTCCTGAAAAGCCGCGTCGAAAAGTGCCACTCGCGGCCTAGCGCGTTCCAACCGTCGCCAAAGCCACCAGCAGCGTGTGTTGTTTCTCGGTCAGCACCGCCACCGGCGACCCCACCAACGAGGCCCCGCGGTCGCGCCGGCCGGTCACGGCGCGGTATGTGGTGCCGACACGCAACTCGTCTACCTCGTGACGCTTCGAGCCGTCGAAGTTCCCGAGGCTGATCCGATCGAACGCAAAGTTCCCACGCAGCCGAGCGACCGCGTCGGCGATCCTCACCCCCCCTACCCAAACGCCGCGGGGATCACCCCCACGGGCCGAGCCGACGACGGCCGAACCATCGACCGCCGGCTCGTCGAGCAGGGAGATCGGATTGCGATAGACCGTCACCAAGTCCAGATTTTGCGTTCCGAACTCAATCTTAACAACGAAAAAGTTAACGCCAACCGCTTCTTTGCCGAGCCGGGCGTAGTTCCCCTTACCATAGGCGTTGTAGTTCGAGGTCGCCCCGTAGCCCGCGCCCTCGGCGCCGTTGCCGACGCAGAGCACGCGATTACCGTTGCCGTCGCCGCGGTGCAGCTCGAAGCCGTAGAACCCGTCGTCGCGGCGATCGACCCGCTGGAGGAAGCTTAGGTAAACCACTTTACCGTTGGCGCCAACGAGCCTCAGTCCGTCCTGGTTCTCGACCAGCCCGGCGGCGTCGAAGACCCCCCCGAGCGAGGTCCCCAGCGCCCGCCGGATGCGGTTCTGCTGAGCCCGCTGCGCGGCGTGCGAGCCGATCGCCCGCAGGTCGCCGTAGGCCAGGCTCCCCTCCTCGACGACGTTCGTGGCGATCTTCCCCGGCGGAAGGGCCGCCTCGATGTCGGCCCACGCCCCGGCCCATCCGAAGCCCCCGTTCTGTCCCGACAGCGGCCCCCCCGGGTAGTCGAACCCTTCGTAGCCATAGAGCCCGTCTTGCGGGCCGCCGGTTGATTCGATCGAGCGGACGAACTGGTCGTCGTTGGCGAAGAACTTGGCGACCGTGTTCGACGCCGGACGGACGCGGGCCGCTTCGGTGGATTCGAGCCGCACGGGGTGCGTTAGGTTCTCGGCCAGCCGGGCGTCGAGCGCCCCGCGGAAGACGTGGACCTCGTCGCCGCCGTGCCCGTCGGCCGACAAGCCGAAGTGCGTCCCGAGGCCCCCTTCGGCCGAGTCGAGTTCGACCGAGATCCGCGCGGTGCGGACCGGCGCCGCGACAATCCCCGCGGGGGCCGTAGCGGCCAGCCGGCCGCTCAAGAGCACGGCGTCTTTGCTCGCGACGCCCTCCTCACCACCCCTGAATCCGATCGCCCCGTGTCGGTTGCTCGTACCGCGTCCGACCGCGCTCCCTTCGAGCCCCAACACCGCCGGGCCCTCGAGCAGAACGCGCGACCCGTTGTCGAACGTGATCTCCGCGAGCCCGTCGACGAGCTCGATCCGCTGGCCCGCGATCAGTCGCGTGCCGAAGCCGATCGCCGCGTCGCGGGCGCTCCAACGGCAGTTCTGCGTGGCGGTGACCCGCGCGACGACCTCGTCGATCGAAGCCTCGGCGCCGGCGACCGTCGCACCGGCGGGCGCGAACGCGAGCCGCGTCACGAAGCTCGACGCCGCCGCGACCCCCACCAGGGCCGCCGCCAGCGGCAGCCACCCGCGCCCGCCGAACGCCCTCGGAAGAGTCGGTTGACGCCCGTCGGAACCAAAATCGGCCGAGAGGAGCCGCGGCCCGACGCGGTCCGTGCGGCCGGCAACCGGGTCCGTCGCGTTCACCGCGTGCAGCTCGGCCTCGACCGCCGCGTAGGCGAGGTACTCGTTCCGGACCGCCGGGTTGCTGGCGAGCAGCGCGTTGAGCCGGGCGACGTCCGCGTCGGCGATCGTGCCGCTGAACCATTCGCCTAGGAGCGCGCGAGCCTCGCTCGGCGCTGTGTCACGCCAGCGGGGATCGTCGAAAGTGCCGTCCAGCGGGGCGCCGTCGTTCATGCCAATCCTTCGGCCGAGAGGCGGCGGTTGATGCAGTCGTGCAGTGACCGCCGGACCCGATTGAGGGCCTTGTAGACCGTGTTGAGCGGCCGGCGCAACCGCACGGCCGCGTCCTTGATCGTCGTCCGCGAGTCGCCGTAGCAGGCCCGCACGAGCTCGCGGTCGCTCGCCGCGAGGCGCTCGACGCAGGCGTGCAGCGCCATCCGCCGGGCGTCCAGCAACTCGGCCTGCTCGACGGCCTCTTCGGCCAGCAGGTCCACGACCCCCTCGGAGAGCATCCCCTGCGGCAAACCCGCGCCGTGGCGGCGCTCGGTTCGGCGGAACTTGCGGACTTGGTTTAGGGCGATGACGCTCGCCCAACGCATGAAGTTGGTCGAGGGGTCGAACTTGCGGTACTCACGCCACAAGACGACGCACACCTCTTGGAACACCTCCTCGGCGTACGCCGGGCGTCCCAGCAGGGTCACCAGGTAGGCGTACAGCCAGCGGTCATGCTGCGCGAAGATCCGCGCGAAGACAGCGCGGCCTTCTTCGTCGCTTCGGTCGTCCACCGGTAGGCGGTTGGTGACGATCACGGAACCTGGCTTTGCTAAGGACGGACGCACTGCACTGGACGGGGCGGCGCTCGGGGAGTCGCCGGGGAGCGGCAATCAGCGGGTGTTTGAATCAGCCCCGCCCCAGTACGCAGCGCCGGACCGAACGAGCCCGAAACGACCGCTCGACTAGTCACCCGCGAGGCCACGCGGGCCTGCAACGCGACGTTAAGAGCGAACGCCCGGGAAGCTCGACCGGGGTGATCTGGAACCAGGAAACGGGAAAAGCAGCGCCGGACAAGGGACGCTTTGACCCTCTCCATTACTACTAGGCGCGACGCTTGGGGAATTGGTAGCGGATTCGCGGGTTTTTCTGGGAAACGCGGCGGGGGCCTTGCGGCCCGCTGGAGGTTCCGCCCCTAGAGCGTCGCGCCCCGAGCCGCCGGCGTCGCGGTGGCGCTTCGCGCGAGACGCGCAGAAATCGCTTGCAGGGCGGGTAGTGTTCGCTAGTATACTGGTCGCATTTCCACTAACCCGCAGGGGCTGCCGATGCTCGCCAAACTGCCAACCTACAGCCTCGTCGGCATCGACGCGGTCCCCGTGGTCGCCGAGGTCGATGTCTCTCCCGGGGCGGTCCCCAAGACGGTGCTCGTCGGAATGCCTCAGGCGGCCGTCCGCGAAGCGACCGACCGCAGCGAGCGGGCGATCGTCAACAGCGGCTTCGTCCGGCCCCAAGACCGGATCGTCATCAACCTGGCCCCCGCCGAGCTCCCCAAGCAGGCGGCGTCGTTCGACCTGCCGATCGCCTTGGGGGTCCTGGCGGGGAGCGGGCAGATCCCGCTCGATCGGCTCGGGAGCTACGCGGTCGTCGGCGAGCTCGCCCTCGACGGCTCGACACGCCCGGTGAAGGGGGCCCTGTCGATGGCGATGGCCGCGGCGACCCAGGCTCGCAACGGGCGTCTCCGCGGGCTGATCGTCCCGCGACCCAACGCCCGCGAGGCGGCGGTCGTCGAAGGGATCGACGTCTTCCCGGTCGATAGCCTCGCCGAGGCGGCGGCCTTCTTCGCCGGCGAGCTGGCGATCGAGCCGCAGCCGTGCGTGGTCGCCGACCTGGTCGCCGAGCAGTGCGACTACGAGCACGATTACGCCGACGTCCGCGGGCAAGAAGCGGCCAAGCGGGCCCTGACGATCGCGGCCGCCGGGGGACACAACCTGCTGATGGTCGGTCCGCCGGGCTCGGGCAAGACGATGCTCGCCAAACGGGCGCCCTCGATCTTGCCGGGCCTCTCCCCCGACGAGTCAGTCGAGACGACGCGCGTCTACAGCGCGATCGGTCGGCTCGCCGCGGGGCAGGCCCTGTTGGCGCGCCGGCCGTTCCGCGCCCCGCACCACACGATCTCCAACGCCGGGCTCGTCGGCGGGGGATCAACCCCCCAGCCGGGGGAGATCAGCCTCGCGCACCACGGCGTGCTGTTCCTCGACGAGCTGCCGGAGTTCAACCGCACAACGCTCGAGGTTCTGCGTCAGCCGCTCGAGGACGGCGAGGTGACGATCAGCCGCGCCGTGGCGACGACGACGTTCCCGGCGGACTTCATGCTGATCGCGTCCCTCAACCCGTGCCCTTGCGGCTACCGCAACGACCCGCGGCGCGACTGCCACTGCGGCGTCGTGCAGATCGAGCGGTACATGGCGAAGATCAGCGGGCCGCTGCTCGACCGCATCGACCTGCACATCGAAGTGCCGGCCGTCAACTACGACGACCTGCGCTCGAAGCGTGCGGGGACCGACAGCCGGACGATGCGCGAGCGGGTGGTCGCCGCGCGCGCGGCGCAAGCCGTGCGAACGCGGGCCGACGGCCGGGTGCGACTGAACTCGCAGCTCTCGTCGCGCGACGTCCGTCGCCACTGCGAGCTCGACGAGATGGGGGCCCAGTTGCTCCGCGCGAGCGTCGAGCAGCTCGGCCTCTCGGCCCGGGCCCACGACAAGGTGCTGCGCGTCGCCCGCACGATCGCCGACCTCGCGGGGAGCGCCGCGATCGTCGCCGAGCACGTCGGCGAGGCGGTCAACTACCGGCTCCTGGACCGCAAGCTATGGGGCTGAGGGCCCGTGGGCCGTTCTCGTTTATCAAGGGGAATAAGGGGATGACGGGGGATAAAGGGGGGACGATCCTTTGGAAGCGAGCGAGAGGCTGCGGGCAGCAGGCTGTAAGCGACAGCTTTTGGTCATTGGTGCTCGGTCATTGATGCTTCGCCAAACGCCACCCACGGCAGCAAGCACGCCCCTCTGAAGTATCTACCTTTTATCCCCCGTCATCCCCCTATCTTCTTCTCCTCAAGCGTTCAGAGCAGGTGGGGGCGGATCACCGCTCGACCGGTTCGACGATCGCGTCGGCGGGGCTCGGGGGGACGTCGTGGGGCCGCATTTGGGCGTCGCCTGACGCCGGCTCGGGTTCACGGAACGCAAGGGCGAAGCAAGCCGCGGCGAAGAGCCCGACCACGGCCGGGGCGAGCCAGAACTCGACCCACCGGTACGGCGGCGGCGTGACTCCCTCGGGGGTCAGAAAGTGCGCCTGGCTCCACCCGGCGGCGAGCGAGCCGACGAGGTGCCCCACTCCCGACGTAGCCAGCGCATGCAGCCCCTGCACCGCGCTGCGCGAGCGGGGGTCGGCCAAGCGGTCGATGTACAACTGTCCGGCAACGTAGATGGACACAAACGCCGGGCCGTGGATCGCGATCGCCGTGTAGACCGGCCAGCTCCAGTCTTGCGCCGCGCCGAGGGCCAGCAGCGAGTACCGCACCACCCAGGTCAGTACCCCCAAGAGGAACAACGGCTTCAGGCCGAACCGCCGCAGCAGCAGCGGCATCGTCAGCAGGCACGCGACTTCCGAGATCTGGGCGATCGTCTGCTTCGCGGCGGCGTTCTCGTACCCCGCGTAGTTCAAGTACGGATTGAGGAAGCTGCCGTACACCTGCGACGGGACGCAAGCGAGGAACGACACCGCAAGGAACACGAGCAGCGGTCGGTTGCGCAGAATCGACGGCGTCGCGGCCCCGCCCGCGCGCCCCCCGGCCTTGCGCGGCGGGGGAGTCTTCGGCAGCGTGAGCGCGTAGGCGGCCATGGCGAGCTCCGACACCAGGCCCAACAGCAACGGCACGCGGGTGTCCTCGATCTTCAGGCCGCTGAGCAGCGGCCACGCCAACCCGACGAACAGCCCCGCGCAGATCCAGGCGACCGTGCCGAACGTCCGCACGAAGTAGAAGCCTTGCTCCGACCCTTCGAGGTGCCGCATCGCGATCGCGTTGGTGAGCGACACCGTTGGCACATAGAACTGGTAAAAGACCAGCATCGCGACGAAGAACCACGTCTGGCTCTCGCTGGCGTGCATCCACCAGAGGGCCGCGGCGGAGAGCAGGTGCAACAGCGCGACGACGCGTTCGGACGAGAAGTACCGGTCGGCGACCCACCCCATGACGGTCGGCGACGCGAGCGCGCCGATCGCGGCGGCCGACCCGCTGAGGCCGACGAACCAGGCCGAGAACGCCCCCGTCCCCTGGGCGCCCGTGTTCGCCGCGAGGTACGTCGAAATCGTCACCGACCACAAACCGAGCGGCCAGTACTGCAAGAACATCATCGCCACCAGGCGGGCGAGCAGCCCCGCCGGCGCATCGCCGACGAGGGCCCCCACAAAACCCTCCCGCGGCGCTCGATTCACGGGGGGTGCTGGCATCAAGCGGCGTTGGCGCAGGGCGGGGTCGGCTTCGGTCGCCCCGGCTGGCGGAGCGGGCGCCACGCGAAGGGCCGCGCGGGAGCAGGACGCTAACACGGCACGCCGAAACGTGGCAAGCGTGTCACTCCACCAGCAGGTAGCCCGACCAGAAGAACGGGTGGCTGGCGTCGGGAGTCGCGGCGCCATCGACCTCGACGTCGAGCCGCGGTTCGAGCCGGGCTTCGAGCGGCATCGACTTCGCCAGCCGCAACGAGCGCCGCAACGCCGCCGTGGGGGAGGCGTCGGCGATCCCGATGAGGTACTCGGCCGCGATCTCGCGCGCCCGCGTCCCCTCGGTGGTCCACCTGCTGAGCAGCACCGACTCGACCCCCGGGGCTAGGATCGCGCACGTCGCTTGAAACAGCTCGTCCCCGGTGCGGTCGCCGCCGCGCGACCCGCCGCGCCGCGAACCCTTGAGCTGCCGTTCGGCGATCGTCCGCGAGCGGGTGATCACGACCCCCCTCGGCCCCGGGTGGGGAGTCATCTGCCAGTCGATTAGGTTCCCCGGCTCCTTTTTCCCTCGCGGGACGAGCGACACGGCGTAGGGCGCCGCCGGCGAGAACTCGATTCCCGAATCGACCACGAGGGTGTCGAGGACGCCCCGCACCACGTTCGCGGGGAGCGCGTCGCCGACCCGCTCCAGTTCCGGAAGTGCCGCGCGCAGCGGGTCGGCCGGCGTGTCAGGGCTAGCGGCTTGCGCCCCGACGACTCCGGCGCGCAGCGCGGGGCGCGGCGCCGCGCGGAGCCGTGTGGCGAGGCCTGGAGTCGGCGAGACCCGCACGGCGACGGTGTCGCCAAGCGGCCTCTTGTCTCCCGCGGCGCTCCCCACGAGCACCGCCTCCCACGGCAAGTGCCACAGCGCGCCGTCGGGGACCACGGTCAGCAGCTTGGTCTTCGCGAAGTCGATCCGCGACTCGGCGAACAGCACCTCACCCAGGCGTGCCGCGGGCTCGTGCCAGTCCGTGCTCGCGAGCTCGTCGGCGGTCCACCTCTGTTGGGGACTGACCCCCGCCACTTTGCCGAGCAGCTCGATCACGAGGCCGCGGACGTCGCTCGCGTCCCCGACGAGCCACGCGTGGACGCCGTCGGCCGTCACCACGAGCCCCTGCAGCTCGCTGCGTGTCTGGTGGAACGCGCACAGGACTTCCCCCTCGGCGAGGCGTTCCTCCACCCCTTCGAGGGCAACCGCGGGGGGGTAGCCCAGCGGCGTCGGCCAGCGCGACAGCGCGACGGCGGCGAGCGTCCGCTCGCGCGCCGCGACGCTCGCGACGAGGCTCGCCAGAGGCTCGTCGGCGCTCTCGGGCGTGGCGTCGGCGAACAGGCCCGGCACGTCGCGCAGCGCCGTGCCGGCCTTGGTCCCTTCGCTGCGCGCCCGCGCGTACCCCGGTAGTCGCTCGAACGCGACGGCGCGTTGGGCACGCTCGTCGGGAGTGAGCGTCTCGTCGGAGGCTTCGAGCAGCCGCCGTAACCCGCCGACGCGCAGCAGCGCCACGGGCTGAGCGGCCAGGAAGCGGCGGCGCCGTTCGAGGTCGATCAGGCCGAGCGTCGCCGGCGTGTCGCGCCGCGCGGTCAGTGCGGCGAACCAGCGGTCGAACGCGCCGGTCTGATCGACTCCGAACGAAGCGAGCACGTCGAGCGGGTCGTCCGCCCAGTCGATCGGCCGCGGATCGCCCAGCAACGCGGGAAAGACCGTGACCGCCGATCGGGGCGAGAGCGTCCCGTCATCGACCCGCGCCGTCGCCAGCGCCAAACGGAAGTTGCGCAGCGAAACGGGGCGCTTGAGGCCCACGGCGCGGGTAGCGAGCGTCTGCGTTTCCTCGCCACGACCGGCCGTCGCCGCGAGCATCGCCCGGAGACGCGTCGCGTCGGCGCCGAGCGGCCCCCCCTCAACCTCGCGCGAGCGGGCGAACGCGGTCGCGAGCAAGTCGGCCGCCATCGCGCTCTCGCCGGAGTGGATCAGCCCCTCGACGACCCCCAGCCGGGCCTCGGCCACGATGTGGTGCAGGCCCGAGCGGGTCGCCGCTTGCGACAGCGGGTCGAGCCACCGCGGCGTGGCGCCCGCGAGTGCGCCGATCGCTTCGCCGAGCGAGGCCGCTTCGGCGACGACCCCAAAGTCGTCGTAGACGAGGGCGGCCGTGAGCGCTTCGCCGCACAGCGTCTCGGCCGCGGCGAGGTCGCCCCCCTCGAGCGCGAGCCGCGCGCGGGCCACGAGCGCGAGGCTCGTCAGCCCGTGGTCCCAGCGGCCGTCGAGCAGCGTCCCCCGCTCGAGGTGCGGCGCCGCGGCGGCCGCGTCCCCCGTGCTCGCCGCCGCGAGGCCCCACCAGAGCTCAATCCACGCGCTGGACCAGTGGGCGCCAAGGCCCAGTCCGCCGCGCGCGAGGGAGTCGGTCGTGCGCCGCTGCAAGGGGTCGCTCGCGGCGAGCGGGCCCAGCAGCCGGCCACGCCGATAGATGGCCCAACCGATGGTGCGGGCGATCTCCTGGGCATCGACCTTCCAGAACTGCGCCTGGCGGATGACCCCCCCCTGCTGCGCGGCGGCCCGGTTGTCGAGCTGACCGACCGCGGCCAGAACGCTACGCGGGAGCTCGCAGTACGCCGGGTTTCGGGCCGAGGTGGCCCACGGCGGCAAGCGCCGCGCGGCGGCCACGTCGGGGCGGGGGCCTTGCTGGAAATTGATGCGCTGGAGCCAGCGCGGATCGGCGAGGAACAGCTCGAGGGCGAGCGTGTAGTTCTCGAGCGCCGCCGCGTGCTGCCCCTGTTTCTCGAGCGCGTCGCCGAGCATGGCGAAGTAGGCCATCGAGTCGATCCACCGCGCATCGACGGTCCGCGTCGCCGTGCGGACTTCGCTCTGAAAATCACGCGCCGCGTTGCGGTACTCGCCGCTGTAGAGCTCCTCGATCGCCGCAAAGTACCCCGGCCCGGGGACCACGGCGCCAAGCTGGGCGCTCGCGCGCGGGGCGACGATCGCTAGCGCCAGCCCCGCAAGCACCGAAACGAGCGAAGCCGACGGCGTGCGAGCTCGCGACACGGATCCCCCCCCTCGTATTCAGTCGGCCGCCGAGCGGGCGGACGCGCTCGCCACGCTCGGGCTCTCGGATCAAGCCTAACCCAGCGCGGTGGTCGTCGTCTCTCCGCTGGCGCCGCCGTGGAACTTGGCGAGCGATTCTGACGATTGGCGAAAGTCGGACGGTTGTCCGGCCGATAACGAACGTAACGGGGCCCCGCGCCCCGGCGCGGGGGGGTCGATCCCCCCGCGAACGGTTCCCTTCCCCGACTTCCGGGCCGCCTCGGGCGTCGCCGCGTCACGGAGCACCAGCGCGATGAACCACTCGCTTCCCGCTTCTCGTACCGCGGCAGCCTTGGCGGCGAGCCTCGTGCTCTTCGGAACCGCCACGCTCACCGGGTGCCAGATCGACGTCGCCGGCCAGACGCTGCCGAGCCCGTACTACCTGACCGACGACGTGCAGTACTACGCCCCCGCGTCGGAGTTCAAGCTCGCGAAGGAAGCGGCAGCCCTGAAGGCCCAGAAGGAAGCGGTCGCCAGCCGCCCGCAGACCCCGTAGGCGCATCGCGGGAGCCGCCGGCTGACTCGTCGGTCACGTCGCGTGGCGTTGTCTTCCGTCGGCTAGCCGACTAGACAACGGGGCATGGCGCCCGATCAAACCGACCTCATCCAGCGCGTCCACGCGAGCGGCGCCGGCGCCGTCCTCGCGATCACCGGCGGCGGGACGGCGGCGCTCGGCCGCCTGTGCGCCGTGCCTGGCGCCTCGGCGACGGTCCTTGAAGGGATCGTCCCCTACGGCGCTGCGTCACTCGCCGGGTGGCTAGGCCACACGCCGGCGTCGGCCTGCTCCGAGGCGACCGCCCGGGCGATGGCGATGACCGCGTGGCGACGCGCCTGCCAACTCGCACCCGAGCGGAGCGCCAGCGCCGTGGGAATCGGCGCCACGGCGGCGCTCGCCACCCTCCGGCCGAAGCGCGGCGACCACCGCCTACACGCGGCGTTGCAGACCGCCACGCGCACCGCCGTGCTGACGATCACGCTCGAGAAGGGGCGCCGCACGCGCGCCGACGAAGAGGATGTCGCCGCACACGCGATCGTCGCGCTGCTGGCCGACGCCGTGGGGGTTCGCGCGATGGACCTCCACAAGACACCCCCCGGGCTCGCCGCCGAGCTCGACGACTGCGTAGCCCCCGCGGCCTGGGCCGAGCTGCTCGCCGGCGAGAGATCGTCGGTACCTCTCCGCTGCGACGGCGTGCCGCTCAAGGTGCTGATGGCCGGTTCGTTCAACCCGACGCACGCGGGGCACGACGCGATCGCCCGCATCGCCGAGATCCGCTGCGGCGCCCTCGCGGTGCGCGAGTTGAGCGTGACGAACGTCGATAAGCCGCCGCTCGACTTCCTGGAGATTCGCCGAAGGGTCGACGGGCTCGGGGAAGCGCCGGTGCTGCTCACCCGCGCGACGACGTTCGTCGAGAAGGCGCGGCTCGCGCCGGGCTGCGTGTTCGCCGTCGGCGCCGACACGGCGGAGCGGATCGGCCGCGGCGCGTACTACGGCGGCGACGCGGCGCGCGACGCAGCGATCGATGAGATCACACGTCTCGGCTGCCGCTTCCTGGTCTTCGGCCGCGTCGAAGGGGACCGCTTCCGCGAGCTTGCAGACCTCGACTTGCCGGCGACCCTGCGAGCGCTCTGCGACGGCGTCGGCGAAGCGGAGTTCCGCGCGGACGTGTCGTCGAGCGGGCTGCGCGCTTAGCAGCCTGTTGATCTTTCGACAGGCTGCGTGGTCGCAGGGAGGCGACGTCGAAACCGTGGCGCTTTCGCCGCGGTTTCGCGAGCCGCAAGCGGCTCGGCCGTGAGCTTGGCGAGGTTGAAAAACGCCACGACGGCGTTCTTCAACAGGCTGTTAGCCGACTGAACCAACCTCACGCAAAGCCGCCAAGGCGCGAAGAAAGACGGGAAGGGACAAAGGAAAGAGAAACCACCGATGAACACGGATAGACACGGATGCATCCGTTCCGTCATCCGTGTCTATCCGTGTTCATCGGTGGTTTCTTGTTCTTGCATAGCTTCGGGCTTCTTTGGTCATTGGTGCTTGGTCATTGGTCTTTCGCGTCAGCGGTTCCACGGCATCCGCGCCAGCAGCATCCCCATGCCGCACGTGTCGGTGACGCCGGCGAACACCAGGCCCGCGCCAACGAACGCCGCGAGGCCGAGCCACGCCGGGTGGACGAACCAGCCGAGAGCCGTGCCGATCACCACCAGCGACCCGGCGCAGACCCGAACCTGCCGTTCGAGCGAGATCGCGGTTCGGCCGCGTTCGATCGGCAACCCCGCCGCGACGCAGGCGAGCGTTCCCCCGGCGACGTTCACCGCCGTGGTGACCCCCGCCGCGGCGAGCCTCTCGCAGGCCGTCTTGCCGCGGCCCCCCTTCTGACAGATCACCAGCAGCCGACCGGCGCCGGCTAGCGTGCGGGGGTCGAGCTGATCGAGCGGCACATTGCGGGCGCCGCTCACGTGCGCCTCGCGGAACTCGGCCGGGGTGCGGACGTCGATCAGCGCGGCGCCGCGCTTCAGTTCGTCCGCGAGCTGGGACGGTTGGATGCTTGCGACCATGGTCATTGCCACTCTTCTGGAAGCCTACGAACTAGCCGCGGATGGACGCGGATGGACGCAGATAGGGGAACCGCGAAGGGCCGCGAATGAACGCGAATGACAAGACACTGTCATCTGCGTCCATCTGCGCTCATCGGCGGCTATTCTTTCCTGCAAGTCGGCCGGGGGGTGCTCCGCTTCCTTCGGGCGCGGCTCGGAAGGGGCCTGATTGCGAGCGCCCCAGCGGCCGCTTACGATCGCGATCTTATCCGAGAACGCCCGTTTCCCGTAGCTCCACGAGTCACGCGATGGCCGACCACAAGCTCCCCCTGTACGCCGGCGTCGATATCGGCGGCACGAACATCAAGGTCGGCCTGGTTTCGGACGACGCCCGCGAAGTGGCGCACGAGTCGATCTCGACCGAGCAAGAGGCCGGCCCGAAGGCCGCCGCCGAGCGCGTCGCCGAGTGCGTCGAGCGGCTGGTGGCGAAGGTCGGCGCGAAGCGTGCCGACGTCGCCGCGCTGGGCCTCGCCTCCCCCGGGCCGATGGACCTGCCCAGCGGCATGCTGCTCTGCCCCGGCAACCTGCCGGCCTGGCACAACACGCCGCTGCGTGACCTGTTCGCGAGCGCGACCGGCATGCCGGTCGCTTACGAGAACGACGCCAACGCCGCGGCGTTCGGCGAGTACTGGG
>JBOFFC010000115.1:0-11877 GCA_051648405.1 Lacipirellulaceae bacterium
GTTAGCCGTCGGAGTGATTGAACCCGGGTACCCGCCGCGATCCCTCCGACGGCTTTCGCCGCCGGCTCGCCTTTGGACGACTGACGTCGCCTTAGCGCTGAGCCGCGAGCGACCGCGCTACTGCCGGCTGCCCTCTGCCTGCTGCCCACTACGGTGCGGAATCCGCTCGCCGCGCAGCAAGTCTTCCACCGTCTGGCGCTGGCGCACCAGGTGCGCCTCGCCGCGCTCGACGAGGACCTCGGCCACCAGCGGCTTGCTGTTGTAGTTGCTCGCCATCGTGTAGCCGTAGGCGCCGGCGCAGCCGATCACCAGGTAGTCGCCGACCCGGGCGGCGGGGAGCGAGCGGTTATCGACGTAGCCCCCCTCGAGCTGCGTGAAGATGTCCCCCGACTCGCACAGGGGGCCGCCGACGACGACCTTCTCGACCGGCCGCTCGCCGCCGCCGACGGGGCAGAGGGCGATCGGGTGGTAGGCGCCGTACATCGCCGGCCGGGCCAGGTTGTTGAACCCCGCATCGACGAGCACGTAGCGCGTCGAGCCCATCTGCTTCACCGCCCGCACCTCGGCGACGAGCGCGCCGCTCTCCGCCACCAGGTAACGCCCCGGTTCGAGCTCCAGGCCGACCGGCTGCCCCCACGCCGCAACCAGGCGCTCGCGGACGCCGTTCCACAGGCGGTAGTAGCCCCCCAAATCGACCGGGGGCTCGTCGCCGCGGTACGGCGTGGGGAGGCCGCCGCCGGCGCTGATCGTGCGGACCGAGGGCCCGACTTCGAGGGCCACCCGTTCGAGCGCGCCGCACACCTGGCCGAGGTGCTCGAGGTCGGTCCCCGACCCGATGTGCATGTGGACGCCGCTCACGATCAGGCCCCACCGCCCCGCGCGGCGGACGCAGTCGGCGACGTCGCCGTGCCAGACGCCGTGCTTCGAACCCTCGCCGCCGGTGTTCGTCTTCTGGCTGTGCCCGTGGCCGAAGCCCGGGTTCACCCGCAGCGTGACGCCCCGCGCGCGGCCGAGTGCGTGGCAGCGCGCGCCGTACTGGTCGATCATGTCGGGCGAGCCGCAGTTGACCGGGAGGTCGTGCTCGACGACCACGTCGAGCGACTCGCGGTCGAACACGTCTGCCGTGTAGACGATCGCCGGGTGGTGTCCGGCGGCGACGGCTGCGGCGTCGTGGTCCTTCGGCGACGGCCGGTATCCGGCGGCGAGCGCGCGGGCGACCTCGCCGGCGCTGACCGCATCGACCACCACGCCGCGCCGCCGCACGAGGTCGAGCACCGCCAGGTTCGAGCACGCCTTCTGCGCGTAGCGGACGGCGTCGAACTCGGCCAGGTCGGCGACGCGCCGCTCGATCACGGCCGCGTCGTAGACGTAGAGGGGCGTGCCGAACCGCTCGGCGAGTCCTGCAATGCTCTGTCCGGCGAGCTCGGTGATCGTTGTAGGAAACATCATCGGGAACGTGGCGCGCGGCGCTTCAGCGGTGGTCATGAACGCGAGGTCGCAAGTTGGAATCGAGAAACGAAGCAGCCCCGACCGGGTCCGGTCGGGGCTGCTGTCAGTTTAGCCAGACACTCCGCAGTTGGGGGGCCACCACGATGGCGCTCCGGGTGCGGGGTTTGGGAGCGGGGTCAGAACTCGCCGTCGCCCCCCCCTTGCTGCATCTGCTGGGCCGCGGCCGCGGCGGCCCCGATCGCCTTGAGGACCGCCTCTTCCGCCTCGTAGCGGATCAGCAGGCCGTTTTCGATCGGCTTGCCGCTCGCCCGCAGGTGGTCCTTGTCGGCGGGGAGGTCCTTGAACGCGTCGGCGATCATGTTCATGACCGGCTTGGACTCGTCGTCGGGGGCGACCTTCTGGGCGAACTTGACGAACTGCATGACCGACATCTCGGCGACGAACGGCGTGGTCGCCACGCCCTGCCGTGAAGCGGAACCGTCGATCGCGGCCTTGAGCTGCGCCTCGGCCGCGGGGCCGGCAGCGATGTAGGCCGACTCGCCGCCGATGCCCATCACGACCGACAGGCTCTCGCCCAGCATGTCGCGGATCGCGTCGGGCATCTGCTCGGCTTCTTCGGCGGGAATTGGCAGGACGAGGCGGCTGAGCTTAACGCCGGCGTGCGTGGCGTAGTCCCACTCGGCGTCGGGGATGTCCGGCGACTGCGCCTTGGCGACGGCGGCGATCTTCTTCATCCCCGACACGATCTTGGCGCTCTCTTTGACAAAGCCGCCGGCCACGATCCCCAGCTCGCCGTCCGCGCCCGCTAGCTTGCCGAGCGTCATCGACGCGGCGAGGTCCGCACGGCCCGACAGGGCGAGCGCCTGGTAAGCGTCGATGAAGTCGCTGACGGCGCTCTTGAGGTCCTCGCGGACCTTCTCGTCGTCGCCGAGCTCGTCCATCTCGTCGATCCCCTTGTTCGCCTGCGTGCGCATCATCTCGATGCCCGCGTCGATCTGCTCGCGCTGCTCCTCGATCAGCTCCGCGGGGGTGTCGCCCGTGGCGTGGAACGAGGCCGCGGCCTTAGGGTCAACGAACGCCGCGAAGTCGGTCTTCGAGTTCTTGTAGATCTCGCAGCCCCGCGCGATCATCGTGCCGGGGACCGCGGTGAACGCCAGGTCGAGGTAGGTGCTGCGGGCGTCGTTGTCGAGGCTCCAGCCAACCGTCAGCTCGTCGAGCCCCTCGATGAGCTGCGTGATCTGCTCGACCTGCATCTCGGCCATCTTGCGCTGCGCTTCGAGCGTCTCCTCGTCGGCGTCTTCTTGCTGCTCGAGGCCCTGCTCCATCCCCAGCCGCAACTGCTCGATGGCGACGGTGCGGTACATCTCGGGGACGTTCTGCACGCTTACCTGGACGCCTATGTCGTACGACTTGACGAGGCCCTCGAACGTGGGGAGCGGGTCCTCGGGCGCCGACGCGAGCGCGGCGGCCGTTTGGGCGACGAAGGCCCACTCGCCCGCTTCCTTGACGTACAAAGTTTGGTCGGGGAGCTCGATCTCGGTGACGCCGTCTTCTAGGGCGACCGGCTCGAAGCCGAAGCCCGTGACGACCTCGAAGATCGCCTTGAGGTCCGTCACCGGCACGCAGGCGACGGGGATGAACTGCGTGCCGTCGGTCTGCAGGACGACGCCGACGGGGCGCGTCTTGTCGAGGCCGACGATGCCGCGGCCCTGTGTGAACAGGGCGATCATCCCCTCGGCCATGTTCGCGAGCTCGGCGCGACCGCCGAGTTCGCCGATGAAGCCGACGTCCTTCATGAGCGCGTCGTAGCCCGAGATCGCTGCCACGGCGACGGTCTTCAGTTCGCCCGGTTCGACGGTGACGCCGTAGTCGTCTTCTTCGTCGGCGTCTTCCTCGTCGGCCTCGTCGTCGGCCATCTCCTCTTCGCCGGACTCTTCTTCGACGTCCTCATCGACTTCGACGTCCTCTTCGTCGGCCACCGCGGCGCCCTGGGCGAAGGCGACCGGCGCCGGCGCCCACGCCGTGAAGACGCACAGCGCCAGCAGCACGACGAGCCACGTGCTGGGCTCCGCGCAGCGCCACGGGGCGGAAAGCGCGGGGGTTGTCCCTCGCCACAACGTGCAAAGCGGGGCCATCACGGTCGCGACTCCTCGGAAGGTGGGAACGGGGCTGGCGCACAGCGCCACCGCAAGCGTAGGCCTGCCTGCACGCACCGACGTCGGCGCATGTTCGAGAGTTCGCACAACTTGGCCGTTTCTTGCCGGAATGACAAGCCAAGTCGGCGGCGAGCCCGGCGCCGGGAAAAAGTCCCGCTCCGAACCCGCCGCAGGGGCGCACAAGAACAGAGCCTTGCCGCGGAGGAGGCCAACCGATAGCGGGAACGGGCGCCAACGCGGGACCTAAACGCCGCGGGACCCGCTACGGGACCGGGCTCAGCGTTCGCGGAACGTGATCCGCCCCTTCGTGAGGTCGTACGGCGAAAGCTCGACACGGACCTTGTCCCCCGGCACGATGCGGATGAAGTTCTTCCGCATCCGGCCCGCCACGTGGGCGTTCACGAGGTGCCCCCCCTCGATCTCGACCCGGAACCGCGTATTCGCGAGCGCCTGGGTCACAACCCCTTCGACTTCGAGCGCTTCCTCTTTTTGCTTTTGCTTCGCCATACGTACTCTTGGAGGATGCGGGCTCGGGAGCAGCCCGCACGGAGGGGGGGAGCGCTCGGCCTAGGGTTTGCGGAAGTGGTTCACGGCGGGAGGCGCCGCTCGGTGGCGCGCCCGGAGATTTCGTCTCGAAAGTGTAACACCGCCACGAAACCCGGGCCAGCACAGCGCCACGCCGGCGCCGGGAAGTGGGCCCGCTTGGCGGACCGGTCCCAACGAAGCCCCTCCCCAAGTAGGGTGGCTAACCCAGTCGGGGGGGCGGCCTTCAGGCCGAGCCCCCCAGACCCCGCCCGGGCTAAGCGGAAAACTCCTCCCAAACGGGTTGCCCGGACCACCGCTTCCCCCTGCTTTACCCACCACCTGCTGAACGTGTTGCGATAGACTTACGGGACTGTGAGCGCCTCCGAATCCACCAATGTTCCCCCCGCCCGGTCGGCGCCAGCCAGCCCCGGCGCTGTCCAAGAGAGCGACGCGGTCCTGCGCGCCAAGCGTGAGATCCAGGGGATCCTGCAGCAGATCTCGGAGCTGTCGCGGGGGGACGCAACGACCGACCAGTTCTACGCCGAGTTCCTCAACCGGGTGGTGGCCGCCCTGGCCGCCGTCGGCGGCGCGATCTGGACCATGTCCGAGACGGGGGGCCTGCAGCTCGTCTACCAGATCAACCTCCGACAGACAGGGCTCGCTGAAGACCCGATCGCCCAGGCGCAGCACGGGCGGCTGCTAAACCGCGTGTTGACGGGCCAGAAGGGTGAGATCGTCGCTCCGCACTCGGGGTTCAGCTCGTCGGGCGCGCTGATCACCTCAGAAGAGGACGACAAAGCGGCCGCCAACGCGACCGACTTCTTGCTGGTGCTGGCGCCGATGCACAACGACCAAGGCCCCCAAGGGGTTGTCGAGGTCTTCCAGCGCGGGGGCACACGCCCGCAGGTGCAGCAGGGCTACCTGAACTTCCTGCACCAGACGTGCCAACTGGCGGGGGACTTCCTGCGGTCACAGCGGCTGCGGCACCTAGCCGACAAGCAGTCGATGTGGGACCAGCTCGAGTCGTTCACGCGCCGTGCGCACGAGGGGCTCGACGTCCGCGAGGCGTCCTACACGATCGCCAACGAGGGGCGGCGGCTGATCGGCGCCGACCGCGTGACCGTCGCCGTCGGCCACGGCGCTCGGGTGGTGATCGAGGCGATCAGCGGGCAGGACGTGTTCGACAAGCGCTCGAACGTCGCCACGCTGCTCACCAAGATGGCCCGCGCCGTCGCCAAGACGGGGGACGACGTCTGGTACACGGGGGACACCGCGGACTTCGCCCCGCAGGTCGAGAAGACGGTCGATGCCTACGTCGATGAGTCGCAGACCAAGGCGATGGCGATCCTGCCGCTGCTCGACCGCCGCGGTTTCGACCCCGACGCGCCGAACGCCGAGGGGGCGATCCAGCGTCGCCAACCGAAGGTGATCGGGGCGCTGATCGTCGAGCAGATGGTCGATAACCGCCTCGCCGACGGCTTCACGCAGCGTGTGAACGTCGTGCGGAACCACAGCGAGACGGCGCTCGCCAACGCGATGGAGCACCAGGGGGTGTTCCTGATGCCGGTCTGGAAGTTCCTCGGCAAGGGGATGTGGCTGTTCCGCGGCCGGACGCTCCCCAAGACGCTGCTGGGGATCGCGACCGCCATCGGTGTCGTCACGGCCGTGCTGCTGGTGCCCAAGGACTTCACGCTCGAAGGGGACGGCAAGCTCCGCCCCGCCGAGCTGCGGAACGTGTTCGCCCAGATCGACGGCGAGGTCGTCCGCGTCAACACAAAGCACGAGCAGTCGGTCACCCAGGGGCAAACCCTCGTCGAACTCAAGAGCCTGGAGCTCGACAAAGAGATCACCGGGACCCGCGGGCAGCTCGACACGACGCTCACCGAGCAACGCTCGCTGCGGGCGGACATCCTCAAGAGCGGCCGCGACCTGTCACGCTCCGACCGCGACCAGAAGGAGTCGCGGCTCGCGAAGCTGGCCGGCGAGATCGCCACGCTCGATCGCGAACTCGAGCTGCTCGAGGCGCGGCGCAAACAACTGAGCGTCACCAGCCCGATCGACGGACAGGTGATCACCTTCAAGGTCGAGGAGCAGCTCACCGGGCGCCCCGTGCGGCGTGGCCAGGTGTTGCTCGAGGTCGCGAACCCGGCCGGCGACTGGGTGCTCGAGGTGAGCATGCCCGAGAAACGGATGGGGCACATCACCCGCGCCCTGCGCGACGCCGACCTGGCCGACGGCAAGGAAGACGGCAACGGCGAGTTGCAAGTCGAGTTCCTCCTGGCCACCACGACCGAGACGACGCTCAAAGGCCGCCTGCTGGAGGAGAACGTCGCGACCTCGGCCGAGGTCCGCGGCGAGGAGGGGAACACGGTCGTGCTCAAGGTGCTTTTCGATCAAGACGAGTTCCGCAAAGCGATCCCGAACCCCAAAGTCGGCAGCGAGGTGAAGGCCCGCGTCGCTTGCGGCAAGGCCTCGATCGCGTACGCCTACCTGCACGACCTGGTGGACTTCCTCCGCGCGAAGGTGCTGTTCCGCCTGTAGAGACCTGTTGCGACCCCGTTCCCGCTGTTGCGTCACCCGAGTCTCCCGAGTTGCGAACCATGGTCCGCTGGATTGGCGCTATCGCCGCCTTCGTGTGTTGGGCCGCGCTGATGTCGTCGGCGTCGGGCCAGGACTACGCGTCGCTGCCGGCCGAGCCCGCCCGCGGCGGCGTCGCGCAACCGGCGACGCGCCCGTCGGGCGACCCGCAGATCAAGGGCTGTCTCGTTGACCTCGTGGACGACATCGAGCTCCCCGCCCCCGAGGCGGGGATCCTGGTGTTCCTGGGCGTGGAGGAGGGGGATCAAGTCAGCAGCGAGCAAGAGGTCGCCCGCATCGACGACCGCGAGGCGCAGCAAGCGAAGCGCGTCGCCGAGTTCGCCTACCAGTCGGCCGGCGAGCGGGCCCGGGACGACGTCGAGATCCGCTACTCGCAAGCCGCGACCGACGTCGCGGTGGCCGACCTCCTCAGCATGGACGACGCCAACGAGTCGGTCGCCAAGGCGATCACCGAGATGGACATCCGCAAGGCGAAGCTCGAGGTGACGCGTTCGAAGCTCGGGACCGAGAAGGCCGAGAAAGACCAAAAGCTCGCCGCGCTCGACGCGGGGACCAAGCGCGCCGAGCTCGAAGCGGCGAGCCTGGGGGTCGAGCGCCGCGTGCTGCTTTCGCCCTTCGACGGCGAGGTGCTCGAGGTCTTCCGCGATCAGCAAGAGTGGGTCCAGCCCGGGGATCCGGTGCTGCGCGTGGCGCGGCTCGACACGCTGCAAGTCGATGGCTACGTCTACTTCGACGACTACGCGCAAGACGAGATCGTCGGCCGCGAAGTGACGATCCAGGTCGACCTCGGGCGCGGGCGGACGGTCGAGGCGGCGGGGCGAGTCGTGTGGGTCGATCCGCTGGCGAGCAACGACGGCCGCTACCAGTACCGCGTCCGCACCGAGATCCAAAACCGCCGCGAGAACGGCCGCTGGCTCATCAGCCCGGGCCTCGAGGCGACGATGACAATCCACGTCGGAAAGTGAAGTAAATGCGGAGGTCGGATTTCGGAATGCGGAATCCGACACTTGAGTTCCGTCCTCCTTCCGCATTCCGCAATCCACCTCCCGAATTCCCGTGGCTTCCCTCGCCGACAGCCTGGTCAGCAGTTCGTCGCGGACGCTCCCGATCCGCGCGCGGCCCGACCTTGAGGCGAAGCGCCAGCGGTACCAGGGCCGCGTTTACTGGGTCGTGAAGGACCCCGTCGCGCTCCAGTACTTCCGCTTCGAGGAAGAAGAGTTCTCGCTCTTGGGGATGCTCGACGGCGAGTCGAGCCTCGACGAGATCATCGCGCAGTACGAGGCCGTGTTCCCCACGCAGCCGATCCGCTCGGAGGAGCTGCAGCAGTTCATCGGCACGCTGCACCGCAGCGGCCTGGTGATCGCCGACGCCCCCGGCCAGGGGGAGCAGCTCAACAAGCGGCGCGGCGAACGCAAGCGCAAGGAGCTGATCGGCAAGTTCACCAACATCCTGTCGATGCGGTTCAAGGGGATCGACCCCGACCGCCTGCTGACCTGGATGCTGACGCTCGGGCCGATTCGCTGGTTCTTCTCGACCCCGGCGCTCGTCTGCTGCTCGCTGCTGATGCTCGCCGCGGCGACCCTCGTGCTCGTCGAGTTCGACGTCTTCCAGTCGAAGCTCCCTTCGTTCCAGACGTTCTTCGCGGCGCAGAACTGGGTGCTGCTGGCGTCGATCCTGGGTGTGACCAAGGTCCTGCACGAGTTCGGCCACGGCCTGTCGTGCAAGCGCCTCGGGGGGGAGTGCCACGAGATGGGGGTCATGCTGCTGGTGCTGACCCCCTGCCTGTACTGCAACGTCAGCGACAGTTGGATGCTCCCCAACCGCTGGCACCGCGCGGCGATTGGCGCGGCGGGGATGTACGTCGAGTGCGTGATCGCGGCGATCTGCACGTTCGTCTGGTGGTTCACCGAGCCGGGTTGGTTGAACTACGTCTGCCTGAACATCATGTTCGTCAGCTCGGTGAGCACGGTCCTGTTCAACGCCAACCCGCTGCTGAAGTACGACGGGTACTATATCCTCAGCGACCTGATGGAGGTCCCGAACCTCCGCCAGAAGGCGTCGACGATTCTCAGCCGCAAGCTCGGCAAATGGTGCCTGGGGCTCGAGGAGCAGGACGACCCGTTCTTGCCGCGCCGCAACCAGTGGCTGTTCGCCCTCTACACGGTCGCGGCGGCGCTGTACCGGTGGGTCGTCGTGCTCTCGATCTGCTACTTCTTGAATCAGGTGTTCGAGCCCTACGGCCTGAAGCCTCTGGGGCAACTGATCTCGCTGATGGCGCTGTGGGGGCTCTTGGGCCAGCCCCTGTGGCAGCTCTACAAACACTTCAAAGTCCCGGGGAGACTCAGCAAGGTGAAGCGCGTCCCGTTCCTGGTGTCGTGCGCCGTCGTGGCGGCGGCGATCGCCGCGGTGATCTTCGTGCCGCTCCCGTCGTCGGTCCACTGCGCGGCGGTGATCGAACCGGCGGGAGCGACGAACGTCTACGTCGAGACCGCAGGGGTGCTGCGCGAGGTGTTCGTCAAGCACGGCGACCGCGTCGCGAAGGGGGACCCACTGGCGCGGCTCGAGAGCCCCGAGATCGACCTCGCGATCACCCGCCTCGAAGGGGAGTGCTCGGGCTACGAGGCCGAGATCCGCGCCCTCGAGGACATGACGTTCGAGGACCGAAGCGCCGCCTCGCAGATCGCCCCGATCCGCAAGAGCCTCGCTTCGGCCCGCGACCAACTCGCGAAACAGCGCGCCGACGCCGAGCGGATGACGCTCCGCGCCCCGTCCGACGGGCACGTCCTGCCGGCCACCTACGTCACGCCCCGCGCCGTCGATGACAAGGAGCTCGTGGCGTGGCACGGGACGCCGCTCGACGAGAAGAACCTCGGCGCCACGCTCGAGCCGGGGGACCGCCTCTGCCAGGTCGGCGACCCGGAGCGCTTCGAGGCCCGCCTCGCCGTGCACCAGGACGACATCGACCTCGTCGCCGAGGGGCAGCGCGTGCGGCTGATGCTCAACCAGTCGACCCACCTGACGTACGTCGGCAAGATCGACCGCATCTCGCGCGACGAGATGCCGACCACTCCCCCACGGCTGTCGAGCCTCACGCAGGGCCCGATCCCCACCGAGACCGACCAGTCGGGGGCCCCGCGCCCCCTGTCGCCGCACTACGACGCGATCGTCCCGCTCGTCACCCGCGACGCGCTCCCCGATGCGGCAAAGCAGGCGCACGACCTGCTGCGGCTGGGGGTCGTCGGCGAAGCCAAGGTCGCCATCGCCCCCCGCACGCTGTGGAAGCGCGCGTGGCGCTACCTGACCAAGACGGTGAACTTCGACCTGTAACGCGCCGCCCCTGCTGCAACGCAGCAGAAGGCGAGCCGGCGGCGCCAGCCGGCGGAGTGATCGCGCAACGACCGAGCGCGCCGTTCGGTAGCGACTCCGGCGGCTGGCCTGCGCTCGCGGTGGTCCGCAGCGAGCCGCGCTGCGATTTCTGCGCGTCAACGTTGATTGCGTGCGTGGGACCCGCTACAACCTGCGGTAATCCGTGGGCCGTGCGCTCGGCTCGTCCACCGGCGGCCACGCGGAGTCATCTGGCGCTGCTGAGTTGTTCGCGTTAACGGCGACCGTTCTGGCGACGCTGTCCCTTCTCTTCTGATCAATCATTCGAATCGTCGAGGGTGACGCCCGTCGATGCGTTGGCGAGCCGCCGGCGCCAGCAGGCGGAGTGACAGCGCCTTTGAGTTGGGCAACGGCGCGAGCGACGTGATTCGTCCGCCGCTGACAACAGCGCACTGTGGAGGGGCCATGAGTCGCAGTCGTTGGTTGCTGCTGGCGGTCGCCCTGGCGGCGCTTGTCACGCACGCGAGCGTGCCGGTTGCGGCCCTTCCCCGTGGAGGCGAGCAGACCGTGGACGAAGCGCTCCTCTGCCAGAAACTCGACGCGTGTTTCGCGGGCGCCCGATCGACCACCGACGAACGCGCCCGCGACGCGTACGTCGAGCAACTGTCGTTCCTCGTTCTCGCGGCCGGGAGCCAAGCTCGCGGCTCCGAGCGACTCGACGCGACCTTCGCACAGATCCAGCGCGAGGCGCCGACGCTCGCCGTGCCGCGCTTCGCGATGAGCCCCGCCGACCTCGAGCGGCTCCTGCGAGGCATGGCGGCGGGCGACCGCGATGACACGGCGTACGCCACCTATCGGCGCAGGGCGCGAACGATTTCGGAACTGATCGCCGACGCGAAGCGGGCGATCACCCAGAGGAGTGGCTTCGCCTTCGATCCGACCGTGAAGCCGACACGCAGTCAGTAGTCCGTTAGTCCGCAGTAACTTAACAACGGGAGTAAGACCTCATGAAAGCGACCAAGGCGCCCTTCGGGGTAATCGTGCAGTTCGTGGTGGCGATGGTGCTCGTCGCCCCCGCAGGGGCGGTCGTGCACACGACGATCTACAGCGACGGGCTCACCACCGGCGAGTGGAACGGCCCCCAGATGGCGACGACGACCACGGCCGCGACGGTGAAATCGATGCTCTGCTGCGAAGCGGTCGGCGGCGGCTCGTGCTACGCGGCGGTGATCGACAAGGCGTACGCCTTCTCCTACGCCGACACAATCATGCTCCCCGAGGTCGGCAAGACGTTCGGCGGGGGCTTCATCGACCAGACGTTCAAGAACTCGACGAAGGTGCACGAGGACTGGCACAAGGCGTACATCGACGCCCTGTTGACGTCCACCTACGGAGCCCTCGAGACCTGGAGCGCGAGCTACACCAGCAACAAGGCGAGCTCCGAGGAAGCCGCGATCACCCTCGGGCAGTCCGACCTGGCCACCGCGTTGATGGTCGCGAAGGACGCGTTCGTCGCCGACTTCAGCACCGACACGACGAACCCCGCGTTCGGCCACCAGAACGCCGTCGCCGTGATCCAGAACATTGGGGGCGTCGATACGTGGCGGTCGCAGAACCCCGATTGGGGGCAGGCCGCGGTCGATCACGCCAAGGCGATCAAGGTGAACTTCACCAAACTCCCCGGCGACTGCACCTGTGTCCCCGAACCGAGCGCCGCGCTGCTGCTTGTGGTGGGCGGCGCTGCGATGCGGCGCCGGCGACTCGCCCGCTGCGCTTGAACCGGCTATCGCGCGCGGCTCGCCTCCTACGCCGGGAGGCGAGCCGG
>JBOFFC010000116.1:0-65815 GCA_051648405.1 Lacipirellulaceae bacterium
TTTCTTTGGCGCCCGTGTCCCAGGCGGCGCGTGCGGAACAACCCATTTCCCTTGCCAAGGCGTTCACGCGGCGCCCGCCGCGCGTCGATACCCCTGCTGGCGCCTCGCCCGCGCGCCGCTCTGGGTGTCGCCCTAGAGCGGCGCGACCTCGCCCCCACGGTCCCTCCGCCCGGCAACCTCGCTCCATGGCCTCCCCCACCGCGAAGAAGCGCAAGCCGTCGACCGCGTCGGTCCAAACGCCGCTCGAAACGTACCTGCGCGAAATCAACGAGACGGCCCTGCTGACGGCGGCGGACGAACGCGAGCTGGCGATCCGCATCGGCCAAGGGGACCTCGCCGCCCGCGACCGGATGGTCCGCGCGAACCTGCGGCTGGTGGTGAACATCGCCCGCGGCTACGCCGGCAAGGGGCTCGGCCTACAGGACCTGATCGAGGAGGGGAACCTCGGGTTGCTGCGGGCCGTCGAGGGCTTCGACCCGGCGGTTGGCACGCGGTTCAGCACGTACGCCAGCTACTGGATCAAGCAGTCGATCAAGCGTGCCCTGATCAACACGGGCAAGACGATCCGCATCCCCGCCTACATGGTCGAGCTGCTGTCGAAGTGGCGGCGGGCGACGGCGCGGCTGACCGAGGAGCTCGATCGCACGCCGACCCCCGAGGAGATCGGCCGGGTCCTGGGCCTGCCGAAAAAGAAGCTGCCGATTATCAAGAAGGCGATCAAGATCTACAACGCCACGCCGCAGACCGACCAAACCGAAGCGGGCTGGAGCCTGGGCGACATGGTGATGGACGAGAACCAGCTCGCGCCGGACGACAAGCTCGTCGAGAGCGACAGCCTCCGCCACGTCCTCGAGATGCTCAAGGGGATGGACGAGCGCGAAGCGACGATCCTCAAGCTGCGCTTCGGCCTGGGGGGGGTCGAGCCAAAGACGCTCAAGGAGATCGGCGAGCAGCTCGGCCTCACGCGCGAGCGGGTCCGCCAGATCGAGACCGAGGCGCTGGGCAAGATGGCCGCCAGCCTCGACGACGACCGGCCGGGCTTCCCGCACCGCTGATCGCGGCGGCCGGGGTCCATTCCTGCAAATGGCGCCGGTCGTGCCGGATGCTCGGCCGCCGGCGATCCGCCGGACGACTTCATTCGACCGCATTGCGGTCTGACGAAGGTAGTGTTGCCGATCACCGAGCGGACGGTCCGCGCGGGTTCTTTGATCGGGGCACTCGCCGTGAAGTGGCAAGCCGTTAGCAGTGTCGGCTCGAAGGTGCAGCTCGTCGCCGCGCTGAGCGCGGTCGTCGCGCTCGCAGTGGCCTCGAGCCACTTCGTGCTGAACGACATCAGCCTGTTCGACGCCCACAAGCGTCACCAGCTCCGCATCTTCGCGGGGCTCGTGGGGGTGAACGCCCGCCCGTGCATCACGGCGGACGACGCCCAAGAGGCCGAGGGGCTCCTCAACTCGCTGCGGCTCGAACCGACGATAACCGCGGCGTGCCTCTACAACGCGAACGGTAGGATCGTCGCTCGGTACCTCCGCGACGAGCTATCCAAGGCCGACTTCCCCAAGCCGAGGGACTCGTCGTGGCTCGATCACACGGGCGCCGACGACAACGACGAGCTCGCGCTTTTTCAGAACCTTCACGACCACCGGGGGTTCTTCGGGTCGATCTTCCTGCGGAGCTCGATGGACGACGTGCGGTCGCAAACGGCGAACTACGCGTGGATCGTCTGCGTGGTGCTCTCGATCTCGCTGATGGCGTCGTTCCTGCTCGCGGCGCGGCTGCAGCGGTCAATCACCGGACCGATCGACGGCCTTTCGGCGGCCGCGAATCGGGTGACCACCGACGGAGACTACTCGGTGCGCGTGGCGCCGGGAGCGGCGGGGGACCTCGGCAAGCTCTGCGTGGCGTTCAACGCCATGCTCGACCGCATCCAGGCGTCGGACCAGGAGCTGCAACGCGGTCAGGTCGAGCTGAACGCGCGGGTCCGCGAACGGACGAAGGAGCTCCACCGCGAGGTCCTCGAACGACGACACGCCGAGTCGGTTTCGGCCGGTCAGAACCGCGTCCTGCAGCAGCTCGCCACGGGTCGCAACCTGGACGACGTGCTCCGCACGCTGATTGCCGAGCTCGAGACGTACGTCCACAACACGAGCCTCGCCGTTGTGCCGCTGGACGACTCGCGGCGCGCGCTCGGAACGCCGGTCGCCCTCGCCCTTCCCGCCGAAGCGTCGCGTCGGCTCGACGGCGCGCCGATCGACGAAGAAGGGGCGGCCCCGGTCCGCGCGATCTCGCTCCGCACCCCGCAGTTCGACGGCGCGGGCGCCGGCGGCGAGAACCGACTCGCCCCGGCCCTTGGCGCGTGCTGGTCGTTCCCGATCAGCGGCGGCGACGGCAAGCCGCTCGCGGTGCTCGTCGCCTACCACCGCCACGACCGTGCCCCGACCGACGACGAACGCGAGCTGCTCGCGTCCGCCGTTGCGCTGGCGAGTGTCGCGATCGAGCAACGCCGCGCCGAAGAGGCGCTCACCCAGGCGATGCGCAAAGCGACCGCCGCGAACCGCGCCAAGAGCGAGTTCCTGGCCAACATGAGCCACGAGATCCGCACGCCGCTCAACAGCATCCTGGGGTTCGCCTCGCTGATGGCGTCGGAGAGCGAACGCCTCTGCGAAGAGCACCTTGACTACGTTAACACGATCCGCGTCAGCGGCAAGCACTTGCTCGAGCTGATCAACGACGTGCTCGACCTCTCGAAGATCGAGGCCGGCCAGGTCGAGGTGGAACGGCTGCCTACCGACGTCGGCGGCCTGCTCGCCGAGGTGATGTCGTTGCTCCGTGTCCGCGCCGCCGAGAAGCGGCTGCGGCTGGAGTGCGAATGGAAGTCCGACACCCCCGCGCACATCAACACCGACCCGGGGAGGTTGCGACAGGTCCTCGTGAACCTGATCGGAAACGCGATCAAGTTCACGCACGAGGGGAGCGTCCGCGTCGTCGCCGCGATCGAGGGCCCGCCGCAGTCTGCGACGCTCCGCATCGACGTGATCGACTCCGGAATCGGCATCCCCCCCGACAAGCTCGACGACATCTTCCGTCCGTTCGTACAGGCCGACACGTCGGTCACGCGTCAGTTCGGCGGCACGGGGCTCGGGCTCGCGATCGGGCGACGGCTCGCGCAGGCCCTCGGAGGAAACCTGACCGTCGCCAGTGAACTGGGTCACGGCAGCACGTTCACGCTCCGCGTCGCCGCCGGATCGATCGCGGGGCAGGCTCGTCGATCGACACCGCTCTCCGACGGGCTGCGCCGCAGCACGCCGGAGTCGAACGGCAAGGCGCCCGACCTCGAGCGGATGCGCGTCCTCGTGGTCGAAGACGGCGAAACCAACCGGCGGTTGATCGGGATCTTGCTGCGGCGGGCGGGGATCGAAGTCGAGATGGCCGAGAACGGCCGCGAGGGGGTCGAGGCCGCGCTCGCTTGCCCCTTCGACGCGATCCTCATGGACATGCAGATGCCCGTGATGGACGGCTACACCGCGGCGCGAACGCTGCGGGCCGAGGGGCTCACGCTGCCGATCGTGGCCCTCACGGCGCACGCCATGAAGGGGGACGAGGCCAAGTGCCGCGAAGCAGGATGCAGCGACTTCCTCACGAAGCCGGTCGAAGCCGCCCAGTTGTACGAAAAGCTCAGCGAGTTCTTCACCGCCAGGACCGACCGCTCCACGGCAGAGAGCGCTCCGGTTGCCGCGTCGGTGACAACGCAGCCGCCGCGCGGCGCGTCCGCGACGGACCCGTCGCCGATCGCCAGTTTGCTCCCAACGGACGACGAGGAGTTTCGCACCGTGGTCGAGGAGTTCCTCGACAAGACCGGCGTGGAGGTCCTCGCAATGCGAGGCCTCATCGACGCGTGCGACTGGCCGGCACTCCGCGAACGGGCTCACTGGCTCAAGGGTTCGGGGGGAACGGCGGGCTATCCGGCTTTGTCGGACCTAGCGCACGACCTCGAGCAGGCGCTCATCGGCGAACCCAACCCACCGGAGGTCGCCGCCGGGCTTGAGGCCATTCAGGCCCTGCATCGACGGCTGGTCGTTTGCGTCCCACACCAAGGGGTTGTGCTGTGAACGTGGACACCTTCAACACGACGACGATCACGTCCGAGCAACCCGTCACCGAGCGCACCGCGGCGGCGCGTGCCGCGCGGGTCATGATCGTCGATGACGAGCCGCTCAACGTCGTCGTCACCCGAAAGCTGCTCGAACGGGTCGGCTACTCCTCGTTCGTTGAGGTGACGGACTCGTCGAGCGCGATCGCGCGGCTGTACGCCGAAACGCCGGACGTCGTGTTGCTCGACCTCGCGATGCCCCGCGTCAGCGGCCTTGAAGTGCTCGAAGCGATCCGCGCCGACGCTGCGCTCCAGTACCTGCCGGTCTTGATCCTCACCGCCAGCAACGACCCCCAGACCAAGGCCGAGGCGCTGAACGCCGGCGCCACCGACTTCCTCGCAAAGCCGGTCGATGCGGTCGAGCTCGTCGCCCGCGTTCGGAACGCGCTGCTGATCAAGTCGCGGCAGGACGAGCTCGAGCGGCTGATTCAAGAACGGACCGCCGACGTCGAGTGGTCGCGCCGCGAGGTCATCTTCTGCCTCGCCCGGGCCGCCGAATTCCGCGACAACGACACCGGCCGCCACGTGGTCCGTGTCGGTAAGTACGTCGGCATCCTCGCCCGCGAACTGGGAATGGGGGACGCCGACGTGACGATGCTCGAGCTCGCCTCGACGCTGCACGACGTCGGCAAGATCGGGATCCCCGACTCGATCCTGCTGAAGCCAGGCAAGCTCGAGCCCGACGAGCTCCTGCGAATGAAGGGGCACGCGGACATCGGCAACACGATCGTCTCGCCGATGTCCGCCGACGAGCTGAAGGCGTTTGCCGACCACGCGGTCGTGGGGTCGGCGCTGATCGGGCAGTGCACCTCGCCGCTGCTGATCATGGCGAGCGAGATCGCCCTGTCGCACCACGAACGGTGGGACGGCGGCGGGTACCCGCGCGGCCTCGAGGGGGAAGCGATCCCGCTCTCGGGCCGGATCACCGCGGTGGCCGACGTGTTCGACGCCCTTTCGAGCCGACGCCCTTACAAAGAGCCGTTCGCGCTCGACAAGTGCCTGACGATCCTCGGAGAGGGCCGCGGCACGCAATTCGACCCCGCGGTGCTCGACGCCTTCGACCGCCGCCGCGAGGCGATCATCGCGGTCAAGGACACCTACGCCGACTGACGCGGCTGCCAAAGGCGAAAGCGAGCGAAGAGCGGACGCCTCCGTTTCGTCGTAGCTGGCCATCATCGCCCGCGCCTCGTCGCGCCCGTCCGCCAGCACGAAGCCGGTCTGCCCCCCCGCGGCCTGCGCCAGCACGTCGAGGCCGATTACTTAGGCCTTTTCGACCACCGCGCTCGCCCCCGGGGCGTTCTTCTCCTCCAGCACCTGCGCGTAGCCCGTCGGGTTCTGCCCGTCCACCAACAGCAGCCTCGTCACCCCCCCCTCCGTACGACCGACGCAGGCCGCCGCCGCGTAGTAGAGGTAGCTCTTCGTCTGCGCCGCGTCGGCGGTGAACACCGTCCCGCCGTCCGGATCGACCTCCAAGCGGCTCAGCCGGCCGTGGCGGTCGTGCGTGTAGCGCGTCTCGCTCGTCGGCGTGACGGTCGCCGCGCCGCTGGCTGTACGCCCCGGCCGATCCAGCCGGCGGGTGATCGCCCGCGAACCGCATCGGGGCCAATGACGTCCCGCGTATCCGTGGTAAGCTGATTCGCCGCCTTCCTCACGATCGGGCGCTCCGCCGGAGCGGAAGCTGCAACGCGATTTGTTCCTGGCCGCAGACACGTTCCTCCGCCGTCGCATGCCGCACAAGAAGAAGCCTTCCTCGCGGGCGGAGCGGTCTCAGGCTGCCGCGCCTTCGTCCCATGTTGCGGCGTGGGCCGAGCTGACTCGGGACGATCTTGACCGGGCGTTCGACAGCCGTAGCGTCACGCGAGGCCGTTCCTACCAACGTGACGGCCAAGTCAAGAAGCTTGCGGTCGCTGACGACGGTCGGCTGCTCGCCACCGTCTTCGGTACGCAGCGTTACGCGACGTCGGCCCGGCTCGCCTCCAACAAGAAGTCGCGCAAGCGTGTCGAGGGGACGTGCTCCTGCCCCGTCGGTAGCCAGTGCAAGCACGCCGTGGCAGTGGTCGCGGAGTACCTTGCGCAGCTGGCCGACGGCGAGTCGCCCCCCACGGCTGCGGTCGATGACCCCCGTTGGGCCCGCCTCGCTTCGTCGTCGGCCGACGAGAGCTACGACGACGAGGGCGAATACAACGAAGACGAAGACGAGGGTGACGAGGACGAGGGAGAAGACAGCGACGACGCCCCGTCGTGGATGCGCGTGGAGGCTTCGAGACGGACCGCAACTCGGAGCGCG
The DNA here is from genome assembly GCA_051648405.1 of Lacipirellulaceae bacterium. GTDB lineage: Bacteria > Planctomycetota > Planctomycetia > Pirellulales > Lacipirellulaceae > JBOFFC01. Next base: position 6,435 of record JBOFFC010000116.1, read on the forward strand.
CTCGGCGCCTCCGCGAAACCCAAGGGCGCCAAGCCTGCCGCCAAAGGCCGTCGCCGCACGACCGCCGAGTGGGACGCACTCATCAAGGCTGACGTCGAGAAGAAATCCGCCGCCGAGTTGGCAGGTCTCGTCCTCGCGCAGGTCCGTCGCTTTCCGGAACTTCGAAAGGAGTTCCAGGAACGCATCCTGCTCGGTGAAGGGGACGCTCCCCGACTGGTCGCCGAGGCGCGGAAGGAGCTCCGGGCTGTCACGTCCGAGTTGGGCTGGCGAAACTACTGGCGGCGCCAAGGCCACACGCCCGACTACCGCCGGCTCAAGCACCGGCTCGAACGCTTGGTCGAGCTCGGTCAGGCCGACGCCGTTGTGAAGTTGGGGCGCGAGCTCTTCGAGCGCGGTATGAGCCAGGTCGAGCAGTCGCAGGACGAAGGCGAGACCGGCGCGGCCCTGGCCGAGTGTTTCCCGGTCGTCTTCGGCGCCGTGGCCGAGTCTTCGCTGACCCCAGCCGAAAGAATCCTCTACGCGATCGACGCCTGCGAGCTCGACCAGTGGGACTACGTAGGCGAGCCGGCCGCCGCGATTCTCGGGGCCCCGTGGACTCGCATCGACTGGTCCGCCGTCTCGGACGTCCTGGCCGACCGTCTCAACCGCAGTCCAGGCGAGCGAGAGGACTCCGAAGCGGACGACAGCGACAGCAGCGAAAGCTGGAGCTTCAAGTACCGACGCGACTCGCTCAGCGGACGGCTCGCCCACGCACTGCAAAAGGCGGGGCGCGGCGACGAAGTCCTGGCGCTTTACGAAGCGGAAGTCCGACGGACCGGCAGCTACGAGCGGCTCGTCGATTACTTGCTTGGTCTCAAGCGTTTTGACGACGCCGAACGCTGGGCGCGCGAGGGGATCGACGAGACGTGCGAACAGTTTCCGGGAACCGCGTCCCACCTGGCGGACAAACTCATCGACGTGGCCCGTCGGCGCAAGCAATGGGACGTCGTCGCCGCACGTGCGGCCTGTGAGTTCTTCCGGCGTCCCAGCGTCGAGTCATTCCGGAGCCTGACGGCGGCCGCCGAGAAAGCGAAATGCGGGCCCGCGGTCCGCCGTCGCGCCCTGTTGTTTCTGGAGGAGGGCGTTGCCCCCGTCCGCTGCGAGGCTTCGCCGGTCCGGACCGCCAAGGGGGCGCATCGATCGCCAGGTAAGCGGGGGGCCAAGTCGCCCAAAAGGAAATCGACCGCCGCGACCCCGCCGGCTCCGCTCAAGATCATCCTTGAAGCTGACTGGCCGCTGCCGCTACCCGAATACCTCGCCGCTGCTTTTCTGCGTCCCCAAGGTCCCCACGATCGTCCACAGAAGCACAGGAACGTCCTCGTGGACATTGCCATTGCCGAGAAACGACCGGAAGAGGCGCTCCGTTGGTACGATCAGATCGTCGCCGACGAGCGGGCGACGCCTCCGGGTGGACCTCGCCCATACTCCTGGTCGAGCGCCGCGTCGATTGCTCCGCGCGTCGCCGCCGCCGTCGCCGTGTCCCATCCCGAGCGAGCTCTGGAAGTCTATCGCTGTGAGCTCGACTCTTATCTCCCTCATGCCAACCAGGGCGCCTACGAGTCCGCCACCGCCTGCCTCCGCAAGATGCGACCGATTATGCGATCGCTGGACCGCGACGATTACTGGGTCGAGCTGGTCAAGGACATCCGCGAGAGATACCGGAATCGCCCGCGGTTCATGGAGGCCCTCGACACGCTCGAAGGCCGGCGCATCGTCGCGACCCAAAAGCGCCGCCGATAGGGGCCTGTCGACTTTTCGACAGGCCGCGTCGTCGCACGGAGGCGACGTCGAAACCGAGGCGCTTTCGCCGCGGTTTCGCGAGCCGCGAGCGGCTCGGCCGTGAGCTTGGCGAGGTTGAAAAACGCCACGAAGGCGTTTTCCAACAGGCAGTTAGGGGCCGCTCGCGCTCCGGCGAGTGCGGTACGCGGCGCCGCTCCGGGCGCTCACGCTTCCGGCTCCCCCCCCGCGGGGTGGTGAGTCGTTCGACAGGCTACAGCCGTGGCAGCGCCATCGCGCGGCGCCAGCCGCTCAGTTGGCCGGTGTGGTAGCTCAGGTGTGACGTCGCCAGGAACAGCACCGCGCCGCCGCCCGTCTTGAACTGCTTGCCCCAGGTGGGGTGCGTCATCGGGGCGGTCCACGCTTCGGCCGAGGCCGAAGCGATCGCCATCAGCGCGTCGGCGAGGCCCGCGTCGAAGCGGGCGAGCGCCCCCTCCTTCGTGCGGTACTGCGAGCGGTCGGGGGACGGCTCGCTGTTCTTGCCGCAGGGGGCGTCCCACGGGTTGTCGAACGACTCGCCGCGCAGCAGTTGGGCGATCACCTCGTGGTAGACGCTCACGTGCCCCAGCAGCCAGGCCGGGTGGTTGACCCCCGCGACCGGCTGGCGGGCGAAGTCCTCGTCGGGCACGTCGCTCACCAAACGCTTCATCGTGTCGGCGCCCCAGCGGTAGGCGAAGGCGAGGTCTTCGGCGGGCAGCATGCGACATCCCTTAAGCTTGACAGGATTGCAGGATGAAGACGGATTCACAGGACTTGTGCCTGTCAATCGCTTCTTATCCTGTAATCCTGTCAAGCTTCTCCGAGAGGCGCCATTGGGGTAGGCTCAGCGGTTCTGGCGACCCGCCCGAACTCCGCAGCAAGAAGGCCTCGCGATGCCGCTCGACGCACTCCCCGGCGTGACCCTGTCGAACAGCGTGATGAGCGTGCTCGAAGCCGCGCAGCACGCCGGCCGCCTGCACCTGGCGGGGAGCATCGACGAGCTCGTCGCCCTCTCGACCCCCGACGCGTCGAAGGGGCTCGGCCAGGTCGGGCCCGACGGCAAGTACGTTGTCGGCTACGAAGTCCCCGGGCGTGGCTTCGTGCGCGAGGCGCACGTCTGCCGCGTGCGCAACGGCATCGCGGCCAACTACTTCGACCCCTACATGCGGCGGCGCGACCCCGACTGCATGGTCGTCGGCGACGACACGGCGACCGACAAGCCGACGTACGAGGGACGCTACGGCAAGCCGTTCGGCGAGCTGCGCGAGCAGACGCTGGCGTGGCTCCGCACCGAGCCGATCGCCTGCTTCTTCTTCCGCAGCGGGCTCCCCGACGAGCCGCTGAACGCCGTGGCGATCGCGCCGGCCAACGCCGGGTTCTTCGCGCTGGGGCTGGCGATGCTGCAGGGGATCGTCCCGCTGGACGAGGTCCGCGCCGCGGGGGCCGCGTACAACCACGACGCCGTGCTGTGGGTCGCCCCGCCGTTCCGACACACGCACTTCGACGGCAAGCAGATCGTCGTCCACTGCCGGCGGTTCGAGGAGGCGGGGCTGCACGAGCTGTTCAGCTACAACCTCTACCCGGGGCCGTCGGCCAAGAAGGGGGTCTACGGGATGCTGCTCACGCGCGGCGAGCGCGACGAGCGCCCCTGGACCACAGCCCACTGCTCGACTGTCGAGGTGGTCACGCCGTACGAGAACACGACGGTGATTATGCACGAGGGGGCCTCCGGTGGCGGCAAGAGCGAGATGCTCGAGCACATGCACCGCGAGACCGACGGGACGCTCGTCCTGGGGGTGAACACGGTCACCGGCGACACGCGCCGGCTGATCCTCGGGCGCGGCTGCGACCTGAACCCGGTGACCGACGACATGGCGCTGTGCCACCCGTCGCTGCAAGACCACGACGCCCCGCAGCGCAAGCTCTCGCTGATCGACGCCGAGAACGCCTGGTTCGTCCGCGTGAACCACATCGACCGTTACGGCGTCGATCCGCACCTCGAACGGATGACGGTCGATCCCCCCGGCCCGCTGCTGTTCCTGAACATCGACGCCCACCCGGGCGCCACGGCGCTGATCTGGGAGCACGTCGAGGACGAGCCGGGCAAGCCGTGCCCCAACCCGCGCGTGGTGCTGCCGCGGAAGTACGTCCCCGACGTGGTGAGCCACCCGGTGACGGTCGATATCCGCAGCTTCGGCGTGCGCTGCCCCCCCTGCACGCGCGACAAGCCTACCTACGGCATCATGGGGCTGTTCCACGTCTTGCCGCCGAGCCTCGCGTGGCTGTGGCGACTGGTCGCGCCGCGCGGTCACGGCAACCCGTCGATCGTCGATCGCGAGGGGATGCAGTCCGAGGGGGTCGGCTCGTTCTGGCCGTTCGCTACGGGGCGGAAGGTCGATCAGGCGAACATCCTGCTCGACCAGATCATGCAGACCAGCGCCACGCAGTTCGTGCTGATCCCCAACCAGCACGTCGGCTGCTGGAAGGTGGGGTTCGCCCCGCAGTGGGTGGCGCGCGAGTACCTGGCGCGACGCGGCTCGGCGCCGTTCCGCCCGGGTGACCTGAAGCCGGCCCGCTGCCCGCTGCTGGGAGAGGTCAAGGAGACCCTCGTCGTCGAGGGGCAGACAATCGGCAAGTGGTTCATGGACGTCTCGCAGCAGCCCGAGGTGGGCGAAGCGGCCTACGACCACGGCGCGCGTGTACTGACGGAGTTTTTCCACACGCAGGTCCGCGAGTTCCTGGTGGACGACCTGCGGCCCCTCGGCCGGCAGATCATCGAGGCGTGCCTCCGCGGGGCGAGCGTCGAGGAGTACAAGCGGCTGGGGGCTTGAAGTGGGGAGCTTTGCAGCCTGTTGATTCTTCGAGGGGCGCGTCACCGCACGGAGGCGACGTCGAAACCACGGCGTTCTCGCCGCGGTTTCGCGAGCCGCGAGCGGCTCGGCCGTGAGCTTGGTTGGCTTGAGAAACGCCACGACGGCGTTTTTCAACAGGCTGTCAGCCGCGCCCGCCCGGTGCGTTTCCCTGCTAAGCTGCGATGCCGGTCAGGGCTTCCGAGCCGTCGTGCGGGGGGCATCGCCTTGTTGCACGGGGTCGGGCGCCGAAGCCGCCGGGGATCTTTCGCTAGGTCGGGACGCTCCGTTCCCGAGCGACGACCCCGTCGTTAGCGAGGAGCCTGTGTGCCGAAGAGCCTTGCCTCGAAAGGCCAGTCCGCGGTTGTGCAATCGGGCGATGCTGACAGCACGCCGTCGCGGTCGATCGCCTGGCACACGCTGCCGGTGGCGGAGGTGTTCGAGCGCCAGCAGAGCGACGCCGCCCGCGGCCTGACGACGTCCGAGGCGTCGCGGAGACTCGGGGTTTACGGACCCAACACCTTGGGTCAAGCACAGCAGCGCTCGACGCTGGCGATCTTTGGTTCTCAGTTTCGTAGCCTCATCGTGGCGTTGTTGGTCGGGGCGACCGTGATCGCTTTCGTGACGGGCGAGCACGTTGAGGGGTTCGCGATCCTGGTTGTGATCGCCCTCAACGCCGCGATCGGGTTCTTTACCGAATGGAAGGCAGAGCGGGCGCTCTCCGCTCTGCAGAAGCAGTCGGTGCGTGTAGCCCACGTGATTCGGGACGGCTCGGAGATCGAGGTCCGCGCCGCCGAGGTAGTCCCAGGAGACCTGCTTGTTCTCGCCGCCGGAGCCCGCGTGCCCGCCGATGGTCGGATCGTCGAGAGTGCTCAGCTGCAGATCGAGGAGGCGGCGCTGACGGGTGAGGCGATCGCGGTGACCAAGACGTCCGAGCGGCTTCTGGAAGAGGAAGCGGCGCTCGGAGATCGTCTCAACATGGCGTTCCTGGGAACGACGATCGCGGCCGGGCGTGGCCGGTTGCTGGTCACGGCCACCGGATCGCAATCCGAGGTGGGCAAGATTGGAGTCCTGATCGACGCGGCGATCACTCGCGCCACGCCACTAGAACGGAAGCTAGCCGAGCTCGGCCGTGTGCTGGTCGTGGGTGTGTTGGTGCTGTGCGCTGTGATCGTCCTGGCGGGGTGGCTTCGCGGCGCAACCGACTTTTGGCGCATGCTGGAGATCGGCCTCTCTCTGGCGATCGCCGCGGTCCCCGAGGGGCTCCCCGCTGTGACCACCATGACGCTGGCGCTCGGGATGCAACGCATGGCTCGGATGCGCGCGCTCGTTCGCCGACTCCCGGCTGTCGAGACCCTGGGCTCGGTCACCGTCATCTGCACCGACAAAACCGGGACGCTCACCAAGAACGAGATGACGGTCTGCGTGTACGCACTGGACCACCGCCGCGTCACGGTGAGCGGCGCGGGGTACGAGCCGATCGGCAATTTCCACGACGGTGAAGCGGATGTTGAACCTGCACCTGACCAACACCTCACGCTGGCCTTGCGGATTGGCGTGCTGTGCAACGACGCCAAAGTCGAACGCGCCGGCGGACAAGAAACCGTGCTGGGTGACCCCACCGAAGCGGCGTTGGTCGTTGTGGCCGAGAAAGCTGGGCTGGACCTCGCCGCCCTGGCCGCCGAGTTTCCACGCCTCGCCGAAGCGCCGTTCGACAGCACCAACAAGCGCATGGTCACCGTGCATCGCGCGCCTCAAGGACCGGCGGTCGCGTTCATCAAGGGAGCGCCGGGGACCTTGCTCGCGGCCAGCAGCGCGCAGGTCACGGCCGGAGGAGTGACACCGCTAACACCCGAGGCCCGGCGACACTGGGAAGAAACGAACCAGGAGTTGGCGGGCTCTGCGCTCCGCGTCCTCGGACTGGGATACCGTGAGTTGCCGGACGGCTACAGCGACGCCGACTTCGCCCACGAGTTGGTCTTCGTGGGGCTTGTGGGCATGAGCGACCCGCTCCGTGAAGAAGCCAAGGCGGCCATCGCGACCTGTCGCGAGGCCGGGATTCGGACCGTCATGATTACCGGCGACCAGCAGGCGACGGCCGCGGAGATCGCGCGTCAATTGGGGATCGACGTCGATCCCGATGGGCGTCCCCTACGCACCGTCCACGGGCGCGAACTAACGGACTTGGACCAAGGGGGCTGGGGGCGCGCCGTGGCCGACGCTGCCGTGTTCGCGCGCGTGTCACCCGAGCACAAGCTGCAGATCGTCGAGGCGCTGCAGCATCAGGGACACGTTGTCGCCATGACGGGCGACGGGGTGAACGACGCCCCGGCCTTGAAGAAGGCGGATATCGGCATCGCAATGGGGATCAAGGGGACCGAGGTCGCCAAGGAGAACGCCGACATGGTGATCACCGACGACAACTTCGCCAGCATCGTCGGCGCGGTCGAGCAGGGGCGGATCATCTACGGGAACATCCTCCGATTCCTCCATTACTTGCTCTCGTGCAACTTGTCAGAAATCCTGACGGTGTTCATCGCTCTCATAATCGGGTGGCCGCTGCCGCTCGTGGCCCTGCAGATCCTATGGCTCAACCTGATCACGGACATCTTCCCGGCGTTCGCCCTGGCGCTCGAGCCCTCCAGCCCCGGTGTCATGAAGCGTTCGCCACTCGATCCGCGCCGGCCACTACTCACGCGCGGTTTCATCGCGATGATCGTTTGGCAAGGGCTGCTGATCGCGGGAGTCTCGCTCCTCGCCTTCGGCGTCGGAATGCATTGGCACGGGGACGAGGGCGAGGGTTTACGCCGGGCGTCCACGATGGCCTTCATGACGCTGGCGTTGGCTCAGGTCTTCCACGCGTTCGACGCGAGGTCCCAAAAGACCTCGATGTTCACCGGCCGCCTGTTCACAAACCGATGGCTCTGGGGTGCGGTGCTGATCTGCCTGATCCTCCAGGCAGTTGCGGTCTACTTGCCGCTGTTGCAGAGGGTGCTCCGCACCGTCCCGCCGACACCAATCGATTGGGGAGTCATCGTGGGTTGTTCGCTGCTCCCCGTGGCCTTGGTCGAGTTGGTCAAAGGGCAGGGCCGTTCGCGCCAGGTCCATTCGGGCCAGCGCCATTCGGGAACGGGCCGGCCGGCGCAGCCGCCAGCGGTGCGGCACAACAGCGCGGACGTGACGAACTGACCAGACGCTAGGAGGCGAGCCCTCGACGTAAGTCGGGGGAGTGAACCCGCAGTCGGTCGTGGCGCCACTCCCCCGACTCACGTCGGGGGCTCGCCTCAAGCGCTGCGGTCGGGTCGGCGCGTTCTTCCCGTCGATCGCTCCCGATCCCGTGAATCACGTCAAGCTTTCAGGGCCGCGCCGAGCGGCTTCGCCCCGCGGCCGTCGTCGTCCTTCGTCAGCGCGATCACCGTCTCGACGATCATCATCGCGGCGAGCACCAGCAGCACGAGGCCGATCCACGGCACCGGGTCGCTCGGGGCCTGCCAGGCGCCGTCGCTCGTGCGGAACTTGGGCATCGTCAGGTCCACCAGCGCCCAGACGCTCATCGTGTACATGAACAGCGTGGGGATCCCCGTGACGACCCACACCCACCCCTCGCGCCGCGTGCGCCATTGCCAGACGGTGACCCCAAGCAGCGTGAGCGCGGCCAGCAACTGGTTGCTCGCCCCGAACAAGTCCCAGAAGACGCGCCACACGGGGACCTGCGCGTCGGACGGGTGGCGCAGCAGGAAGAACAGCGGCGCCCCGGCGGTGATCGCCGTCCCAAAGACGCGGCCCGCCGTGGTCCGCCAACCGGTCAGCTCCTGGAAGATGTACCGCCCAAGCCGCGTGCAGACGTCGAGCGTGTCGTAGACGAACGTCGTGAACGCCATCAGCGCGAAGGCGACGCCGAACGTCGTCGGGACCCCCAGAACCTGGAGGAACCGGCTGATCCCCTGCGCGTAAACCTGGTTCGGCGCCCCTTGGAGCTGCTTGGCCCCTTCGGCGAACATCATCACGCAGGCCAGCGAGACGATCGCCACCATCGCTTCGAGCAGCATCGAGCCGTACGCCACCGGGCGGGCGTCGCGCTCGGTGCGGAGCTGCTTGCTGGTGGTCCCCGAAGCGACCAGCCCGTGGAACCCCGAGCAGGCGCCGCAAGCGATGGTGATGAACAGCATCGGGAAGAGGGCCGAGGTCGAGCCGTCAGCGCGGGCGACTTCCCAGCCGCGGAAGGCGGGGTACTCGATCGTCGCCCCGCCGAACGCCAGGCCCACCGCGCCGGCGAACAGGGCCGCGTAGAGGAACCAGCCACCGAGCTGGCCGCGCGGTTGCAGCAGCAGCCACACGGGCGCGATCCCCGCCACCAAGCAGTAGGCGAGCAGCAGCACGTCCCACGCCTTGCGGCCGTCGGCATCGCCGAGGCCCAGCCACGCGGCAAGGTCCAGCGGCGTCGAGGGCCCCAGCGCGATCGCCCCGGCGACCAGCGGCAGGAACAGGGCGAGCGCCACCCCCTGCGGCACGCGGCCGTAACGCACGACGAGCCCCATCAGCAGCGTGAGGACGAGGTACATCATCGACGACGCGGCGATCGCCCCTCCGCCGACCCCCCCCATCTCGGCCGTGGGGGGCCCGACGAACGACGCGGCGGTCACGTCGGTGAAGGCGACGATGATGTAGACCAACGCGATCCAGATGAAGCCCAGGAACAACAGGTAACTGCGACGCGTCATGTGCTGCCGGATCACCTCGGCGACCGACTCGGCCCGGTGCCGCATCGACGAGACGAGGGCCGCGTAGTCGTGGACCCCGCCGACGACGATCGCCCCGACGAGGATCCAGACGAGCGCCGGCAGCCAACCGAAGGCGAGCCCCGCGAGGATCGGCCCGACGATCGGCCCGGCGGCGGCAATCGCCGAGAAGTGCTGGCTCATCAGCGGCCCGCGGCCGATCGGCTCGAAGTCGATCCCGTCGCGCAGTTCCACGGCCGGCGTCGGCCGGTTGGCGTCGATGCGAAACAACCGGTCGAGCAGCCGCCCGTAGACGAAGTAAGCGACCGCGAGCGTCGCGGCAGACGCGAGGACGAGCAGGAGCATTGCAAGGCCGCGGGGGGACGGCGCGGGAGAGAAGGCGACTCGGGCAGTCGCGCATCGTACACCGAACGGGCCGACCGTTCCTCCCCCTCCGGGCCCGGGCTACGATATCGCACGGGTCGGCCCTTGTAGCTCAAGGGCCGCGCCCTGGTAGCTCAGGGGCCCTCGTAGCTCAGGGGATAGAGCAGCGGTTTCCTAAACCGCTTGTCGCAGGTTCGAATCCTGCCGGGGGCAGTTTTGGGGTCAGCGAGGTCGGGCGGCGCGCACCGACCGCCCCCTTTCGAGCGCGCCGCACATCGCGAGCCCCAGGACGACCAGCCCTGCTCCCGCCGGCTCGGGGACCAGTTCTGCGAAGTAGTAACCCACACCGTCTCCGTTGCCGGTGTTAGGTACGTTGCCGGAGATGATGATCTGCTTCGTGCCAACCGGGATGTTGTCCCAAAACGCCGCGTCGGAGTGGGTCCCGCCGGCGTTGATCAACGGGCCGATCGTGAAGTTGCCGGTGGCCGTGTCGAGCTCCAGTCGGTTGGCCCCCGCTACTTGGGTCTGGTTGTCTTGATTCCCGATCAGGTTGAACGTGGTCGGGGGCTGCAGGTTGTCGCCCGCGTCGAGCAGTTGCATCCGATAGACGGGGGTCGAGACCTCGTTGGTCATGTTCCAGACGCCGAACACCGTGCTCGACGACAGGTTGTACCCTGTCAGGTCAAACGTCACCGTCGCCGTCCTATTGCGATTGACTTGCGTCACCTGCCCCTGCACCTGACCGGTGCCGGGGAACAGCGTGGTGAACTGCGAGGGAAAGATCGCCGTGTTCACGTTGTTCGACGCGCCGGCCCCCCCTGGCGAGAAGACCTGCGAGACGTTGATGACCCCGTTGCCGAGGGCGCTCGTGAACTGACTCGTCGATGCGCCGGTGCTGGCGACGTCGAGGAACCGGTAAGTCGCCGCGTGCGAAAAGTTGGCCGTTACGAAGCAAGAGCCCAGGGCCAAGGCGACGAATGCACGGCAGCGCGCTGAGAGTTGCTTGTCCACGAGAACCCACCGCGTCAGGGAAGGGGACAGAAGCCGGTCCGTTGTTTATCCGACTGCGGCAGCGAAGAGCAATGAAATTCGAGCGGCTTTTCGCAGATTGATCCGGGGTTTGGTCCCTCGGCGGGCGTGGGGCAGCGGGAACCCGACGGCGACGTAGGCGGTATCGTGCGGGAATCCACTGGGATTCCGATGCCAATTCGGACCGCGGGCGCGGACTTTCGGGGGAGCTCGTCGGACGGAGTGGGCGTAGCGCCTTATCGGCGCGAGAGCAGCGGGTAGAACCGCCCCCCCATCGCTTCGCCGCACGGGACCGTGTCGGTCCCCACGAGCATCGGCTCGTCCTGGTCGCTGCGGGTGCCGTCGGCGAAGACGTTGAGCACCACGGCGCGTCTCGGTCGCGGGCTGCGGTTCGCGTAGCTGCCGTGCAGCGTCAGCGGGTGGTGGAAGCTCGCCTCGCCGGCGCGCACCTCGCAAGCAACGGGCAGGAACTCGGCGAGCTGCTCGGGGGACATCACGCCGCGGATCGCCTCCATGTCGCCGGCGAGCTCCGGCCGTGCCAGCAGCGGCCAGCGGTGCGAGCCCGGCACGTAGTGGACGCAGCCGTTCTCGGTGGTCGAGTCGTCCAGGCCAATCCAGCAGGTGAGGTGCCGCATCGGCACGGTGCGCGTCCAGTAGCTGTAGTCCTGGTGCCAGGCGACAACTCCGCCGTGGCCGGCCGGCTTGCAGAAGAGTTGGTCGTGCCAGAACCGCACGGGGCCGCCGAGCAGTTGCTCGCATGCCCGCACGAACGGGGCGTGCCACAGGATGTCGTGCAGCGCCGGACGCAGCCGCCACGCGCCGAGGGCGTGGAATAGCGTCGTGCCGGCGGTGGACGACTCGTTGCCGTGGTACTCGTACCACAGCTCGGCGCCGTCGTGGCCGGGGGACATGACGTCGGTGAGCTCCGCGCGCAGCGCTTCGAGCTGCGCGTCGTCGATCAGCCGCACGGGGGCGACGAAGCCGTTCTGCGCGAACGCGCTGAGCTGTTCGACAGAGAGCGTGTCGCCCGACTGCGTGGCGAACAACGAACCGACGGGGCCGTGTTCGGCGGAGAGGTCGCGGGGCATGGCGGAGGAGAGGATAGAGGTTAGAGAAGAAGAGGGAATCGACTCCCGCTGTCCCTGTCACCTCCCATCCATTTTCTATCATCTTCCCTCTATCATCTACCCTCTGCCGCGTCAGCGGCCCCTCAGCGGCCCCTCAGCGGCCGATCACCGGCGGCAGGAGCCGCGGGAACGACGGGGCGGCGGGTTCGGCGTCCAGCGGTTGGTCGGCCATGGGGCCGATCGGCGTGGTCTCCGATTCGTCCACCGCGTAGGGGGCGACGCCCGGCGCGGCCGTGGCCGGCAGGCTGGCGACTCGCAGCGGATCGGTCCCCTCCGCCGGTTCGATCCGCGCGAGCGCTTCGCGGGCCGGCTGCAACGACGGGTCGAGGGCGATCGCCTCGCGGAACCGTCCGGCCGCCTCGTCGGCCTTGCCCGAGCGGGCCAGCAGCAAACCGAGGTTGAAGCTCGCGACGGCCGGCTCGTAAGCGGTGGCTAGCTGCTGGTGCGCCTCGTCCGACTTGCCCAGCTCGACCAGGATCGTCGCCAGGTTATTGCGGTACAGGGCCTTGTCGGGCCGCATCACGATCGCCTGCCGCAGGGTCGCGGCGGCGGGCTCGAGCCGCCCTTGGCGGGCGAGGCAAAGGGCCAGGTCGTTGACCGCGGCGGCGCTCGACGGGTCGGCGCCGATCGACGCGCGGTAGTTTCTCTCGGCGTCGGCCAGGGCGCCGGCCCTGTCATCGACGTGGGCGAGCTCACGCAAGACGGCCGCGTTGTGCGGATCGAGCGCCAGGTGCTGCTGGAGCACCCCCCGAGCGGCTACGACGTCGCCACGCCCCTCGGCTTCGGCGGCCGCGGCGATGGTCGCCTCGACGCCCTGCAGCGCCGCCATCGGCGGGGCCGCGGCGAGCGGCGAGCGGCCGATCGTCGCGGCGAAGTTCTCGGGCGTCACCGAGCCCGCGGGATGCGCGACGGGGCGCCGCGGCAGAGCGGGGAGCGCCGGGGGCATCGCCGGCATCGGAGTGGTGGAAGCGGTCGCCCGCCAGGGGCCGAGCGGCGCCTGGCCGAGCCGTGACGTGCCCGGCGCCGGGGCGCCCATCGGCACAGCGGGCTGGGCTGCGAAGCCGGCGCCGAACGCGCTCGACGCCATTGGCGCCGCGGGCTCGGGAGAGCCCTTGAACCACCGCGTCGCCCAGCCGAACGGGCTGTCGCTCGACGGTTGCTGCGCGGTGGGTGGCGCGTCCTTCTTCGGTGCGCACTGCATCATCGAGACGGGCGCGGCCGAGGCGACGTCGGTCGCCGCTAAGGCCGAGGCGAGCAGCAGTATACGACGGATACGCACGACGTTGTCCCCCCACCGCGTGTGCTCTCGCCGCCCCCCCGGTGGCGAGTCGCTCCTCGTCTCGTCACTCGGCCACTTCTGACCCCTGGAACGCGCTCTCGGGGAGCGCGGGGACCGGCATGTTCTCGCGGAACTGCGTGTTCACGTAATCGACCGTCGGCGCGGGACGCCCCTCGCTGACGATGTGCGTTTCGCTGATCTCGGGTTGCGACCCGTCGGCAACCACCTGCGCCGCGAAGTTGCGGGCCGTTTCGATGCGGGCCTGCGTCAGGTCCTGCTTGAGCGACCGTTCGACGAACACCTGGCGGTGCTCCGGCGGGAGCTGCGTGAGGATCCACTGCATGCGGAGCTTGCCCGAGTCGGTGAGCTGCGTGCAGTCCTCGTTGAAGTGGTGCGTGCCGAGCAGGTTCTGCCGGCGCCAGCCGTTGCGGACCATCACGTCGAACGGCGCGGCCGCGTTGAGGCGGTCCTGCCCGACGAACTGCTGCGGCCAGAGGTTGTTCGTGCGACGGACTTCGGAGCAATGGGCCCCGAACGCGTCGAGCCAAAACGCGCCGGCCGAGGCGCCGAACCCCAGGGCCGCCGAGGCGGTCGCGGCGAAGACGAGCTTCCGTGCCATATCCAGTTCGCTCCGTCCTTGGAACGCGACGCGACGTCGGGCCCGCGTACGAAACGCGTTCCTGTCTTCAAGGGTATCGGCCCGCCGTGGACGGACCCTGCGCACGAAGTGGACCGACCGGCAGCGCCCCCCCAGATTGCCCCCGTTCGGGGGTGCTGGCGCCCAGGGGACGCTCTACGAACCGGGACACGGGGATGACCGGGGGACACTGGGGATCGCCTTTCGGCGCGGCAGGGTGGGCGCGGCTAGCAGCCTGTTGAAAAACGCCGACGCGGCATCTTTCAACGTCGCCAAGCTGACGGCCGAGCCGCTCGCGGCTCGCGAAACCGCGGCGACAGCGCCACGGTTTCGACGTCGCCTCCCTGCGACCACGCAGTTCGTTGAAAAATCAACAGGCTGCTAAGCCGCGAGCGTCGTCACTTGCCCCCCGACATCGCCGGGAACATCTCGTTGATCATCGTGATCGCGGCGGGGCCGACGAGGACCACGAAGATCGCCGGGAAGATGAAGATCACCAGCGGGAAGATCAGCTTCACCGCGGTTTTGGCCGCCTTCTCTTCTGCCATCTGGCTGCGGCGGGTGCGCATAGAGTCGCTTTGCACACGCAGCGCTTGGGAGACGCTCGAGCCGAACTTGTCGGCCTGGATCAGGATCGCGGAGAGGGCCTTCAGGTCATCGACGCCGGTCCGCTGCCCCAGTTCGCTGAGCACCGTGTTGCGGGCGCTCCCCATCTGCAATTGCAGGTTGCAGAGGCCGAACTCCTCGGCGAGCACGGCGTAGGTCTTCCGCATTTCCTCGGCGACCTTGCGCATCGCCTGGTCGAGGCCCAGGCCGGCCTCGACGCAGACGACCATCAGGTCGAGCGCGTCGGGCAAGCCGTAGAAGATCTGGTCCTGGCGGCTCCGCTTGCAGAACCAGACGAAGACGTCCGGAAGGAAGAAGCTGATCCCCGCCACGGCGACGGTGATGATGCCCGCTTCCTGCGTGAGCCCCTTGGTGTAGTACGCGCCGCCCCCCCCCACGAAGAAACCGGCGACGAGGCACAAGAACTTCGAGCCCAGGAAGACGCTGATCGCCCCCTCGGTGCGGAAGCCGGCGTGCGCCAATCGCTGCTTGAGCTTGCCGGCCTCTTCCTTGGTCTTGGGCTGCAGCGGCGCCGCCAGGGCGGGGGCTTGCTTCAGCAGCCTCTGCATCAGGTCCCCCTGACCGGCGGCCCGGTCGCCGCGTCGCTGGCGGGGTTCGCGCAGCTCCTCGAGCCGCTCGGCCGTGCGCTCGTTCCCCGAGCCGCCGAAGAACTCGAGGGCCGCCCACATCGCGGCCGCGACGGCGCCGAACACGGCCAACTTGACCATCATCGACGTGCTAAGGATCGCGAGCAGGGCCATGGGGAGAGGCGCGAGGTTCGAGGCGAGAGGCGAGGGGGAGAGGTGACGGGCGAGTGCGAGTTGAGGTCGTCGAGCGGAGGGTGCGCGCCGCGAAGCGTCGTTCGGGGATCAACGACCAATCACGAAATGGAGCGGGCAGTGGGCAGCAGGGAGTGAAGAAAGCGGGAGTCGCTGCGCGGATCAATGACCAATCATCAAGCACCAATGACCAAAAGGCGTTACCACGCCGATCAACTATTGGTCATTGGTCATTGGTCATTCGGCAGCGGTTCCCTCGCCTCTCGCCTCCAACCTCTTACCTCTCCTACTCACACCCGAATGTTAATGATCTTCTGAATCGCCACCGCCCCCAGGAGCTGCATCACGATCCCGCCGATCAGCATCTTCTTGCCGAGGTCGTCGGTGAACAGCAGCATCAAGTAGTCGGGGTTCATGCGGTACACGGCGACGAACAGCACCGGTGGGAGCGCGAGCAGCACGATGCCGCTCAAGCGGCCTTCGCCGGTGAGGGCCTGCACCTGACCCCAGATCTTGAACCGTTCGCGGATCAGGCGGCCGATCTTGTCGAGGATCTCGGCCAGGTCGCCACCGGTCTGGCGTTGTAGGACGACGGCCGTAACGAAGAACTTCAGGTCGAGGTTCGGGACGCGCTCGGTCATGTTGTCGAGGGCCTCTTCCATCGGCATGCCGAGGTTCTGCTCCTCGAAGGTCCGCGTGAACTCCTTGCTGATCGGCGCCGACATCTCGCGGGCGACGAGGTTCAGCCCGGCCGCCAAGCTGTGGCCGGCCCGCAGGGCGCGGGCCACCAGCTCGAGCGCCTCGGGGAGCTGCGCGGCGAACTTCTTCAGGCGGGCCTTTCGCTTCATGATCAGCCAGCCGAACGGCATGAACACGAACATCGCGGCGACGACGGGGGCGAACTTCATCGGCAAGCCCGCCAGGGTGGGGGCGAAGAAGCCGACGACCCCGGCGATGACCACCGCGACCATGAACTGGCTGACCGTGAACGAGACGTCCGCCTGAGCGAACATCTTCTCGAGGTTCAGGTGGTCGGCGATCGCCCGCTCCCAGTTGCTGGAGCCTTTGCCAATGTCGCGGCTGAGGAGGTCGGTCGAACCCTCCGAGTCGCCCTTCCCGTTCTTGCGCCCGCGTCCCTTGCCGGTCGTCAAGGCCGACAGACGGTCCTCGACGTCGGCGTCCTTGTCGCCGTGCAGGAACGTCGCAACGACGATGAACGTCGCCGTGACGAAGCCGAAGACGAGCAGCGAGACGACGAGGGGGGACATGGCGGGGGAGTGCGGAGTGCGGAATTCGGAATGCGGAAGTGTGAGAGGCGAGCAAGACAGCTGGGGAGTTCAACGCGATTCCGCAATCCGCATTCCGAACTCCCCCTTCGGCGTCAGTCCTCCATCATCACTCGTTCGCGGAACGTGCTCGCGGGGAGGCGGACGCCGGCCTGCTCGAGGCGGTCCATGAACGACGGGCGGATGCCGGTCGAGATAAACCGCCCGACGGCGCGGCCGTTCTGATCGACCCCGGTCTTCTCGAAGCGGAAGATGTCCTGCATGACGATCGTGTCTTGCTCCATGCCGAGGACCTCGGTGATGTGCGTCACTTTGCGTGGGCCCCCCTGCAAGCGGTTGGCCTGCACGATCAGGTTCACCGCGCTGGCGATCTGCGTCCGCATGGCCTTCAGGGGCATCTCGAAGCCGGCCATCATGATCATCGTCTCGAGGCGGGCGATCGCGTCGCGCGGCGTGTTCGCGTGGCACGTCGTCAGCGAGCCGTCGTGGCCCGTGTTCATCGCCTGCAGCATGTCGAGCGTCTCGCCGCCGCGGCATTCGCCGATGATCACGCGGTCGGGCCGCATGCGCAGCGAGTTCTTCACGAGGTCGGTGGCGCTGATGCGGCCCTTCCCCTCGATGTTCGGCGGGCGGGTTTCGAGCCGCACGACGTGGTCCTGTTGCAGTTGGAGCTCGGCGGCGTCCTCGATCGTGACGATCCGGTCTTCGTTCGAGATGAAACTCGACAGCGTGTTGAGCAGCGTCGTCTTTCCCGAGCCGGTGCCCCCCGAGATGATCAGGTTCAGCTTCGCCTTCATCGCCCCTTCGAGCAGCATCACCATCTCGGGGGTCAGGCTGCGGTAGTTCAGCAGGTCCTCGAGCTTCAGCGGGTTCGAGCCGAACCGCCGGATCGTGACGCTCGGCCCGTCGAGCGCCAGCGGCGGGATGATGGCGTTCACACGCGAGCCGTCGGGGAGCCGCGCATCGACCATCGGGCAGACCTCGTCGACGCGCCGCCCGACGCGCGACACGATCCGGTCGATGATCTGCATCAGGTGCTTGTTGTCGCGGAACGTGACCTGCGACTTGACGAGCTTGCCGCTCTTCTCCACGTAGACGTTCTTCGGCCCGTTGACCATGATTTCGCTGATCGTCGGGTCCTTTAGCAGCATCTCCATCGGGCCCAGGCCGAAGGTCTCGTCGAGGACCTCTTCGACCAGGCGGTCGCGCTCGTTGCGGTTGAGGAACGTGTCCTCGGTGTCGCACAGGTGCTCGACGACCAGCCGGATCTCGCGGCGCAGGACGTCCCCTTCGAGCTCGCCGACGCGCGACAAGTCGAGCTTGTCGACGAGCTTGCCGTGGATCCGCCGCTTGATGTTCTCGAACTCGGCTTCCTTCTCCTGGGCGGAGAGGGCGGCCGACGGTGCGTTCAGTTTGCTCATGGCGACACGACGATGATCGGTGGATGCGACGCGACTCTCGGGGCGCCCCGGCGGCGCGCCGAACGGAAAGCGCCCGGAGAAACATAGCTCCGCGTGCGGCGCACGTTGGGCTTGAGGGGGGGAGCTGCGCCGGGTCGATCGTCGCGGCGCGCGGTCGCGACGATTGCGCGGGCAACCCCGGCGCGCGCCCTCGACAGAGAGTGCGGGTTACGGGCCGGCTCAGGCCTCGGCGTCGGCCGGTTCGGCCGACTTCGCGCCCTTGCGGTCGGCGCGGTTCGGCCACAGGCCGAGCCAGCCGCGGGCCTTGGCGGCGTCGGCGCTATCGACCGGCGTGACGCCGCACAGGTGCGCCGCCATCTGGCTGATCGCCTGGGTAAGGGGCGCCTTGGGGGCGTGCTCGACGAGCGGGACGCCGTTGTTGCGGACCTCGATCATCGTGCGGAAGTCGTTCGGCAGTTGCCAGTAGACTTCCTTGCCGAGGGTCGCCTCGGCCTTCTTGACCGAGATCGAAGCCCCCCCTTGGCCGACGCGGTTGACGACGATCTTGACCTTGTCGCGGAGCTTGTCACGCTGCTCGAACGACATCATGAGCCGCACCACGTTCCGCAGGCACGGCAGGTCGAGCTGCGTAACCATCAGCACGTCGTCGGCGAGCTCCATCGCCAGCATGTCGAGGGCGTTGAAGGACTTCGACGTGTCGATGATCAGGTGCGTGAACGTCGCCCGCAGCAGGCTCATCACGCGCTGTAGGTCGTCCGGCGAGACGAGCCCCGCGTCTTCGAGCTGCACGGGCCGCGGCAACAGGTACAAGCCCGAGGCGTGCTTGGTCAGCGACCGCTTGAGCAGCGTGAAGTCGAGCCGCGTGATGTTCTGGGCGACGTCGGTGAGCGTGTACTCGGGGATCGTGTCGAGGTAGACGTCGGCGTCGCCCAGTGCGAGGTCGAGGTCCAACAGCACAACCGAGTTCTTGGGGTCCGACGCCAGGTCGCAGCCGAGGTTCACCGACAGGCTCGTCGTGCCGACGCCGCCGGTCGATCCGCTGACCGCGATCACCTTGCAGGCCTTGGCGACGCCGCCGCTGGCGAAGCGGGTCTTGGCGACGCGCTGCAGGGCGTTGGCGAGCTCCTCCGGCCGCACGGGCTGCGTAAGGAACTCCTTGGCGCCGGCCCGCATCGTCCGCAGGATGAGCCCGCCGTCGTTCGAGCTGCTAGCGACGAGGATCGTCGTCGTGGGGTGCGAGCGGGTCAGCTCTTCAACGAGCTGGATCGCTTGCTCGGGGTCGGCGTCCATCGAGACGAAACCCACTTCGGGGTTCGTCTGATTGAGCACGTCCTTGAAGAACTCGTAGCGCGAGCACTCCGCTTCGAGCCAGACCGTTTCGAGGCCGATCAGGGTCGATTTGAGCGCGGCTCGGCTGGCGTCGTTTGGGTCGACGATCGCGAGACGCAAGACGTTGGACATTGGTTCGCCGGAGGTCGTTCGAGTGGCCGTCCTCACCACGACGGGGTTGGGGACCAACCGCGGCGGATCGTCACAGGGAATCGGGGCTATTGGAAAATAGCTCACCCCCCGCGTAGCGGCGTCGCGAACTGGCGCCGGTTAACCGTCAATCGGCGTCGTAACCAACAGGACCGATCAGCTCGGCATCCCCCGTCCAGGCCGCCGGCGCCGGCCGGTAAGGCTGGACCGCCTGGCGTTCGAAGGTCGGGGCCGCGTTCGACTGGAACTGCCGGTCAGCGCCCGCCGGGGCGAGCGAGGGACCGTTCCGCATCGCCACCGACCGCTTTTGCGCGCCGCTCCGATCGGGCGCCGCGGACGTCGGTTCCAGGTACAACCCGTCGGCCGGGGTTGGCTCGCCCATCGGGCTGATCGCCGGGACGGCCGAGCCCTCGTGCGGCATCCCGTGACCATGAGGTGCGCCAGCTCCGGCGCCGTTGTAGAAGTTCCCCGGCGCGGTCGGGATGCCCCCCGAGACGCACGGCGCCGACCCGCAACCTCCGTTGGCGCAGGGGCTGCACGTGTCCGGGACCTCCATCGTCCCCTTCATGTACAGGTCGCAGTCGTTGGGCGTGACGGTCCCCAACCCGGGGCCGCAGGTCGGCACTTCGTGCGGCTCCATAGCATCGACGAACTCGGGCGTCACGAGGATCAGCAACTCGATCTCGTTGGTCTCGTCGGCGACGCTGCGGAACGGCACGCCGATGTACGGCAGGTCCATCAACCACGGGATGCCGCGGCGGGCGGCCTCGGTCCGCTGCTGGATCAGACCGGCGATGGCGAACGTCTGCCCGGCGCGCATCTCGACGGCCGTATCGACCTGCCGGACCGTGAGCGCCGGGATCGACGTGTCGTTGATCTGCACGGCGCGTGAATCGTCGATCTCGCTGATCCGCGGGCGGACCTCCAGGCGGATCTTGCCGTTCCCCAGCACAATCGGCAGGAAGTCAACCTGCGTGCCGTACGGCTTGTATTCGATGGCGATCTGCCCGAGGCCCTGCGGGATGAGGATCGGCACCTCACCCCCCTCGTTGAACTGGGCCGGCCGGCCGCTGACGGCGACGATGTTCGGTTCGGCGAGGATCTTCGCGATGTTGTCGCGCTGCAGGGCCTCGAAGAAGGCGGTGAAGCTGTCGCCGCCGTCGGTGATCGCGAACTCGACCGTTTGGCCGCCGGTGTCGGTGATCGCCGTCACGCCGCCGCTCGACCCGATCGTGTTGAGCAGTCCTGAAACGCTGGTTCCGAAGTACCCGCCGTTGCTCGAGCCGAACGCGAAGTCCGAGCCCATTTGGCGTAGCTTGGTGCGCGAGATCTCGTAGATCTTGACCTTCAGCAGCACCTGCTGAACGCCCCCCACCGAGATGTTGTTGATCACCTTCGGGGCGTAGTCCTCGGCCAGTTGCCGGATCGGATCGACGTAGTCGGGCCGGTCGATAAAGCCGGTGAGGACCAGGCTCTGGCTGTAACGGTAAACGCGAACCGACGAGTTGGGGAACTGCGTCTTGAGGGCGTTTTCGAGCTCGCGGACGTCGCCGTAGATGAAGACATCGACGGTGTGGATTTGGCCGTCTTCGTCCCACAGGTTGACCTGGGTGACACCGGCCTTCTTGGCCGAGATCTGCACCTGGGTGGCCGACAGCGGCGTCACCACCAGCAGGTCGGGGTTGTTGACCTGGACGCGCGGGATCTTCTTGTCCAGCGTCAGGATCCGGCTGGTGTTGGTCGTGATCTCGAGCTGGTCTCCCGACCCCTCGATCTTACGGACCACCGAACCGTTGGGGGTCACCATCTGCGCGGCGGCAGTTGGGGCGAACGCGAGCGCAGCCCCCAGCCCGAGGACGGAGAAGCCGGCGCCGAGGCGCGCGATCACGCTGGAGAGGTCGTACATCCTTGTACTTTCCTGTTGTGGGCGATCCTTCGCCCGCCGCGGCGGCCGCCGGTCGCTTACGCGGCCCTCGACCTGCCCCCCTAGTTCACGCTCCCCCCGCGGGCGCTAGCTCCGCGACGACACGTCGCGACTCGCACCCTCCGCTGCGCTGGTCTGGTCTGGTCTGGCCTCTCAATTCTCGCCCGTCGTCTCTAATGTCTCGCCTCGCCCCACTACTTCGTACCGCCGAGGTCGATTGGGAAATCGGCGGCCGGGTCCGACGAACCCCCCTGGGGCGTGAAGTCGATCTTCCCGTCCGGGGCGAACGACGTCGGCATCGCGTCGATCTTCTTGCGAGCCGACGCAAACGACCCTTGCTCTCCGCGGAGCGGCTTGCCCGTCGTGGGGTCGAACAGCATTTCCGACACGTCGTCGGCCTGGACGATCTCCATCCGGAACGGGGGCCGATCGTTGGCCGCCTTCGTCATCATCCCCATGACCGTGGTGAGCAGGCTCGGTTGGTCCGGCTGATTCGCGGGGCCGTCGCGGTTTTGCTCGACCTCGCGGGTGTTTTTGGCGTTGGTGTTCCCTAGCAGGTCGGCGGCGGTGACCTCGACCATCGCAGGGGAGCCCTCGTCGTTCGGGTTGCGCGGGATCAGGCTCAGCTCGCCTAGGTTTTGGGCCAAGTCGAGCTTGCTCGCCTGCTCGGGGGTCACCAGCAGCGAGACCGTCTTGGGGATCGCCTTGGCTTCCTCCCCTTCGGCCGAGCGCTGCACCGCTTGCTCGACGGCGAAGACGCGGATGTTTTGCAGGATGACGCGGGTCATCGCCTCGCGGACGCCGCTCCGCTGGTTGGCGTCGACAAACAGTTGCACGTCAACGCGGTCACCGGGGCTCAAGAGTCCGGCCGCCGATTTCTCGGCGTTGACGGCGATCGTCGAGAGGCGGAACCCGTCGGGGATATTGACGATCGGGTCGGCGAACTCGCCGGCCGCCAGCAGTTGGGCCTCGAGGATCGGCGTGCCGGCGACGAGCGTCGTCCGCGGGCGCCGCCCCTCGACCTCTTCGAGCTTCGTCAGCGAGCCCGTCGGCACGCGGTCGGCGGGCCATTCCTCGAGAGCGATCATGCTTGCGCCGATCGGGTCGCCGAGGTTGATGTTGTGCAGAGCCACGTAGATCGGCTTGGTTTCGAGCGCCTGCCCCGGCCGACGGGCGTTGGCGTCCATCACTTGGCTGATGCCAATCGACGCCGCCAGCCCGCACCCGAGCGCAAGAGCAAGCAAGATCAGTGACTTCGGTCGCATGGTTCCCCCTCACGGGAACGAGTGGGGTAGACCCCCCCCGTCCGCTGTTCTACGAGCCTCGTCGGATACTTCGGCATGTCCGGCGCATCCGATTCAGCATTTGTGAAAGCGCAATCCGTCATTGACGGAAGCTAGCATCGCCGTCGGGACAACCGGCGGCGTTGCACGCGGTGGTTTGTCGCGGATCGGGGGGTGGCCCTGCCGCGACGACACGTCGCGACTCGGACCCCTCGCACCGCTCGTCTGACCTCGGATTTCTCGCCTCTCGCCTCTGTTCTCTCACCTCTCAAACCAGCATGCCGGCCCACGCGAAGTACGCGATCGACCCGATCGCGATCGGGATCCCGTAAGGGAGCAGCATCATCCGCGGCTTCCGCTCGGCCGCGATCGCGGCCAGCTTGTCGGCGTCTTTGACGGTGAGGATCTCGTTGAGGATCCCCCAGAACTGGCCGTGGTGCTTGTCCCAGCCGCGCCTCGTCAGAACCATGCCGACGGCGATCACGCCGCCGACGATCGCCGAGACGCCGAACGCGTAGGCGGTTGTCGCTCCCCAGACCCAGGCGCCAATGCCCGCCATCAGCTTCACGTCGCCGGCGCCCATGCCGCCGATCGCGTAGGCGGGGAGCAGAAGGGCGAGCCCCACGACGGTGCCGATCAGGCTGTAGGCGAGGCCCTCCCAGCCGGCGTAGGGGCTCAGCGCGTAGCTGTAGGCCCAGCCGCTCACGATCATCGGGAACGTGATCCAGTTGGGGACCTTGAGCTGCAGGCCGTCGATCACGGCGGCCACGATCAGCGTGACGGTCACGAACCAGACGGGCCAGTTGGCGACGACGGCGTCGGCGAGTTGAGTGGTGTCGAGCATCGAGAGTCTGCCGTGTGCGTTGGAGCGGGGCGTGTGATGTTCCGGGCGCGAAGCAGCCTTCGCGGCTACCAAACGTAGGACACCCGCAGCGCCGCGGTCGTGCAGGTCAGCGAGTTGGGAGAACGCAATCGGTCGGGGGGCGCCGGTGCGATCCGTTCGACCGCTACGGTCGGACGGCAGAAGCACCAAGCGCCAAGCGATAATGACCAATGACCAAACGGCGTTGCCACGCCAGCGCCTGCTCGTTGCGCATTGGTGCTTGGTCATTTGGTGCTCAGTAGTTGGTGCGTTGCTTTCGCTGCCCACCCACAAAAAAACCCCGGCCGACACGCGCAGGGCGTGCCGGCCGGGGTTATCAAGCCGTGCGTCACTAGCAGGGAGCTAGGCCGCCAACGGGGCCGAGCGATCAGCTACCACCACCGAGCTGACCGGCGACGCTGGTGAAGGTCGCGTTGGCGTTGGTGCCGATCGAGCGGATCGCCGTCAAACAGACGATCACGATCAGCGCCAGCATCACCGCGTACTCGACCGCCGTGGGGCCGTCTTCCGAAACGAGGAACCGTTGCACCTTCTTAGCAAAATTCTTCATAACTTCCTCCGGTTCGTGGGCGACCGATTCATTCCGAGTCGATGCGCCCTGCTAGTGACGGGGGCTTTCAAATTCACCCCCGATGGCTGGCCTTCCGCGACCCTCAGGGGACATGCCCTGCGGCGAGCTCGCCGATTGTCGCGTGCGGCCTGGTAAACAAACGGTGCTGCGTATCCACACTTGAGACGCTTCCGTTCCTCCGAGCCTAGCTGCGCCCCAGGGGGACGAAGCGTCGGCTCGGCGATCCATTCGGCAGCCCGGCAACCCCGGTACAAACGGGGCCCGTGACTTTGCGCCCCAGCCTCGCGGCTGGTTTGCCCTTCTCGTGGAAGATTCGCGGCGAGCTCTGTCGTCGGTGAACCGCGAGCGGCCCTTGGAGGGCTCGTCGCGGGGACAACTCTCTGGTTGAGTCGTGGTGGGATGAGTTCGTTGAGGAGGGGAGCGGCGTCGGCTCGCACGTTGCTCGCCTTCCGCTTACACCCGAAACCTAGGTCGGCTTTGGGTGGGGTCAAACCAGAAGGAGGAAGATTTCATCTTTTTCTCTCGCCGAGCGTCGTTCCGCGTCGCCAGAGAACACCGCCGGCCGACGCCCCGTAAGGAGTCGGCCGGCGACCGCAACTGTGTTAGGTACGCGAGGGGGACGCTAACTGCCGCCGCCGAGCTGGCCTGCGACGTCGTTGAAAGTCGCGTTGGCGTTGGTGCCGATCGAGCGGATCGCCGTCAAGCAGACGATCACGATCAGCGCCAGCATCACCGCGTACTCGACCGCTGTGGGGCCGTCTTCCGAGGCCAGGAACCGCTTTGTCTTCTGAATCCACTGACTCATTTGGGTCGCTCCTAGGTGCAGCGTGGTTGCCCGAAGAACTCGGGCCGTTGAGGAGGTCGCCCCACGTTGGGGCCTGTGAGCGCACGGCCTGCGAAGCCACGTATCACCCGAGCGGAGCAAAGCCACGCAGGACGCCGGTGCGCTCAAAAGGAACCCTATGTCAACTTCCGCGAAGGGCAAACCGGATGTGCTCGAAATTCCTCGAAGCCAACTGCGCGTCCGACGCCGAGCTTGCGAACGCCCGCGCCGGCGCCGTCCAATCGAGCTAGAAATACGTATTGTTTCGCCGGTCGCGCGGCGCCGCTGCCCCGTCCTATAAGGCGTCAAACCCGTCATGACCCCCGTGACGCGAACGACTCCCGACGCCGCCGCGACGCGATCCGAAGCGCTTGCAGCGCTCGCGCAGTCGCCTGTTGGCGCGTACTCCAGCGGCGGCCCCGTGGCGTCGGAGCCGACCGCTTGGTGCGCCATCGCGCTCGCCGAGGGGGGCCAACGCGTGGCGTCGCGCGTCGCGACGGAGTGGCTCGCCTCGATCCAGGCGAAGGACGGCTCGGTCGGCGTCACCGCCGACCAGCCCGACCCGGCCTGGCCGACGGCCCTCGCGATCCTCGCGTGGAACGCGGTCGATGCCAGCGGATACCGCGATCGGATCGGGCGAGCGATCGACTGGGCCTTGTCGCAGAAGCCTTGGACCGAGGAGCGGCATCGCGTGTTCGGTCACGACACGACGCTCGAGGGTTGGTCGTGGGCGGCGCACACCCACTCGTGGCTCGAGCCGACGGCGTTCTTCGTCCGCGCGCTGCGCGCCGCGGGCCAAGCCGATCACCCGCGCATGCGCCAGGGGGTCACGCTGCTCGTCGATCGGTTGCTCCCCAGCGGAGGGGCCAACTACGGCAATACGGTTGTCCTCGGCCAAGAGCTGCTCCAGCACTTGCAGCCCAGCGGCGTCGTGCTGTGGGCGCTCGAAGGAGAGGCCATCGAAGACGCGCGGCTCGGCAAGTCGCTCGACTACGTCGATCGGGCCGTGCGCGAGCCGACGGGCGTCGCGTCGCTCTGCTGGGGAGTCCTGGGCCTCGCGGCCCACGGGCGCGACGTGACGGCGCTCGAAGCGTCGGTTGTCGAGGCGTTCCCCCGCGCCGAGCGCGCCGGAGGGGTCCACAAGACGGCCCTCGTGGCCCTCGCCGCCGCGGCCGTCGTCGCTCAACAGGACGGGACCGAGCCGTGAGCGATTCGCCCCGCATCGACCGTCGTCGCGCGCTGTTCGTCGGCGCCGCCGCGACCGCCGGCCTCGCCGCCGCGGGGCTCGTCGCGCCGTGGGGCGTGCGGCGATGGACCAGCTCGCCCCCCGGCGTGTTCCTGGCCAAGGGCCAGCGCTACGACGGGCCGCTCGTCGAGACGATCGGCGACGGCCTCGCCGCGGTAGGGATCGACGGCGCCGGGCTGCGCGGCAAACGCGTGCTCCTGAAGCCGAACCTCGTCGAGCCCTCGCGACTGCGACCGCACATGACGACGCACCCGGCGATGGTCGTCGCCGCGGCCGAGGTGTTCCGCGGCTTCGGCGCCGAGGTCCTCGTCGGCGAGGGGCCCGGCCACGTCCGCGACACCGAGATGGCGCTGATCGAGTCGGGCGTCGGCGAGGCCCTCGACGACGGTCGCCTCGAGTTCGCGGACCTCAACTACCAACAAGTCGCCTGGCGCCGCAACCGCGGGGGCTTCAGCAAGCTCCGCGGGCTCTACCTGCCGCAGAGCGTCGTCGAGGCGGACCTCGTCGTCTCGATGCCGAAGATGAAGACCCACCACTGGGTCGGCGCCACGCTCTCGATGAAGAACCTCTACGGCGTGATCCCCGGCATCAAGTACGGCTGGCCCAAGAACGTGCTGCACCACAACGGCATCCCACAGACGGTTGCCGACATCAACGCATCGCTGCCGCGTTTGATCGGGATCGTCGATGGGATCGAGTGCATGGAGGGGGACGGGCCGATCCTCGGGAGCCCCAAGCACATGGGCCTCGTAGCGGTCGGCGCGAGCCTGCCGGCGCTCGACGCCACGCTCTGCCGCGTGATGGGGCTCGTCCCCGAGCGGATGGAGTACCTGGCGCTCGCGTCTCACAGGATCGGCCCGATCGCCGATTCGCGCATCGAGCAACGCGGCGAAGACTGGCGCAGTCTCGTCAACCCGTTCGAGGTACTCGCCGAGCCGCACCTCGAGAACCTCCGCGCAATCGGCGGCGAGCGCGTGACGTGATAGGTAGGGGCGCCATGTCCACCCGGTAGGGCTGGGCATGCGAACCCGCCATCGAGTTCGCATGCCCACGCGCGTCAGCGCTATGCACACCCCACAGTATTCGTTGCGAGCAGAGCGAGCGAGTAGCCTTGGGTTTGGTCGTGGAGCCTTCGGAGGCCGCGCCAGAGAGACTTGACGCCGGGTGGGCCGTCGCGAGTTCGGCTGGGGTGTCCGCCGAGCTTGCCGATCAGGCGTAGCGCGTCGCGGTTGTTCAGGGGGCCGTCGGGGGGTCGCATCGCGGGCGGGGCTCCCAGCCGCAGCACGAGGTCTTCCAGCGGCAAGAGCAGGGCGATTTCGTCGGGGCAGGCCCGTGTGTGGTAGAGCAGGTGCGTGATCCGCCACGCGACGATCGCGTAGGTCGCCAACGCGCGCATCAGCCGCTCGCTCGACCGCAGTTCGAGTTTCTCCACCGCGCAGCCCTGCTTGAGCGCGTAGAAGTAACGCTCGATCCGCCAGCGGAGACGGTACCGCTCGACGCACGCCACCGCCTGCTCACGCGAGGTGACCGGCAGCGTCGTGGCCAGCAACCACTCCACCGCGGTGGCCTCGGCGGGAGGCCGTTCTTCGCGGGCCAGGACCCAGCTCAGATCGACCGGCCGGAGCTCCTGTCGCGGGTGGTTGGCCGGGAGCGGGACCGTCGCTCCCAACGCGTAGAGCTGGAGCGTGGCTTGCCGGGCCGGGCGGTTGTCGGCGGCGGGGATCTCGGTGGTCAGCGTCCCGACCGGCCGGGTCAGCACCGCGTCGATCAGGTAACGCTCCGGACGATCGATCACGCGGCGTCGGTGGCTCACACGGACCAGCAGCTCGACCCCTTCGGCACGCGGCTCGGCGAACAGGTCGAAAAAGTCCGACTCGGCGTCTCCCACGACGACCGCCCGGCCCCCCGGCGGGAGCGCCCGCTCCGCGGCCCGGACGCCACGCCACCAACGCGCCGTCTCTTTCTCTTGGGTCGGCCTGTGGTTGCGGCTCTTCCGCTTGCCCACCTCGGCGTTGTCGCGGGTCCAGAACCAGAAGTCCAACACGCCCAGCACGTCGCCGTCCGGGGCGACCGCGAGGGCCGCGTGCCCCTTGACCCCCTGCTTGCTCGCGCAGCTGGTGTACCCCAGACCCGCCGTGGCGGGGTGGGCGGTGTAGTTGAACTCCGTCGAGTCCTGCACGACGAGCACCTCGCGACGCGTCGAACAACGCTCGACCGTGCGCTGCGCGTGACCGCTCAGCAGCCTCTCCACCGAACACTCGGGGTTGTCCCACAGCCGATAGGCCCCCTTGGCCTGCCCCGCGTCCCCCAACGCCTGCCACGGAGACGCCTCGGGGTCCACGCTGAACGCCTCGACCATCGCGATCAACCGGTCCGTCCGCCTCGCGTCTCCAAGCTCCGTCCCCAACAACTCCCGAAAGGCCCAGTCCGACATGGCTCTCCCCTCCTGGCGTCCCTCACCAACACTATCACAACCGACGACAGCAGTGCATCTTCTGGGGTGTGCATAGCCCCGTGAGGGTTGGGCATGCGAACCCGATATCGACTTCAGCATGCCCACGCTGGCGCATGTGTGCATGGCGCCCGGCCGCCCAGAACGTCCACGCAGATCGCAATATTGAGGACTGCGGGTCGAAAGTGACACGGGACATCGTCGAAGCGCTGGTTTCCTCCGGGGAAATGGCGTTCGGGCGGCAAACTTCCCAGCGCATCCCTCAATAGTGCCCAGACGTTAATGCAGCCTGCCCCAAACCCTGACGAGACCGCCGAATCCCGCCCACGTCGAGTCTTCGGCCTGGGAACAGACTTAAACTGGGACTCAGAACAAGTCGAGGTCGCGCTCGCAGTTGAACTGCCCTTCAGGTTGCTAATGCCGAGTGGCCGCATCGCAGTGCGCTACGAAGGTGCACTCGTCAACGTCCACATCGAGAATCACGGCGTAGAGATCCAACGTGGAACGCAGTACTCGGCAACTCACCGCAACACGCTCTTCATCGGAAGCTGGGAGGCCGCCCAGACGGCTCTCATGCCTACCATTGGAATCACCGGCGGAGGCGTGTTTCGCGGCACAAAGACCCTGCTCTACATGTCGGCGTTCCCGATCGAAGACGCCTGCTACGCTCTATTCGGTCCAAATAGCCCGCGGTACCAAAGTGGCTACCGGTATTTTGCGACGCTTGCGAACGGTCACATTCCAATAGTCAACGAGGTCATTAACGCCTACCGACGAGTCTCGATCGACCCGTTCGCGCGCGAGATCACCAAATGGGACGTTCCAAACTGGTTTGTGGTCGCTCCACCTCGCGACTCGGCATTTGCGCCGGACACGGCCGTTGTCTGCCTTTACGGCGGCATCGTTAATGACTGGTACCCGACGATTCGTGAGGGACTTGAGGGCGAGGAAAGTCCGCTCTACACAGCGACTGCCGAAGACGTGACAAGGACACTGGGGGAGAACTCAACCCCTGGGGAACTCGATCTTCTCGACGGATGGAGTTTGTTTCACAGCGGAAGATTCGCCGACTCGATACGCTCTTTCGTCACCGCAATCGAGGTTCTGGTCGAGTCCGAGGTCAAGCGCATTCTCTCAGACAGAGGGGTCAATGCCGTCGAAATCAAGCGTCAGCTCGATGCAACGCGTGCCAACTTCGACAGCAGGCTGGAACTCTACTGCACTCTCACGGACCTCCGGCTCCCGGGGCCGCGGCTGTGCGGCATGCCCCCATACTTCAACGGGTTTAAGCTACACGACGAGATTCGCCGGACGCGACGATTGCGGCACCAGATCGTCCATCACGGTCACCGGTTGGACGACAGCTTTAGAGGACCAATGCTTCGGGCCGCGGAGACAACAAGTTGGCTGTTTGACTGGATAGCCCCACAGTCACGATTCGAGGAAAGACGCGGTCCGATGCATGCGGTGTACTTCGGCATGCGTGTACATGACACCCCGTTCGAGTACGGGGTGGTTGATGGGCATGTCCTCGTCCTTAAGCCGAGCATACTCGACAGCAATGTTGACCCTCTGGCGGACCGCGACCCGAGCGACCCCGGTCCCGTCGTCATCGACGACCCGCTGAGAGTCGTGCACTCGTCACACATCCTCTGGAACGCGCTGGGCGCAAAGGATGGCGGCCGCGACATTGAGCACTTCGTCCGGATGGCGCTCTATGAGTTAGGTCTGGGAGAAGTCGATGACAGTCCTTACCAGACGAGTCTCAAGAACCCGCAGGAACGGTACACGTTCACATACGAGGGACTTAGAACTGCCGTGTACTGTGTTGACCAGACGGCCACATTCGGCGAGACGGAGTGCGCTATCCTTGCCGCTCGGGTAGCTGAACAGGCGAAGATTGGAAGAGTCTTCGATCGCGTGCTTGTTGTCCTCAATGATTATGTCCGGTCACGAAGAACAAAGGCGTTGCCACTGCCAGCACGAGTAGAGCAGTGCGCGCGCGAGCTTGGCCTGCGGGTGGTCAGCGCAAGCGAACTGGCCATGCTGGTGCTTGGCGTGCTCGACTACGGCTGGAATCATCTTCAGATTCTGTCCGATCTTATCGGTGCGGATGGCGTGCATGCGTGTACGCCTCCCTCCAGCGAACTGATTGGCACGACCTACAGAATGTGGGTCCGTAAGAGCATCGTCGGAGTACAACTTCGGTCCGGGATTGCAGTAAGTGCCAGTGCGAAGATCGCCATTGCTCTGCGAAGGTGTTACAGCGAGATTGTGCTCGGTGAGCATCGAATAGACGTTGGAGGTAGGCTGACCTTCGCGTGCGACATTGACGCAACCGAGTTTCGGAGCGGGGCAGCAGTGTTCCTGCTCGACGCGGTGAGATCCTACAGTAACCTTGAGCGGTACGAACGTCCATCGGATGGACCGATAGAGAAAATGTTTGCGGCACGAGCAGTGCATCCGTCCGAGTCGGCGAACTAGCTACGCTGCGTTTGCCCGGGTGCCACTGCGGGCTTGTCCCGCAGTGTGACGTGGGTACCAGCCGAAGGTCACCGTTAGGCCACGACCGTTCGCTGATGGCGAACGTGTTAGTGTGACGGGCTGACCGTGTACCCGCTGCGCACTGCGGGGCAAGCCCGCAGTGGCACCCTCGGCCGCAGTGGAGCCCGACTTGGTCCGTGGTGGCGCCCAACCCGCTGGCTGGGTGCCATGCCCACGCGGTAGCGTTGGGCATGCTGTATCGATTCAACGCCGACATCAGTCGTTGCGTCGCACGAGCGGTCCGTCCACCGGTTCGTCCCGAAGCGTCAGCGTCGGAACGCTGTGGCGGTCAACCGGCAACGGGATCGACCCTCCGTTCGCCCACGCGCTCGCGCTCGACCACTCCCAGTCGAGCGCCCTCGCGACGAGTCCGCGATGGACCGGGTTGTCGTGGACGTAGGCGATCTTCTCGTGCACGTCCCGGACGCTCCGGAGGTTGCGGTCGTAGCCGCCCCCGCGCTGCCAGAAGCGGTGGGTCAGGGCGCCGCTCGGCTGGCGGTCCTCCAGCTCGCCGAGGTAGTCGGGGGCGTTCTCGCGCAACCAACGGATCGCTCGCTTCGACACCGACTGCTTGATCGCGCTGAGGATCGTGGCAACCCGGACGCCTCGGTGCGGCAGGAGCACCAGGTGGACGTGCTCGGGCATCGTTACCCACGCCCACAGGTCGAACGTGTCCTTCGAGCGAGCCTGGAGCAGCGCGTCGACGAACCATTTCCGTGATCGATCGCGTGCGAGCAGTGGGAGCCGGCGGTAGCACGAGAAGGTCAGGAAGTGGGAGTCGCCCAGGTCGTCGTACGATCGGCGGGTCTTGCGAAAGGGGGGCACGGGTCGAGTGTGGTTGGATTGCAGAGACACTGCAACCGGCGTTACCGTTTCTTGCGGAGCGTTTTCGTGGGTTCGCATGCCCAACGCTGTCGCGTGGGCATGGCACCCTGCGCGTTGGCATGGCAACGTCTGCGCCGGCCTCAGCGGGTGATCGTCCCCGTGATCCACCCGTGCGGCTCGCTGGTCGAGACGAACACCTCGTTCGCGTTCTCGCGGCCGAGCGCCTTGAGGTTCGCCAGAATGTGGTGCTTGTTCGGCAGGCTGAGCGTGATCGACTGCGCGGCGGGGCAGCGGTCGAGGGCCGCTTGGCCCATCCGCCAGATCGTCTGCTGGACGCTCACGCTGTAGTGGTCGAGGAACGCCGCCAGCAGGCCCTGGCGGATTTGCTCGCGTGCCGCGGCGAAGTCGGCCGGCAGGGGGGCGTACTCCCACGTCCCCGCGACCTCGGTCGCCAGGACCCGGTCGTCGGTGTCGGGGAGGATGCGGTACTCGTCGGCGTGGAAGTTCGCGAACCCGCTCTCGGTCGTCTTGGCGACCACCAGGCCGCTGAGCCCCGCCGTGACGGTCGGCTCGGCGCCGCGTAGGAGCCGGACAACGGCGGTCGGCGTCTCGCGGTCGCTCCCCGTGAAGCCGTAGGGACTGTCGGCGAGGCGTGCCCACTTCTGCTCGCGCAGCGTCGCCGTGACCCCCGTGACGTGGTCGTACTGCTTCACGAAGTGCCGCACCAGCGCGCAGCCGAACGACTCGATCGTGCGGAAGGGGTCGTCTTTCGCCACGGCGTAGACCGTGTTCTTGACCGTATCGGTGGCGACCACCGACGAGTTGTCGGCCTCAGTGTACGCCTCGGCGAAGGCCCCTTCGAGCGTGACGTCGATGCTCGCCTCGATGAACTCGTGCCGCTCGTCCTTGGGCGCGCCCTGGCGCGGACGCTTGATCTTGCTTACGCGCACGGCGTGCTTGCCGTACGCGTTGTGCGACAGGGAGTACGACATCGACGGGTTCCTGGGCGGGGGGCTTTGGTGACGGCGCCTGGGGGCCGCTAGACTACCAGCCCGCGTGTCGCGGCGCCCCTCGTTTGGCGGGCGGCTCGCCGCGAGGTTCTGTCGCCCCATGGGCCATGCCTGACCAACTTACCTCGACTGTCCTAGCGAGCCTGCGGGTCGTGACGCCGTCGGGCGAGCGCCCGGCGAACGTCGTCGTCGAGCGTGGGTGGGTCGTCGAGGTAGCGCCGCACGACCCCGACGCCGCGCTGGCCGCGGGGGGCGAGGACTGGGGCGCCGTCGCGTTGCTGCCGGGGCTCGTGGACCCGCACGTCCACCTGAACGAGCCGGGGAACACCCACTGGGAGGGGGTCGCAAGCGGCACGGCGGCGGCGGCGCTCGGCGGGGTGACGACGCTCATCGACATGCCGCTCAACAGCCTGCCGGTGACGACCAGCGTCGCGGCGCTCGAGGCGAAGCGCGCGGCGACGTGCGGCAAGGCGAGCGTCGATGTCGCCTTCCACGGCGGCCTCGTCGCGGGGAGTGCGGACCAGATCGGCCCGTTGCTCGACGCCGGCGTCGTGGGGATCAAGGCGTTCCTCTGCCACAGCGGCCTCGACGAGTTCCCGAACGCCACCCGCGACGACCTGGCGGCCGCGATGCCGCTGCTGGCCGAGCGCGGCGTGCCGCTGCTAGCGCACGCGGAGCTGGTGCGACCACTGCCGCCGATGGCCGACCCGCGACGCTACGCCGACTACCTCGCCTCGCGCCCGGTGGAGTTCGAGCGCGACGCGATCGAGATGCTCGTCGAGCTGTGCGAAGCGACCGGCTGCCGCACGCACGTCGTGCACCTGGCCGACGCCGGCTCGCTCGGGACGCTCCGCGCCGCGCGGCGGCGCGGCCTGCCGATCACCGTCGAGACCTGCCCGCACTATCTGGCGTTCACCGCCGACGAGATCGCCGACGGCGCGACGCTGTTCAAGTGCGCCCCGCCGCTGCGCGAAGCGGCGCATCGCGAAGGATTGTGGAGCGCCCTGGCCGAGGGGCTGATCGACTTCGTCGCGACCGACCACTCTCCCTGCCCGCCGCAGGACAAGCGGCTGCCGGAGCTCGGCGGGGCCGACGCGGGGCGGTTCGACCGTGCGTGGGGGGGGATCGCGTCGCTGGGGCTCGCGCTGCCGGTTGTGTGGGCCGAAGCCGCGGTGCGCGGTCATTCGCTGTCGGACGTAGCGCGCTGGCTTAGCGACGCCCCCGCGACACTCGTCGGCGTTGAAGGCGGCATCCGCCGCGGCGCGCCGGCAAACCTCGTCGCGTTCGACCCGGACGCGGCCTGGATCGTCGAGCCGGCACGCCTCGCCTTCCGCCACAAGCAGACCCCTTACGCCGGGCGCACCCTCCGCGGCGTCGTTCGTCAGACTTACCTGCGTGGCGAGCCGCTGCTGGCCGCGGGGCAGGGGGGCTTGGCGACGCTCGCACGCCCCGGACGCGGAGGGGTGCGATGAACCAGCAGTCGCTCGACGCTCTGAACCGGCTCGACGCCGATGCGGCCCGCGCCGAGCTGCGTAAGCTGTGCGGCTGCGCCGCGTGGCGCCAGTCGATGGCCGTGCGACGGCCGTTCGCCGACCCCCGGGCGCTGCACGGCGCGGCGGACGAAGTGTTCGACTCGCTGGCCGACAAAGACTGGCTCGAGGCGTTCGCCTGCCACCCGCGGGTCGGCGACTTGGATTCCTTACGGATGAAGTTCGCCGGCAACCGCGAGTGGTCCCACAGCGAGCAGTCGGGGATCGACTCGGCCGACGAGCGGACGATCGTCGCGCTCGCGCGCGGCAACGACGACTACTTCGCGCGGTTCGGCTACCTGTTCATCGTCTGCGCCACCGGCAAGACGGCGGCCGACATGCTCGCGCTGCTCGAAGCGCGGCTGGCGAACGACCCGGCGAACGAGCTTCCTGTCGCCGCCGCCGAGCAGCGGAAGATCACCCACCTTCGGATCGACAAACTGGAGCTTCCCACACCGTGAGCACTCCCCCCGCCAAAAGTCCGATCACCACGCATGCCCTCGACACGGCGCTGGGTCGCCCCGTTGCGGGGATGGGGGTCGAGCTCGCGCGGCTCGACGCGACCGGCGCGCCGACCGTCCTGGGAGTGGGCTTCACGAACGACGACGGCCGCGCCGCGGACCTGATGCGCACGCCCCTCGAGCCCGGGGTCTACCGCCTGCGGTTCGACACGGCGGGGTACTTCGCCGCGACGGGGCGCGAGACGTTCTTCCCCAGGGCGACGGTCGAGTTCACCGTCACCGCCGGGCGCGAGCACTACCACGTGCCGCTGCTGGTCTCGCCGTTCGGGTACTCGACGTATCGCGGCAGTTGACGCGGAGCCGCGGGAGCCGAGCGTATCGGCGCTCGCATGCTCAGTCGTCGTTGTTCGACTCGGTGAGCAGCACCTTTCCGACGCAGTACGCGCAAAGCGCGACGACTGACGTCAACGACACGATCATCATCGTCCATCCGGCGGCGGTCATCGCGGTGTCCCTTAGGTGAAGCCTTGGCTTCGGGTCAGATCCCTTCGCCCTGCTCGCCCTCTTCGTAGCGCCCCTCGCTGACCCAGCGCATGCCGGCCAGGTGGACCAGCACCGTCATGAAGGCGATCACGACGAGGATGAAGAGCCCGCTGACGAGCGACGGTGTGCTGTTGGTAAGCGCGCCGAAGTAGTCGGGCAGGTCGTTGTAGCAGAACACGCCGACCATCGTCGCCAGGTACAAGGGGATCACGTACTTCAGCAGCAACTGGACGAAGTGGGGGATCCGCATCTGGGCGCCCTGGGCCGCGATCTCCGCCCCTCGGCGGATCCCCAGGCCCCACCCGTAGAGCAGCGACTGCACCAGCGCCAGCACGACGATCGCCAGAGTGCCGACCCAGAAGTCGAACGTGTCGAGGGCTGCCCTGTCTTTGGAAAAGTACAGCACGATCCCTGTCCCGAGGGCCGAGATCATCCCCAGCAGCGTCGCCGAAGCCCGTCGCCGCAGGCCGAAGCCCTCCTCCAGGAACGCGATCACGGGCTGCAGCATCGACAGGCTGCTGGTGATCGCGGCCAGGAACAGCATGAAGAACCACAGGAAGCCGACGAGGCGCCCACCGGGCATCTCGGCGAAGACGTTGGGGAGCGACACGAAGCCCAGACCGAACCCTCGGGCCGCCCCCGCCGCGCCGAGGAACACGAACGCAGCGGGGATTGTGATCATTCCGCCGAAGGCGACCTCGAACAGTTCGTTGACGCTCGACGACGTGAGCCCGCTCAGCACGACGTCGTCCTTGCGCTTCAGGTAGCTGGCGTAGTTGACGATGATTCCGAACCCGACGGACAGGCTGAAGAACACCTGGCCCGAGGCGGCGAGCCAGGTCTTCGAGTCGCCGAGCTTCGAGAAGTCGGGGTTCCACATGTAGCCCAGGCCCTGCTCGACGGTGCGTCCCGACTCGTGCGCGGGGAGCGTCATCACCCTCACGAGGACGATTAGCGCGCAGACGGCCATCACCGGCATCGCGATCTTGCAGAAGCTCTCGATCCCCTTCGAGACGCCGCGGTAGATCATCACGAAGTTCATCGCGAACACCGCCGCGACGACCAGCGGCAGGAACGCCCCCCCGCCGCTGAAGAGCACGCCGTCGGCGCTGTTGCCGATCAGGTTGTCGAAGTGCGATTGGTACTTGTCGGCATTGGGGCCGAGCATCAGGTCGCCGGTCAGGTACTGGATCGCGTAGGCGAGGCACCAGGCCTCGATCACGACGTAGTACATGTAGATGACCAGCGGCACAACCAGCGCCAGCACGCCGAGGTACTTCGCCAAGGGATTGCGCCA
This sequence comes from Lacipirellulaceae bacterium, assembly GCA_051648405.1. Lineage (GTDB taxonomy): Bacteria > Planctomycetota > Planctomycetia > Pirellulales > Lacipirellulaceae > JBOFFC01. The sequence continues at coordinate 43,214 of JBOFFC010000116.1, forward strand.
GAGGACGCTGAACACCCCTGGCGCCGAATTGAAGCCGCGCGAACCGCCGTAGCGGCCCATCGTCCACTCGGCCCAGCAGAGGGGGATCCCCAGCAGCAGCAGCGACACGAAGTAGGGGATCATGAACGCGCCCCCGCCGTTGTCCGCGGCCTGGCCGGGGAAGCGAAGGAAGTTCCCGAGGCCGACCGCCGAGCCGGCAACCGCCAAGATCACCCCCAGCCGCGAGCTCCAGCCGTCCGCCGTCGGAGGGGGCGTGGGGTTGGTGCTGTCGTCGTCAGACAGGGGCATCTCCACTCCAATCGGGGGGGGCCTGAAGGGTACCGGCACGGGCCGCCGAGCCCTCCACGCAGCAACTTCTACGGCGCCAGCAAAGGCCGCATAAGAGTCAAGAAAGGCTTTCGTGTCAACGCTTTACGTCACCGGCCTGGTTCCGCGCCAGCAGGGGGGCTATTTTTGACATTTAGAGTTGTCAATAATGTTCCCAGCCTTACGATACTTCGGACATGAACACGATTGATCCCGCCGACCGCCTACTCGTTGACCACCTCCGCCGTGCGGGGGGGGCCGTCGTGGGTGAGCTGACCGAGCTCCTCGGGGTGACTGCCACCGCCGTTCGCCAGCGGCTGTCGCGGCTCGCGGCCGCGGGGCTAATCGAGCGGGTTCTCGACCGCAACGAGCACGAGGTGGGCACGTCGCGCGGTCGGCCCCGTCATCAGTACCGCCTAACCGACCGCGGCCGCCGCGAGTCGGGAGACAACTACGACGACCTCGTCCAGGTGATGTGGCAAGAGATCCGCTCGATCGAGGACCCCGCCGTGCGGGTCGGCTTGGTCAATCGGCTCGCGTCGAAGCTAGCCGTGCGCTACGCATCACGGGTTAACGGACCGAGCCTCGCCGAACGGATGCACAACTTGGTGCGGTTGATGGGGGAACGGGAGGTGCCGATCGACATCGACGAGTCGGGGGCCTTCCCGGTGCTGACGGTGCTCGCGTGCCCCTACCCAACGCTCGCCGAGCAGGACCGATCGATCTGCGCAATGGAGAAGGCCCTTTTCTCCGAAGTGCTCGGGCAAGGGGTCCGGCTTAGCGAGTGTCGGCTCGACGGGGGGGAATGCTGCTCGTTCGAGCCGAGCAAGTCGGTCACAGGCGAGGATCGACTGACCGGCGCCGCGAGCGTCGCGTCCGTAGCTCTACAAAGCGTGCTGGAAGGAGCGACGCCGTGACGCAGCCGTGGATCGAAGGCCGCTTCGAGGAGAACGTCATCACGACGACGGTCGAGCAGGCGATCAACTGGGCCCGCGAGTCGAGCCTTTGGCCGATGACGTTCGGCCTGGCGTGCTGCGCGATCGAGATGATGGCCGCCGGCGCTGGCAAGTACGACCTCGACCGCTTTGGCGCGGGAGCGTTCCGCGCCACGCCGAGGCAGGCCGACCTGATGATCGTCGCCGGCACGGTGACCTATAAGATGGCCAGCCGCGTCCGCCGGCTTTACAACCTGATGCCCGACCCCAAGTTCGTGATCGCGATGGGGGCGTGCACGGTCGGTGGTGGGCCCTACTTCAAGCACGGTTACCACGTGGTGAAGGGGGTCGATCTCGTTGTGCCGGTCGATGTGTACGTCCCCGGCTGCCCGCCGCGTCCCGAGTCGTTGCTCGAAGGGCTGATGCGGGTCCAGGACAAGGTTCGCGGCCACCGACTGGCGAAGGCCGCCGGCTCGCCCGTGGGGATCAAGGTCGCCGACGAGCTGCCGATCCCGCACCACAGCGGCTACGTGACGCCGGCTGTCGATATCGACCCGCTCCGCCGCCACCAAGAATTGACCGAACAGCGCGCCGCCTCGCGTGCGTAAAGCTGCAACGGCGCCGTTCACCACACACTCGCTTACCTCGAACCCACGCGCACAACGACCCTCATGTCGCACACACTGAAGATCACCGACCTGCACGTCTCGGTCGAAGGCAAGCCGATCCTCAACGGCGTGAACCTGACGATCCGCCGCGGCGAGACGCACGCCCTGATGGGCCCCAACGGCTCGGGGAAGAGCACGCTGGGGAACGCGGTCATGGGGCACCCGTCGTACGAGGTGACCGCCGGGTCGATCGAGCTCGTCGGCGACGAGGGGTCGATCGACGTGCTGGACCTCGACGCGTCGGAGCGGGCCCGCGCGGGGCTCTTCATGGCGTTCCAGCGGCCGATGGCGATCCCCGGCGTGAAGCTGGCCGACTTCCTCCGCCACGCGACGACCAACGTCCGCAGCCCCGAGCGCAAAGAAGGGGAAGACCTGATCCCGATGCGTGAGTTCCGCAAGGAGCTCAAGGAGAAGATGGACCAGTTGCGGATGGACGTCGATTTCGCCCGCCGGTACGTCAACGACGGGTTCTCCGGCGGCGAGATGAAACGCGCCGAGATCCTGCAGATGGCGATGCTGCGTCCGAAGTTCGCGATCCTCGACGAGACCGACTCGGGGCTCGACGTCGACGCCGTGAAGCTCGCGAGCCAGAGCATCGCCGAGATCGGCCGCGACGAGACCACCCAGATGGGGATCCTGATCATCACCCACCACGACAAGCTGCTCGACCACAACACGCCCGACTTCACGCACGTGATCCTCGGCGGAAAGATCGTCGAGACCGGGGGCGCCGAGCTCGCCCGCGAGCTGTACACCGAGGGTTACGACCGCATCCGAGCCGCGTACCCCGAGGTGGCCGGCGCCGAAACGGCCGTCGTGACCGCCTAGTTTCAAGCCTCGCGAAGCGAGAAAATAACCCCCACAGACGCCACGCGAGCGACCGGTCCCACTCGACCCCTCGACCCCTGCTGTGGTTCATCGATACCAAGGGAGCCAATCATGGCCGCTGACACGCTGATCCCCGCCGATGACCTCGAAGACGTCGCGGTCCTCGACGACCTCAACAAGTACGACTTCATCACCGAGACGACCGGCGTGTTCAAGGTCCGCAAGGGCATCGACGCCGACATCGTCCGCCAGATTTCCGAGATGAAGGAGGAACCCGAGTGGATGCTCGAGTTCCGCCTGAAGTCGCTCGCGATCTTCGAATCGAAGCCGATGCCCAAGTGGGGGGGCGCCATCAACATCGACTTCGACGACATCTTCTACTACCTGAAGCCGACCGACGGCCAGGAGAAGAGCTGGGACGACGTCCCCCAGGAGATCAAGGACACGTTCGACAAGCTCGGCATCCCCGAGGCCGAGCGGAAGTACCTGGCCGGCGTCAAGGCGCAGTTCGAGAGCGAAGTCGTCTACGGCTCGCTCCAGGAAGACCTCGCGAAGAAAGGGGTCCTGTTCACCGACACCGACTCCGCGGTGAAGGAGCACCCCGAGCTGCTGCGTGAGTACTTCGGCAAGATTATCCCGCCGTCGGACAACAAGTTCGCGGCGCTCAACTCGGCCGTCTGGTCGGGGGGTTCGTTCATCTACGTCCCCAAGGGGGTGAAGATCGAGTTCCCGCTGCAGGCCTACTTCCGGATCAACGCCGAGAGCATGGGCCAGTTCGAGCGGACCCTGATCATCGTCGATGAGGGCGCCGAGGTTCACTACGTCGAGGGCTGCACGGCCCCGATGTACTCGACCGAGAGCCTGCACTCGGCGGTGGTCGAGATCATCGTCAAGAAGGGGGGCCGCTGCCGCTACACGACGATCCAAAACTGGGCCAACAACATCTACAACCTGGTCACCAAGCGGGCGATGGCCTACCAGGATTCGCTGATGGAGTGGATCGACGGGAACCTCGGCTCGCGGCTGACGATGAAGTACCCGGCCGTCTACATGATGGAGCCGGGCGCGCGGGGCGAGATCCTGTCGATCGCCTTCGCCTCGAAGGGCCAGCACCAGGACGCGGGCGCCAAGCTCGTGCACTGCGCACCGAATACCTCGGGACGGATCATTAGCAAGAGCATCAGCAAGAACGGCGGACGTGCCAGCTACCGCGGCCTGTGCAAGGTCGAAGACGGGGCGATCGGCTCCAAGAGCAGCGTCGTCTGCGACGCGTTGATCCTCGACCCCAAGAGCCGCAGCGACACCTACCCCTACATCGAGGTCGAGGAGCAGCAAGTCCAGATCGAGCACGAGGCGTCCGTCTCGCGGATCGGCGAGGAGCAGCTCTTCTACCTGATGAGCCGCGGACTGTCGGAGGCCGAGGCGAGCTCGATGATCGTCTCGGGCTTCATCGAGCCCTTGGTCAAGGAGCTGCCGATGGAGTACGCCGTCGAGATGAACCGGCTGATCCAGTTGCAGATGGAAGGGAGCGTTGGCTGACGTGTCCACGCTCCTCAGCAAGGGGGATCCCATGGTGACGACCGCCGAGAGTTCGACTCCCGAAGCGCTCATCGCCGCCCTCTACGCGGTGGAGGGGAAGGCCGAGATCGTTGACGGGAGGATTGTCTGCATGAGCCCCGCGAACCGACGCCACGGCCGGATTTCGTACCGCATTTGTCGGAGCCTTGAGCAGGTGGAGGAACGCCTCGCAGGCTGCGCGTACCCCGACAACGTCGGTTTCTTGGTCGATCTCCCCCATCGAACGAGCTTTAGCCCCGACGCGGCGTTCTGCATCGGTCCCCCGCCGGCCGACGACGACCTCGACTTCGCACAGGGCGCCCCGGATTTCGCGGTCGAGGTGCGGAGCAAGAACGACTACGGGCCCAGCGCCGAGCGGCAGATGGCCGCCAAGCGAGCCGACTACTTCGCCGCGGGGACCAAGGTCGTCTGGGATATCGACCTGCTCAGCGAAGACGTGGTCCGCGTGTATCGCGCGACCGAGCCCGAGAATCCAACCGTCTACCGGCGAGGCCAAACGGCCGAGGCCGAGCCCGCTGTGCCGGGCTGGTTGATGCCGGTCGAAGAACTGTTCGCCTAGATCGCGGCCCCGCCGCAACGGGCGCCTCTCAATTTTACCCGCCGCGCAGCGCGGCCACGAGAAAGACCGTCGATGCCAACCGTCGCGACTAAGGGATTCACGCGCGAAGCGTTTGAAGAGCTCATCTCCGCACGCTCGGCAGAGCCCGCGTGGCTCGCCGAGCGTCGCCACACCGCTTGGAAGTCGTTCGAAGACGGCGTTTGGCCATCTCGCGAGAGCGAAGAGTGGTTGCGTACCGACATCCGAGGATTCAAGCTCGCCGACTACGCGCCGACGTCTGTCGGTATCGCTGCGGCCCCCGAATCGCCCGCCGCGGCGCTGCTGGCCAGGGGCGTCGACCTGGCCGGCTCGCTGGTCGCCGTGAACGGCGTCACCGCCTCGCACGAGTGCGACCCGGAGCTCGTACAGAAGGGGGTGCTGTTCGGGTCCCTCGCCGAATCGGCGCTCGCTTCGCCGGACCGACTGCGGGCCGCGATGCAGCGGAACGTGGTCGATCCGGCGTACGACCGCTTCTCGATGCTCACCGCGGCGGCGTGGACCGACGGCGTGGTGCTGCACGTCCCCAAGGGGGTCCGCCTCGAACGCCCGCTGCACGCGATCTCGTTACTCCGCGGCGCCGGCGCCTCGGACGTCTCGAAGACGCTCGTCGTCCTCGAGGAGGGCGCCGAGGCGACCATGCTGATGGAGACGGCGTGTGAAGACCCGACGGCCAGCGGCTTCCACTGTGGTTCGATCCAGATCATGGTCGGTCGGGGGGCGAAGCTCCGCTACGTGAACTTGCAGAACTGGGGGCCGCGTGTGTGGCACTTCGCCCACCAGAAGGCCGTCGTCGGTAAAGAGGGTCAACTGCAGTGGACCATCGGCGCGCTCGGCGCGCGGGTCGCCAAGGTCAACCAGCGGGTCGCACTCGAAGGCTCCGACGCCGAGGCCCAGGTCAACGGCGTGATGTTCACCGAGGGGAAGCAGCACCTGAGCTACAACACGCACCAGCACCACGAGGCGCCTTACTGCCGCAGCGACCTGCTCTACAAGGCGGCGTTGCAGGGGGACTCGCGCACCGTCTGGCGCGGCATGATCAAGGTCGACAAGGCGGGCCAGCGGACCGACGCCTACCAGCGCAACGACAACCTGATGCTTGCGACCACCGCCCGGGCCGACTCGATCCCCGGCCTCGAGATCGAGGCCGACGACGTTCGCTGCACGCACGGCAGCACGTCGGGGAGCGTCGATGAGACGCAGGTCTTCTACGCGATGAGCCGCGGCTACACCCGCCAGGAAGCGGTCCGGATGATCGTCACCGGCTTCTTCCAGCAGGTCTTCGACCGGATCACGATCGAGAGCGTCCGCGAGGCGCTCGGCGAGGCGATCGGCGCCCGCGTGCGCGACCTCACCGCCCAATAAAGTCGATACCACGTTACCCGAGCCGGTCACGAGCGCGCCCAAGGCGGTCGATCACTACAACGACGTAAACAACCAGTGGATCGGTTCACGCGATGACGGATTTTCAAGCCGTGGGGTTGGTCAGCGAGTTCGCGGACCCTTCTTCGACGTTCGTCGAAGTGGACGAGGTCCCGATCGCCCTGATCCACGCCGCCGGCCGGTTCTACGCGCTCGAGGACGTCTGCACGCACGACGGGGGCCCGCTCTCCGACGGCGATGTCGATCCGTCCGAGAAGTCGATCGCCTGCCCACGCCACGGCGCCAAGTTCTCCGCCGAGTCGGGCAAGCCCCTGTCGATGCCGGCCACGAAGCCGACGATTGCTCACGAGGTCCGCATTGAGGGTGACCAAGTGTTTGTGCGGCTGAACGGCCAATAACCAAGCACCAATAACCAAAGGGCTACCGCCCATCGCCTACTCTTTCTGGTCATCGGTGCTCCCTTCATCTGCGTTTATCCGTGTTCATCTGTGGTTCCCTCGGTTGAAGGAGAAGTGACGATGCCCCTCGCCGAAGACACCGTCCGCGAAGCCCTCAAGGCGGTCATCGACCCCGAGCTGTTCGTCAACATCGTTGACCTGGGGCTGATCTACGACGTGGCGATCACCGAGTCCGAAGGGGGCGACTCGGACGTCGTCGTCAAGATGACGATGACCAGCCCCGCCTGCCCGGCCGGCCCGCAACTGCTGGGGGGCTCGAAGGACGCCGTGGCGAAGCTCGAAGGGGTCGGCGCCGTCGATGTCCAGCTCGTGATGGACCCGCCGTGGACCCCCGAGCGAATGACCGAAGACGCCCGCGACCAGCTCGGCATCTTCTAGCACGCCGCAGCGCGACGCACGCTGGCTTGCGCCCCCGTTCGGGGGGAAAGCGCCTGGCGTTGGGAGGGGCTTCGACCTTTGTCACCGCTCGTTCGCTGGACGTTTCTTCTACGCTCGCTCAAGGCTTGGGGCGAGGTATCGCGCAACTCGATGCGCGTCCTTCGTTGAGAAGGGCGTTCAATGGGCGTCGAAACGTCGCTCGAAGCTTGAACGGCTTCGCTCAATGCGACTGAGCGAAGCGGGCTTTCGTCCTTCTCGCATTCTGGTGGTAAACCTCTGGGCATGAACATGCTACATACGTTGTCGTCGTAGTTCGCATTGGCCGCGCCCATCGTTGCGACGGCCCCGACAACTTCACGCTCGACGTCTATCAGCGATCGAGCGTACTCCTATGGCCGCGGGTGACGATCATCCCCGAGCCGACCGGGGCTGCGCTCCTGACGATCGAAGCCGCCATGTTCCGCCCGCGGCGGTGGCGGTGATCCGTCGCGACGCTCTCGGTTAGCGGAGCGCTGTGCAGACCTGTCGCTGCCCATTCGCAACGAAGTCGGCCGCTCACTCGGATAGCGACGGCACGACGTCGTTGATCTCGCAGAGACATCCGCAGTTGGAAGGTGGTCGCCATCGCCGCTCCGCTAGGCGTTACTCGCTGGCGCCACGTGCGGCGAGGTCGGAACCCAGCTCCGCCGTCTCTCCCGCTTCCAGAGAGAGCTTCTCGCGCCGATCGCGCAGGCGAATGGCTGCCGGCTTTCCGAGCAGGGACTTGATCCGGATCGACTCGGGCTTGCCGTCGCTCCACTTCAGGGCGACCTCGAACCCGTCGCGGGTGCGGAGCCCGCTGACCTGCCCTTCGGCCCAGGTGGGGGGAAGGGCGGGGAGCAGCTCGATCAACCGGTCGCCTTCGGGCGTGTGGCGGTGCGACTGCACGAGCATCTCGCAAACACCGGCCGTCGCCCCGAAGTTGCCGTCGATCTGAAACGGCGGGTGGGCGTCGAACAGGTTCGGGTAGAGCCCGCTTTCGCTCGGATCGTATTCCGTGCTTTTCGCCCGGGTCAGCGTCATCAGCCCCTCAAGCACGCGGTGGGCGCGCTCGCCGTCGCGCAGCCGCGCCCAGAAGCTGATCTTCCACGCCTTCGACCACCCGGTGCCGCCGTCGCCGCGCTGCTCGAGCGACGTCCGCGCCGCGCGGAACAGCTCGGGCGTGTCGGGCGAGACCTCGGCCCCCGGGTACAGCCCCCAGAGGTGCGAGACGTGCCGGTGCTGGTTGCTCGGGTCGTCGATGTCCTCCAGCCACTCTTGGAGCTGGCCGTGCTTGCCGACTCGGTTGGGGGCAATCCGCGCGCGCAGATCGGCAAGCCGTGCCCGGAACTCCCGATCGACCCCCAGGGTCTCGCCGGCGGCGATCGTGTTGGCGAACAGCTCGCGTACGATCTGGTGGTCCATCGTCGGCCCCATGACGAGCCCCCCCTGCTCGGGGGAGTTGCTCGGCCCGCTGACGAGCCAGCGCTCGGGGCTGCGCGGGTCTTCCACCAGGTAGTGTGCGAAGAACTCCGCGGCCCCCTTCATCAGCGGGTAGGCGGTCTCGCGGAGGAACGCTTCGTCGCCCGAGTAGAGGTAGTGCGCCCACACGTGCTGGCAGAGCCACGCCCCGCCGGTCGGCCAGACGCCGTGGTCCGCGGCGTTGATCGGCGCCGCGCCGCGCCAGCGATCGAAGTTGTGGTGCAGCACCCAGCCCGGGGCCGCGTAGTGCTCGCGGGCGACCTCGGCGCCGGTCACTTTCAACTCCCGCAGCGCGTCAAAGAGTGGTGTGGCGCACTCCCCGAGGTTGCATGGCTCGGCGAGCCAGTAGTTCATCTCGGTGTTGATGTTCACCGTGTACTTGCTCCCCCAAGCGGGGACGAGGTCCTGGTTCCAAACCCCTTGCAAGTTGGCGGGTTGGCCCCCCGGGCGGCTCGAGGCGATCAACAAGTAGCGCCCGTAGTGGAAGACGAGCGCCGCCAGGTCGGGGTCGCTCGCCGACTTCGAGGCGCTCAGACGATCGTCCGTCGATCTCTCAAGCGCCGCGTCGGTCGGTTGGCCGAGTGAGAGCTCGACGCGGTCGAACAGTTCGCGGTGGTCGGCGAGATGCCGGGCGCGGAGTTGAACGGCCGAGACCGCGGCGGCGGACTGGGCGTCGCGGACGCACTGCTTGGGGTCGGCCGACAACGCCTCGAACGAGGCGACGTTCGTGCGGGCCGCGAGGACGAGCGTCGCGTGCGTAGCGCCTTGAACACGAACGAGGCCCCCTTGGTTCGACACCTCGCCGTCCGTCGAGGCCACCCGCAGCGCGACCGCGAATCGGACCCGACTCTCGGAGCGTTCGCCCTCGCCGATCTCGGCGTCGTTGACTTGGCCTTCTAGCAGTAGGCCGTGAGGGCCTTGCTCGGCGGCGACGCCCGTTCGCTCGTGCGGGCTTGTGAGGCGCGCCTCGAAAGAGAGCGCAGCGGGGCGATCGACCTGCAGCTCAACCACGATCGCCTGGTCAGGAAAGCTGGCGTAGGCAGCCCGGCGATGCTGCAGCCCGGCGGCGGAAAACTCGGTGACCGTAGTCGCCGTTCCAAGGTCGAGCGACCGTCGGTAACCCTCGACCGAACCGTCATCGACCCCAAGCGTCTTGAGGCGCAGGTCGGCCATCGGCTGGTAGAACTGCTGGTAGAGCGGCGTCGACATAAACTCGCGCGCCGCCAGCCCGTCGGCGGCCTCTTGCTCGCCGGCAAAGAGCAGACGACGGACCTCGGCGAGGTGGGCCGACGCCCCGCGCCGGGCGTAACGGTGCGGACCCCCGGTCCAGACGTTCGCCTCGTTCAGTTGAAGGCGTTCTTCCGCGGCGCCGCCGAAGACCATCGCCCCCATCCGGCCGTTGCCGATCGGCAGGGCCTCGACCCACTCCCCGGCCGGCCGGTCGTAGCGCAACACCCAACGCCCCTCGTCGGCGGACGCGACCGAGGCAAACAGCAACGCGACTACGAGGGGCTTCATCGCGTACTCTGGCAAAGGTGCGGCTGATTTAGCGGCCTCGATCGGTACAACGCGATCGCTAGATTGAATCGAAAGCCCTTGCAGCGTAACATCTTCTGAGACCCGACAAAGCGGCGGGGACAGCCAAAGGCGAGCCGATGAACTCAGTCTCGTTCCAGTTCGGCGTCGGTAGACAAAGCTCCCCTGTCGCGCGTCGATGTACCCCTTCGTTCTGGTCGGCATCCTCGTGGCGCTGGCTGACGGTTGCGCTCGTGGGCCTCGCGCTGGGAAGCGGTGATGCGGCGCTCGCCGCGACGGATCGGCCGGCGGGCCCCGACTTCGCCCACGAGGTTCGTCCGATCCTTTCGGACAAGTGCTTCCTGTGTCACGGCCCGGACGAAGCGACCCGGCAAGCCGACCTGCGACTCGACCTCGAGCAAGGGGTCGCGGCGGTGTTTCGCGACGGCACTGCGTCACCCGAGGGCTTGCGGCGGGTCCATTCTGTCGAGCCGTCGGAGGTCATGCCGCCGCCAGATTCCGGCAAACCCCTGACGCCAAGCGAGGTACGAACCCTCGAGGCTTGGGCGGCCGCCGGATCGCCGTGGGCTGGCCATTGGTCCTTCACCGCTCCGCGGCGGATTTCTGTTCCTCGCACGGAGGAAGGCGCAGAAGTCGGAGCGATCGATGCGTTCGTGCTACATCGCCTCGAAGAAGCCGGCCTACGCCCCGTGCCGGCCGCTTCGCGAGATGTCCTCTTGCGGCGCGTCTCGTTTGACCTCACGGGGCTTCCGCCGACGCTTGAGGAGCTCGGTGCGTTTCTCGCCGACGATCGACCCGATGCGTATCAAAGGGCCGTCGATCGGCTATTGGCTTCGCCGCGTTTCGGCGAGCGCTTCGCCACGCTGTGGTTGGACGCGGCCAGGTACAGCGACACGTATGGGTATCAGCGCGACGAGGACCGCCGCGTCTGGCCGTGGCGCGACTGGATCGTCTCGGCGCTGAATCGGAACACGCCCTACGACGAGTTCCTACGCCTCCAGCTTGCCGGAGACCTTGTGGCGAACCCAACAAGGGACACCGTTCTCGCGACGGCGTTCAACCGCCTGCACGGGCAGAACACCGAGGGGGGGAGCATCCCGGCCGAGTTTCGCGCGGAGTACGTCGCGGACCGCGCGCAGACCGTGGCGGCTTCGGTCCTCGGGCTGACGATGGAGTGCTGCCGTTGTCACGACCACAAGTACGACCCACTGACGATCAAGGACTACTACGCCTTCACGGCGTTCTTTGACAAGATCGACGAGAACGGCATTATCGCGTTCTTCACGCCGACGACGCCCCCCCCCACCCTCAAGCTGCCCACGCCGGAACAGGAAGCGACGATCACCGAGCTCCGACGCAAGGTCGATGAGGCCGAAGCGCACGCGACTCGCGTCGCCTCCCGGCAGCGCGACGCCTTCGAGCGGCTAAAGCGACGTCCCTCGGTGGAGATTCCAACTCCGACCGCCGCGCAAACGTTCGACGGGGCGGTCGCGGCGCCCAACCGGCGCGTCACGGGCGTGCGCGGGTCCGCGCTACGACTCTCGGGGGACGACGAGGTCGTCGCCATCGACGGCGGGGGGGCGTTCGACCGCGCCGACCCTTACTCCGTTTGCGTGTGGGTGCAAACCGATCGCAAGCACGACCGCGCAGTGGTTGTGCACGCTACGCGGGCCGCGCTCGACTCGGGCAACCGCGGGCACGAGTTGATCCTCGAAGACGGCAAGCCGAGCGTCGCGCTCGTTCACTTCTGGCCGGGCGACGCCATCCGGCTGCGGGCCCGGGCGCTACTCCCCCTCGACCGCTGGGTGCATCTGGCCGTGACCTACGACGGGTCGAGCCGCGCCGCCGGGATGCGTCTCTACGTGGACGGCGTTCTGGCGACGACCGACGTCGTCCGCGACTGCCTCACGAAGAGCGCCGTCGATCCGGAGATCAACCGAGTCGCGGTGGGAGCGCGCTTCCGAGACCGTGGCTTCACCGGAGGGGAGGTCGACGAGCTGCTGCTGTTCGACCGCCGCCTGTCGGCGCTGGAGATCGCGAAGATCGCCGGCGTCACGCCGACCCAGGCAGGGGGCGCCGAGAGCGCGGACGCGGGATTGGAGCACTTCTTGTTGGCGCAGTGCGAAGAGCACGAACGGGCGCTCGACGACCTTCGGTCGCGCCGGCGCGAGCTGTTCGCCGCCGAGAACGAGGTCGAGGAAATCATGGTCATGCAGCCGTTCGAGGGCGCCGACCCGAGCCGAGTCCGGCTGCGTGGCGCCTACGACCAACTCGGCGAGGTGGTCGAGCCCGCGGCGCCCAAGGCCTTGCCGCCGCTACCGCGCGGCATGCCGGCCGACCGACGTGCGCTCGCCGAGTGGATCGTTAACCCAAGCAACCCACTGACCGCCCGGGTGGCGGTGAATCGGCTCTGGCAGGGGGTCTTCGGGGAAGGCCTCGTACGCACGCCGGGCGACTTCGGCGCCCAAGGGGACCCGCCTTCCCATCCTGAGCTGCTCGACCACTTGGCAGTCGAGTTCGCTGAGAACGGTTGGGACACCAAGGGGCTTATCAAGCTGATGGTCCTCTCCGAGACGTACCAGAGGTCGAGCCGAGCGGACGCGCAACTGGTCGCCAAAGACCCCGAGAATCGGCTGCTGGGTCGTGCGGCCGCGCGGCGCTGGCCGGCCGAGATGCTGCGTGACAACGCGCTCGCGGCGAGCGGGCTGCTTGTCGCAACCGTCGGTGGTCCCCCCACTCGCCCTTATGAAGTCGAGGTTTCGTTCGCTCCGGCGCCGCGGGAGCCGGGCGAGGGGCTCTACCGCCGCAGCCTCTACACTTACTTCAAGCGGTCGGCGCCCGCGCCGCTGCTCGCCGCGTTCGACGCCCCCGACCGCTCGGTCTGCCGCATGGCCCGCGAGCGAACGCAGTCGCCAACGCAGGCGCTCGTGCTCCTCAACGGGACGCAGTTCGTCGAGGCGGCCCGGGTCTCGGCCGAGAACGCCGTGGTCGGGTGCGGCGACGACACGGCGGCCCTCGTCGAACGGCTGTTCCGCTCGTACACCAGCCAGCGCCCGAGCGCCGAGGAATCGGCCGTCTTGATCGACCTGTTGACGAAGCAGACGGAACGCTTCGGCAAGCAGCCCGAACGGGCGAGCGCCCTGCTGGCGGTCGGCGACCGGCCGCGCAGGGAGGGGCTCGATCCCGCGCGCGTTGCGGCGGCGACCGTGGTTACGCAGGTCATCATGAATTGCGACAAGGGCGTCAACCGGCAATGACCCGTTGGCCCCCCGGGCCCAGGAGAATCTCGATGAAGCACTCCGCACTCCCGCGGTGCACAGGCCACGACTTCTCGGCGGCGATGTCTCGCCGCGAGATGCTCCAGCGTAGTTGTTACGGGCTCGGCGCCGCCGCGTTGCACCAACTGCTTGCGGGTGAGTCCGCGGCGGGCGCCGTCGTGTCGCACCCGGCGGCGCGCGCGAGGCGCGTGATCTTCCTGTTTCAGTCGGGAGCGCCTTCGCAGTTGGACCTCTTCGACTACAAGCCGCTACTCAAGCAGCGACACGGAGAGGAATTGCCGGAGAGCGTTCGGCAAGGCCAGCGCCTCACCGGGATGAGCGCCAACCAGTCGAGCATGCCGCTCGCCGGGTCCCCCTACCGGTTCACTCAGCACGGCGGGTCCGGAAGCTGGGTCAGCGAGCTGCTCCCCCACACGGCCTCGATCATCGACGACCTGTGCGTCATCAAGTCGATGCACACGGAAGCGATCAACCACGGGCCCGGCGTGTGTTTTTTCCAGACGGGCTCTCAGTTCCCGGGGCGCCCGAGCATCGGGGCCTGGATCGACTACGGGCTGGGGAGCGAGAACAAGAACCTGCCGGGCTTCGTCGTGCTCACCACCAAGGACAAGGGAGGGCAGCCTCTCGTCTCAAGCTACTGGGGCGCCGGCTTCCTTCCTTCAGAGCATCAGGGGGCAAGGTTCCGCAGCGGCAAGGACCCGATCCTCTACCTCGACAACCCGCCGGGCGTTGACCGGGAATGTCGCCGGGATGCGCTCGACGCCCTCGCGAACCTCCACCGGATCCAAGCCGAGGCGAACCCGCACGGGAACCTTGAGTCCCAGATCGCTCAGTACGAGCTAGCGTACCGTATGCAGATGGCGACCCCCGAAGTGGTGGACGTCAGCGACGAGCCTGCGTCGATCTTCGACCTCTACGGCGAGGACGCGCGCGAGCCGGGGACCTACGCCTCGAACTGCTTGCTCGCGCGACGGCTCGCCGAGCGGGGCGTGCGATTCATCCAGTTGTACCACCAAGACTGGGACCACCACGACAACCTCCCCGGCTCACTCCCCGCGTTGTGTCGCGAGACCGACAGGGCCTCGGCGGCGCTCGTGACCGACCTCAAGCAGCGTGGCCTGCTCGATGATACGCTCGTCGTCTGGGCCGGAGAGTTCGGACGGACCAACTACTGCCAAGGGAAGCTCGAGCCCGACAAGTTTGGGCGCGATCACCACCCCAAGTGCTTCACTCTTTGGGCGGCGGGAGGGGGATTCAAGGCCGGCGCCGCGCACGGGGAGACGGACGAGTTCGGCTACAACGTCATCGACCACCCCGTCTCGGTGTACGACTTCAACGCGACCATGCTGCACGTGATGGGGATCGACCACACCCGACTGACGTACCGCTACCTCGGTCGCGACTTCCGGCTGACCGACGTCCACGGCGAGGTGCGCCGCGAGCTGCTGGCGTAGGGTCAGTTCCCGCGCATCGACCGAGATCGCCTTTGCGGAGACCTCTCCAACGACAACACCGTCTGCCCAATGACCTCCGGTGGAGCCGTCCCAATCTGCCGGGCGCCGTGACCCGGAACGACGCGCCGTTGCACGCTTACTTCGGGGTCAGCGATCAGCTCGCGTAGAGTGCGCGAAACCGCTGGGCAACTGCGTGGCATTCCCGCGACCTCGTAACGGAGTAGCGAAAAGCACTGGGTGCGCCCCGGGGCTCCCGTCGCCCGAACGGGAGCGATGAGACATCGCGCTGGAATAGGTCAACAGCGTGCAGAGAGCCCCACAACGGTCATTTCAGCCACTTCGCCGCCACTGTGGGTTGCCGATTCAACTGCGCAGTCCAGTATCGCGTGACAGCCCAGAGAGAGCGGCACGGCCAAGAACCGCGCGTTTTCGTGGACACGCTTGGGTTGCTGCTGGCCGTGACGTTGACCGCCTGTTGCGCGGACGACTCGGCGGGGCGTCCCGCGTCACCCACGTCGATCTCCGACGCCGCCGACTGGCGCCCGACTTCCGCCCTCCCCCCCACCTACCGACGCGTCGCGTAAGGACCACTTCCATTCGGCTAAACTAGACGCGACGATTCGGGATAGGCACCTCTACCGCGTACCTCCTGTTGATGGCGTACATGCGCCCACGGGCGATTCCCCTGCAATGACGCTCCAGATCGCCAAGTCTCTGCCCGACCTCGTCGGAAGCGCCGAGCGGTCGCTGCGCGACGCCTGGGGTGTCGCGTCCGAGTGCGTCACCGCCGCGCCGGGGCGGGTCAACCTGATCGGTGAGCACACCGACTACAACGACGGCTTCGTCCTGCCGATGGCGATCGAGCGCCAGACGGTCGTCGCCGCGGCGCGACGAGACGACGGTCGCCCGCTCGCCCGAATCCGAAGCGTCGCGATGGGCGCCTCGGTCGAGCTGTCGCTCGAAGCGGGCGGGCCATCTCCCGGCGGCTGGGCCGGCTACGCTCGGGGAGTCCTCGACGCGTACCGCGAGCACGGGGTCGCGGTCCCGGCCTTCGACGCCGCGATCGACTCCTCCGTTCCGCTCGGCGGAGGGCTGTCGAGCTCGGCCGCTCTCGAAGTGTCGCTGGCCCTGATGGTCGAGTCGCTGGCCGGCGTCACGCTCCCCGCCCGCACCCGCGCCCTGCTATGCCAGACGGCCGAGCACCGCGGCGCGGGGGTCCCGTGCGGGATCATGGACCAGTTCAGCTCGGTGCTCTGCGAGCGCGACCACCTGATGCTGCTCGACTGCCGCTCGCAGGAGCCGACGGCGGTGCCGTTCCTCGACGCGGCGGTCAGCGTCCTGATCACCAACAGCAACGTGAAGCACGAGCTCACGGGAGGCGAGTACGCCGAGCGACGCGCACAGTGCGAAGCGGCGGCGAACGCTCTGGGGGTCAGGGCACTGCGGGACGTCACCCCCGAAGAACTCGACCGTCGCCGGTCATCGCTCGACCCGCTGCCGCTGCTTCGTGCGCGGCACGTGGTGGGCGAGAACCGCCGTACGCTGCTCGCCGCAGACGCCGTAGCGGCCTCCGACTGGCCGGCGGTCGGTGAGCTGATGTACGCCAGCCACGCCGCGATGCGCTACGACTTCGAGATCACGATCCCCGAGATCGACACGCTCGTCGAGATCGCCCGCGCGGTCGGCCCCGCGGGGGGCGTGATCGGCTCGCGGATGACCGGCGGCGGATTCGGCGGCTGCACGGTGACGCTCGTCGAGACGGAGCGCGCGGCGACGGTCGCGGCGATGCTGACCGAACGTTACCGTCAAGTGACCCGGATCGAGGCGACGTGCTTTACGACCCGCGCCGCGCAGGGCGGCCACGTTCTGTACACCAGCGCGACGTGACGAATGACTTCACGCGAGGTGGGGCGAAGCCGCCGCAGCTCGGTCGTGGCTTGCAACGCGGCAATCGGTTGCTGCGCTTTCGCGTGATCAGCCGCTCGTCGATTGGCGGCGCACGCGCTTAGCAGCCTGTTGATTTCTCGACAGGCTGCGTCGTCGCAGGGAGTGCGACGTCGAAACCGTGGCGCTTTCGCCGCGGTTTCGCGAGCCGCGAGCGGCTCGGCCGCGAGCTTGGCGAGGTTGAATAACGCCACGACGGCGTTTTTCAGCAGGCTGCTAGAGGCCCGCTGACACGAACCGGTCCGGATCGAGCGCGCTCCGCTGGAGATCGGCGTCGAAGAGGGATTCATCCCCCCTGCGGCCGCGGCCGCTACAATAGCGGGCTCGCGATTCTTCGGTTCTCCCGCGAGACTCACCCCGCAAGGCGCGCTACGTGGCCGACTCGAACCCTTGGTCTGCTGAGAACGACTACAACCCGAACGCCGCCCCGAACGAGGCGCCGGTGTACGACCCGCGCGACCCGGATCGGAAGCGGCGCGGCTGTGGCTGCTGGCTCTACGGCTGCCTGATCGTGGCGCTCGGCACGCTCGTGCTGCTCGTTGCGGGGGGGATCGCCGCGTTCTATTTCGCGAAGGGCCAACTGCGGGCGTTCACCGACGACGCCCCGGCGCCGATCCCGGTGGTCGAGGCCGCGCCCGAGGAGATCAAGGCGATCGGCGAACGCGTTCAGGCGTTCGTTGGAGCAGTCCGCGCAGGGGGCGAGGGCGCCGAGCTCAGCCTGACCGCCGAGGACCTCAACACGCTCGTCGCCGCTGACCGGCAACTGAAGGGGAGGGTCCACCTTACGATCACCGACGGACGCATCGGGGCGAAGGTCGCCGTGCCGTGCGATTTCTTGCCAGCCGGCGCCGGCAAAGGGCGGTTCTTCAACGCCGAGGCGACGCTCAACGCCTCCCTCGAGAACGGCGTGCTCGTCGTCACGTTGGTCGATGCGAAAGTGAAGGGTCAGCAACTGCCTGCCCCCTTCCTCGACGCGATCAAGGGGGAGAACCTCGCCCAAGGCGTCCAGGACGACGCCGAAATCGACCGCGTCCTGAAGCGGTTCGAGAGTATCCGCGTCGAGGGAGACCGCGTCGTGCTCCGGCTGCGTGCCGAGGCGCCCGCGGCGGGGGAGGGCGAGCAGGCCGTGGAAGAGCCCCCCCTCGAGAACGACCGGCCGGCGGAGTCGGGCGCCAACTGAGTCGTCAAGGACGAAGTCTCACGCAAAGTCGCGAACGACGCGGAGGAGCCGCGGGAATCGTTAGTTGTCTGGCCCGAAAGCCGCTAAGCTAAAAAGCCTCTTTCGATACGCGGTCGCGCTCGGCGTCCGACGCACGTCGCCCGAGCGCACTTCTTTACTTCCGACGTTCTACCCCCGGATTCGGACCTTCTACCCCCGGACGCTGCCATGCGCGCGTTTCACAAGGCGGTGTTGGTGTTCGTCGCGATTGTCGCTGGGTTGCCCGCGCCGCTGGCCCTGGCGATCGACTACAACAACTCGCTCTCGCTGACCTTCCCCTACGGCACGGGGCAATCGCTGCCGTACCGGCTGTTCCTCCCCCCGGGGCACGACGCTCCCGGGGCGTCGTTCCCGCTGGTGCTGTTCTTGCACGGGGCCGGTGAGCGGGGGACGAACAACAGCTCGCAGCTCGCCTACATTGACGGGCTCGTCACGACGGCGCGGACCGACCACCCCGCGTACCTCCTTGTTCCCCAGGCGCCACGCGACGACTACTGGGGGTCCGCCGGCCCCGGCGAATGGAGCCCCGCCACGCAGGCGACCATCGACCTGATGGCGAGCATCGAGTCGCAGTACACGATTGACCCGCTGCGAAGGTACGTCACGGGGCTGTCGATGGGGGGCTTCGGAACGTGGGACCTCGTCGCCGGGCTCCCCGGGAGGTTCGCCGCGGCGGCGCCGATGTCGTCGTGGGGCGACGTCAGTGAACCGCAGCGGTACGTCGGCACGCGCCTTTGGGCGTTCCAGGGGAACAACGACACCGTGACCCCCGCGGGGCCCGCCCGCAGCACGGTCCGGGCGATCCGCGAAGCGGGGGGAGACATCCTCTACTCGGAGGTGCTCGGCGACCACGGGATCTGGCGCCCGATTTACGACGACCCAAACGGCGAGCTGTACGACTGGATGTTCGACGCCGTCGAGCCCCCGCTCGCGGAGTGGACGTACGACCCCTCGAACGGCTCGGTGCGGATCGACACGCGGAAGGCGCCCGGGGGTCGAGCGTTCCTCATTCGGTTCACCGCGCGGCAGACGGGGGTGCTGACAATCCCGCTGGAGCTTTCGGTCAATGGCGTCCCGACGGCGACGTCGGCCTTCTTCACCGTCGTTGGCGACCAGAACCTGACGCACAACAGCGACAGCACGGGGGGCTTCGCGGGGGTGGTGGAGATCCCGGGCCTGATGCCACGGGGCCTGACGCTCGAAGCGGTCTACGGACTAGCGCTCCAACAGTTCTACGCCTCGGCGCCGTCGGGGGCGCGTAGGCTGCGTGCGTTCGACGTGCGCATCGGCGCCGTTCCGGAACCGGCGGGCGCTTGGCTGATGGCGTGCGCCGCCATCCCATTCCTCGGCCGGCGGAGAGGGCCCTCCTTTACTCACCCGTATTGGGGTCACTCGCTTGACGCCAGCTCAACCGATGAGCACACTCGCGCGCCGGTCTGTCCTCGCTTCGTTGAGGCCTGAGAGCAATCGTCACACGGGGGCGTGTACTCGGCCGACGACGCATCAACGACTTCCCTGATCCATCCCCGCATCTCAAGGAGTCGCTCATGAAGCGCTACCACGTCCGCAACTTCGCTCTGCTGGGCGTCGCGTTGTTGGCTTCCACCCCGTCGGCGCTCAAGGCCGGTACGGTAGTCGTCCCCTCTGCCCTGGCGAGCGTCGATGGGGGTGGAAACAACATTCTCCCGTTCAACCTCGGCCAGTTGTCTATTGCAAGTAGCCGCTATCAGCAGGTCTATTCGGCGTCGGAGTTCCCCTCGTCGCCGATCCGGATCACGGAAATTGCCTTTCGACCCGACGGCCTCCATGGGGCGGCGTTCTCCGCGACGCTCCGCGACGTCCACGTCAACCTCTCGACGACCCCTCGCGCCGTCGGTGCGTTGTCGCGGGTGTTCGCCGACAACGTCGGCCTCAACGAAACTGTCGTCCGAAGTGGCGCCTTGCCTCTGTCGAGCTGGTTCACGGGGCCGCCCCGCGGCCCGAAGCAGTTCGACATCACGATCTTCTTCTCGCAGCCGTTCGACTACTACCCATCCACGGGCAACCTGCTGCTCGACGTGCGGAACTTCCTCGGAGGGCTGACCACCGCGTTCGACGGCTCGCGGAGCGGCAGCTCGACGTCACGCGTCACGACCTTTGAGGAAGGAAGCGCGGACTCGCTCTCAGCGGCTTTCATCGATGTCGAGAACTTTGGGTTGGTGACGCAGTTCACCTACACGGCTGTGCCCGAGCCGAGCGCGTTCGTCGCGGCCACGCAGGCAGTGGCCTTCGTGCTGGTCGCGAGACGGAGCGCGCTGCGCAGCGGCGCTCGCACGGCCTCCCCGTCACCCGCCTGACTGGAAGTACACCTCTTCCATCGGCTGAATCACGACGAAGCCGTCCCCCTCGAACTTCATCTGGATCGAGTCGCCGCTGCCGCGGCCGAGGAACGTCTTGAACGACATGTCGGTCTTCAGCGTCGGCTCGAGCGAACCCGACCAGGCGACCGTCGCGTTGGGGTCGGTGAAGACCGGGTGCCCGGGGACGACGCGCAGCGTCACGGGGTCGTAGTGCGTGGTGATCGCCAGCAGGCCGGTCCCCTGCAAGCGGAGGTTGAACAGCCCCCCGGCGAGCATCCCCGTGACCCGCTTCATCATCCGGATCTCGTTCTTGATCGTCGTCTCGAAGGCCAGCACGTCGTTGCCGTTGACGAACAGCGGCTCCCCCTCGAGTTGGAGGATGGTGACCTTCTTCGCGTTGTCGGCCAGGTAGACCCGGCCTTCCCCCTCGGCCCGCGTGAGCCGGGCCCCCTCGCCACTGACGGCCTTCTTCAGCAGGTTGCCGACCCCCTGCTCGAGGATCCCCTCGCGGGTGAACTTAACCCGGCCGACGTAGCCGACCATCGACCCCATCTTGATCCACGCCTGGCTCGGGCAGCCCGCGGCGCCGAGGTTCAGCTCGAGCATCCGCGGGTTCTCGAGCTCGAAGAAGCCCTGACCGCGGTCGGTCTGGCGGGTGGCTTCGAGGAAGTCGTCGAGCGTGTAGCGAGCCATGTGAAAGTACCCCGGGGGTGCAGTTCGGTCGCCGGACATCGAGGCAGCACGCCGCCAGCGACCCTACGGGCTGCGGTCAGGTTGCAAGTAGCGTGCTGGTTGCGAGTAGCCGAGGCGGGACTTGAACCCGCACGGGGGTTCCCCCCCACCGGATTTTAGGTCTGCCGCGCGGCTCGATTCAGGTAATGGAGTCACGTGGGCGACCCAGGAGGTTCGTAGCGCAAGTCGTTCGCCTCGCTCGGCTTAGGGACGTGCCTTCGAACAATGCGTAGCAGCCGGAGTGTACCCGTCTTGGGTTCGCCTGGGCAATGCGCGCCCCCAAAATGCCCCCAATTCTGGGAGTGGTGCGGCATCGTCGAAGGGGAGGGCCAGCGCGGAGGTCAAGACCAAGCATGTCGCAACTCAACGTTGTCCGATGTTCGGAACGGAGGCGGCCACTGGAGTGGACCCCAAGCGCTGTACCACCAGCGGGGTTGAGTAGTAGTTAGTTGGGGCGCGTCCCGCGGCCCCCCTCTCTAGGGGCCGCGCGGACGCCTGCCCCTGGTCGCTCATCGGATGTGCTTACACGGAATCTGATTGGAGTCCGCCGAGTTTCGACTTTCAGGCCGCCCGTCCTTTGGCGTAGACCGCCGCGGGCGTCCGCCGGCCCAGCCACTGGTGGTGGCGCCGGCCGTTGTAGAACGCGAAGTACGAAGCCAGACCCGCCCGCGCTTCGGCCACCGAGTCGTAGCCCCGCAGGTACACCTCCTCGTACTTCACGCTCCGCCAGAGCCGCTCGATGAACACGTTGTCCAAGGCCCGACCACGCCCGCCCATGCTGATCGCCACGCCCCGCCCCTCCAGCCTCCCGGTGAACGCCCGAGCCGTGTTTTGGCAGCCCTGGTCCGTGTTGAACACCTCCGGCGTTCCCCCCGCCAAGGCCTCGTCGAGCGCCTCGCAGCAGAACGCCCCGTCCAGCGTGTTGGAGAGCCGCCAGGTGAGCACCTTCCGGCTGAACCAGTCCATCACAGCCGTCAGGTTCAGCCACCCGCTCGAAAGCGGCACGTACGTAATGTCCGTGCTCCAGACCTCATCGACCCGCGTCACGGCGACATCCCTCATCAGGTAAGGATAAACCCAATGGCCCGGCGCCCGAACCGTCGTCCGCCGCTTCGGCCCAACCGCCTCATCATCCAGGTCCAGCCGGCCGAAGGGATCCAGCTCCACTTCCAGACCAAGGTCCCCGACGCGGGGATGAAGATGCGGCAGACGGCCCTCGACTTCAACTTCCGCAAGGAGTTCCGCGGCTCGATGCCCGAGGCCTACGAGCGGCTGCTGCTCGACGCGCTCGAAGGGGACGCGAGCCTGTTTGCCCGCGCCGACGAAGTCGAGGCCGCGTGGGCGATCTGCGACCCGATCCTCGCCGCCTGGGCCGCGACCGACCTGCCCCAACTCGTGGAGTACGACTCGGGCGCCTGGGGCCCCGACGAGGCGAACGCCTGGATGCAGCAGCAAGGCCGCCACTGGTTCG
>JBOFFC010000117.1:0-8647 GCA_051648405.1 Lacipirellulaceae bacterium
CGGCGATTGCGACCTTTCCGGCGGCGTCGGCCAGCGCTCCGGGGGCCGCCGAGGGCGCCCGGTCACCCAGCGCGTCGAGCGCCGCGGCCGCCTCACGCACCAGCGCGCTCCGCCGCTGCACGTCGCGAGCCGCTCGCGCCACGTCGAGGAGCGTGACGACCCGTTCGAACGGGACCTGGGCGCGGAACTCGTCGGAGGCCAGCGGGTCGTTCGAAGCCGACTCGAGGAACTCGAGCGCGAGCCCCGTGTGGCCGTGCTCGCGGAGGCCCTCCAGCACACGCCGCGACGCATCGACCGACTCGGCGAGCGCCGCGGGGGCGGAGAGGGCGGCTAGGAGTGCTAGCGCTTGCGCGGCCAACGGGCGACGGCGTGCTGCGTGGCGCATTGCAAACGGGGAAGGAGGAACGAACGGCGGTCCCAGACCCTCATTCTGCGCCGAGTCCCGACCGGGGGCCACAGCCGGCGGCACGGACGGAGCCTCCGCGTTCGCCGCGGACACACCTAGCGGTTCGCTATCCAGCACAACCGACAGAGTCGATGGACGCCGTCCCCGCGAACCCCCGTCCCCGCAGCGAACGATCTCGGTCCTTACCGCAGCTCGGCAACGAACCGACGCAGCCGGCTCATGAAACCCTGGGGGAGCGAGACCTCTCGCAGCGACTCTTCGGGACGCGCGGCGTCGGGCGCCGCGGGGGTCGGGGGCGCCCACGCCGGACGCTGCGGGCGGACCGGGTGCTCGGGACCGCCACGCACATGGCCCGGGGTCATCCCCGCCAAGGGATCGATCAGCCCACTGTCCGATGGGCTGAGGGACGACAACGAATCGATGGCCATGCTGCTGGGGTCACGCAAAGGGGAACAGGGGCCGGCGCGTCGGGCGTGAGGCGTGCTCGACGCAGCGGCAGGGTCGTTAGTTCGTTGGTCGCCACAACGGGGCGACGACATCATCTCAGAGTGTTTGAGGTTCAACGCATCGGGGCGGCGCCGCGGTGGCGGGCTTCGATCGCCAGCAAGCTCTCTCGCAGCTTCGCCCTGCCGCGGCTGACGCGCGACAAGATCGTCCCCAGAGGCGTCCCCAGGGCTTCGGCGGTCTCTTGGTGGGTCAGTTCGCCCACCACCACCAGCAGCAGCGCTTCGCGCATGTCGCCAGGGAGCAGGTCGAGCGCTTGTTGCATCGCGTCGGTGTACTCGTGCGCTAGTGGGTCGAATTCCGCGGCGGGGGCGTCGAGGACGTGGTCTCCCGAGGCCGTCGGGGGGGTCCGCCCGACGTGCCGCCAGCGATCGACCACCCGTCGCCGGAGGATCGACGCCAACCAGGCCCGCTCGCCGCGCGTTGAGTCAAATCGGTCTCGGCTGGTCCACGCACTGCGCAGCGTCTCCTGCACGATCTCTTCGGCGTCGTGGGCGTCCCCCATCAAGCGATAGGCGAGCCGATAGAGCGCCGGACCGTGTCGTTCTACGACCGATTGAAAGTCCGCATTCGTGAGCGCCACGCGCGTGCCGCCTTGTTCCTCAGTACCTCTTCCTGCGGTCCCCTTCCTCGGGGCCCCGTCCCTGCGGGTTAGGCTGAAGCCCGCGGGCACGCGCCCGGGGCCGACCAGCCTGTCCCTCATCCTAAACAGTCGGGCGACTCTCGACCCCTCGCCGGGGGGTGATTCGCTTGCGGCTGCCGCGGCTATTGCCCCGGGCCGGCGAGTTTGCCGTAAATCGTTCGCCGGCTTACGATTGCGCGAATCGCCCCAACCTCGGTTTCGCTCGATCAACCGTGCGCATCCCCGAAAACCCGCCCGAAGGACGCCCCACCCTCCGGCGTTGGGTCGGGCCGTCGCGGCACGCGCTCGCCGTCGCGATGCTGGCGGCAGCCCTGCTGATGGTGCTCGCCGCACGCGAGCGGCTCATCGATCCGGCAACCCACGCCGCCATCGCGCGCGCCTTGGGGGATTCCCCACCGGCGCTGGTCGTAGCGCCCCCGGACGGCGTGGAGGCGAAGCCGGCCTCCGTGCTGCCCCCTGCGGAACTCAGCGCGATCGAGGACAACGCCCCGTTCCGCGACGCCGAGCAACCGGCGTGGTTCGCCCTGCTGGCCGAGGCGCGCGACAAGCGGATCGACTCGACGACCGCACGCCGCGTCGGCTACGCGGCCCTCAGCTCGCAGCCGGACGTTTACCGCGCGACTCCCATCGTCGTTGTCGGCAAGGTCCATCGCGTTGAACGTGTCGGACCGGCCAAGAACAAGGAACGGATCGGCGTGCTGTGGCGCGTGATCCTGCAAGGGGACGGCGCCGACGTCTGGCCGATCACCCTCTACACGCTCGACGAGCCCCCCGCGGCAGACTCCCCCTACGAAGCGCACGCCGTGGGTTTCTTTTTCAAGAAGCTCTCGTACCGCCACTCGGGGGGCGTGGGGGTGAGCCCCGTCGTCGTGGCGCGACGTGTGGCGATTGGGGCGCCGGCCGCGCCCCGCGCGGAGTACGCGAACGCCCCGAGTGACCCAGCCCCTGCCGAGCAGGAACGCCGCTTCGAGCAACCCTCAGCAGGCTCGCTCGGTCGGGCGATGCTGGCCGACCTCGGGGTGGACCTCGCCGTGCTCGACGCTGTCGCCGACAAGCGCCCGCTGCTCGCCGCCGAGCGCGACCCCTTCTACGCGACCCTCGCCGCGGTGAGTCAAACGCCGGCGACGCAGCTCGCGCGGCTGGCGCGTTCGGGCCTCGCGTCGTGGGCCCAGGAGCGCGAGCGCCGCGCCGGCGAGTCGCCCCGTGACCGTCCGATGCTGGCGGCCGTCGAGCGGAGCGCGGCCGAGGGGGCGTTCAGCGTCGTCCCGCTGTTCGTCGATGGCTTGGCGACTCGCGGCGACCTCGTAGCCTTCGACGCGTCGGTCCGGCGAGTCGTGCGCATCGAGGTCGATCCCCCCGCGCTCGGCGTCGATCACTACTACGAGCTCGAAGCGTTCACCGCAGACTCTCAGGGCTTGCCCCTCGTCTTCTGCGTGCGCGACCTGCCGGCCGGGTTCCCGATCGGCGACGACGTCCGCCAGCCAGCGCGGCTCGCGGGGTTCTTCTTCAAGCACTGGGCGTACCGCACGCGCCTCGCGAAGGAAGATGGGGGGGACGCGGCCCGCTTCGCGCCGCTGCTGATCGGCCGGGCCCCGATCGTGCTGCCCGACCCGGCGCCCCGCGACGGACGGATCGACGTGCTCGTCGGCGTCACGGCGGCGGCCTGCATCGCCGCGGTCGCAGTCTGGCTGTGGTGCGCGGCCCGCAGCGATGCGGCCTACTCTGCGGGGACCCTGGACCGCTTTCGCGGTGCAGCTCGCGGCGTCCCACCCGCCGAGAGCGCTCTCGCTCCGGCGATCGAGGCCCCTCCGCGCTGACGCCGGGGGGCGCCTCGACTACGATCGCTCAATCCTGGGGTCGTTCGGCCCCCGGGGATCACTCGCTCGACGGCCCCGCTCCCAACCCGCGGGGCGTGCGCCCCGTCGCCCCTCTCCACGCGACCGAAGCCCCCCGACTTGGCAACCAACTCCAACACCCGGCCGGTTCCTCCGTCGAAGCTCCCGTCGCCCCCCCAACGCCAGGGCTACGGCGCCGACCCCACCCACGCGTACGGGCTGATGACGCCCCGGTTTTGGCACGGGATGATGCCGGGCAACTTCTGGCGGATGGCGGCCCGGAACCGCTTCAACCTGTCGCTACACGGCTGGGCGACGGCGGCTTCGATCACGGGCGTTGGACTGGGGCACGTCGTGGGGGGAGTCGCGCAGCACCTGCTCGCCGGCCGAAGGATCGCCGAAGCGCAGCTCGACCAGGCGCCGCTGTTCGTACTCGGCCACTGGCGCTCGGGGACCACGCTGCTGCACGAGCTGCTGATGCGCGACGCGGGGAACACGTGCCCCAACACCTACCAGTGCTTCGCGCCGCACCACTTCCTGGTGACCGAGAGCTGGCTGACGCCGCTCGTCGGCTGGCTGCTCCCCAAGAAGCGGCCGATGGACAACGTGGCCGCCGGCTGGGACCGCCCCCAAGAGGACGAGTTCGCCCTCGCGAGCCTCGGCGAGCCCTCCCCGTACCTCACGTGGGCGTTCCCCCACCACGGGCCGGCCCACCGCGAGTGGCTGACCCTCGACGGGGTGGCCGAGGCCGACCGGCAGCGGTGGATCAAGTCGCTACGGAGGTTCGTCGCCGCCGTCTCACTGCGCCGCGCCGGACGCGTGGTGCTAAAGAGCCCCCCTCACACGGCGCGCGTGCGGACGATCCTCGAAGCGTTCCCCGACGCGCGGTTCGTCCACATCACGCGCGACCCGCTGGTGCTGTTCCCCTCGACGGTCCGGCTGTGGAAGTCGCTGTGCGACGTGCAAGGCTTGCAGTCGTCGCGGCCGAGCTACGACTGGATCGAGGAGGAGGTCCTCTCAAACCTCGTGACGATGTACGACGCGCTGGAGCGCGACCGCGCGCTAGTCCCCGCGGGGCGATGGGTCGAGATGCGCTACGAGGACCTCGTCGCCGACCCCCTGACGCGGATGCGCGATGTCTACCAGCGCCTCGACCTGGGGGGCGATTTCACGGCGGTCGAACGAGGCATCGAGGAACAGCTCGGCCAGAAGAGCGACTACCGCACAAACCGCTACACGCTGCCGGACGAAGTCCGCGAGCGCGTCGCCGAGCGCTGGCGCGGGTACGCGGAGCGGTACGGGTACGTCTAGTTCGCAGGCGAGCCGGCGGCGTCAGCCGGCGGAGTGATCGAGGCGGGCACCCGGCGCAGCAAACCAACTACCGCCTCCCCCAAGACGTGCCGATGCCCCTTTCCTGGAACGAGATCCGCAGCCGCGCTATCGCCTTCAGCCGCGAGTGGGCCGAGGAATCGCGCGAACACGCCGAGGCGAAGAGCTTCTGGGACGGCTTCTTCGACGTGTTCGGCATCAAGCGGAAGACGGTCGCCAGCTTCGAGGCGCCGGTCAAGCAGCTCGGCGGAGGTCACGGCTTCATCGACCTCTTCTGGAAGGGGGTCCTGATCGCCGAACACAAGAGCCGCGGCAAGGACCTCGGCAAGGCGCACGCGCAGGCCATGGACTACGCCCAGAGCCTCCAGCGCGAGGGGCGCGGAGACGAGGCGCCGCGTTATCTGATCGTTTCCGACTTCGCCCGGGTCGCACTGCACGACCTTGAAGAAGGGACCACCGTCGAGGTGGCGCTCGCCGAGCTGCACCAGAGCGTCCAGCACTTCGCTTTCATCCCGGGGTACAAGACCCACAAGCTCGCGCCGGAGGACCCGGTCAACCTCCGCGCCGTGCAGATCATGGGAGACCTGCACGACGCCCTCGAAGCCGACGGGTTCACCGGTCACGGGCTCGAACGCTTCCTGGTCCGCGTGCTGTTCTGCCTGTTCGCTGAGGACACCGGCATCTTCGACCGCGACGCCTTCACGCTGTACGTGGTGAACCACACGAAGGAAGACGGCAAAGACCTGGGGGCACAGCTGTCGGTCTTGTTTCAAGCGCTCAACACGCCGCGTGAGAAGCGACAGAAGTCGCTGCTCGAAGAACTCGTCGCGCTGCCGTACGTCAACGGCGAGCTGTTCGGCGAGACGCTGCCGATCCCGTCATTCAACCGCTCGACGCGCAACGCGCTGGTCGCCTGCACGCGGTTCGACTGGGGGCGGATCTCGCCGGCCGTGTTCGGGGCGCTCTTCCAAGGGGTGATGGAGCCGCGCGAGCGGCGGCAGGTCGGCGCCCACTACACCAGCGAACGCGACATTCTCAAGCTGATCGGCCCGTTGTTCCTCGACGGGCTGAAGGCCGACCTCGAAAAGGCGGGGACCGACAAACGGAAGCTCACCACGCTGCACGACCGGCTCGCCCGCATCAAGCTGCTCGACCCGGCCTGCGGCTGCGGCAACTTCCTGGTGGTCAGCTACCGCGAGCTGCGGCTGCTGGAACTCGAGGTCCTCGAGCGACTCGCGAAGAAAGAGCGGCAGAAGGTGCTCGACGTGTCGCTGCTGATGCGGCTCGACGTCGATCAGATGCACGGCGTCGAGATCGAGGAGTGGCCGGCGCGGATCGCCGAAGTGGCGATGTGGCTGATGGACCACCAGATGAACCAGCTCGTGAGCGAGCGGTTCGGCCAGTACGTCGTCCGCCTGCCGCTGAAGAAGAGCCCCAAGATCGCCCACGGCAACGCACTGCGGCTCGATTGGAACACGGTCCTGCCCGCCGCGGAGTGCTCGCACGTGCTGGGGAACCCGCCATTTGTGGGGGCCAAGTACCAGTGCGACCGGCAGCGGGCCGAGGTGACCGAGGTGTTCGCGGGCGTGCCGAGCGCGGGGCTGCTCGACTACGTCGCGTGCTGGTACTACCTGGCCGCGCGGTACCTGCACAGAACCACCGCGACGGTCGGCTTCGTCTCCACGAACTCGATCACTCAAGGCGAGCAGGTCGGCGTGCTGTGGCCGGCGATGAACGCCCTGGGGGTGTCGATCCACTTCGCCCACCGCACATTCGCGTGGCAGAGCGAGGCCCGCGGAGCGGCCCACGTCCACGTCGTGATCGTGGGCTTCGGCCTGTTCCCCGCAACGCAGCCGCTGCTGTTCGACTACGAGACGCTGAAGGGTGAACCAGCGGAAACGCCGGTACAGGCGATTTCGCCGTACCTGCTTGAGGGGAGCTTCGTGGTCGTGGTGAATCGATCGAAGCCCCTTTGCGCTGTCCCCCCGATAGGGATCGGCAACAAACCGATTGACGGCGGCAACTACCTCTTTACCGACGAAGAGAAGGAGTCGTTCGTACGAGATGAACCGAATAGCGCAGCGTACTTCCGGCGCTGGTATGGATCGCGGGAGTACATCAATCGGGCCCCACGCTGGTGCCTCTGGCTCGGCGAATGCGCGCCGAACGTTCTTAGGGCAATGCCCAAGGCGCTCGCGCGAGTGGAAGCCGTAAAAAGGTTTCGGCTTGCAAGCGACAGCGCTCCGACCCAGAAGATTGCCGACAAGCCTACCCGGTTCCACGTCGAGAACCTTCCCTCTGGGCCCTACCTCCTTGTTCCGAAGGTGTCGTCTGAGCGTCGCGGCTACATTCCGATGGGGTTCCTGGGCCCTGATGTACTGTGTAGCGATCTTGTCTTCATCGTCCCTGACGCCAACCAGTACCATTTCGGCGTACTGTCGTCGGCGATACACATGGCATGGGTACGATATGTTGCCGGCAGGTTGAAGTCTGACTATCGGTACTCTGCCACCCTCGTCTACAACAACTACCCCTGGCCTCTAGGAGTGACAGACGCCCAGCGGACCAAGGTCGAGGCCGCCGCACAGGCTGTGCTCGACGCCCGCGAGGCGTACCCCGACGCCACGCTGGCCGATCTGTACGACCCGCTGTCGATGCCCGCGAACCTCAAGAAGGCGCACGACAAGCTCGACCTTGCGGTCGATAAGTGCTATCGCGCGAAGGCCTTCGCCACCGAGCGGGAACGAGTCGAGCACCTGTTCAAGCTCTACCAAGAGCTGACCACTCCGCTACTGTCGACTGCCAAGCCGAAGTCGTCTCGCTCGAAACGCCCGTAGGCGATCCTTCGGAGCGATCGAGGCGGGTACCCGGCGTAACGACTCCGACGGCTGACGCCGCCGGCTCGCCTTACGCGCTCGCTACGCTCGCTCGGCGCCCACGATCCGCTCGTGGCCGGCGAGGTCTTTCTGCGTCGGCAGCGGCCGCAGGCCCGGGGTTTCGCTCACTAAGCGCTCGACGAGGCCCGCGATCGCCGGGCCGACTTCAATGAAGAGTGCGCCGCCGGGCTTCAGTCGCTCGGCGCTCTGCCGCAGCAGCGGCTCGATCACGGTCACGCCGTCGGGGCCGCCGTCGAGCGCCAGCTTCGGCTCGTAGTCGCGGACCCCCGGGTCGAGCCCCATCAGCTCCCCCGTCGTGACGTACGGCGGGTTGCTGGCGATCACGTCGAATCGCTGCCCTGGGTCCACCGCCGAGAACAGGTCGCTCTCGACCAGGCTGACCCGCCCATCGACCTTGTGGCGGGCCGCGTTGCGGCGCGCGACTTCGATCGCCGCCGGGGACTTGTCGATCGCTGTGAGCGTGGCGCCGGGCGAGTGCTTGGCGATTGCCACGGCGACCGCGCCGCTCCCCGTCCCGACGTCGGCCACGCGCGCTTCCTTGAGGCCCCGCTCCTTGAGCCGGTCGAGCGCCGCGATCACCAGCAGCTCGGTCTCGGGGCGCGGGATCAGCACGTCGGCGGTCACTTCGAGGTCGAGCGAGTAGAACTCCTTGCTCGCCACAAGGTACGCCACCGGCTCGCCGGCCGCGCGGCGTTTGACGAGCCCTTTGAACGCGTCGCGGACCTCGGGCTTGGGCTGTTCGTCGAAGGCCGTGTAGAGCTCGATCCGCTTGCAGCCGCGGGCGTGGGCGAGCAGCACCTCGGCGTCGAGCCGCGGCGAGTCGCCGCCCCGAGTCTTGAAGTAGTCGGCCGTCCAGTTCAGCAGGCGCCCCACCGTCCACGGGGCCGCGTCTTGATCGCTCATCGCACGGCGCTAGGGTGGTTGGGGATCGGGTTAGAAGCAACAAGGCGTCGTCGAATCTCCCCCCACCCCCTTCAGGGGGAGGGGTCGGGGGAGGGGGCGAACTGGGTACCCGCTTCAAGGGCCCCCCCCC
>JBOFFC010000118.1:0-2850 GCA_051648405.1 Lacipirellulaceae bacterium
CGGGAGTCGCCCGCCGTTTGGCGTTTACCGGTCAACTACACCCCACAGGAGTCGAACCTGTAACCTTCGGATTCGTAGTCCGATGCTCTATCCAGTTGAGCTAGGGGTGCGCCGCCGAAGGTCGCCGCTGGGCGGCCTCGGTCGAGTGAAGTAGTTTGCCAGCCAGGAGGCCGGTCCGCAAGGCGGCGTAGCCGGCCCCCAATGCTCACGCCAGGTCGAACAGCAGGACCTCCGCCGGGCCGGCCGGGTTCGACACCCGCAGGGTTGCGACCCCTTCCAGGGCCGCGCCGTCGCCAGCAGCAAGCTGCGCGGCTTCTCCGGCGGCTTCCAGCCGCACTTCGCCGCGGACGACTTGGACCCACGCCCCGCGTCCGGGGGCCAACGGGTGCTCGACGGCGCCCGCCGCTCGGAGTCGGGCGAGCCACACCGTGGCGTCTTGATGGATCGGCATCGAGCCGTCGCGGCCGTCGGGCGAGGCGACGAGGCCGAGCTTCCCTTCCGAGCGCGCGGCGGTTGCTTCGGCCGACAGCTCGGCGTAGCGCGGGGCGTGGCCGCTAGCGTCGGGGCGGACCCATACCTGGTAAAAGTGGGCCGGCTCGTCGGGCGACGGGTTGTGCTCGCTGTGCGTCACCCCCAAGCCGGCCGACATCTGCTGCCATGCGCCGGCGGCGATCGTCGAGCCGTTCCCCATGCTGTCGTGGTGCGCGAGCGCGCCGCTGACGACGTAAGAGAGGATCTCCATGTCGCGGTGGCCGTGCGTGCCGAAGCCCTCGGCGGCCGCGACGCGGTCCTCGTTGATCACCCGCAGCGCGCGGAAGCCCGAGTGCGCGCGGTCTTGGTACTCGCCGAACGAGAACGTGTGGCGCGTGTCGAGCCAGCCGTGGTCGAACGCGCCGCGCTCGGTTGAAGGTCGGACGACGATCATGCGGGGCTCACTAGGTGGACGGCGACCAATCGACGAAGCGCGATCGGACAGCCGTGCTACGCCGCCGACTCAGGCGTGGATCGCGCGCAGCGCGGCGAGGGCCGCGTCGTGCAGCGGGCCGTTGGTGACCAGCACGCCGCGGTTGGCGGCCAGCGTGCGGCCCCTCGAAAAATCGAGCGGCTTGCCGTCGAGGTCGGTGACGCGCCCGCCCGCCTCTTCGACGACGATCGAACCGGCCGCCTGGTCCCAGACCTTCTCGCGGTAGTCGGGGCGATCGGGGGAGAGCAGCCGCAGGATCATCTCCCCCCCGCCGGCGGCAAGGACCGCGTACTTCGCTTGACTGTCCATGCCGACCGGCGCGGCGGCGATCCCCATGCGGCTGGCGAGCTCGTCGATGGCGCCCATGTCGGTGTGGCCGGCCTCGACCGAGCGGAGGACGCGCGTCGCCGCGGGGTCGCTCGTGCGCGAGACGCGCAGCGGTCGCCAGGCGCTGGCGGGGGAGCAGCCCCCCGACACGTCGAGGTCGCGCCACGAGGCGCCCCCGCCGCGGATCGCGCAGACGACGGTTCCGACTCCGGCGCCGACCCCGCCGCGCTTCGGCTTGTGGGCCTGCTCCAGCTCGGGGCAACCCAATGCGCCGACCATCACCCGGCCGTTGCTGACCAGGGCGAGGGCGACCGCGTACTGGTCGCCGCGCAGGAAACCCTTCGTGCCGTCGATCGGGTCGAGGGTCCAGTAGTCGGCCGAACCTTCCCCCCCCGGCTCGCGGTCGCCGCCGTCGATCCACGCGCAGACGTCGTCGGGGGTCGCGGAGGGGAAGACCGAGCGGACGAAGTGCGTGACGCGCTCGAGCGTCGCGGCGCCCTCGGGGGCGCGCAAGTCAGCGGCCGACTCCTCGCCGACCAGCGGCGCCGCGAAGCCCGACTCTTGCAATCGCCGGGCGACGATCGCCTGGGCGGCGAAGTCGCCGACCGTCACGGGGGACTTGTCTCCCTTGGTCAACGCCGCCGTGACCAGCTCCCCTTGGACCCGGCGGGCGACGAGGGCCGCCTCGCAGACGGCGTCGATAGCGAAGCGAGACTCGGGGGAGGAGAGCATGGGGGGGAGGGCTTTCGGCGGTCGGCTTTCAGCGATCAGTGGGTCGAAGCAGTGGGGCGTATTGGACCCCTTCACGCATCGACGAACGACCCCCCGCTGCCAGGACTCCTTACGGAGTCGCGTCCCACCACCAAGCCATTGCATTCGACTTCCCGTCTCGCTCGAGCGCGGACGACGGTGGCGTCGCGTCGAGCGGGGCCGCATCGACGGAGGACGCCGTGACCTTCGTCGGGTCGATCCACGCCCCGCCGCTGACAGCCGCCAGGATTTGTCGGCGCCGTACGACGCGCGACGTGGCGAGCGTGTCGATCGAGCTCGCGAAGCGGAGCCGCGGGGTCGGCAACCGATCGGGGTCGAGGAACAGCGCCGGGGTCCAACCGGCCCGCTCGACAAGCCCCTCCGACTGCACCAGCGACGCGATCACCGCCAGGTCGAATACGTTGCGGAGCTCGCTGTAGACCGGGTAAGCACGGGCCAGCTCGGAGAAGTGGTCGCTGAAGTCGCGGGCGAAGCCCTCGTTGTGCGGGTCGCTCTGGCCGGTGTGGACGCGCTCGCCGCGGAGGGTGAGCAGCTCGTTCTCGCTGAGGACGCAGAGCCCCTCGCCGCGGAGGCGGAACGCGTCCCCCGCCGCCGAGCGCTCGACTGCTTCGTAGTCCGCGGCGAACCACCAGCGGAGCACGCTCAGCGACGGCGGGACGTCGCCGGCGCGCGTGGCGTCGGCCAACCGGTCGAGGTAGCTGCGGACCCCGGGAACGCCCGGTTCGTCCCCCAGCCCGACACGCTTCATGTGGCGGTCGGCCTCGACGAGGACGCGGGCGGCGTTCGTT
>JBOFFC010000119.1:0-22316 GCA_051648405.1 Lacipirellulaceae bacterium
CCGCAGTGTGAAGTGGGTACCCAGTTCACACTGCGGGACAAGCCCGCAGTGGCACCCAGCGTCGCACGTCTACTCGGTTGAAGCCTCCTCAACATCCTCAACGGCCTGCACCCGAAGGATCTTCGACCCGCCATCAGGAGTTTTCACGAGAACGGACTTCTCACGTTCTGCGGAGGCATCTTGCTCGTTCCATTCGCCCTCGATTTTTGCCACATACTCGGCAAACTGTAGAGGACCTTCTTTATCTCGCTGCTCACTAGCGACAACGATCAACGTGTCAAGTTGCCTGCGCAACTCCGCAACCGCGGTTGTTTCGGGCAAAGACTCTAGAACCCCATATGCCTGATCCATGGCTGTTCTTGCAGACTGAGGGCGACCCAAAGCAAGGTGCATCTCAGCACAAAGGAGACTTGCTCTCACACACCGCAATGCCTTTTCAACCAAAGACATGTCCGGCTCATTGTGGACAACCCTTAACGCGTCTGCCACACAGCCTTCACCCTTGTGTAACTCGCCCTTGCTGAAAGCGCAACGAGCTCGAAGCAGATGAATCCTGTACGCGATAGCGTAGTCGTGCCCTACCAGTAGGGCATCGTCAGCGAACTGCTCGGCGAGTGTCAGGCGACCGAGCATGAATGCAGCGTTTGCCAGTTCGCTCCGGACCGTCGATGAAACCAGATGACTGAGCTCGAAGTAGAGTTGGAACGCCTCATTTGCTGCAAGCTCGTATTGCGGAACGTACCGCTCGTCGAAGGTCAACGTTCCCAGGCAGTCGCCGCCTTGGCAAGGCGACGTACCGGAGACGCTGAGGCCCGTTGCGTACTGCTGAAGCTCTTGAAGGTGAGAGACGAGGTAGTACAGCCGTTGAAACCGCGTGTCTTGCGCCGACTGACTCGCAATCTCTCGATTCTGCCGAACGTTGTCGCTGGAGCTTTGGGAGTTGGACCATGCCGAACAAGCCGCCATAAGCGAGATTAACAGAGCAAGCCTTGGTTCGTAGTCCGAGAGCTTACGAGTTCGCGGCGGCTGCGTTTGCTCTGAGTTTGTCGCTGCTTCCATGCGATGGTCTCAACGGCCGGTTTTTGGGGGTCGGACTCGCCTTAGTTCACTCGATCACACGAACTATCGCCTCCTCCAGCTCGCCACGCCCTCCGGTCGCTCCCTCGACGGTCGCGGCTCGGTGCGTTCGCTACGCCAACGCCCGTCGCCGACAGCCGACAGCCATTCGCCGACCGCCCCCCTCAGCTCTTCACCTCGAACTCCGCGTCGATCGCGTCGTCTTCGGGGGCGCTGGGGCCGGCGGCGCTGCTGGGGGTTGCGTCCCCTGCGCCGCCGCTGGCGGCGGCCGTCTTGTACATCGCCTCGCTCATGGCGTGGGTGGCCTGCTGGAGGGCGTCGGTCGCGCTCTTGATCGCGGCGGAGTCCTCGGTCTTCGCGGCGTCGCGGACCTTGGCGATCGCGTCTTCGATCGGCTTCTTGTCGGCTTCCGAGACCTTGTCCCCCTGCTCCTTGAGGGTCTTCTCGACCTGGTAGGCGAGCGAGT
Organism: Lacipirellulaceae bacterium; assembly: GCA_051648405.1. Taxonomy (GTDB): domain Bacteria; phylum Planctomycetota; class Planctomycetia; order Pirellulales; family Lacipirellulaceae; genus JBOFFC01. Next base: position 1,544 of record JBOFFC010000119.1, read on the forward strand.
CGGCGTTGTTGCGGGCCTCGACGAGTTCGCGCTTCTTCTTGTCCTCGGCGGCGTTCGCCTCGCCGTCCTTCTTCATCCGCTCGATCTCGTCTTCGGAGAGGCCCGACGACTGCTCGATCGTCACGATCTGCTGCTTGCCGGTCCCCAGGTCCTTGGCCGCGACGCTGAGGATGCCGTTGGCGTCGAGGTCGAACTTGACTTCGATCTGCGGGACGCCGCGCGGCGCGGGGGGGAGGCCGTCGAGGTTGAACTGCCCCAGAAGGCGGTTGTCGGAGCACATCTGGCGCTCCCCTTGGAAGACACGCACCGTGACCGCCGATTGGTTGTCGTCGGCCGTGCTGAAGACCTGCTTGCGCTCGGCGGGGATCGTCGTGTTCCGCTCGACGAGCTTGGTCATCACGCCACCCAGGGTCTCGATCCCCAGCGACAGCGGCGTGACGTCGAGCAGCAGGATGTCCTGCACGTCCCCCGCCAGGACGCCCCCCTGGATCGCGGCGCCGATCGCCACCACCTCGTCGGGGTTCACCCCTTTGTGAGGCTCCTTGCCGAAGATCGAGCGGACGAGCTCTTGCACCTTGGGGATGCGCGTCGAGCCGCCGACGAGCACGACCTCGTCGATCTTCGACGGGTCGAGCTTGGCGTCCTCGAGCGCGCGGAGCACCGGGCCGCGGACCCGCTCCACCAGGCCGTCGACCATCTGCTCGAACTGCGCGCGGGTGATGTTCATCTGCAAGTGCTTCGGCCCGCTGGCGTCGGCGGTGATGAACGGCAGGTTCAGGTCGGTCGACTGGGCCGAGCTGAGCTCCTTCTTGGCCTTCTCGCACGCCTCTTGCAGGCGCTGCAGGGCCATGACGTCCTTGCGGAGGTCGATCCCCTGCTCCTTCTGGAACTGGCCGGCGACGTGGTTGATCAGCGTCTCGTCGAAGTCGTCGCCCCCCAGGTGCGTGTCGCCGTTGGTGGAGATCACGCGGAACACGCCGTCGGCGACTTCGAGGATCGAGACGTCGAACGTGCCGCCTCCGAGGTCGAAGACGCAAATGGTCTCCTGCCCCTTGCGGTCGAGGCCGTAGGCGAGCGACGCGGCGGTCGGCTCGTTGATGATCCGCGCGACCTCGAGGCCCGCGATCTGGCCGGCGTCCTTGGTGGCCTGGCGCTGGGCGTCGTTGAAGTAGGCGGGGACGGTGATCACCGCCTTGTTGACCTTGTGCCCCAGGTACGCCTCGGCCGACTCCTTGAGCTTGCGCAGGACCTTTGCCGAAACCTCCGGGGGGGTGATCTCCTGGTCGCCGATCTTGACCTTCACGTAGTCGTTGGCGCCCCCGATCACGGCGTAGGGGACCATCTTCTCTTCGCTCGCCACCTCGTCGTGGCGGCGCCCCATGAAGCGCTTGATCGAGTAGACGGTCTTCGTGGGGTTGGTGACGGCCTGGCGGCGCGCGGGCTCGCCGACGAGGACTTCGCCCTTGTCGGTGTAGGCGACGACGCTCGGCGTGAGGCGGTTCCCCTCGGGGTTGGGGATCACCTTCGCCTCTTTGCCTTCCATGACGGCGACCACCGAGTTGGTGGTCCCGAGGTCGATGCCGATGATCTTTTCTCCGGCGGCCATATCAGGAAGCTCCTAAAGCGTCGTTGGGTGTGCGGATCGCGGGTCGCGCCAGCCCGAGGCCGGCGCGCACCCCGCCGAGGCCCGCTGGAATGCAAAGCGGGCGCCGGTTTCGCTAACCCGCCGAGAAACGGCCGGGCAACTTGACTTAAGCCGAGGCGAGAGCGATGGTTAGGGCAAGCGGGACGCCCGAGAGTTCGGGCCCCGGGAGGTGCGATCGGCTGCCAAATCGTCACCCCCCGATAGCGACCCCCGGGGTGGCTGACCTAAGCCCCGCCAGTTTGGCAGCCCCGCGTCGAAAACCCCGCCCCCTCTAACGCTTACGACGCACGAATGGCGACCGGCCCCGCTCTCCGCATCGCGTTCCTCGGACCGAAGGACAGCTTCAGCGACCTGGCCGCGCGGAAGCACGCCCCGCGGGCCCTCGGGGCCGCCGGAGGGGGCGCCAAGCGGTACGTGCCGGTGGCGAGCATCTCGGCCGTCTTCCGAGCCGTCTCCGCCGGTGAGTGCGACTACGGGGTCGTGCCGCTGGAGAACTCGACCCACGGCCGCGTGACCGACACGCTCGAGGCCCTGACGACGACCGACGTGCGGATCGTCGCCGAGGCGCCGCTGCGGATCCACCACTGCCTGCTGGGGCGCGGCCCCCTGGCGGCCGTCGAGCGCGTCGCTAGCAAGCCGCAGGCCCTCGACCAGTGCAAGCACTGGCTCGCCGAGCGGCTCCCCGCGGCCCGGCTCGAGCCGTGCGCCAGCACCAGCGAGGCGGCCGCGATCGCGTCAAACGACCCGGCGGTCGCCGCGATCGCCAGCGAGCAGGCCGGCAAGGCCCAAGGCCTGAAGGTCCTCGCGCGGAACATCGAGGACCAACCCGACAACCTGACCCGCTTCGCCGTGATCGGCCGGGCCGACGGGGGCCAGCCCGCGGCGACCGGCGACGACAAGACGTCGCTGGTGTTCGAGGTCCCCCACCAGCCGGGCTCGCTTGCCGACGCCCTGGCGATCTTCAAACGCCAGAAGCTGAACCTGACCTGGATCGAGTCGTTTCCGATCCCCGGCAGCCGCACGAGCGAGCAGTCGGGGGGGCGGTTCGTCTTCTTTGTCGAGTTCCAGGGGCACGAGCGCGACGAGCCGGTCGCCAGGGCGCTCAAGTCGCTCGCCCGAAAGTCGGTCTACCAGCGGGTGCTAGGAACCTATGCGCGTATCGGGGGGGTGGGTTAGACTCCGGGGCTTCGTTGGGGTCACCGGCGCACGCCCGGGTAGGCCCCGTGCCCCGATCCCGCCGCACCCCGTCGCCGACCGCTCGCCCCGTGATTGTCATCCTCAAGGACACGGCGACCGAGGCGCAGATCGCGCACGTTGTCGAGCGCGTCGAGGCCCTCGGGCTGAAGGCCCACCTCAGCCGCGGCACCTACCGGACGGTCGTCGGCGTGATCGGCGACGAGGAGCAAATCCGCAACGCCCCGCTGCAAGCGATCCCCGGCGTCGCCGAGGTGATCCCCGTGCTGCCGGCCTACAAGTTGGCGAGCCTGACGGCCCACCCGCAGCCGACGATCGTCGAGGTCGGCCGCGGCAAGCACGTCACGAAGATCGGCGGCGGCCACTTGGGGATGATTGCCGGCCCTTGCGCGATCGAGTCGGCCGAGCGGCTCGACCTGATCGCCGCAGCGGTGAAGAAAGCGGGCTGTAACCTGCTGCGTGGGGGCGCCTACAAGCCGCGGACCAGCCCTTACGCCTTCCAAGGGATGGGGGACGAGGGGCTCAAGGTGCTCCGCGAAGTCGGCGACCGCCACGGCCTGCCGGTGGTGACCGAGGCGATCGACCCGCGGCACGTCGAGCTCGTCGCCGAGTACGCCGACATGATCCAGCTCGGCGCGCGCAACATGCAGAACTTTGTGCTGCTGGCGGAAGTCGGCAAGACGAACAAACCCGTCCTGATGAAGCGCGGCATGGCGGCCACGGTGAAGGACCTGCTGATGAGCGCCGAGTACGTCCTTGCGCAGGGCAACTCGCAGGTCGTGCTGTGCGAGCGCGGCGTGAAGGGCTTCGACAACGCGACACGCAACATGTACGACGTCGCCGCGGTGCCGCAGGCCAAGGAGCTTTCGCACCTGCCGATCATCGTCGATCCGAGCCACGCGACGGGCCGCCCCGAGCTGATCCCGGCCTGCGCCCTGGCCGGCGTGGCGGCCGGCGCCGACGGCGTTCACATCGAGGTCCACAACCTCCCCGAAGACGCGCTGAGCGACGGCCCCCAAGCTCTACTCCCCGACCAGTACGCGGCGGCGATGGTGCAGATCCGCAAGGTAGCCGAGGCGCTGGGCAAACAGTTTTAACCGCAGATGAACGCAGATAAACGCGGATGAAGAACCGAGGTAAGGGCCGATTCGATCGGGCGATTTTGACGCTTGTTCGTCATCCCTCTTTATCTGCGTTCATCTGCGTTCATCTGTGGTTCCTTCCTTGAGGCTCGTTCGATGCGTAAGCCCTTGATCGCCGGCAACTGGAAGATGAACACCGACCGCGCGTCGGGCGTGGCGCTGGCGAAGGCCGTCGCGGCCGGGGCGGCGTCGGTCGCCACGGCGGACCTCTTGGTCTGCCCCCCGGCGGTTTACCTCTCGGCGGTGGGCGAGGCGCTCGCCGGGAGCCCCGTCGCGCTCGGCGCCCAGAACATGAGCTGCAAAGACAACGGCGCGTTCACGGGCGAGGTCAGCCAAGCCATGCTGACCGACGTCGGGGCGAAGTTCGTGATCCTCGGCCACAGCGAACGCCGCCAGATCTTCGGCGAGCAGGACAAGAACGTCCGCGACAAAGCGCACAAGGCGCTCGCGGCTGGCATCACGCCGATTGTCTGCGTCGGCGAGCTGCTCGAAGAGCGTGAAGCCGGCAACACGGCCGCCGTCATCAAGACCCAGTTCGAGGGCTCGCTCGAAGGGCTCTCGGCCGACCAGGTCGAGAAAATCGTCATCGCCTACGAGCCGGTCTGGGCGATCGGCACCGGCAAAGTCGCCTCCCCCGAGCAAGCCGAAGAGGTCCACGCCGACCTTCGCCGGCTGCTCGCCGAGCGTTACACTGCCGCCGTCGCCGAGCGGGTCCGGATCCTTTACGGCGGCAGCGTGAAGCCCTCGAACGCCGCCGAGCTGCTCGGCCAACCGAACATCGACGGCGCCCTTGTCGGGGGCGCCAGCCTGAAGGCAGAGGACTTCCTCGGCATCGCCGCCGGGGCATAGGCACAGAACCCCCTCCCCCGATGGGGGAGGGCTTAAGTTGGAGGTTAAGCCGGGTACACGGCGTTCACCCCCTCCCCTAACCCCTCCCCCTAAAGGGAGAGGGGGATACGCGACGCGAATCACCCCCCTGAGCGGCGTACCCCTTACGGTTGCGACTCCGCCTTCCGCCTTCCGCCTTCCGCCTTCGCATGGAAATCCTGATCCAACTCGTCCTCAGCCTGATGGCGATATTCATCGTGCTGCTGGTGCTCGTGCAGCGCGGTCGCGGTGGCGGCCTCGCTGGCGCGCTCGGCGGACCGGGGGGCTCGAGCGCCTTCGGCGCCAAGGCGGGGGACACGTTCACCAAGATCACGATCTACACCGTCACGGCCTGGATCGTCCTGTGCGTGCTTTCGACCTACTGGGCGACCCACCGCGAGGACGCGCTCGCCAAGGGGGACGACTCGACGCTCTCCAGCCCGACGGCCCCGCTCGACACGCCCCCCGGCGACGAGAAGGCCGCGACCGGCGACACTCCCGCCGCCGACGCGAAGCCGGCCGACGAAGCAAAGCCCGCCGCAGCGGAGGCCACAGCGCCGAAGCCCGAGGGCGAAGCCCCGTCGAGCGAGCCGGCGACGGACGCCGCGGCCGCTCCCGCGGACGCCGCCAAGTAGTTCGTAACTGCCGCGCGCCCTCGGCACGCCGTGTCGCGCCGAACGTATCCCCCCGCAAGGTAGCGCCAGTGCTCCTAAGCATGACCGGGTTCGGCGAGGGTCGGGCGACCAGCCCCACCATCGCCGCGCTCTCCGAGGTGCGGTCGATCAACAACCGCCACCTGAAGATCAGCTACCGCTCGACCGACGGCTACCACGGCCTCGAATCGGAAGTCGAAGCCCTGGTACGCGAGCGGATCAGCCGCGGCACTGTGCAGGTGAACCTGCGGGTCGAGCGCCGCGCGAGCGCCGCCGACTACCGCCTGAACGCCGACGTCCTCGCCGCCTACCAGGCGCAGCTCGCCCAGCTCGACCCGAGCGGCGCAGCCCCCCCGCTCGAGCGGTTGCTCACGCTCCCCGGGGTTGTCAGCACCCCCGACGCGTCGGCCGCCGACCCCGAGGCGGACTGGCCGACGCTGCGTGAGTCGTTGCTCGCGGCACTCGACGCGCTGCAGGCGATGCGTCAGCGTGAGGGCTCGGCCCTGTCGAACGACCTGCTAGCGAACTGCGCCGAAGTCGCGTTGCTGCTGGGGGGGGTCGAAGAGCGCGCCCCCCTGGTCGCCGACAGCTACCGCGTGCGTTTGCACGAGCGCGTCGGCCAGGCGATGGAGAAGCTCGGCGTGACGATCGAAGCGCCGGACCTGGCGCGCGAGGTCGCGCTGTTCATCGACCGCAGCGACATCTCCGAAGAGACGGTCCGCCTGCGCAGCCACCTCGAGCAGTTCCACGAGACGATCGCCCACGGCGAGAACGCCGGTCGCAAGCTCGAGTTCATCGCCCAAGAAATGGGCCGCGAAGTGAACACAATCGGCTCGAAGGCGAACGACACCGAGGTCTCGCGCCGCGTCGTCGATATGAAGGCGGCCCTCGAGCGCGTCCGCGAACAGGTCCAGAACGTCGAGTAAGAGGCGAGAGTCGCGACGTGTCGTCGCTGGTAGTCCGTTCCGCGTACGGGTCGCGAACGACCAATGACCAAGCACCAATGACCAACAGAACGCAGACCTCTCCAAAAGCGATCGCCTGCCCTCGAGCATCTTTCCTCCCGTCCCCTCGCCTCTAACCTCCCGCCTCTCGCCTTTACCGTGGCTCCCTCTCCCGGCAAACTCGTCGTCATGTCCGGCCCCTCCGGGGTCGGCAAGAGCACGCTGGTGCGCAAGGTGCTGCTGCGCACGGGAGACCGGCTGCGGAAGAGCGTCTCGGCGACGACCCGGCCCCCCAGGCCCGGCGAAGCCGACGGTGTGGACTACCACTTCCTTGCGGCCGACGAGTTCCGTCGGCGGGTCGCCGCGGGGGAATTCCTCGAGGCGATCGAGGTGTTCGGCCGCGGGCACTGGTACGGCACGCTTCTTGCAGAGGTGCTCCCTAGCCTCGATCGAGGCTCTTGGGTACTCTTAGAGATTGATGTCGATGGTGCCGAGCGAGCCCTCGCAAGGTACCCCGACGCGGTCACGCTGTTCGTCGTCCCGGCAGACCGGCGGGACGAGTCCGAGCGTGTGCTCGAAGAGCGGCTCCGCGCTCGTGGCACCGAGGACGAGGCTTCGCTCCGGCGCCGGCTGGAGGTCGCCCGCCACGAGCTCGACCGGGCGAGCGACTACAAGCACTTGATCGTCAACGAGGGACTCGACGACGCCGTGGACCGGATCGTCGATGTCCTTGTGAGCGAAGGGTTTCCGTTGCCCTAGGGCGCCCCCCTAGGGTGCTCAGCGCCGACTCGGTCGGCAAGAACTCCCCCCACGAGCGGCGCCCGCACGGCGCTGGATTGAATCCGATGATCGACGCCCTGAAGGAAGAAGCGATCGTCAACAAGGTCGGCGGCCGCTTCAAGCTTTCGACGCTGATCCAAAAGCGGCTGGTGGCGCTAAACGGCGGCGCACGCCCGCTCGTGAAGGTCGATACCAAAGACAAAATGGAGATCGTCGTGCAGGAGATCCTGCAGGACAAGATTTACCTCGACTCGTCAAGCGAGGTGCGCACGCCCAGCCGCTCGGTTCGTCACTCGATGCCCGACTTCGACTTCGACAGCATGTGAAGCGGGAGAGGATAGGTGGCAAAGGGCCGATGCTAGAGAAGCGTGCGGGTTGTTAGTCGTTGGGGATTTGGTCACTGGCGCTTCACCACCCCGCCACCTAGCGGCTTCGTCCCCCGATGGCATCCCTCCTCGTCGGCGTCGGCGGCGGCGTCTCCGCCTACAAGACGGCGGCCCTTGTTAGCCGTCTCGTTCAGGACGGCCACACGGTGACCGTGGTGCAAACCGCTGCGTCGCTGAAGTTCGTCGGCCCGGCCACGTTCAGCGCACTGACCGGCCGCCGCGTGGTGACCGACCAGTTCGACCTGGCCGATCACCCGCTAGGGCCGCACATCGAGCTGGCCCGCGCGGCGGACCTGCTGTGCGTCGCCCCGGCGACGGCCGACCTGCTCGCAAAAGGCGCTCAGGGGCACGCCGACGACCTGCTGAGCACGCTCTTGCTGTCGTTCGTGGGACCGGTGCTGATGGCCCCGGCGATGAACAGCGAGATGTGGGCTAAGCCGGCCGTCCAGCGCAACGTCGCACAGCTCCGCGAGGACGGCGTCCACTTCGTCGAGCCGGGCGCAGGCTGGCTCAGTTGCCGCGAGCGCGGCGCCGGCCGAATGGCCGAGCCCGACGAGATCGCCAGCCGCATCGCCGATCTGCTGACCCCAGCCTCTGGCCGCTAGCAGCCTATTGACTTTCAACAGGCTGCGTCGTCGCAGGGAGGGGCCGTCGAAACCGTGGCGCTTTCGCCGCGGTTTCGCGAGCCGCGAGCGGCTCGGCCGTGAGCTTGGCAAGGTTGAAAAACGTCGCGACGGCGTTATTCAACAGGCTGCTAGCCGCGCCGTTAGCGCCGGTTGTGCCGCCCGGGCGGCCCTACGAAGCCCCCCACCTTCGGCTCGCGGCCCTGGACTGTCACGGGGCGCCAGGCAATACTTCAGGTCTTCGGCACAGGCCGTGGCCAGCGCCCGAAGGACCCATTCCCCTGTAGCTCAGTCGGTAGAGCAAGCGGCTGTTAACCGCTGGGTCGTAGGTTCGAGTCCTACCGGGGGAGCTCAACGACGTTCGGAGGCATTCCGGTCGTCGATTCTCTTTTCGAACGCTCGCGTGGTTCAGCCGCTGAGCCGCCAGGCCACGTGGCACGCTAGGCCGGCGTAGAGCGCCGCCACCACGTCGTCGGCCATGATCCCCCAGCCGCCGGGGAGCCGCTCGAGCGCCCGGCACGGCCACGGCTTGGTAATGTCCATCAGCCGGTGGAGTGCGAAGCCGATCAGTAGCCATCCGACGAACGGCAACGTCACCTCTCCCAGCGTTGTGGCTGTGTACGCGCCCGGCGTGCAGGCGTACACGATCGGCACGGTCGCCAGCTCGTCCCAGACGATCGACTGCGGGTCCTTACCGTCCACCGCCGAGTCGCGCTCGGCGAGGGCCTTCGCGGCGTGCGTGCAGATCGGCACTCCCGCGGCGACGACGATCGCGAGCGCGGCAAACTGCCACGCCTGGCCAGGTAGCTGGACGATCGCCAGCCAGAGGGGCACGCCCCACAGGGCCCCGAGGGTCCCCGGCGCCGGCCTCAGGAGGCCGACCCCTAGGCCCGTGGCGAACCATACGCTCGGCGGCAGTCGTCCGAGAGGGACGATTTTGGTGCTCAGAAGCGGCGGTTCCATGAGAGTCGATCGTACCAACGTGGCGCCGAGGCCGCATGGTCGGACACGGGGGCTAGCGGTATTCTTTCCGCCAGGCGTACCGATTCGGGGCGCCCGCACAAGGCCTCCACAGAACGCCCCCGGGCGAACCGCAACCGACGATGAGCGAAGACACCCCCACCGTTGAGCTGAGCCCCGTCGAGGGCTTCAAGACCGCCAGCCAGTACCTCCGGGGCCCGATCCCGCAGGAGATGGTGAACGGCGAGCCGAACTTCACGACGGAGAGCATCCAGCTCCTGAAGCACCACGGCACCTACGAGCAGGACGACCGCGACCGCCGCAAGGAGGCCAAGGAGAACAAGGTCCCCGGCGGCAAGTACTACTCGATGATGGTCCGCACGGTGATCCCGGGGGGGAAGCTCTCGAGCGCGCAGATGCTCGCGCAGCTCGACCTGTGCGACGAGGTCGGCAACACCACGCTCCGCTTCACGACGCGGCAGGGGATCCAGTTGCACGGGATCTTGAAGACCAATCTGAAGCACTACATCCACCGCGTGAACGAGGTCCAGCAGACGACGCTCGCGGCCTGCGGCGACGTGGCGCGCAACATGATGTGCTCGCCGATCCCGAAGAAGGACGCGGTTTACGGCGCGATGCAAGACCTGGCCGACCGCCTGAAGGGGCACTTCAAGCCGCAAACGGGCGCCTACCACGAGCTGTGGCTCACCAACGGCGAGACGGGCGAGAAGCAGCTCGCGACCAGCGGCCTGGGGGCCAAGCCGGCCTCGAGCGGCCGCCACGACGGCGACCCGGTCGAGCCGATCTACGGGCGTACCTACCTGCCGCGCAAGTTCAAGATGGGGGTCGGGCTGCCGGGGGACAACGCGGCGGACATCTACTCGCAGGACATCGGCTTCTTGGCGATCGTCGAGGGTTCGGGCGCCGACGCCCGGGTGGTTGGCTACAACGTCCTCGTGGGCGGCGGGTTCGGCCGGACCCCCAGCGCCGAGAAGACGTTCCCCGCGGTCGGCCAGCCGATGTGCTACGCCCCCGCGGGGGAAGAGATCGACGTCGCCGAAGCGGTGATGAAGGTCCAGCGTGACTTCGGCAACCGCTGCGATCGCAAGGTCGCACGGCTCAAGTACCTGATCCACGACTGGGGACTCGCGGACTTCAAACAGAAGGTCGAAGAGTACTGCGGTCGCGAGCTGGCCCCGCCGAAGGACGCGACGATCACCGAGCACAACGACGGCATGGGCTGGCAGGAGCAGGGGGACGGCCGCTGGTTCTACGGGCTCAACGTCGAGAACGGCCGCGTGAAGGACGAGGGGGCCTTCCGCATGAAGGCCGCGCTGCGTGAGGTTTGCTCGACGATGGCGCCCGCGCTGCGGATCACGCCGCACCAGGGGCTGATCTTCTGCGACCTCGAAGCGCACGACCGACCGCGGCTCGAGTCGATCCTCCGCCAGCACGGCGTGCCGCTGACCGAAGACGTGTCGACCGTCCGCCGCTGGTCGATGGCCTGCCCCGCGTTGCCGACCTGCGGCTTGGCCGTCACCGAGAGCGAGCGGGCCCTCCCCGGCATGATGACCGAGATCGAGGGGGAGCTCGCGAAGCTCGGCCTTGAGGACGAGCGGTTCACGACGCGCATGACCGGTTGCCCCAACGGCTGCGCGCGGCCGTACAATTCGGACATCGGCCTCGTGGGTCGCGCCAAGGAGCGCTACACCATGTTCCTCGGCGGCAGCCGCCTCGGGCACCGACTGAACTGGATCTACAAGGACATGGTCCCGGCCGACGAAGTCGCGACGACGCTCGCCCGCGTGTTCGTTCACTTCAAGGCGACCCGAACGCCCGGCGAAGCCCTCGGCGACTTCTGCGACCGGGTCGGCAAAGACGCGCTGCTCGCGGCGTGCGAGACGCAAGGCTGAGCTCCGAGAACGGGCGAATGTGAATTTCGGTTTCACCTCGGTCCCAGGGAGGGTGTGCAATGGCGAAGAATCAGCGCGGTGGCTGGGTGAGTGACGAGACGAAAGCCAAAAAGCCGACGAAGAAGCCCTCCAAGCGGGCCGAGAAGCCACTCGTGGTCATCGGCCCGGCCCCGAGAGTGGCGACGATCCGCGGCGACGGCCAGACGGTTGAGTCGCTCCGCCGTGACATGGAGGCGGCTGTCCAGGAGGGGCTCCGTGAGACCTCGCCCGAGCACGTCGCCTCCGAGCTGATTAAAGCCGCCGCACGGTTCGCGGAGCACGGCAAAGACGACTGCGCGAAGCTGCTTGTCGAGATGGCGATCGAGGTCTGTCCGGAACTGACCGACGTGTTCGCCGAGATGGCCGCCGAGGACGACTTGGGCGTCGTCGAGGCCTGCCGGCTCGAACTGGCGAGGCGCGAGAAAGAGCTCGGCAAGAAGGCGTTCAAGGAGCTCGTCGGCGAGTTCTGGGGCTGGCACGAGACGCGTCCCTACATGCGGGCACGGGCCGACCTCGCCTACGCGCTGCTCGACGCCGGTGAGGACGAGGAGGCGATCGAGCACCTCGAAGCGATGCTCGACCTTTGCCCCAACGACAACCTGGGGATGCGGTACCCGCTGTTGGCGACCTACCTCGAGACGATCGATCGCGACGGCTGGGAGAAGCTCTTCGAGCGCTACCCCGAGGAGTGGAGCTGCGTGTACGAGTGGGGCAAGGTGCTCGCCTCGCTGCTGGCCGGGGACGAAGCGGCGGCCGAGGGGGCGCTCGCCAAGGCCCGCGAGATGAACCCTCACGCCGAGGCCTACTTCAACGGCGACACCCCCCTGCCGGACGAAGGCCCGGGCATGTACAGCCCGGGCACGCCGAGCGAGGCTCACTACTGCGCGTTCGAGCTCGGCGACGCCTGGGAGGCCCACTCCGAGGCGACCGAGTGGCTCGGCGCTCGACGCGAGGTCGCGGCGCCGCCCAAGGGCGTCAAGCGGGCCAAGAGGAAGTAGTCGCCGGGCCGCCGCGCCCACGACTGCGAACTCCGGCAGGCACAACGCCGTAACGTCGAAGAAGCCCCCTGCTATGCGGTTGTTGCGGAGTGGCAGCGGGAGGGTGCGTCGAAACGGGTACACGGGACGCCCCCCGCCCCCGTTCCTCGTCGGAAACGCGGCCTCCCCGTGAACGGGGCGGGGGACTTTGTTCGCTACGCGCTGCTTCCTGTGAAGCCCAACCATCATGCCATTCCGAATCGACAAGCTGACTCTCAAGGCGCAGGAGGGGGTGCAGCACGCCCAGGAGCTCGCCTCCGAGGGGGGGAACCCCCAGGTCGAGCCGCTGCACTTGCTGGCGGCGCTGCTGGCCGAGAGCGAGGGGGTGGTCCGGCCGGTGCTCGACAAGATGGGCGCCAACGTCGGTCAGTTGCAGGGGATCGTCGCGGCCGAGCTAAAGCGGCTCCCCAAGGCGTCGGGGGGCGCCTCCGCTCAGCCTTCGCGCGAGCTGATGAGCGTCCTCGAAGCGGCTCAAGCCGAGGCCGGCGGGATGCGCGACGACTACACGTCGTCCGAGCACCTGCTCCTGGCGCTCGCCAAGACCGCCACGCCGGCGCGCGACACGCTGAAGCTCAACGCGATCGACCCCGACGGGCTGCTGAAGGCGCTCCGCCAAGTGCGCGGCAGCTCGCGCGTCACCGACCAGACCCCCGAGGGGAAGTTCCAGGCGCTCGAGAAGTACGGCATCGACCTCGTGGAGCGGGCCCAGCAGGGGAAGCTCGACCCGGTGATCGGCCGCGACGCCGAGATCCGTCGCGTCGTGCAGGTCCTCTCGCGGCGCCGCAAGAACAACCCGGTGCTGATCGGCGAGCCGGGGGTCGGCAAGACGGCGATCGCCGAGGGGCTCGCGCTGCGGATCGTCGAAGGGGACGTGCCGCAGAGCCTCAAGAACAAGCGCGTCGTGGCGCTCGACATGGGGCAGCTCGTCGCCGGGGCCAAGTTCCGCGGCGAGTTCGAGGAACGCCTGAAGGCGGTCCTAAAGGAGATCGAGGACGCCGCCGGGGGGGTGATCCTGTTCATCGACGAGCTGCACACGGTGATCGGCGCGGGGGCGGCCGAGGGGGGCGCCGACGCGGCGAACCTGCTGAAGCCGGCCCTCGCGCGCGGCGACCTGCGCTGCATCGGCGCGACGACCCTCGACGAGTACCGCAAGCACATCGAGAAGGACGCTGCGCTCGAGCGCCGCTTCCAGCCGGTGTTCGTCGGCGAACCGTCGGTCGAGGACACGCTGGCGATCCTCCGCGGCCTCAAGCCGCGCTACGAGGCGCACCACAAGGGAGTGAAGGTCAAGGACTCGGCCCTCGTGGCGGCGGCCGAGCTGTCGAGCCGCTACATCGCCGACCGGCAGTTGCCCGACAAGGCGATCGACCTGGTGGACGAGGCGATGAGCCGCCTGGCTATGGAGCTGGAGAGCGTCCCCACCGAGATCGACCAGGCGCAGCGCCGGTTGGTGCAGCTCGAGCTCGCCGCGCGACAACTGGCCGACGAGACCGAGGAGCACGCCAAGAAGCGGCTCGACGAGATCAATCGCGACATCGAACTGGTGAAGCGTGGCCTGGCGTCGCTCAACGAGCAGTGGGAGGCCGAGAAACTGGGGGTCGGCTCGACGGCCGAGGTGCGCGCCCGGCTCGAGCAGGCCAAGCACGCCTTCGCCCAGCAGTCGGCGACGATTCGCGAGGCGCAGGCCGCCGGGAGGCCTGTTGACGAGGCGTCGTACCAAAAGCTCTACGAGCTCGACAGCGAGCGGTCGCGCCTCGAGAAGCAAGTCGCGGAGGCCGACGCCCGGCACGAAGCGGCCCGCGGCGCCGGCGCCGCCGAACGACGCCGACTGCTGCGGCAAGAGGTCGGCCCCGACGAGATCGCCGAGGTAGTAAGCGCCTGGACCGGCGTCCCCGTGACGCGGATGCTCGAGACCGAGCGCGCGAAGCTGCTGGTGCTCGAAGAGCGGCTGCACCGCCGCGTCGTCGGCCAAGACGAGGCGGTCGAGGCGGTGGCGAACGCGGTCCGGCGGAGCCGCAGCGGCTTGCAGGACCCCCACCGACCGATCGGCAGCTTCCTGTTCTGCGGCCCCACGGGGGTCGGCAAGACCGAGCTCTGCAAGGCCCTCGCCGAGACGCTGTTCGACAGCGACCAGTCGATGGTCCGCCTCGACATGAGCGAGTTTATGGAGAAGCACACCGTGAGCCGGCTGATTGGGGCGCCCCCCGGCTACGTCGGCTACGAGGAGGGGGGGAAACTGACCGAGGCGGTCCGCCGCCGGCCCTACTCGGTCGTGCTGCTGGACGAGGTCGAGAAGGCGCACCGCGACGTCTTCAACCTGCTGCTGCAAGTGCTCGACGACGGCCGCCTGAGCGACAACCACGGGCACACGGTCAACTTCACCAACACGATCGTCGTGATGACGTCGAACGTCGGTAGTCAATTGATCCAGCAGATCGCCCAGGACGGCGGCACGCCTGACGAGATGCGCGAGGGGGTGCACGAGGCGCTCGCCGGCAAGTTCCTGCCGGAGTTCCTCAACCGCATCGACGAGACGATCGTCTTCCGGCCGCTGGGACGCGACGAGGTGCGACGGATCGTCGATCTGCAAGTCGCGTCGCTGGAGAAACTGCTGAAGCGGCGCGGGATGGGTTTGGTGGTGACCGACGCCGCCAGGAGCGAGCTCTCGCGGCAGGGCTACGACCCGGCCTACGGCGCCAGGCCGCTGAAGCGCGTCATCCAGCAGCGACTGCAAAACCCGCTCGCAACCGAGCTCTTGCGCCGCGGAATCGGCGACGACCCGACCGCCGAGCAGCAGACCGTGTCGATCGACTGGGACGGCGAAGCGTTCACGTTCGCGTTCGCGTGACGCGCACGCCAGTCTGGCGAGCCGGCGACGTGAGTCGTCGGAGTTGCGCCGGGTACACGGGTTCAAACACTCCGACGACTGACGTCGTCGGCTCGCCTACGCGCGAGAGCTTCGAGCGTGTACCCAGCGCAACGACTCCGGGGGCTCGCGCCCCCGGCTCAGGAAGCTGAAAGCCAAAAGCTGACAGCCGATCGCCAACAGCCAGCGCAGCGATCAGCTCTTAACCAATTCCCAGCTCTCGATCAGCGATTCGCAGCCGGGCGTCATCAAGCGGAGCTTGCGCGCGATCTCGGCCTTTTCCGACGGGCTGGCCTTGGCCAGTTTCGCCTTCATCGCCACGTAATTCACCTTCCGCTTGCGACGACGACGGATCTCGCGGGAACGCTCGCAGCCTGCCATAGGGGTCTTCAGCGGTCGGGGGAGGGAAGGTGGTAAGCCCCGTAGCTTAACCGACGGGCCGAGGGGGGCGGAAGGGGAACCAAAATCGGCTAGGATGGGGCGCTTCGGTCGGGTGGCAGAGTGGTCGAATGCACCGGTCTTGAAAACCGGCGAGGGGCAACCCTCCGTGGGTTCGAATCCCACCCCGACCGCTCGTGCAGACGGCGAACGCCCTTCGCGCCGAGCCGCCCGTTCCCTCCCGGCTGACCGCGATGGCGATGGACAAACGCGACCCCCACGACGACACCGAGCGCCAGCGCCTCGCCGCCGACGCCGCTAGGTCGGCGAACTGGAAGCGATGGGGTCCCTATCTCCCCGAGCGGCAGTGGGGCACGGTCCGTGAAGACTACTCGGGTAGGGGGGATGCGTGGGGGCATTTCACGCACGCCGAGGCCCGCAGCCGGGCCTACCGGTGGGGCGAGGACGGGCTACTCGGGTGGTGCGATCGGCAGTGCCGGCTGTGCTTCGGCGTCGCGCTCTGGAACGGCCGCGACCCGATCCTCAAAGAGCGCCTGTTCGGTCTAACCGGGCCGGAGGGGAATCACGGCGAGGACGTGAAAGAGGCGTACTACTACCTCGATTCGACGCCGACCCACTCCTACGCCCGCGCGCTCTACCGCTACCCGCAGGGCGAGTTCCCTTACCAGCGGCTCCTCGACGAGAACCGCAACCGGGGCCGCGACGACCGCGAGTTCGAGCTGCTCGACACGGGGGTCTTCGACGAGCAGCGCTATTGGGACGTGTACGTCGAGTACGCCAAGGACGGCCCCGACGAAACGCTGGTGCGGCTGACGCTCAAGAACCGCGGCCCCGACCCGGCCGAGCTGTGGGTGCTCCCCACGTTCTGGTTCCGCAACACGTGGTCGTGGGGCTGCCGCCACGAGGGTTGTACGCTCAAGCCGACGATCGTCACGCACGGCGGCAGGTCGTTCGAGACCAGCCACGAGACGCTCGGCAGGTACGACGGCCAGTTCGGCCCCACTCCGCCGGGGTCGCTCGCCGACCACGCCGAGCCGCAGCTCCTGTTCACCGACAACGAGACCAACAGCCGCCTGCTGTTCGGCGTTGACGACGGCGTCCGCTACGCGAAGGACGCCTTCCACCGCTGGGTAATCGACGGCGAGACGGCGGCGGTGAATCCGCGCGGGCGTGGCACGAAGGTAGCCGCCGTCTATCGCCTAAACGTCGCGGCAGGGGGCGAGGCGACGCTGACCGCCGTGCTCCGCCCCCACGGGGCTTCGGAACATGGGGCCACCGAGCACGGGGTTGGCGACTACCAGGCGGGCGACGAACGCTTCACCAAGGTGTTCGCCCAGCGCAAGGCCGAGGCCGACGCCTTCTACGCCTCGATCGTCCCCCCCTGCTCCGCGCAGCACGCGACGATCGCGCGGCAGGCTTACGGGGGACTGCTCTGGAGCAAGCAGTTCTACCACTACATCGTCCACGACTGGCTCGAGGGAGATCGCGACGTCGCGACCCCGCCGGTCGAGAGGAAGAGCGGCCGCAACTCCGACTGGGGGCACGTCTACGCCCGCGACGTGCTGAGCGTTCCCGACAAGTGGGAGTACCCGTGGTTCGCCGCCTGGGACCTGGCGTTCCACGCCGTGCCACTGGCGCGGGTCGATCCCGAATTCGCCAAGGGCCAACTGTTGCTGCTCTTGCGCGAGTGGTACTCGCACCCTAACGGGCAGCTCCCCGCCTACGAGTGGAACTTCCACGACGTGAACCCGCCGGTCCACGCCTGGGCTTGCCTGCACGTCTACCGAGCGACCGCGACCAAGGGCCGGGGGGACCGCCGGTTCCTCGCCGAGGCGTTCCAGCGCCTGCTGCTGAACTTCACTTGGTGGGTCAACCGCGTCGATGCGCTCGGCGACAACGTCTTCGGCGGGGGGTTCCTGGGGCTCGACAACATCGGCGTGTTCGACCGCTCGCAGGGCCTCCCCAGCGGGGCGCGACTCGAGCAGGCCGACGGCACCGCCTGGATGGCGTTCTACTGCTTGTCGATGCTGTCGATCGCGCTCGAGCTGGCGCGCGAAGACCCGGCCTACGAGGACATGGCGTCGAAGTTCCTCGACCACTTCGTCCGAATCTCCGACGCGATGAACGCGATCGGCGGTGGCCTGTGGGACGAAGAGGACGGCTTCTACTACGATCGCCTGCAAGTCGATGGCCAGGTGCTGCCCCTGCGAGTGCGCTCGCTCGTCGGGTTGCTTCCGCTCGTGGCCGTCGAGACGTTCGACACCGAACTCATCGAGTCGCTCCCCGGGTTCAAGAAGCGCCTCGACTGGTTCCTCCGCTACCGCGCCGACCTCAAGCCGTTTGTGTCCCTCGCCGAATCGTCGGCCTCGGGGGCGACGATGCTGCTCGCGGCGCCGTCGTCGGACCGTTTGCGCCGCGCGCTGCAGCACATGCTCGACGAAGCGGAGTTCCTCTCCCCCTTCGGAGTGCGGTCGCTGTCGAAACGACACGCCGACACGCCGTTCGAGGTCACGATCCGCGGCGAGACGAGCCGCGTCCCCTACACGCCCGGAGAGTCCGATTCGGGGCTGTTCGGTGGCAACTCGAACTGGCGCGGGCCGATCTGGTTCCCCGTGAACTTCCTGCTGATCGAGGCGCTCCGCAAGTACCACGCCTTCTACGGAGACTCGCTGCAAGTCGAGTTTCCAACCGGCTCCGGGAGGCGGCTCGACCTCGCCCAGGTGGCGCGCGAGCTGAACACGCGGCTGGTGTCGCTCTTCGTCCGCGAGGACGACGGCGTCCGCCCGTGCCACGGCCAGATCGACACCACGCCCGGCGCCTGGAACCGCTACCCACTGTTCTACGAGTACTTCCACGGCGACACGGGCGAGGGCCTGGGGGCCAGCCACCAGACCGGCTGGACGGCGCTCGTGGCGACGTGCATGGATCACTTCCGTGGCAACGGGCGCTAGGCGCCGAGGGTCGTCAACGTGCTCCGAGCCCTGTTGTGCTTTGCGCTGCTCGTCGTGGCGCCGCCGTTCGGCGCCGCCGAGCCCGACCTCGTCCCGCTCGGGACGAGCGTGCTGGGGGCCCCGATCGTGGCCCGCGTCCACGGAGTCGGCGACGACACGGCGATGATCGTCGCTAGCATCCACGGCAGCGAGCCGGCCGGCACGCCGCTGGTCGAGCGCTTCGAGGGGTGGCTCGCGGACCACCCGCTTGAGCTCGCCGGGCGCCGGCTCGTAGTGATCCCCGTCGCCAACCCCGACGGCTACGCGAAGCGCGCCCGCTTCAACGAGCACGGCGTCGACCTGAACCGCAACTTCCCCGCCGACAACCGCACCGAGCGCGCCCTGCACGGCAAGACGGCCCTCTCGGAGCCCGAATCGGCCGCCCTGATGCGGGCCCTCGACCGTTTCGACCCCGCGCGGGTGCTGAGCATTCACCAGCCGCTGTCGTGCATCGACTACGACGGACCGGGAGAGGCGCTCGCCGCAACGATCGGCCGCGCGATCGACGGACGCCTGCCAGTCCAGAAGCTGGGTGGCCGCCCGGGCTCGCTCGGGTCCTACGTCGGCGAAACACGCGGCGTGCCGATCGTCACGCTCGAACTCCCGAAGGGCGCCGAGGAGGACGAAGCCGCACTTTGGCGCGACTACGGCGCGGCGCTCGGGGCGTTCTTGCGCGGGGAGTGAACGCGGTGCGCCGCCGCTACGCCAACTGCCGCCAAGACTCGACGATCGCTACGGCGGCGCGGTCGATCTCTTCTTCGTCGGTGTACGAACCGAGCGAGTAGCGGACCGCCCCTTGGGCGGCTGCGGGGTCGGCGTTCATCGCGCGGAGCGTTGGGCCGAGCGTGATGACGTGGGCGCCCCCCGAGGCGCACGACGCCGCTAGGACGTCGGGAGTCGCCGCGAGGAGCACGTCGGCCGCAACTCCCGGCAGGGCCAGGCAGAGCGTGTTCGGCAGCCGTCGCTCGTCGGTCGGGCCGAGCACCAGCCCGGCGCCGGCCGACTCCAGCAGCTTCGCTTCGAGCAGGTCGCGGAGCCGCGCCATCCGCTGCGTGGCCTCGGCAAGGCACTCGGTCGCCAGCGCGGCCGCGTGGCCGAAGCCGACCACGCCGACGACGTTCGGCATCCCCGACCGCTGGCCGTGCTCCTGGCCGACCCCCCACATCTGGGGCTCGACCGCGACGCCGCTGCGGACCCACAGGGCGCCGACCCCCTTCGGCCCGTACGCCTTGTGGGCCGAGAGGCTGACGAGGTCCGCGCCGAGCGTCGCCACGTCGAGCGGCGTCTTGCCGAGCGTTTGCGACGCATCGACGTGCAGCAGCACTCCTTCCTCACGGCAGCGGGCGGCGATCGCGGCGATCGGCTGAATGGCGCCGACCTCGTCGTTCGCGTGGACGACCGCGACGAGCCTCGTCGAGGGACGCAGGAGCGACATGACGGATTCGGGAGCGACCAAACCGAGCGCGTCGCACGGGGCGATCGAGACTTCGGCGCCGATCGACGCCAGCCACCGCGCCGGGCCGCGGACGGCGGCGTGATCGACCGCCGACACGATCAGGTGAGGGCGATCCCCAGCGCGCACGAGCGGCTCGATCAGCCCGCGGAGGGCCAGGTTGCAGCTCTCCGTCGCGCCACTGGTGAAGACGACGTCGCCGGCCGCCGCGCCGATCGCCCACGCGACCCGCGTGCGGGCGTCTTCGATCGCTTCGGCAACGGCGCGCGACGCGGCGTGCGAGCCGGTTGGGTCGGCGTAGCGCTCCGCCAAGTAGGGGAGCATCGACTCCTGCACCCGCGGGGCGAGCGGCGTGGTCGCGTTGTAGTCGAGGTAGGTCGCGCGCACAGGAAGCGGTCGCCGTTGGGTGACTCCCGCGCCCGCGTGGCGCGGCGAGTCCCCAACGGTACGTCATCCCGGGCGACTCGCCGCGCCGCAGCGAGCCGCCCCGAGCGCACAACCGCTGCGACCGGCGCTTGCGACACTCCACCCGGCCCGGGGACTAGCCGCCGACCTTGCCGATCACACGCTTCTGGACGTCGGTCTCGAGGACGCCGAACGCCTGCTCGTGCCGCTGGACGGACATGTGCAGCGCTTGCAGCATCCGCTTGGCCGTGTAGTAATTCGTGACGATCCGCTGGCGGACTTGCACCGGCTCGGTCGGCACGCCGAACGGCTGGGCGTTGAGCCCAAAGTCCAGGATCAGCTCCTCGGGAGTCCCCGTCACGCGGCAGAAGTTCGCGTACAGGCAGAGGGCGTCCTTGTCTTCGACCTCGACACGGCGCGGCTGCGGGGCTTCGGCGGGGGCGTTCTCTTGAAGCTCTTCGGACATCTCGGACGCTC
>JBOFFC010000120.1:0-27882 GCA_051648405.1 Lacipirellulaceae bacterium
CGCCCCCCGAGTCGAGTCGGTCGCTGAAGACCTGCCGCACCACCGCGGCGACGGCGTTCACGTCGGCGTTCTCCACGGGGATCAGCCGTGGCCGGCCGGCCGCCTCGATCCGATCAGGCCCGCGCGGTTGGTCGATCACTAGCAGCAACTGCTCGACGGTCTGCAAGTCACGCGGCGTGGCGTTCACCAGCAGCGCGTTGAGGCGCACGTCGGGAAAGACATCAACGGCGACGCTCGTGAAGCCACCCCCTGAGCCTCCCGCGCCTCCCATCCCCAACAGATCTCCTACCAAGTCTCCCCCCGAGCCGCCGATCGCCGCGCCGGCGAGGTCCCCAACCAGCGAGCTCCCGCCGCCACTCTTGCCGCCGAATACCGCTTGCAGGGTCACCGCCGCGGTCGCGGCGTCGGAGTACTTCAGGTAGAAGACGGCGAACTTACGCGACTGACTCTGCGCGTTCCCGGCGACCGCTTCGAGGAGTTGCTCGAAGAGGTCCAGCGCCTCGGGGTCGTCGCTGGCGACGACCGTCGTCGAGGCCCCGGGGGCGACGATCACCGGCGAGCCCTTTGCGCCGGGCTTTCGCTCGGGAGTCGGCGACTGCGTCTCGGCCGCGAACCGCGCCCGGACGCGGTGGAGGGAAGCGCCGCGGCTCTCGACTCCCTCCGGCTCTTCCGCGGCGCCGTCGTCCGGCAGCGACTTGTGCTGCGTCTCCTCGGCTTGTCGGCGTTCGGCTTCGGCGCCGGGGCGGAAACCGGGGATCGCGCCGGTCGGTTCGAGCACCTCCAGCGGGTTGGTGCGGAGCGCCGGCCAGAGGGCCTCGATCCGCTGGAGCGCCTCGCGCGCGGCGGCGCCCCCCAGGGGGACCGTCCGCACGTTGCCAAGGTCGGCGCCGCCGCGGGCCTCGGGGGACTCGCCGAGCTGGCCGACGAGCTCCTTGATCTGCGCAACCTGCGCCGCGTTGCCGCGCACGATGAGCGCCCCCGCCACGCGGTCGGCCTCGACGACCGGCGCGCGGGGATCGACCTCGTCCTTCTTCTTGCCGGGGTTGAACAGCTTGTTGACCATCGACGCGGCCGAGACCGGGTCGATGTCCCCCACGGGGATCAGCTCCACGCGCCGGCCGTCTTGCTGCAGCTTGCCGAGCGCGGCGCGGACCGAGGCGTGCTCGGCTTCGCTCGCCATCGCGATCAGGTTCTGCGTCTGCGGATCGACCGCCAGCCGCGCGGTGGTCGAGCCGGCCAGCAACGTCTGGAGGACGGCGAGGACTGACTCGGCGTCGGCCCCATTGGTGGGGTAGACGCGGAGCTCGGCCGGCTCCGCGGTGAACGTCGTTGTGCGCCCCATCGCCTCGAGCACGCCGCGCATCACGCGGATCCGCCCGGCCGTCTCGGTCACCTGGATCATCCCCGCCTCGGGGAGGACGACGATCGCCCCCTGCGGGCCGACGAGGCGCTGCAACTCGTCGGCGGCCGCCTCGGGCCCGACGGCGCCGAGCGGGAAGAGCACCCGCACGAGCTCGTACTCGCCGCGCTCGTCGAGCTTCGCGAGCGGCACGTCGGTCACGACGTTCGGCGGGACGCGGTCCTCGAGGTTCACTACCAGCAGCATGCGGTCCTTGCGGACCAGCGTGTACCCCTTGGTCAGCAGCACGCCGTTGAGGACGTCGAGCGCTTCGGCCGGCGTGTAGCGGCGGTCGTCGAAGTACGTCAGCGACCCGGGGGGCGCCGTGTCGGAGACGAGCGACAGCCCCGCGCGCTCGGCGAACCAATCGAGCACGTCCTCCCAAGGCTGGCGGCGAAAGTTGAACGACAGCAGCCCGTCGTCGGGCTCTGGGCTCTGGGCTGCGCTCGCGGCCGGAGGCCCGTCGCTTGGCGCCAGGTCGGCCTCCGCGCCTGCTTCTGGTTGCGGCGTGGCGTCCGGCGCAGTCGCCTGGGTTGTCTCCGCGGCAGGTTGCTGGGCGACTGGCGCGTCGGCCGGCGCGGCTGGCTGCTTCAATGCGGCGTCGTCACGCGACGCGACGATCTTGGCGAGGGCCGCGCGCTGGTCGGCGGTGAGCACCTCGCTCGCGAGGCGCTCGGACTCCGCCCGGTGAGGGGCCAAGGCCGCGAGCCGCACTTCCGGGCTGGCCCCGCGGTTGGCGAGCACGAGGCGAAGCCCCTCGGCCTCGCGTGAGTCGGCGACCCCCCAGAGGCGTTCAGTTTGCGCCTCGGTCAGGCCTAGCTCGCCGGCGACTTCGGGCTCGAGCGCCACGGCAAGCGAGCCGAGGAGCTCGACTTCGGCAGCCGGCGTGGTCGCCGCTAGGGCCAGGCACAGGGCGAGCCCCAGCGCCGCGGGGCGAGCGAAAGTCGGGCGGCGGCGGTCGGTGGCGTTCAAACGCGGTTCGTCGGTTCCTCGGCGGTCGCCCCCACGGCGACACCCTGAGATTCTACGGTAATCCAAAGCGCAGCGGGCCGTAACGATCGAACCCCCATCCGCCCGCATGGTTCCGCCGAAACGTCCCCCGACGGGGCCGAAAGTCCGTCCTTGCTTCGCGAGGGGCCCGACGGTACGGTAAAGCCAACAACGGGATTTGTGGCCGCTTGCAGCCGACGCCTGCTAAAGAGCCATCACCCGCTTCGCGATAACCCGCGGTTGGCCCGGCCACAAGGTTGGCTGGCTCACTTGGGGGTTAGGCCGCGGGGCGAGGGGCTTTTACGCACGCACGCACGCGCCACGGGTCTTGCCCGGTGGCGTTTTTTTGTCCTCGCGTGGAATGGCGGGGCGGGCGTCCCCGGGGCGACTCCACCGACGGCCTTGCGTTAGGCCCCCGGACAAACGAGCGACCCACGATGCCCCCCACCACGACCCCCCCGGCCCCTAGCGACACCCCCGCGGCGGCAGATCGCCCCCAGCGCGTCGGCGCCCCGCAGCCCGGCCAGTCGACCTTGGCAGTACACGCCGGCGAGGCCCGGCAGAAGCCGGGCGACTCGATCACCGACCCGATCTTCTGCGCATCGACCTACACCTTCGCCGACACGCAGGCGGTAATCGACTACATCGAGCAGGACCAGCAGCGCGAAGAGTACGGCCGCTACGGCAACCCGGGCGAGCGCGTCGTCGAGAAGAAGCTCGCGGCGCTCGAGGGCGCCGAGACAGCGATCCTCTACGCGAGCGGCATGGCGGCGTTCGTCGGCCTGCTGATGAGCAAGGTCAACCAGGGAGACGAGGTCGTCTTCTTCGACGAGTGTTACCACCGCAGCCGCGAGTTCTGCAACAAGCACCTCGCGCGGTTCGGAGTCACCACGCACACGGTGAAGACCGGCGACTACGAAGCGATGGAGCGGGCGATCACCCCGCGCACGCGGATGCTGATCAGCGAGTCACCCACCAACCCGCACCAGAGCTGCATCGACCTCGACCGCTACGTCGACGTCGGCCGACGCAACGGCGTCGAGACGATGATCGACGCCACGCTGGCGACCCCCTACAACCTGCGACCGATCGAGGCGGGGATCGACTACGTCCTGCACTCGGCGACCAAGTACCTGGGGGGCCACAACGACCTGCTGGCGGGGTGCGTCGCCGGATCGAAGGAGCAGCTCGACCCGGTGCGGAACCTGCGCGGAATCATGGGGGCGATCAACAGCCCCCACAACGTCTACCTGCTGCAGCGCGGCCTGAAGACGTTCGAGCTGCGGATGCAGCGGCACAACCAGAACGGCTTGGCTGTCGCGAGGTTCCTCGAAGCGCACCCGCGCGTCGAGAAGGTCTACTACCCGGGCCTCGAGTCGCACCGCGACCACGCCGTCGCCCGCAAGTACATGCGAGGTTACGGCGGGTTGGTGACGTTCCTGCTGAAGGACGCCGACTGGCGCGAGACGGCGAGCGTCGTCGATGCCGCGCGCGTCTGCCGGATCGCCCCGAGCCTGGGGGGGGTCGAGACGCTCATCGAGCAGCCGCTCGTGATGAGCTACTACAAGTGCTCGCCCGAGGAACGCGCGCGGTTTGGGATCCCCGACAACATGATCCGCCTGGCGTGCGGGATCGAAGACCCCGACGACTTGGTGGCGGACCTCGACCAGGCTCTGCACGCTTGACCGCTCGTTGCAGGAACTGACACGTCACCGCGGGCGGCTCGCATGGCCATCGTTGGAATCGGCGCCGACATCATCGAGTGCCTGCGCATCGCGCAGATGATCGAACGGCACGGGGAGCTGTTCATCGCCCGCGTGTACACCGAGCACGAGATCGCCTACTGCTCGGAACGCAAAGCGGCGACACAGCACTACGCCGGGCGCTGGGCCGCCAAGGAGGCGGTCCTCAAGGCGCTCGGCACCGGGTGGGTGAAGGGGATCGGTTGGCGCGACGTCGAGGTCCGCAACGCCCCGTCCGGCGCCCCATCGGTCCGCTTCCACGGCGGGGCCCGCGAGGTGCTCGAGCGCAGCGGGATCCAACGCGTGCACCTCTCGATCAGCCACTGCCGGTCGCACGCCACGGCGTACGCGATCGCGGAGGACTGAATCGCCAGCTCGGCGTCAGGGAGTGAAGGCCACGTTCTCGTGGTCGAGCGTCATCTCGGCGGTGACGTCCATGCCGGTGAAGAACTTTGGCGTGCACCAACTGTTTTGGCCGTAGTTGCACGACGCGCGGACCGTCACGGTGCGTGTCCCGGTCGTGATCACGGCGGGGGTCACGACGATCGTCGGACTGATGACCCCCGCGACACGCAAACGATCGGCGACGGCGGTCGTGACCTGGGCGGCCGTGGCCCCCGGGACGATCCCCGTCCGGGCGCCCTGGTACACGGCCTGGTCGAGCGAGTGTCGCACGACGTGGAAACGCGCCACCTCGATCATCGCCAAGAACAGGAAGAAGACGATCGAGGCCGAGAACGCGAACTCGACCGCCGCGGCGCCCCTTCGCAGGGGGCCGCGGCGGTTCCGCGGACGGTCGTTTTGTGCGCGTTGGCGTTTCATCGCAGCGCTTCTCAGTGGATGAGGACCGCGGGCAACTGCTCAGCGATCTGTTCGAAAGCGCTCTGGAGCTGCGTGCCGGTCACCGCGTGGTAGTGACGCCCGCCGCCGACCTGGGCGACGCGCGACATCACCGCCGTGTCGGCGTTCTCGCCGAACGAGATCGCGTGGATCGTGATCCGATCGGCGGCGAGCGTCGTCGCCGTCGTCACGGGGTCGGCGCCGGCCGTCCGGCGCCCGTCTGACAACAAGATCAGCGTGCGGTTGGCGGTCGATCGGGTCTCCGGCCGCAGCAGCACGGTCCGCCCGCTCGTGAGCCCCGACGCGATGTTCGTGTCGCCGATGATCGGGTTCTGAGCGATCTGGATCGCCGCGCTCAAGAACCGCGAAGTGTCGCTGCTCATCAGCTGGTTGGCCGTCACCTCGGTCGAGTTGTACAGGCCGAAGGTGTAGGCGCTGGCGTACGACACGAGCCCGATCTGCGGGTTCAGGTTCCTGCGATCGACGACCGTCTTGAAGGTCTGCAGCGCGCTGGTGAGCGCCGCCCAACGGCTCTCGGTCGGGTGCGGAGGGCGGAAGTAGTTCTGGAGCGTCGAGTCGTTTACCTGGCTTCCGGGGTAACGGAAGTCCACGCCCGACATGTCCCAGGCCATCGACGCCGAGCGGTCAACCACGACGCAGATGTCGTGGTCGTAGCGGCCGGCGATCGCGCGCTTCTCGAGCGAGAACGTGTCGGTGTCGACGAGGCTCGCGAACAGCACCGGGACCGCCGCCCCCGACCCCCCCGGCCCCAGTCGCGCCGTGACGCGAGCCGAGTTGAGGGGCGGCTGATTCAGCGAGAAGCTGTACCCGCCGTTCCCGTTCGGCATGCTGTTCCCGAACTCGATGTCGCCGTCGCGCAGCGAGAACGACTGCCCCCCAATGCGGTACTGCGACGCGATGTTGCGGGCCGAGGTGCGCGCCGAGGCTTGTGACTGCGTGCGGCTGAGCGACACCACCGCGGCCTTGGCGGCCGCGTCCGACGCGGCGCGGAGCTGCGAATGCGAGAGCTCGATGTACGACCAGTTCAACATCAGCGCGCCGAAGCTGATCAGCACCGTGCACATCACGGCGACCAGCACCAGAGTCGCCCCGCGACGGTCGCGGGGGCGCCGCACGCTGGAGCGCAGTGCGCGGCGGCTTCGAGGCTTACTTTGCGGAACGGCGTTCATGGAAGGGGTCCCGGGGCGGGTCAGAACGCGAAAGGGAACTTTAACAAGGAGGGGTCAGCGCTGCGCTTGTCTACTCTCGAACCATGAACGCCGCCTCGGCCACGTCGGGGACGCTCCGCAGCACCAGGTTCGTCGAACTGTTGCCCGCGACCGGCGCCGCGACGTCGATCCGGATCGTGTCGCCACGGCTCACGACGCTCAGGTCGGCTGGCGTGATCGTGATCCGCGCGTTGCGGACCCGCCGCGCCGTCATCATCTGTGTGAATCGGTCTCGGACGGTCTGTGAGGTGACTCCGGGGCGGGCCGCCAAACGACCCGCCTCGTAGCTCGCTACCGACAACGACTGTTTCAGGAACATCAGCTCACACAACTCGAGCGTGCCGAACACGATCGTCACCATCACCGGCAAGGCCAGCGCTAGCTCGGCGATCTCGACACCCAGCCGGCTCTCGCGGCGCAGCCCGCGCCGACGAGAGTTGAACCATCGTTTGCTAGGAGGAGAGTTCATATTCGGCTGGCTCGGGGAGCTGTCGTAGACGCTCGGGGCGACCCGTTCACGCGCTCACCGGGGGAGGATCGCGAGCGGGCCCTGGCCCAGGTCCGGACTCAAATCGACCACCACCACCACGTCGTTGTAGTCCAAGTCACCACCACCGGTGAGGTCTTCAAAGCCCAACAGCACGTACCGGTCGCCGAGGAGCCACGCCGAGAGGTGTTGCAGTCGATCGACGTTCGCCGCGTCGCGATTCGTGAAGATCGTCCGTCCGCCGTTGACCGCGTTCTGGATGATGAAGAACTCGAACGACGTCCCCTGCGGGAAGTTGCCGAGCTCGACCCAGTCCCCGGGGGCCAGCAGGTTGGGCCCGCCGAACGTGCCGTTCGACACGTCGGGCAACACGAGCTTCCGCGCGCCGTTGGTGGTCGAGCCCGCCATCGTGGTCGAGTAGCCGAGCGAGTTGCGGTAACCGGCCCCCTCGTTCAAGAAGTACACGCGGACCGGACGGTCCGAGTTTCGGAGCAAGAACAACCGGTCTTCGTCGAGTCGGGTGACACCACGCGCCGCGAACTCGACCCCCTCGCGGAGGTTCACGTTCACCAGACCCATGGCGTTGCCAAGGATCGTGTTGTTGAAGTCGAGCGAGCGGGCGTCGGAACCGGTGATGTGAACCTGTGCAGCGAGCGGCAGACCCAGCGGACGGGCCGGCGACTGGTCGGACCGGGGCACCGCGAACGCCGGACGCGTCCCGGCGACGAGGGCGAGCGCCAACACTGCAGCGCAGCGGACTTGGGAACGCGTAACCATGGGCGGGGCTCCTCCTCAGGAGGGGGTGCCGCGGAAGCCCGCGGCAACGGGAAAAGGTGTGTGACAAGGGTGGAGAACCGCCGCCCAAGCGAGGGCATGTGGTCTTCCGTCTGAAATCTAGGTCACGATTCGCCGAGAGGCCGGGAAAAGCGCGGGAAACGACGCGCAGGGGGGGGGGAACGCCGCTCCCGGTCTGACCAGAAGCTGCGCCCGAAGGACCGACAAACCCCGCACACGCCCCCCCTCACACGTGGTTCAACTTATTCAGCCCGTTGTACGCCGCCACTTTGTAGCACTCGGCGAGGGTCGGGAAGTTGAACACGTTGTCGATGAAGAACTCGGCCGTCCCCCCCAGGGCCATCACCGCTTGGCCGATGTGGATCAGCTCGGTGGCGTCGGCGCCGATCACGTGGACGCCGAGGATCTTGTGCGTCTCTTGGTGGATCAGCATCTTCATCATCCCCAGCTCGTCCCCCAGGAGCTTCGCGCGCGAGATCTCGCGGTAGTGGGCGATCCCCGTCTCGTAGGGGACCCCCTCGTCGGTTAGCTGCTCTTCGGTCTTGCCGACCATCGAGATCTCCGGCACCGCGTAGATGCCGTACGGGAACAGCGCCGTGTTGTAGTTCCGCACGTCGCAAACGCCGCAGGCGTGGCAGATCGCGCGGCGTCCCTGCTCCATGCTCGTGGAGGCGAGGGCCGGGAAGCCGATCACGTCCCCCGCGGCGTACACGTGGGGGACGTTCGTCTGATAGTTCTCGTTGACGCTCAAGCGCTCGCGGTCGTCGTAGTCGATCCCCGCGGCGGCCAGGCCCAACTCGCCGCAGACCCCTTGGCGGCCGACGGCGTACAGCAGCAGCTCGGCCCGCAGGTGCTTGCCCGATTCGAGCTTGGCCTGCACGAGCTTGGCCTGCTGGTGCGTGGCCCCGCGCTGGGTCGCGTCGGAGTCGATCTCCTCGATGCTCTCGACTTTCTCGCCGAGGCGCAGCGTGATCCCCTTCTGCCGCATGAAGTACTGGAACGTGCCGGCGATCTCTTGGTCGAGGAACCCCAGCACCTGGTGCCGCCCCTCGACCAGCGTGACGCGGACGCCGAGCGTGGCCATGATGCAGGCGTACTCGCTGCCGATCACGCCGCCGCCGACGACGATCATCGTCCGCGGGATGCGGTCGAGGGTCAGCAGCTCGTCGCTGGTGACGATCGACTGGTGATTGAAGGGGATGTGGTCGGGCTTCGCGGGGCGCGTGCCGACGGCGATCAGGAACCGGTCGGCCGTGACCCGCTCGGGGCCCTCGCGGCCGGCGACCTCTACCTCGTTGGGGCCGACGAACTTGGCGTGCCCCCAGATCAGCTCGATGTGGTTCCGCTCGAACTGGTTGCCGATCAGCTCCCACTCGTGGCGGATGATCTGCTGTGAGAAGCTCACCAGGTCGGCGACGGTGACGTCCTTCTTCGCGCGGTACGACGCGCCGAACAGGTTCCGTCGGTCGGCGCCGGTGAGGATCACCACCGCTTCGCGCAGGGCCTTGCTGGGGATCGTGCCGGTGTTGATCTGCGTGCCGCCGACGACCGGGCTCTTCTCGATGATCGCCACCTTGCGGCCGAGCTTGGCGGCCTGGATGGCGCCTTTTTGGCCGGCCGGCCCGGTGCCGATGACGACGACGTCGTAGTGCTTCATGGAGGGGGGCGCGGCGAGCGGGGCAGAGAGGGCGGGGCAACTCTTAGAGCGTACCAGCCCGACGGCGGGAGGCGGAGTGGGCCGCAAAGACCCAAGCCCGAAACGCGACAAATCGCTTTGCTCGGGGGAAGCGGAAATGGTAGGACTGATTTGGGCGTTGCCCCCGGGCCGCTTCGGACGCGACGCCGAGACTCTTCTCTCTACACCCCTACCCAACCCAGCGGAGGGCGCCGTGGCATTGGTTCTCGAGGGTCAAGCGAAACCTCGCGCGTCAGAGCGTTCTCCGAGGCGTGTTGTCCCGTCGCGTGTCGACCTCGACGCGCCGCCGTTCACGCTTGAGCAAGAGCTCGAGCCGTTCGGATCGTGGATCGGCGAGCCGGTGTGGGCGCCGCCACTCGACTGCACGTCGAAGCTCGCGGAGTCGATGCTACGGCTCTCGAAGCCGTTCACTTCGATCGAGCGTCGCTGGGAAGCGGCGGTTCGGAAGCATCGCGATCGATTCACCCAGGTGCGCGAGATCGAGCTCGGCCGCGCGTCGATCCGCCTCCCCAAGGGGAAGTTCTTCGTCACCGTCACCGAGCGGCGCAACTTCGACCAGATCGCCGAGAAGGTGCCGGCGTGCGTTCAGACGCGGCTCGACGAGTTCCTCGACGGACCCGGCAAGAAGCTCGGCGCAACGGTCTACTACCTCAAGCCGCTCTGCGTCGAGGTCGAGTCGGACCTGGTGCTCACGACGCGTGAGGACTTGATGGCGTCGGTAGACTCGATCCGCGACGAGGTGTTCGCCGCGTACCGCCGGCGGGCGCCGCTGTGGCGGACGCGCGACACGCTGATGACGGCCACGCGTTGGCCTCTCGCCGGCCCTCGTTGGCTCGCCGGGGCGCTCGTGAGCCACAAGAAGCGGGCGATCACCGCCTACCAGGCAAAGCTTGAGTTCGAGCGCCGAAAGACCGCCCTTGGCGCCGCGAAGCTGTACCGCAAGTGCCGTACGAACGGCTGCACGTTCGACGAGATGCTCGCGCTGACCAGCCCCCTGAGCAGCGACGACGTGGTCGAGCAGTACGGGATCGAGAAGAAGCTGTCGCGGGCGAAGCAGGCGCAGCTGCGAAGCCTCGCGGCGGGGTCGTCGGCTTGGATGGTCGCCTTGAGCGCGGGTGCGCTGCACGCGTACCACCTCTACCAGCTTGGCGTCGCGATCACGCCGGCCGTGGCGACGTGCGACCCGGCGTTCGTCGCCGAGTTCCCCTCCGCCCCCGGCGTGCTCCACAAGATCGGGCACTTCGACGAGATCGACGGCGTGATGCACATCGAGCTGTAGCTCCGCCCGATGCGATGGGCCGTGTCACGTCCGGTAGTCGGCGTTCAGGCGCACGTACTCGGCCGTCAGGTCGGTGGTCCAGAAGCGGGCCGAGGCGTCCCCTTCGTCCAGCAGCAAGACCAGCAGCGTGTCGCGCTGCGAGGCGATGCTGTCGGAGACGGTCCGCTCGTCGAACGGGACGGGGGTCCCCTTGTCGTATACCAGCAGCCCGTTGATCAGCAGCGCGACGTTCGCCGGGTCGAACGGCACCCCCGCGTAGCCGGCGGCCGAGACGATCCGTCCCCAGTTGGGGTCGGCGCCCGCGATCGCCGTCTTCACCAGGGGGCTGTCGGCGACCGTCTTGCCGATCCGCACGGCGTCGTCGCGCGTGCGGCAGCCGTGGACCTCGACGGTGATCAGGTGCGTGGCCCCCTCGCCGTCGCTGGGGATCGCGATCGCCAGGTCCTCGCAGACCTCGACGAGCGTGGCGCGGAAGTCGGCGAGCCCCTTGCCCGACAGGGGCGTCCCGTCGGCCGACGCGGCGCCGTTGGCCACCAGCAGCAACGTGTCGTTGGTGCTGGTGTGGCCATCGACGCTGATGCAGTTGAACGATTCGACGACCGCCTCCGACAAGGCCCCCTGGGCGTCTTGCGGCGTGAGCTTGGCGTCGGTCATCACCAGCGCGAGCATCGTCGCCATGTTGGGGCCGATCATCGCGGCGCCCTTGGCGACACCGGTCACCGTCACCGTGACGCCATCGACAGAGATCTGCCGCGTGCGGATCTTGGTGACCGTGTCCGTTGTCATGATCCCCCGCGCAACGCGCTCGAGGGACTCGGCCGAGTCGCCGAGCTCGGCCGCGGCCTGCGCGAGCCCCGCCGCGATCTTGTCTATCGACAGGTGGACGCCGATGACACCGGTCGACATCACGAGCGCCGAATCGATCGGGGCGCCGACCGCTTCGGCGGCGAGCGTCGCCATGCGTTCTGCGTCGCGTCGGCCGCGGGCGCCGGTGCAGGCGTTCGCGCAGCCCGAGTTCACGGCGACCACTCGCACACGCTCGCTCGGCGTGCGTTCGCGATCGAACGTCACGGGGGCGGCCTGCACCAAGTTCTGCGTGTACACGCCGACCCCCACCGCCGGCCGGTCGGAGACCACCAGCGACAGGTCGAGCCGCGACGTGTCTTCCTTCACGCCGCAGTAGACGCCCTGGCCCGAAAAGCCTTGGGGGAACGCGACGGGGTGCTGCGAGTGCGACATTCGCCGTAGGAGACCGTGCCTGGGGGAGGAGTCCGTGCCTGGGGGTGCGATCGCGTCGCGCTATCTCAGCGCTTCGGTCTCGTCGAAGCCACACATCAAGTTGAAGTTCTGCACCGCGGCGCCCGAGGCGCCCTTGATCAGGTTGTCGATCGCGCTCACCAGCACCACGCGGCCGCGGACCATCGTCGAGTAGATTGCGCAGCGGTTAGTGTGCGCCACGTGCTTCGTCGAAGGGGGGGCGGTGACGACCGACACGAACGGCTCGGCGGCGTACGCCTCGCGCAGCGCCTCGCCCAGCCGCTCGGTGGTCGTCCCGGCGGTTGGCGTCGCGTAGATCGTGCTCAGGATCCCACGGTCCATCGGCGCCAGGTGCGGCGTGAACACGACCTCCAGCTTGTGCCCCGCGGCGATCGACAGCACGCGGTCGATCTCCGGCATGTGGCGGTGCGTGCCGACGCCGTAGGCGCTGAAGGCCTCGTTGCACTCGGGGAAGTGCAGGTTCGCCTTCGGCTGCCGCCCGGCCCCCGAGACGCCACTGGCGCTGTCGATGATGACCCCGTCGCGCTCGACGAGCCCCGCGCGCAGCAGCGGCGCCAGGGGTAGGATCGCCGACGTCGGGTAGCAGCCGGGGTTCGCCACCAGCGTCGCCCCGGCGACCTCGGTGCGGAACAGCTCGGGCAAGCCGTACGGCACGTGCCCCAGCCGCGCGGGGTCGGGGTGCTCGTGCCCGTACCACTTAAGGTACGTCTGGGCGTCCCCCAGGCGGTAGTCGGCGCTCAGGTCGATGACCTTCATGCCCCGTTTTGCGAGGCCGCCCACGACCTCGGCGCTCGCCGCGTGCGGCAGACAGGTGAAGGCGACGTCGGCCCGCTCGGCGACCGCGTCGTCGTCGAGGTTCTCAAGCCGTAGGTCAAAGAGCCCGGCGAGCTGCGGGTGGACCGCCGCCAAGTGCGGCTGGTCTTCGGATCGCGTGGTGAGCGTCGTCACGCGGGCGTGCGGGTGCCGGGCCAAGAGCCGTAACAGCTCGTAGCCGGTGTACCCGGACGCCCCGTAGATCGCCACCCGGACCATCGCCGCCGCCTGGACCTTGGAGGAAAGCTCGAATAGTAATGCGATCGCCCGGCGGTCGCCACCTACGAAACGCCTGACAGGGGGCGTTGCGAAGAACGGGGAAACGGCCCCGGGACGCCGAGGTGCCGCTCGGGCCGGCGTGCTAGCCGCGGCAGCCGATCAGACGCTCGCCGATCACCCCCAGGATGCCGCGGGCGACGTCGGCCTTGGGCCCGGCAAAGCGGCCGACGACTTCCCCGTCGGGGCTGAGGACTTCGACCTCGTTTTCGAGCGAGTTCATCGCGGCCACGCCGTTGGAGACCATCAGGTCGCAGTGCTTGCGTTCGAGCTTCGCCAGGGCCCGCAGGCGGTGGTCCTCGGCCTCGAGGGCGAACCCCACGACCCACCGCGAACCCTTGCGCTCACCGAGCGTGGCGACCACGTCGTCCGTTTCGACAAGCTCCAGCCGCAAAGGTTCGCCCGTCTTGGCGATCTTGCCCGGCTCGACGCGGCGGGGGCGGTAGTCGCAGGGCGCCGCCGCCCCGATCAGCCCGTCGGCCCGCTCGAACTCCTGGGCCGCCGCGGCGAGCATCTCCTCGGTCGAAGTGACCGAGACGATCGTGGCGGCGGCCGCGTACTCGACCTCGACCGGTCCCGAGACAACGACGACCTGGTGCCCGGCGTCGAGGGCCGCCGCGGCGAGCGCGGCCCCCATCCGCCCGCTCGAGGCGTTGGTCAGGTAGCGCACCGCGTCGAGGTGCTGGCGCGTGGGACCGGAGGTGATGACGACGCGTGCCATCGACACAGCCTAGCGCACAGGCCCCGCAGCGCGAATCCCACGCGCCGACGCAACGAACGCGCTGGGAGCCCTAAGCGCAAGCGCCGGGAGTTGCGCCGGGTACCCCGCGCAGCTCCCGGCGCTTGCGCTTAGGGCTCCCGGTCAAGTGCGCTGGCGACGCCAGCGTCTACACCCCCACCGGCACGTTCGGCCCCGCAGCGACGATCTCCGCGGCGGCGACGTCCTCGTACTTGCGGAAGTTGTTCGCGAACAGCCCCGCGAGCTTCGCCGCCGTCGTGTCGAACGCCGCCGTGTCGGCCCAGGCGTTGCGCGGCAGCAGGATCTCCTCGGGGACGTTCGCCACCGCCGTCGGCACCTCGAGGCCGAACACCGGGTCGGTCTCCGTCGTCGAGTGGGCGATCGAACCGTCGTGGATCGCGTCGATGACCGCCCGCGTGTAGGCCAGGCTCATCCGCGAACCCACGCCGTACGAACCGCCGCTCCAGCCGGTGTTCACCAGGTACGCCTTGGTGTGGTGCTTGCGCATCTTCGCGGCCAGCAGCTCGGCGTACTTCGTCGGGTGCCACACCAGGAACGGCGCACCGAAGCACGCGCTGAACGTCGCCTTCGGCTCGGTCACGCCCACCTCGGTGCCGGCGACCTTCGCCGTGTAGCCGCTGATGAAGTGGTACATCGCCTGCTCGGGGGTGAGCACGCTCACCGGCGGCAGCACGCCAAACGCGTCGCAGGTGAGGAACACGATGTTCTTCGGGTGCCGCCCCTTGCAGGGGATCTGCGCGTGGGGGATGTACTCGATCGGGTAGCTGGCGCGGGTGTTCTCGGTCAGCGAGCTGTCGTGGAAGTCCACCACCCGCGTGTTGGGGTCCTGCACCGTGTTCTCGAGCACCGTACCGAAGCGGATCGCCCCGAAGATCTCCGGCTCGCTTTTCGCCGAGAGGTCGATGCACTTGGCGTAGCACCCCCCTTCGATGTTGAACACGCCGTCTTCGCCCCAGCCGTGCTCGTCGTCGCCGATCAGGTCGCGTTGCGGGTCGGCCGAGAGGGTCGTCTTGCCGGTCCCCGAGAGGCCGAAGAACAGCGACACGTCGCCGGCCTTCCCCTCGTTCGCCGAGCAGTGCATCGACAGCACCCCCTTCTTCGGCAAGAGGTAGTTCATGATCGTGAAGACCCCCTTCTTCATCTCGCCGGCGTACTCGGTGCCGAGGATCACGAACTCGCCGACCGCGAAGTTCAGCGCCACGCTGGTCTTCGTCTTCACCCCCTCGACCGACGTGTCGGCCGGGCAGGCGCCGGAGTTGAAGATCACGTAGTCGGGGTCGCCGAAGTGATTGGCCTCGGCCTGCGACGGGCGGATCAACATGTTGTGCATGAACAGCGCGTGGTACGGGCGCGAGCAGATCACGCGGACCTTGATGCGGTCCTTGGGGCTCCAGCCGGCGAACGCATCGACCACGTAGACCCGCTCGCAGCGGTTCAGGTAGTCGATGGCGATCGCGCGGTTCCGCTGGAAGCTCTTGCTGGTGAGGGGGATGTTGACTTCCCCCCACCAGACGTGCTCGCGGCTCGACGGCTCGTCGACGACGCGCTTGTCCTGCGGGCTGCGCCCCTTCTTCTCTCCCGAGTAAGCCGCCAGCGCGCCGCTCGCCGTGACCTGCGCCCCGTCGTGCTTCACGGCGTGCTCGTACAGCTCCGCCGGAGGGAGGTTCCGCAGCACGTTCGCGACGTGAATGCCGTAGGTTTCGAGGTTGACCTTGTAGGGCATAGTTGGCGCCTTTCGTGGCGTAGGGGGGGACGGTCCCGACGAATGGCCGCCACCCAGCAGGAGACAGTTCAGCAGGAGAACAGGGGGGATCGCCGGAGACGAGCCCGTGCCCCAACCGCGGCCTAGCGCCGCCGGTCCTCTTGCAGTCTACCGCGCGCGGCCTTCGGCGCAGCGGGCAACCAACCGCGTCATTCCGCCACGCTGCGACGGTGGGGGAGGTAAGGAAAAGTCGGCGTGAGGGATCGCCGCATCTTCTATTCTCGCCGCGCTGCCAAGTGTCAGTGTGGCGACATCGCCGTGCGCATCCCCCACTGCACACCGAGCGACAGCGTCAGACCCACCGCGAAACTCATCAGCGTGCCGATCGTGATGTACTCGGCCTCCAGGCGGTTCGCCTTGTCGCTGAGCTCGCCGAAGCGGAAGACGCTTTTGGCGGCGATCAGGAAACCGATCGCCCCCGGCTCGCCCGCCATCACGAACAGGTAGATCAACAGCCGCTCGAGCCGGCCGATCATCGCGCCGCCGCCCGGGAAGCCGCGCTCTGCCAAACTGCTCGCCGGTCCGTTCTCCGTTCCGGCGACGATGTCAACGACCGACGTTCCCTGGGGACCGGCGCCATCCTCTAGCTCGGCGGGTTGCGCTGCCTTCGGCGCGGAGAAACGCTGCGTGAAGGGGGCCAATCCGGCGGCGACGATCCAGCCGCCGGGGACCATCACGCCCCACGCCCCGACGAGCCACACCAGCAGCGCCACGACCGCCAGCACGCACGACGGAAGGCCCAGGTCGAGCGGGGGGACGTCGAGCATCACGGGGGTCTCGATTGGAGGGGGCTGTCTTCGCAGACTACTCCGCCCGAACGCGGTTTTCTGCGACCGCGGGTCGGGCTTCGATTTCCAGCAGCGCGGAGAAAGGCAACCCCCTGCGGAAGGTGCGGGTGACAGACCACATTCGCGCTGTTTTTGGCGATTACAGCGCTACAGCGCTGTTTTCCCCAGGCCGGGTCGATCCGCGACGCGCGGATGGCACGAAAAAGCAACCCCAGGGGGTTGCTAATGTCGAAAGCAACCCCAGGGGATTGCTTCTCTCCGCCTCAGTCCGCTGAGTACCCCTCGACCGCGGCCTCCAAAAGCCCCCAGTCCGCCAACTCAAGCCGCTTGTGGACCGCCTGCCGCGTCGTCGGCGGTTCCTCCGCGTCGGCGATCTGCGCCTCGGTCTCCCCCAGTAGAGCCCCCGTGATCGCCCGGGCCCGCTTGGGGGTCCAGGCGGCCCGCACCAGGCCATCGACCAGGGCGAACACCAAGTCCCAGCGCTCGGCTCGCGCCGGATCGGCGGCGGTGAACCCCAGGCGGCGGCGTTTGCCAAGGCCTTCCTTCAGGAGCCTGCCCGAGAGGCGGAACGCCTCGCCGTCGGCCTCTTCAATCCGGCCGTCGGGGACGAAGTCGATCGTGCCGACCGCCACGGCGACGCGCGTGTCGATGCCCAGCTCCGAACCCTGGAGCGACGCCCGCACGAAGAGCGCTGCGCGGAGCGCGTCGCTCGGCCTCGCGAGCAGCACCTGCCACGAGTCGCCGCCGAAGACGGCCATCGGCGCGGCGAGGCCGTCGCCGAGCAACCTGCCCAGGCCGCGCTCGACTTCGCGTAGCAAGCTCGGGAGTTTCTTGCGATCGTCCGCGGCGAGTTCCGACGAGCCGACGACGTCTCCCGTGAGCACCGCGTACTCTCGGCCCGTCTCGATCTCGACCATAGCGCTATCGGTCCCGGGGGGCGCTTAGTCGGCCTTCTTTACGGCGCGCTTCTTCACGCCCTTAACCGGTGCGGCCTTCTTCGTGGCGGCTTTCTTCGGAGCCGCTTTCTTCGCCGCTTTCTTGGCAGGCTTCTTCTTGGGCGGGCCCGCGGCGGCGCGGGCGGCGAGCAAATCGAGCGCCTCTTCGAAGGTCAGCGCCTCGGGGTCGGCCCCCTTGGGGAGCGAAGCGTTCGACTCGCCGTCGGCCACGTACGGTCCGTAGCGGCCGTCGAGCATCTGCACCGGTTTACCGGTG
This sequence comes from Lacipirellulaceae bacterium, assembly GCA_051648405.1. Classification (GTDB taxonomy): domain Bacteria; phylum Planctomycetota; class Planctomycetia; order Pirellulales; family Lacipirellulaceae; genus JBOFFC01. Next base: position 17,347 of record JBOFFC010000120.1, read on the forward strand.
ACCGGGGACGGCTTCTCGAAGGCCTTCAGCGGGGGCTTCGCGGCGGCCCGGCCGCGACCCAAGGTCTTCGGCTGGTCGAGGATCACGATCGCCTGCTCGAGCGTCACGTCGATCGGCGACATGTCGGCCGGCAGCGAGCGCGTCTCGGCGCCGCACTTCAGGTACGGCCCGAAGCGCCCGTTCGAGGCGACGATTACCCCTTCGAGCCGCGGGTGGTATCCCACCTCACGTGGCAGCGACAGGAGGCGAAGCGCAACCTCGAGCGTCACGTCGTCGGGGTTCATCCCCTTCAGCAGCGACGCGTTCTTGGGCTTCTCTTCGTCCTCGGTCGAGCCGCGCTGCACGTAGGGGCCGAACCGCCCCAGCTTCAGGTAGACCGGCTTCTGCGTGTCGGGGCACTGCCCCAGTGGTTCCTCGGCCTTGCCGGCTTGGGCGAGCAGTTCGAGCGCGTAGGAGAGCTTGACCTCGTCCGGCGGGAGCTCGTCGGGGAGCGACGCGGTCTTCTCCCCCTTCTCGACGAACGGCGAGTAACGACCGACACGCACAAATACCGCTTCGCCGTCGTCGGCCACGCCGATCGGCACGCGGCTGATCGTGCGGGCGTCGATCTCATCGACCTTGTTGGCGAGCTGCGTCTTGAGGCCCGGCTTGCCGTTGCCGAAGTAGAACGCCTTGAGGTACTCGAGGTGGCCGCGCTCGCCGCGGCTGATCGCGTCGAGGTCGTCCTCCATCTGGGCGGTGAATTGGTAGTCGACCAGCGCCCCGAGGTGGTCCTCGAGCAGCTTGATAACCGAAAACGCGACCCACGTGGGGACCAGCGCGCCCCCCTTCTTGAAGACGTAGTTCCGCGCGAGGATCGTGTCGATGATCGAGGCGTAGGTGCTCGGCCGGCCGATCCCCTTTTCTTCGAGCGCCTTGGTGAGCGCCGCCTCGCTGAACCGGCTGGGGGACTGCGTGGCGTGCTCCTTGGCCGTCAGGGCGACGCACTTGAGCGCCTCGCCGATCGCCACCGAGGGGAGGACCTTCTCTTGGTCGCCGAGCTCGGCGTCGGGGTCGTCCGAGCCCTCGACGTACGCCCGCAGGTAACCGGGGAAGTCGATCGTCTTGCCACTGACGGTGAACTCGCACCCTTCGCCGACGATCGTAACGACGATCCGCCGCCCGCGGGCGTCTTCCATCTGGCTGGCGATGGTGCGCTTCCAGATCATGTCAAACAGCTTGAACTCGTCGGCGCCGAGGCGGTCGCGCATCACGCCGGGGGCCTCGAACGGGGTCCCCGCCGGGCGGATCGCCTCGTGCGCTTCCTGGGCGTTCTTGACCTTGCCAGTGTAGACCCGCGGCTGCGGCGGCAGGTACTTGTCGCCGTACTCGGACGCCACGAGCTTGCGCGCCTCTTCGATCGCAAGCTTCGAGAGGTTCGTCGAGTCGGTCCGCATGTAGGTGATGTGGCCGTTTTCGTAGAGCGCCTGCGCCACCTGCATCGTGCGGCGGGCGGTGAACCCCATCTTGCGGTTCGCCTCTTGCTGCAGCGTGCTGGTCGTGAACGGGGCGTAGGGCTTCGACGTGTAAGGCTTCTCTTCGACGCTGGCGACGCGGAACTCGCCCGTGGCGACGCGGGCCGCGAGCGCCTCGGCCGCGGGGCCGTCGAGCAGCAGCAGCCTGTCGTTCTTCAGCTTGCCGGTCGCCGAGTCGAAGTCCTTGCCGCTGGGGATCTTGCGGCCATCGACCGAGACGAGCGTCGTCTCCAGCCGCTGCCCGTCGGTCTTGGCGAACGTCCCCAGGAGGTCCCACCAGGTGGCCGAGACGAACGCCATCCGCTCGCGCTCGCGATCGACGATCATCCGCACGGCGACGCTCTGCACGCGTCCCGCCGAGAGCTTCGGTCGGACCTTGCGCCACAGCAGCGGCGAGACTTCGTAGCCGTACAACCGGTCGAGGATCCGGCGTGTCTCTTGCGCGCGCACCAGGCCGTCATCGACCTGCCGGGGAGAGCGAATCGCCTCTTGGATGGCGTCCTTGGTGATCTCGTGGAACACCAGCCGGTGGACCGGCACCTTCGGCTTGAGGAGCTCGAGCAGGTGCCAACTGATGGCCTCTCCCTCGCGATCCTCGTCGGTCGCCAGGTAGAGCGTGTCGGCCTCGGCGAGGCGGTCCTTCAACAGCTTGATCTGCTTGGCCTTGCCGGGGGAGACGACGTACAGCGGCTCGAAGCCGTTGTCGACGTTCACGCCGAGGTTCGCCCACGGCTCCTTCTTGAACTTGGCGGGGATCTGCGCGGCGCCCTGCGGCAGGTCGCGGACGTGCCCGATCGACGCCTCGACCACGTAGCCGGGGCCGAGGTACTTGCCGATCGTCTTGGCCTTCGCCGGGGATTCGACGATCACCAGCGCGCCGCTCTTCGTCTTTGCTGCCATCGCCACGATTGCCGCTTGGGTTGCTTCGATTGGGGCCGCCCGCCGTGTCCGGGGGGCGAGCCGTCGTCCGCCGACCAACGTCGGTAGCGGGACGGGGTGTCTCTGGGCTTCGTATCTGTCGCCGGCCGACCCGCGGGACAACCGGCGGCAAAAAATGCGTGTCGCCGCGACTGCACCTTTGGAGCCGGTCGTGCCGCCTGCCGCTACGGCAAACCCCCGCGGTCGGCCCGGCAATCCGTAGCAACGACACAATGGGACGCAGCGCGCAACGTGAGGCTAGAGCGAGGGTTGGGATTGCGTCGGCGGCGCCGGCGCCCAACAATCGCGGGCTTCGCCGCCGGGTACGACCGATCGCACAATGCGGCCGGCCTCGTCGGACTGTCAAGTGCCCTGTGCCCGGCGACCGCCCATTCGGCGATCCGCATCGGGGCCCGTCACGGCGACCCGAGCGGACACCCAACCAACGCCCCCGGGGGCGGCTGCCCCCCACCCGACGGACCGGAACTCGTCCCGGCAAACACGACGCCCATGGCCACGCCGTTCACTGTTTTTCGCAACTACTCCGGCATCCTGATGGCGACGCTGTGCGCCCTCTTGATGATCGCGTTCGTCGTCGCCGACCCGCTGACTCAGTACCTCGGCGGGGGCTCGTCGTCCGACGGCGGCAACACGGCGCGGGCCCGCGAGACCGTCGTCAGTTGGGACGGGGGTTCGCTCAACGAGCGGCAACTGGCCGACCTCGTGCTGCACCGCCGGTTGCTCGCCGAGTTCCAGCGCTCGGTCTACACGACCGGCGCCGCCAAGGCCCAGGGGGCGGGGGTGACCGACCTGTCACTCGCGACGCTGCGGGTGCGCCCGCTTGAGCTCCCCGAGTCGTACGAGCAGGGGGTCGAACGGGACGTCGTCCGCACGAAGCTGCTGGCCGAGCGCGCCCGCAAGTCGGGGATCGTCGTCAGCGACGAGGCGATCCTCGACTACCTGCGTGGCCTGGGGCGTGACCGCGTGTCGAGCGACGAGATGCGGTCGATGCTCACGCGGATGTCGGTCGGCGGCCGCCGCGCGACGATCGAGTTCATCTTCAACCTGCTCCGCGACGCGATCCTGCAGAAGAACTACCTCACCAGCCACCAGTTCTCGTTCGCGACCGTTCTGCCCGCCGAGCGGTGGGACGACTGGCGGAAGGTGAACGAGCGGATCGTGCTCGAGGTCGCGCCGATCGCCGTCGAGAAGTACCTCGACAAGGCGCCGGAACCGAGCGACGCCGAGGTCGAGGCGCTCTTCGAAGAATACAAGAACCGCGCGCCCTCCCCCGACCTGCTGTCGGCCTACGGCAACGTCGAGCTCGCCTCCCCCCTGCCCGCCTTCGCGACCCCCGCGCAGGTGAAGCTGCAGTACGTCGTCGCCGAGTTCGATGATTTCGTGAACCGCGTCGCCGACGAGGTGACCGAGGAAGAGGTCGTCGCGTTCTACAAGGAGAACCGCGAGAGCTTTATCAAGGCCGACCAGGCCCTCTTCGGCGCCGACGACGCTGAGTCGGAGGAATCCGAGTCCGACGCGGCCGATCCGGCCGACGCCGTTTCTGACGAAGCCACCGAGGAAAGCCCTCCGCGATCGGACGAGCCCGCGGCCACCACCGAAGAGGCGATGACCGCCGACTCGCCGGCCGCCGAAGGCACACCCGACTCCGCCGACGACAGCGAAGACGACCGCAACCCGCTCCGTGACGGCGATTCGGCCGAGGCCGTCGAAGAAGAAGAGGAAGAAGAGGAGGCCGCCAGCGACACCCCGGCCGCGACCGAAGGGGACGCGCCCAACGACGACGAGTACCAGACCCTCGAAGAAGTGCGGCCCGAGATCCTCAAACGGATCGCCGAGCAGAAGGCCGCCGAGCGCCTGCAGAAGTTCGTCGATGGTCTGTACCGCGAGCTGGACGACCTGCGCGGCGAGTACTTCGACGCGGCGCTCGACGCCGAGGACGCCGGCAAGGAAGCCCCCGCCCCGCCTGCGGCGCTCGCCGACCTCGCGCCGCTCGCCAAGGAGCACGGGCTGAAGCTCGTCACCACCGATGCGCTGTCGATGCTCGACCTGCGGGGCGAGACGTTCGGCCGCAGCGTGAACGCCGACGACACGGCGCCCCAAGCCTTGCCGCTGTGGATCATGGCCTTCAGAGAAGGGGGCCTCGACCTCTACGACCCGCTGGTCACCTACGACCTCGACGGCAATCGCTACCTGTCGGTGATCACGACGCGCACGGACCGCGTGGTTCCGAAGCTCGCCGACGTGCGTGAAGAAGTGGTCGCCGCGTGGAAGCGCGACAAAGCGGCCGAGATGGCCCTCGCCGAAGCTAAGAAGCTCGCCGAAGCCGCGCAGGGAGCGGGCAAGTCGCTTTCGGAGCACTTCGCCGACGACGACCAGATCAACGCGACCGAGACCGACCCCTTCAGCTTCCTGACGATCGGCAACGTTTCCCCGACGACGGGGGACGTGTCGCTGCGACTCAGCCAGCCCGAGCCGCTCGCCTCCCCCGGGCCCGACCTGCTCGCCAAAGCGTTCGACCTCGGCGCCGGCGACGTGGCCGCGGCTCTGAACCACGACCGCTCGATCGTCTACATGATGCGCGTTGCGCAGCGGCTGGGGACCTCCGAGGAACTGCGCGGCGAGTTCCAGCGCGACGGCTCGCGGTGGTTCGGCATGCCGGCCATGCTGCGTGATCGGGTCCGCCGCGCGGCGACGACGCTCGTCTCCGACCTCGAGGCCGAAGCCAACGTCGAGTGGCTCCGCACCCCCGACTCACCCGGCGAGTCGGGCTAGAGCGGAGCTTCAAGCGTCGCGGCGGCTAGCGAAACGGGCGAGCGCCGCGAGCGTGTCGCGCGTCTCGCTCGGGACCAGCGACGCGAGGTCGGCCACGGCCGCGTCGGCGTACTGCGCGGCTCGCTTCTGGGAGTAGGCCAAGCCCCCGACGGCATCGACGAGCTTCCGCACGTCGGCCCGCGTCTCGGGGGACGGCTCGCGGAGCCACGCCTCGAGCGCCGTACGCGGGCCGTTAACAAGGCTGTCGCGCGTGTAGATCAGCGGCAGCGTGAGCTTCTGCTTCGCGAGGTCGGCGCCGGTCGTCTTGCCGGTCGCCCCCTCGTCGCCGACGAGGTCGAGCAGGTCGTCGGCGATCTGGAACGCCATCCCCAGGTTCCGCCCGTACGAGGCCAAGTGCTCGACGTCCTCGGCAGTCGCCCCCGCGAAGGTTGCGCCAAGCCGGCAGCAGCAAGAGCACAGTTCGGCCGTCTTGCCGTCGATCATCGCCAAGTAGTCGGCCTCGGTGAGCGTGAAGTCCCCTTCCGCGAGGGTTTGCCGCAGCTCGCCGTGGCAGACGCGGTTGGTTGATCGGCCGATCAGTCGGCACGCTTGGGCCGCGTTCCGCGGGTCCTCGAGCGTGCTCGACAAGTAGAAGGCGTGCGAGAACAAGAAATCGCCGAGCAGGACGCTCGTCTCGTTCCCCCAGCGGGCGTTGACGGTGTCAACGTGCCGCCGCAGCGACGCCTCGTCGAGCACGTCGTCGTGGACGAGCGTCGCGGTGTGGATCATCTCGACGACGACTGCGAGCAGGTCGTGGTCCGCGTTCGTCGAGCCCAAGGCTCGCCCCGCGAGCAGCACAAGGGCGGGCCGAAGCCGCTTGCCCCCCAGGCGGTAGCCGTGGCGTACGACGCGATCGACGGCCGGGTCGTCGCTGCGGAGCTCTTCCTGGAGCCGGCGTTCGACGCGGGCGAGCTCTTCGACGATCGGGCCGAACATCCGGCGGACGACGTCTCCCTCGGCCGCAGCCCCCATGGTCGGCGCCAGGCCGGGCCGTTCCACCGCGAGCCGAGCGGCGGGGGGGCTCGATGGCGGGCTCAACTTGGGCGTGGCCATTCGGCTTGTGGGCAGCGTTGTCATCGGCAGGTCCCCCAGATTTGGGGCGGCGACGGACAGTGTAAGGCGAAACGCCGCCGAGAGTTAGCGGGCTTCGCCCCGTCGGGCCCTCTGAGAATTGACCGCCAGCCGACCTGCGCCGTTAACCACCCCCGCCACACCCCCAAAAACGCCGCAGGCCCGGTCGTTTGGACGACCGGGCCTGCGGGTGCGTTTCGAGGGGCTATGCCGAACTCGCGAGCGCCGGGAGCAGCCCTCGCGGTCGGTTACGGACGCATCATGCGGCCGCGCCCCGGATATGGTTTCCGAAGCGCTGGGGCGTGTCGCCCGCCCGCTTCGGGGTACGTCTCGCGGTCGCTCAGACGAGCTCTTTCTTGGCGCCGATCAGCGTCCGCAGACGCTCGGCCAACAGGGCCGAGTCGAACGGCTTCTTGAAGGTCTCGTTGATCGTCGAACGATCGAAGCTCATCGACGACCCGTCGTCCGGCAGCAGGGCGATCAGGATCGTGTCGGCGAAGTCGCCGTTGCGACGCAGGTTCTGGCAAATCTGCAACGCCTCGACGTGGCCGATCGAGAAGTCGCAGATGATGCAGTCGGGGTGGAAGCTCTCGGCCTGGATGCCGGCCTCGAAGCCGCTGGCCGCCGTGGCGGTGCGGAACGAACGCTCGGCGGGCAGCTCGCGCTTCAGGTTCTCGATCAGCACCTGGTCCTGAGCAACGATCAGGACCTTGGCCATCGCTTCGTCCTCAAGGTCGCCCAGCGGCATGCCGTGCTCTTTGAGGAACCGGATCAGGTACTCGCGCGGGATGCGGCGGTCCTGTGACCCGGGGATTCGGTAGCCCTTGAGGCGCCCCGAATCGAACCACTTGCTGACGGTGCGCGGGGCGACTTTACAGATCTTGGCGACCTGACCCGTCGTGAAGACCTTCATCGGGCTCTCCAATTCTCTTTGCTGAAGTCCGCTGGGGGCACGGCGTTCCGCTGGGTCGCGGAGCCGCCCGTGCGGTCAAACCCCTCACTCGTTTGCCAGCGGCGTGCCCGGGGCGACGAGGTGAATCTCGTCGCACGGAGCAGCGCCGTCGGGACGCGTGTCTGGGTCGGGGTCCGAAAGGGGGATGTGGCGGTTCTGGATTGGGTCAGGTCCTGCTGATCCGCTCCTTCGTGAAGCTGGCATCGACTCCTGCGGCGCCCGGGGATTGGTCAAACTCGGTGTTCTCGGTCGAGTCGAGGCGAGTCGCCCCTCACGACCGGCGCCACCGACGCCAACCCCCCAAGCGTCACTGACTCACGGCGCCGGGCAGCTCACGAAGGCTGCCGAAACGCAGACGGCGCCGAAGGGGGAAGAATGCGCGAACCGCGGGTGTGCCGGCGCCAAGCACGCAGCGGGCGCGTGCTAGCAACCGGATCGCGGTCCCCGTAGCGGATGGCTATCGGGCAGGCTCCCCCCTGCGGCGTCCTCCGAGGACCCGGCGCCGGCGCCCCCTGCGGGTCGCTGACTCCGGACGGAAGACAGTCCATCCGACACCTATCTTCGTTACAAACGGGGGGGTGACTTTAGGCGGCGAGTTCATCAAGCCGCGCGACGCACCACTTCGGGCTCCACCGAGCCGGCCGTGCCCCGCCCCCCGGCGACCGAGCGGATGTGCCCGTCGTCGGAAACGTCCTCGAACCGGACCGACACCTGCTTCGAAACGCCCGACTCCTGCATCGTGATGCCGTACATCGTGTCGGCCCCGGTCATCGTCCGCTTGCTATGCGTGATCACGAGGAACTGCGTCGATCCGAGGAACTCCTTGAGGACCCGCGAGAAGCGGCCGATGTTCGCCTCGTCGAGCGCCGCATCGACTTCGTCCAGCACGCAGAACGGGCTGGGGTTGCTGCGGAACAGGGCTAGCAGCAGCGCGACGCAGGTCATCGTCTTCTCCCCGCCGGAGAGCAGCGAGAGGCTTCGCAGCTCCTTGCCCGGCGGGCAGGCGACGATCTCGACCCCCCCCTCGAGCGGGTCGTCGGTCGCCGGCGCGTCGGCGTCGCGGACGACCACCAGGTCGGCCTCTCCCCCGCCGAACAGCCGCCGGAACAACTCGCGGAAGTGCTCGCGGACCCCCTCGAAGCGGGCGAGGTAGATGTCGCGACTCTCGGCGTTGATCTGCGCGGTCAGTCGGACGAGCGCCCCTTTCGCGTCGCGCAGGTCGGTGAGCTGCGACGAGAGCGACGCGAAGCGGGTCTCGAGCTCGTCGAGCTCCTCGAGCGACTCGAGGCTCACCGGACCGACCCCCTGCAGCTCGACACGCAGCGCGTCGATCTCCGCGCGGAGCGCCTCGCGATCGACTCCTTGCTCGATGCCCGGCGTGGCCTTTGCCGCCGCGTCGGCCAGGTCGATGCCGTCGTCGCGCATCCGGTCGGCGAGCGTCCGCCGTTCGAGCTGCACCTGCTGACGGCGCAACTCGACCTGCGCGCTCGCGGCCGCCAGCCGCTGGGTCTCGTCGCGAAGGCCCCCCAGCGCGGCGGCGACGTCGCGCCGCACGTCGCGGGCCGCCGAGTCGGCCGCCGCCGCTTCGCGCTTGCGCGAACCCCAAGCGTCCCGTTCGATCACCAGCTCGGCGAGCCGCGCTGAAGCGTCGAGCAGCAGCAAGTCGCTGCGGAGCGCTTCGGCGATCGACTCGTCGAGTTCGGTTTGCGCGGCGACGACCGGATCGGCGACGTCCCCCTCGTCCGGCGCCCCCCGCTGGCGGAGCGACTCAACAAGCTGCGCCTGCCGCGCCGCGGCGGCGCGGAGCTCGGCGCCACGGCCGCGTTCGCTGGCGAGCCCGGACTCGGCGCGCGTCAGCATGCCCCCCAGCTCGCCGACGCGGTCACCCCGCTCGCCCGCGTCCCCGTCGAGCCGACGGCGGCGCTCGACCAGCTCGCCTCGACGGCGGCCGAGCTCCACCAGCGCCACGCGGAGCTGCTCGAGCGCCGACCGCTGGTCGAGCGCCGAAGCCGACGCCTGGCGTACGCGTTCCTCGAGCGCGGCCGCCTTGCGGACCGACTCGGAGAGCGTCCCGCGCTGCTGGTCGAGCATCGCGGCGAGGTCCGCCAGGCCCCCTTCGGCCTCGTGCGTGAGCCGTTCGAGCCGCTCGACGTGTTCCGCGCCGTCGGCGATCGCCCGCTCGGCGTCGGCGACCTCGACCGTGAGCTGCTCGGTCAACCTGCGGCGGCTGAGAGACCCCTCGACCGACTGGCGCGGGCCGATGACGACCGAGCCGTCCCCCCCCAGGACCTCGCCCCCCTGGGTGACGAACGACAACCCGCTGCCGACCCCCTTCGACAGGCGCCACGCGGTGGCGAGCGTATCGACGAACCAAGTGCGCCCGAGCAGCCGCTGCACGAGCGCGCCGCAGCGCTCGTCCGCCTCGACGAAGTCGTCGGCGCGCCCCATGACCCCCGGCTCCGACGAGAGATCGACGCGGTCGATCGCCGCCGGAAACGCCGCCGCGTCGAGCCGCTCGAAGGTCGCGCGGACGGCGAGCGCCCCGTGGGAGCGGTCGATCGCCGCCAGGAGTTTTTCCCCCGAATCGACCACCACGTGGCCGGTCCGTGGTCCCAAGGCCGCCTCGACGAGTGGCGCGAGGTCGATATCGACGTGGAGCAGGTCGGCCACCAGGCCGAGCACCTCGGGGGGGGCGCCGCGCCCCGAGACGACCAGCGAGGTGACCCCCTCGCTGAGCTTCTCGATCCGCTGCGTCTCGGCGACGAGGGCGTCGAGGCGGTGCTTCGACGCGATCTGCTCCTGCTGGCGCGTGACCAGTTGCTTGTGATCGGCGCCGAGCCCGCGCCTCAGCTCGGCGAGGCGCGCCTGCGTCTGCCGCATCGCCGCTTCGAGCTCTTGCAAGCGATCGGTCGCGGCGTCGCACTCGGACGCGGCGGCCGTGTGCCCGGCGGCCGCCTCGCGCGCGGCCTCCTCGGCGGCGACGGCGCGAGTCTCGGTCTCGGCGATCGTGCGGCGGGTGGCGTCGATCCGCTCGGCCAGACGCTGCTCGTCGCCGCGCAGCTCGGCGTCGGCGGCCCGCCGCTGGTCGCGGGCCCGCTTCTCCGCGGCCAGCGCCGCCCGCAGCTCGGCGACGCGCGTCTCGAGCCCCTCGACGGTTTGCGTCCCTTCGGCCACGGCGACGGCAATCTCTTGCGCCGCGGCTTCGGCGGCGGCGAGCGGCTCGCTCGGCCCGACGCGCTGGCGTCGGGC
>JBOFFC010000121.1:0-48255 GCA_051648405.1 Lacipirellulaceae bacterium
CCCGCGGTCGCCGTGTCGCTCGCGCCGGGGCACGGCCTGCCGGAGAGCGCGGTCGAGCTGGTAATGGAAGAGCTGGAGGGCGCCGCGGCTGGCGGGGGGACGCTCGGCTTTCCGCTGATGCGCGTGAAGGCGACGGTCCTTGGGGGAGTGGCGCACGAGACCGACTCGTCGGAGATCGCTTGGCGGACCGCGGCCTCACTGGCGTTCGACAAGGGTCTTCGCGAGGCGGGCCTGGTGCTCCTCGAGCCGGTGATGGCGCTCGAGCTGACGACCCCCGACGACCACGTCGGCGACCTGGTGAACGACCTCCAGCAGCGGCGCGCGATCATCCACCGTACCGAGCAACGGGGCGCCGCCACGGTCCTGGTGGCCGAGGCGCCGCTGGCGAACCTGTTCGGCTACTCGAGCGCCATGCGGAGCCTGAGCCAAGGCCGGGCGGGTTGCTCGATGTCCCCCAGCGGCTACTCGACGGCCCCCGACGACGTCGTGCAGCGATTCTTGGGGGAGTGAGCTCTCTCAGGAACGAATCCCCCGGTTTTTTACCAGGATTGCGTGACTACTCGGGGAAGTTGGGTACCATCTCTACCGGACGCGTCCGAGGCTCGTGACCCCGCGATTGCCGCGCCTTGTGCGATCCGCGTTTGCTGTAGGACAGGCGATCGAGGTCGGGATGGTCGGGGCGCCCGCCCCCGTCGCGCGTTTTCGCGCCGGCCGCGTCCGCAGATCAGTCCTGCTCAACCGCGAAACACCAACTCCTCGGTCGGACAGTCGTCTCATGCTGCGCGCCCTCACTTGTGTGTTTTCGCTCGCGTTGGCCTCGGCCGCGCCGGCTCAGACGGTTGTCTACTCGAACCAGCAGGTCATCGGGACCTCGTCGCTGTCGGCATTCACGTCGTCCGCGGAATGGGACGACTTGGTGTTAGAGGGAGGGGGCCGGTTGAGCGAGCTTTCGCTTCTGACTCGCAGGAGCGACGGCTCCCGATTCGCGTCGGGGACGTTCGACGTGCGGCTGTTCAACGAGACGGGCAACTTCCCCCAGGGGCAGTCCCTCGGCGTGATCCCCTTCTCCGGAGAGTTCCCGGCGGCGTCGGTGGGATCCTTTACGGGGGGAGTGAACGTCAAGCTCGTCGGGCTTGAGTCGCTCGGGATCGACCTGCCGGTTGATGGCAAGATCGGAATCGGCGTGCAGTTCAACCAGAGCGGCTGGGCTCTCATCTCGTCGGGGCCGGCGGGAACCGGGGCGAGCCCCGGGGGGAATTGGTTGGGGACCTCGCCGACAGAGCGGTCCGAGTTCACCGCGCTTCCGTACGAGCTGAAGGTGATCCCCCCCGCGCCGGTTGGCCCGGGGGTCGGCAGCTACACCCTTTTCGAAACAGCGCTGCCAACCCCCAACGACCCGACCACGAACGGGGGAATGGGGGCGACATCGTCGTTCTACTCCGGCGTGAATTTCAGCGTCGAGCGCCCAACGAAAGTATCCGAGATCGGCGTCCACGCGTGGGGAACGGGGACGATGTTCGGGGCGATCGTTCGGACGAGCGGGCTGTTCGCGACTCCGAACCTGTCGGGCCCGGATGTTGTCGCGACGACGCTCTTGTCATTGCCGGCGACATTTGGCGGAGCCGAGGTCCGTGGGGCGGTAGACGCGACACTCGAGCCCGGCACCTACGCGCTGATTTTTGGGACGGGGGCTTTTGGCGCCAGCGGGGACGCTGTCATTCGCGATGAGCACGTTGCGAACGGAGATTGGTATCCGTACGCCGTGCGTTTGTCCGATGGCCTTCGAATCGGACAAGCGGGCACGTTCCGGATGTTAGCCGTCGCGGATTCTGCGCCGGGCACGTTTCAGGCGCGCCCGGCATTTGACGCCGTCGCCGAGGTGACATCCCTGTTCAACGGTTCGAGTGTAAGCGTCCGCGTTGTCGACGGCGAAGAAGGCGTCACCGTCGATGCCGACACGCCCAACAGCGACACGGACCAAAGGGCCGTTCTCGAATTCCTGCTCGACCCGGCGATCGCCTCGCGGGGGGTCACCTCTGCTACGCTGGAGCTCAATCTGAGATTGCTCACCGGGGCGGCGAGTGTTCCGGTTGCGTTTGATGTCTACGGCTACCCTGGAGACGGCGTGCTGCGGGCCAACGATGCCGATCAGCTCGCCGAGCGCGTTGGCACAACGAGCTTCGGTGGCATTGGCTCGCAGACGCTAACGATCGATCGGGGTTACGTTCAGGAGCTGGTCGATGCGGGGGCGTCCCACCTGGGGTTGGTGATCGTCCCAAGTGGTACGGCGAACTTCCGCTTCTCAACTTTGGAGTCTGGGGCGTTCGACGAACCTCCGCTACTGACCCTAACTTTGGGCCCACCGGTGACACTGACCGGCGACTACAACGGCGACGGGGCCGTCAATGCCGCTGACTACACGTCGTGGCGCGACACTCTCGGCCAGACGGGTGCGGGGCTCGCGGCTGACGGCGACGGCGACGGCGTCGTCGGACCGGGAGACTACACCGTCTGGGCCAACCGGTACGGCGCCGCGGCCGCGAGCCATTCGATCCCCGAGCCTGGGGCCGGCGTGCTCGTTGGTGCGGGCGCCACTTTGCTGTCCCGTCGTCGCCGCGTGTCTCCCCGCGGAAGCGCGACAACCGGACCTGGCGCCTACTGTCGCGAGCGCCAGTAGTCTCGAAACGCCTCAAGCCGCGGCAGTGACTCGCGGTCCTTCACCCGACCCGCCGCTCGCTTGCTGGCGATGATGTCGTCGGGGTGGCAAACCGGAAACCCATCCACCTCGACACGACGCTCCCAGGCGTCCTCGAAGCGCTCGATCCCGTCGGGTGCGAAGATCAGGTCGATGTCGAACGGCCCCGACTTGATCTGCACAAAGTCCTTTCCGGACTCGACCTGCCGCCGCTGTTCGGAAGTCAGGTCGAACCCCAGGTCGAGCAGTGCTGCGGCGGCCGCCTGGCCGTTCGACGCGGTCTTCTCGACGAACAGGTCGGCGTCCTGAGTCGTGTCGGGGAAGCCCAACAGAATCGCCCCCGACTTGCCGAGGAACAGGTACCGCACGCCGCGTTGAGCGAACGCGTCGCGGACCTCCTGCGCCTGGCGATACTCAAACGCGGCCATAGCCGAGCCAAGAGGGGAGGTTCTCTTCACACCAGTGGCGGTACTCGGCCATGGTGTCGAACGCCCGAAACGGGGCGTCGTCGAGCACGGGCTTGTAGGTCTTGATGAACGCGTACTTCCATCGCTGTTCGAGCGGCCGCCGGGCGGCGGCCTCGAACTCGGCAAGCCAGTCGGCGGGGATAACGGGGATTACGTCCACGCTCCTAGCATAACGAGTCGCGGGCCGCGTCCGCTTCCGACTCACCGATCCGTCGCGACGCGGGCGGCACGCACACGGCTTGCGATCCCCGATCCGCTGCCGTCCGCGTTTACCGGGGTGGAGGGGGGAGTGCGAGTAGCGGTGTTGGCGCTGCGGTTCGCGCCTGCGCGTACTGCCGCACCAGGGCGTGCGTCGTCTGGAACTCGGGCCGCGCGGTGAGTCCCACGAAACGGGGGTCGGCGGCGACCGCGTCGAAGAGCGCGGCGGTCGCGGCCAGCTCGTCGGGAGTGGGGTGCCCCACTTCCTGGAACACCTCGGCCGGCATGGCGAGGTGCTGTTGCCAGGCCGGGTCGAGCATGCGGTAAAGCCGCGGTGAGAACTCGGCAAGCTGGTCGCGGGCCGACACGGCCTCGTCGAGTTCGTGTCCCGGCCCGAAGCCCGGGATCGGCGGCGCTGCCGGGGGGGCTGCCGGAGCGACCGTGGCTTCGGCCACCGGCGCCGGACCGGCGCCTGCCTGCTCGACGACCATCGTCACCAGCCGTTGGGCGGCCGCGGGGACGACGGGCGCGGGGGCGCCGGTGGGGGAGGGAGCCGGACGGTAGTAGGCGGCGCCGGCGGCGTGGTCGATCTTTAGCACCGACCCGTCGAGCGACACCCCGGCGAACAGCCCGCGGCTCCGCGAGTACGAGTAGAGCTCGGCCTTGAGCCCCGCATCGGTCGCCGCCGAGGCGTTCCGGCCCACCGGCCCGGCGGCGGCGGCCACGTCGGCGCCGAGGGTTAACTTGCCTGCGAGGAGCGAATCGACGCTGCGTTGCGAGCGGTACACCAGCACGACGTCGGTCGCCTGCACGCCCGCCTGCCAGCCGATGTTGCCCCCGGTGAGCGTCAAGAAAACGGGGGCGTGCCACGTCCCTTGAGCGTCACGGCCCACGAACACGCCGGCGCCGTGCCGGGCGCCAATGATGAAGCCCCCTTTGATTACCCGCGGGACGATCGCGACGCCGTGGGCCCCCGCGAGGGCCGCCTTGGGGATCGCCGCTGCGGGGACGCCGAGCATCTCCTGAAACACAGTTGTCGCGTCCAGGACCCGCTGCTCTTCGGCCGAAATCGCCGGCAGCGGGGGGACCTGAGCCCGGGCTTCTGCGGTCAGGACGAGCGCGAGGGCCGCGATCCGGACCCTCAAGGGCGCCGCGGAGGGGTTTCCCAAGCCGCGGCAAGAGCGTGTTCGATCGTGGCGGGAAGGGGGCATTGGGGAGGGCGTCGGAGGCCTTGTGGAAGGGGAAAGCTGGAGAAAACAGTACGGCGGGGGGCCATCTCGGAGCAACGGTAATCGAGGGCTGGTGGGACGGGGGGCGCCTTCTCCGGAACGACCCGCCAGGGAATTTGGCATTCCCCCCAGCGCGCCCCGTTGACGCCTTGGGGCCCCCCCTGTAACTTTGGCGATTCTCCGCTGAGCCCCCGGGGCCGCACACAGAGCTGTGCGGCCGATCGAGGGGGGGCTCGGTGGCGCTGTTTGGCAAGCGTGAGCGGACCTCCGGAAGAGCAGGGCTTGTTGTGGCGAAGAAGGAAGTAATCCGCATCCGGATGGAAGCGTACGACCACTCGGTGCTCGACCAGAGCGCCGCGGAGATCGTCGATACCGCGAAGCGCACGAACTCGATCGTCCACGGGCCGATTCCGTTGCCGACTCGGATCGAGCGGTACACGGTCATCCGTGGCCCGCACGTCGATAAAAAGTCGCGCCAGCAATTCGAGATCCGCACGCACAAGCGGCTGATCGACATTGTCGAGGCGACCGGCAAGACGATCGAAGCACTGAACAAGCTGAGCCTGCCGGCCGGCGTCGATATCAAGATCAAGGCGACTGCCGGCTGATCGCCCCCGCGGCTCCCGAGTCATGATTTGACCCGCGACTGCCGAGTGTTTGGCGAGAACGATTCACACCGAAGACCATTTCTGAATGCCCGGAAGCCCCCACGGGTAAGCCGCGCTCGCCGAAAGGCCGAGTGCGAGTCTCCCGGCGGGCGACTTGACCTCGATAGCACGATCGTTGCAGCCCCTCCACTTTGGTGGCCGGGTGATGGCGGTCCCAAATTGCGAAACAACGCGATGAGCGCAGGAATCCTCGGCCGCAAGGTCGGAATGACTCAGGTCTACGACCAGGCCGGCGCCGTGATCCCCGTCACGGTGATCCAGGTCGGTCCCTGCCATGTGCTTCAGGTCAGAACGAAGGACCGCGACGGTTACGAAGCGGTTCAGTTGGGTTTCGGCGACAAGCCCCGTCGGCTGGCGTCGCGCAGCGAGCGGGGCCACGTCGCCAAGCTCGAGAGCAAGCGCTCGAAGGCCCGTAGCGCCGCCGGCGTCGTGGCCGTTGCGAAGGCCGGGTGCGAGCCGAAGCGGTTCGTCCGCGAGTTCCGCGTCGCCGCGGGGGAGTTCGCCGCCGGCGTCGAGGTCGGCTCGACGATCACGGCCGAGGCGTTCGCCGAGGTCGCCCGAGTCGATATCACGGGGACCAGCAAGGGGCGCGGTTTCTCGGGGGCGATGAAGCGTCACAACTTCAGCGGCCAACGCGCCACCCACGGTGTGAAGAAGTGTCACCGCCATATGGGGGGGACCGGCTGCAGCGCTTACCCGAGCCGCGTCTTCAAGGGGAAGCGCATGCCGGGTCAGTACGGCGCCTCGAAGAGCACCGTCCGGAACCAAAAGGTCGTGCGGATCGACGCCGAGAACAACCTGATCCTGGTCCGCGGGGGAGTCCCGGGGCCGTCGGGTGGTTACGTCGTGGTGAAGTCCACGAATAAGCTCTGAGAATCGAACCACAGACGAGCTTCGCCAGCCGTCGTCGGCGGCGAGCCGAACACAGCGTCGGGCCCCGCGGCGAAGCGTCGCACGGGCCGAGAAGTCGCGAGCCAAGCGGTCGCGAGTCAGTCGTCACAAGTCAGTCGCAATCATGCCGCAACTCCCGATCTACGACAGCCAGGGGAAGAACGTCGGGACGTACTCGATCGAGGCGTCCGACTTTGCCCCGGCGATCAATAAGCAACTGCTGCACGACGCGGTGGTGATGTACCAGGCGAACCTTCGTCAGGGGACGCACAAGACCAAGTCGCGTGCCGAAGTAGCCGGCTCGACCAAGAAGATGTACCGCCAGAAAGGGACGGGCAACGCGCGTGCGGGCTCCAAGCGGTCGGGCGTTCGGCGCGGTGGTGGTCACATCCACGCGATCCGTCCGCGCGATTACTCGTACCGGCTTCCCCGCAAGGCGCTCCAGTTGGCGACCCGGATGGCGCTCGCGTCGAAGGTGAAAGACGACCAGCTCGTCGTGATCGACGACCTGCGGTTCGCCGCCCCCAAGACGAGCCAGATGGCGACGCTGCTCAAAGCGGTCGGTTGTGCCGACAGTTCGCTGCTGGTGGCGACCGCCGTTCGCGACGAGAACGTTTACAAGAGCGCTCGGAACCTGCCCGGCGTCGGCGTATCGCCGGCCTCGGAACTGAACGCACTGAGCTTGTTGTCGGTTCGCAAGGTGCTGGTGACCAAGGCCGCGCTCGACGCGCTGAAGGCCGCCGCCGCCGCCAACAAGAAGCCGGTCGCCTGACTCAGGTCGCCATGGGAAGTTGAACCGCGTCCGAAGCCGACAGCGTCAACCCTCGATTCACGATGCCACGCCATTACCCACAAACCACGAGCATCATCCTCGAGCCGCACCAGGTGCTTTTGCGCCCGCTGGTGACGGAGAAGGGTGTTCACCGCTCGACACGCCAAAACGCGTACACGTTCGAGATCAACAAGCTGGCGACGAAGGACGATGTCCGCCGCGCCGTGGAAGTGCTCTTCGACGTGAAAGTCGTCAAGGTCGCTACGCAAAACCGCAAGGGAAAGACCCGTCGCACCCGCTTCAAGGTCGGCCGCACCGCCGACTGGAAGAAGGCGATTGTCACGCTCGGCGACGAGCACCGCATCGACTTCTTCTGATCCACGGCCCCCTTGCCCGCCTAGTAGGGTGTGCGTTACGCGACGAACTTCGCTGACCGCTGACTGCCGATCGCTGAGAGCTAAAAGACATGGGAATCCGCCAATACAACCCGACCAGCCCCGGTCGCCGCAACGCGTCGGTCAGCGACTTCGCCGACCTGACGAAGGGCGCGAAGCCGGAGAAGAGCCTGCTGCGCCCGCTCCACAAGAAGGGTGGCCGGAACTTCCAGGGGGTGATCACCTGCCGCCACCGCGGCGGTGGTCACAAGCGTCGGTACCGACTGATCGACTTTCGGCGTAACAAGGACGGCATGCCGGCGGTCGTTGACTCCGTGCAGTACGACCCGAACCGTTCGGCGCGGATCGCGCTGTTGAATTACGAGGACGGCGAGAAGCGCTACATCATCGCCCCCGCCGGCCTGAAGGCGGGGGACACGGTCGTCAGCGGCGTCGATGTCCCGCCGACGGTTGGCAACTGCCTCCCGTTGTCGAAGATCCCGCTGGCGACGGTCGTCCACAACGTCGAGCTCCGCGAGGGACGCGGGGCCGTGTTGTGCCGGTCGGCGGGCACGAGCGCCACGCTCATGGCCCGCGACGCCGGTTGGGCCCAGATTTCGCTCCCCAGCGGTGAGATCCGTCGCATCCCGTCGGCCTGCCGCGCGGTGGTTGGTTCGACCGGCAACGGCGACCACAGCAGCGTGAAGCTTGGCAAGGCGGGGCGCAAGCGTTGGATGGGCCGTCGCCCGCACGTCCGTGGCACGGCGATGAACCCACACGACCACCCGCACGGTGGTGGCGAGGGTCGGACCAAGGGTGGACGTCACCCGGTGAGCCCGACCGGCAAGAGCGCGAAGGGTGGCATGACGCGTCAGCGTCGCAAGCCGTCGAACGCGGCGATCGTCCGCCGTCGCAAGAGCCGTCGTTATGGCGTGCAGAAGCTGGTGAAGAAGTAAGCAGATTGATCCCGTCGGCCTGGCCCCGCGCCGGTCGCTGACAACCGATAGCCGACAGAGCCAGCACCCGTCCATGAGCCGTTCGCTTAAAAAAGGCCCGTACGTCGATCCGAACGTGTACGGGAAGGTCGACAAGCTGAACGCGATGGGCTCGAAGGAGCCGATCAAAACCTGGGCGCGCGCCTGCACGATCGTCCCCGAGTTCATCGGGCACACGTTCATGGTGCACAACGGCAAGGCGCACTTGAAGGTGTTCGTGACCGAAGACATGGTCGGCCACAAGCTGGGCGAGTTCTCGCCGACGCGGAGCTTCCGCGGGCACGGCGGCAAGGGCAAGAAGTAGGAGAGGGGGCTGTCGGCTTTCGGCTGTTGGCCGTCGGCTTTGAGAGCATCCGCGAGACGTTGTGACTCTGAGACACGGAGACCCGGCCGACACAGCAGGTGTTTGCCGACAGCCGACAGCCGACAGCAACCAGCCACAACAATGGCCTACCGAGCAACCCACAAGCACGCCCGCATCAGCGCGAGCAAGGTCCGCCCCCTGGCGAACCTGATCCGCGGTCAGCGGGTGGACGACGCGCTGGCGATCCTTCGCTTCCAGCCCCACCGCGGGGCGCGGATGCTTGAGAAGGTCGTGCAGAGCGCGTTCGCCAACGCCGAAGACCGCGGCGCCCCCAATCGGGCGGGGCTGAAGGTGGTCGAGGTGAAGGTGGACGGCGGCCCGATGTTCAAGCGTGTCCGGCCGCGTGCCCGGGGCATGGCCCACATCATCAAGAAGCGGTTCGCGCACATCAGCGTGGCGGTCGAGTAGTGTGAGAGCGGACGGGTGAGCGATTAGTCGCAAGCCGCCGACAAGATTCAGTACGGATGCCGGCCTTCGATCGCGAAGCCTCACGACAACAACCCCCAAGACTAAACCCCCCAAGCCTTCGTCATGGGCCAAAAGGTCAATCCCATCGGCTTCCGCACCGGCGTGATGGTGGACTGGAGCAGCCGGTGGTACGCCTCGAAGAAGGAGTTCGCCGAGCTCCTGATCGAGGATCAGAAGATTCGGAAGTACGTCTGCAAGAAGTACAAGGTCGCCGGGATCCCCAAGGTCGAGATCGAGCGGACCCGCGACGAGGTCCGCGTGATCCTTCACGCAGCCCGACCGGGCGTGATCATCGGCCGCAAGGGGACGCAGGTCGAGCAACTGCAAGACGAGTTGCAGACGCTGATCGGGCGTCGGGTGAACATCAAGATCGAGGAGATCGGCCGCCCGGAGTTGCAAGCGCACCTAGTGGCCGAGGACATCGCCGAGCAGCTCATTAAGCGGGCCGCCTTCCGGCGAACGATGAAGCGGGCGCTCGAGCAGACGATGGAGGCGGGGGCGAAGGGGATCAAGGTGCAACTGGCCGGACGGCTGGGTGGCGCCGAGATGGCGCGGCGTGAGAAGCAGATCGCTGGGTCGATCCCGCTGAGCACGTTGCGAGCGAAGATCGATTACGGCTTCGTCGAGGCGAAGACGGCTCAGGGGCACATCGGCATCCAGGTGTGGATCAACCAAGGCGAGTACGAGGACCAAAACAATGGCGCTGATGCCCAAGAGGGTCAAGCACCGAAAAAGCCAAAGAGGGCGTATAAAAGGTAACGCGACCCGCGGGAACCGCGTGGTCTTTGGCGAGTACGGTTTGCAAGCGACCGAAGGGGGCTGGATCAGCGCCCAGACGATTGAAGCGGGGCGTATCGCCGCGCAGCAGTACGTCCGTGGCGAGGGTCGGCTCTACATCCGTGTGTTCCCGCAGAAGTCGGTGACCTCGATCCCGCTCGAAACCCGCATGGGTAAGGGCAAGGGGGAGCCGGACTTCTGGGCGGCCGTCGTCCGGCCTGGGACGGTGTTGTACGAGGTTGCGGGGATCAGTGAGCAGGCGGCGAAGATCTGCTTCGCGCGGCTGGCTCACAAGATGCCGCTCCGCGTGCGGCTGGTGAAGCGAGAGAACATCTGAGCGACGGGACGTAGTCGGCGCCGATGTCGGCCGCGTCAGTGATCAAAGCTTCGTAGAAGGTTTTACGCGACATGAACACTGCCCGCGAACTGCGCGAGATGAGCGACGAGCAGCTCGAGCTGACCGCCCAAGAGGCGGCCCAGCAGTTGTTCAAGTTGCGGATCCGGACGCAGACCGAGAAGCTCGACACGCCGAGCGAGATCCGCCGCAATCGGCGCCTGATCGCCCGCGTGAAGACGATCCAGACGCAACGCGCGATGAGCGCCGTTACCGCCTGAGTACCGCGTCGGTTACGGACGCTTTCGACGAGACCCCTTTCCGCGACTAGTACCCCTCAGCGACTCGGTAACTCAAATGCCCAAGCGTGTGCTGGTCGGCGTCGTCAAGAGCGACAAGATGGAGAAGAGCCGTCGCGTGGAGATCGATCGACTCGTTCGTCACGCGAAGTACGGCAAGATCATCCACCGCCGCACCGTTTGCCACGTGCATGACGAGAACAACGACTCGCACGAAGGGGACACGGTCGAGATCATCGAGTGCCCCCCGAAGTCGAAGATGAAGCGCTGGGACTTGGTGCGGGTGGTCTCTCGCAGCCAGGCGGTGGACCTGGTGGCGATGCGTGCGGCGCAGAAGGCTCAGCTCGAGGCCGAAGGGGCCTCGGGCGCTTGAGAGACGTGGGAGTGCGGACGAGGGCGACGAGATCCAGAACAAGTCATGTGTGACGCGTCCGGCAGAGCGGGCGACGGTCGGACCGAGCGAGAATATCGATGATCCAGATGCAAACCCGGCTTGCCGTTGCGGACAACACCGGCGCCAAGGAAGTGATGTGCATCAAGGTGCTCGGCGGAAGCCGACGCCGATTTGCCGGCCTTGGCGACGTGATCATCTGCAGCGTGAAGAGCGTGATCCCCGGAAGCGATGTTAAGAAGAAGGCGATCGTCCGTGGCGTGATCGTGCGGGCGAAGGCCCCGACACGCCGGAACGACGGCAGCTACGTGCGGTTCGACTCGAACGCGGTAGTGATCATCGACAAAGACAACAACCCGCGTGGGACGCGGATCTTCGGGGCGGTCGCGCGAGAGCTTCGCGAGCGGCGCTTCATGAAGATCGTGAGCCTCGCGAGCGAAGTGGTTTGAGGAAGGGGCTCGTGGCTGTCGGCTCTCGGCCGTCAGCAAGGAACCGCGTTCCTCCACAGCGCTCCCACGAATCCTGCCGACAGCCGTAAGCCGACAGCCAATCATGTTGATCAAGACCGGAGACACCGTCCAACTCCTCGCCGGCGCCGACCGCGGCGTTCGCAGCCGCGTCGTTAAGATCGACCGCGACGCGAACAAGGCGATCGTCGAGGGTGTCGCGAAGGTGCTCAAGCACGTCAAGCGGAGCCAGAAGAACCCGCAAGGGGGGCGGCTCAGCAAGGAGATGCCGATCGACGTCTCGAACCTGCAGTACGTCTGCGGTTCGTGCGGCAAGGCGTCGCGGTTGGGGGCACGGTTCCTGGAGGACGGCTCGAAGGAGCGGTACTGCAAGAAGTGCGGCGTTTCCGCCGGCCAAGTGGCGCCCGCCCGGGCGATCCACGTCGCCAAGGGCGCCGTCGCAAAGATGCCCGCGGCCAAGAAGTAGCCTCGCGCCACCCGGCGTCGTGATCACGAGACAAACCGTTCCCCGCTTAGAGACTCACTGCGATGGTCGCCACCGTCCGACTCCGCGATCGCTACCAAACCGAGATCCTGCCGGCTTTGCGCGAGCAGTTGGGGCGCCAGAACGCGCTCTGCTTGCCGAAGCTCGAGAAGATCGTCGTCAGCATGGGCGTCGGCAGCGCGATCAGCGACAAGAAGCACCTCGAGGACGCCGTTTCGGCGCTCTCCGAGATCACCGGCCAAAAGGCGGTTCGGTGCAAGGCGCGGAAGAGCGTCGCCGGCTTCCGCCTCCGCGAGGGGATGGACATCGGCGCCAAGGTGACGCTCCGCGGAGTGCGGATGTACGAGTTCTTCGACCGACTGATCTCGCTCGCGCTGCCCCGCGTCCGCGACTTCCGCGGCGTGAAGAAGAAAGCGTTCGACGGCCAGGGGAACTACAGCCTCGGCCTGAACGAGCAGCTGGTGTTCCCCGAGCTTAACCCCGACAAGTACACGCGGGCCCAAGGCCTGAACATCGCGATCTGCACCGTGGGCGCCACGGACGACGAGTCGCGGTTGATGCTCGAGATGTTCGGCTTCCCCTTCGAGCGTGAAGAGCCGAAGCGCTGATTGTGACGGCGTTCAGCCCGGCCGTTCGCCGTCATTACGCACCGCTTCGTTAGAATCGACCAATTTCCGAGACCAACACGACCCCTCCGAGGCGTACACCGTGGCCAGCAAGAGCAAGATCGCGAAGGCCGAGAGGAAGCCCAAGTTCTCGAGTCGCATCGAGAACCGCTGCAGGATGTGCGGCCGACCCCGGTCGGTGTACCGCAAGTTCGGCGTCTGCCGGATCTGCTTCCGCCAGTTGGCCGACCGCGGGTTGATCCCCGGCGTCCGCAAGGCGAGCTGGTAGTCGTTCCGAGTCCCCGCACCGAGTCCCTTTCGCTCTGCTGGCCCGCAACCTGTCCGGCGCACCGCCGCAAACGCTAGGCCGCCCGAGGAGTCCCCGTCGCGATGATGACCGACCCGATCGCCGACATGCTGACCCGGATCCGCAACGCCGTGCGGGTCGAGCATCCCGTCGTGCTGATGCCGCTCTCGAAGGTCAAGATCGGCCTAGCCGAGGTGCTCAAGCGCGAGGGGTACATCTGGGACTTCCACGAGGAAGTGACCGAGGGCGCCGCCGGCAAGCAGCTCCGCATCGACCTGAAGTACGGCCCGAACGGCGAGCGGGTGATCCAGCACATCAAGCGGGTGAGCTCCCCCGGGCGCCGGGTTTACTCGGCCGCGAAGGCTTTGCGGCCGGTCCTCAACGGCCTCGGCATCTCGATCATCAGCACTAGCCACGGCGTGGTGAGCGACCGCGAAGCCCGCCAGAAGAACCTGGGCGGCGAAGTGCTCTGCGAGTTGTGGTAGTTGCGGGGCACTGGCCCGTCGGCTGTTCGCCGTCGGCCTTCAGGTAGCCAATAGCCATCAGTCAAACAGCGACAGACCAAGATGTCCCGAATCGGTAAAAAGCCCGTCGCGATCCCCTCGGGCGTGAAGGTGAGCGTCGATGGCGGCGCGATCACGGTTGAGGGGAAGCTCGGCAAGCTGACCTACGCCCACCGCCCCGAGATCAAGATCTCGGTCGATGGCGACGCCAAGAGCGTCGTCTGCGAGCGCGGCTGCGACGAGCGTGCGGACCGGGCGTTCCACGGCCTGACGCGGGCGCTGGTGGCGAACATGATCGTTGGCGTGACCGACGGCTACCAGAAGAAGCTCGAGATCCAGGGGGTTGGCTACCTCGGGGCGATCGCCGGCGACACGCTGCAGCTGCGCGTGGGGTTCGCCAACGAGATCCAGAAGAAGATCCCCAGCGACCTCCAAGTGACGTGCCCCGACCAGACGCACATCGTGATCAAGGGGATCGACAAGCAACGCGTCGGCCAGTTCGCCGCCGAGGTGCGTTCGGTCCGCAAGCCCGAGCCCTACAAGGGGAAGGGGATCCGGTACGAGGGTGAGCAGGTCCGTCGCAAGGCCGGCAAGACCGCGAAGAAGTAACGACCGATTAACCGCGGGACGCGGGTGGCGAACCACGCCCCCCGGCAGACCGCGTCGCCAGAGACTCCGAGTCGATCATGGTTCAGCACACGGCCCTCAACCGCCAGCGGCTCCGCCGCAAGTACCGCGTCCGCAAGCGTCTCTCGGGGACCCCCGAGCGCCCGCGGCTGAGCGTCACGCGCAGCCACCAGAACATCAGTGTTCAGGTGATCGATGACCTGGCCGGGAAGACCCTCGTGGCGGCTTCGACCCTCGAGAAGGGGATCGGCGGCTACGGTGGGAACAAGGACGCGGCGGCGCTCGTCGGCAAGGCGATCGCCGAGCGGGCTGTCGCGGCGGGCGTTAAGAAGGTCTGTTTTGACCGCGGGCCTTACAAGTACCACGGCCGCGTGGCGGCTCTGGCCGACGCGGCTCGCGAAGCGGGGCTGGAGTTCTGAGGCAAGCGGACGTTCTGAAGCGAACGACCCAACGCACGCGAATCACCGGCGCACCGAACCCAACTAACACCCCCAAGCAGTCCCTTCGAGGCCGTCGTCGTGCCCCCCAAGAACGATCACAAGAAGCGAGGCGACCGTGACGGCGCCAAGAAGGACCGCCAACAGGGCGAGCTTTCGGAGAGCGTCGTTAAGATCAAGCGCTGCTCGGCCGTCGTTAAGGGTGGCCGCCGCTTCAGCTTCGCTGCGCTCGTCGTCGTGGGTGACAACAAGGGTCGCGTCGGCGTCGGCTACGGCAAGGCGAACGAAGTCCCCCCCAGCGTCGAGAAGGCGCGCAAAGAGGGGATGCGGAGCATGGTCACCGTGCCGATGGCCGGTTCGACGATCCCGCACGCCGTGAAGGGTCGCTACGGCGCCGCCGAGGTGGTGCTAGTCCCGGCTTCGGCGGGTACGGGCGTGATCGCCGGCGCCGCGGTGCGGGCCGTCTGCGAGTCGGCCGGCATCCACGACATCCTCACGAAGAGCTTCGGCTCGACGAATCCCGTGCCGCTCGTCAAGGCGACGATCGCGGCCCTCAAGCAACTGCGCACGCGCTCCGAAGTCGAGCGGCTGCGGGGAGTGACCTTGTCATGATTCTGGACGACGTCAATCGCGGCATCCACAAGAACCGGCCGCGCAAGCGGCTGGGACGTGGCGTGGGCTCGGGCCAAGGCAAGACGGCCGGCCGCGGGCACAAGGGCCACACGTCGCGCTCGGGCTATAGCAAGGGCGTGACCTTCCAAGGTGGCGCCATGCGGATGATCATGCGCATCCCCAAGCGCGGCTTTAACAACAAGTTCGCCCAGACCGTCGTCGTCGTGAACGTTGGGCAGATCAACGATGCCTTCGACGCGGGTGCTGATGTTACGATCGAGCTCCTCGTCGCGAAGAACATCGCCAAGGGCCGGTTCGACGAATTGAAGATCCTCGGCGACGGCGAGCTGAGTAAGAAGCTCACGATTCACGGCCACCGCTTCAGCGCTTCGGCCCAGGAGAAGATCGCCGCCGCCGGTGGCGCCGTCGTCGTCGTGCCGGGTAAGGTGCCGGTCGAGGACAAGAAGCGTGTCGCCCGCGACAAGAACAAGGCTGCCAAGGCCGCGCTGCTGGCCAAGTCCGGCGGCAAGCCGAAGGTCAAGGCCTGATCGCACAGGGTTGGCCCAAGACCGGGCTGGCCAAAGACCGGACCGGCCGAGCCCACTCCCTCCCTATTCGCTAGCGCGAGCCGACAGGCGAGACGGAACCTGCCATGTTCGAGAAGCTCCGGGTTGTCTGGTCGATCCCCGAGCTGCGTCAGAAGATCCTTCTGACGCTGCTGATGCTGGCGATCTACCGCATCGGCTTCCAGGTGAACCTCCCGTTCATCGACCCCGAGAAGCTGGCCGAGCAGAGCCAGTCGGGTGGGGTGGCCGACATCCTCAAGCAGGTCGCCGTCTTGAGCGCGGCCCAGCTCGACGGGATCACGATCTTCGGCCTGGGGATCATGCCGTACATCTCGGCGTCGATCATCTTCCAGTTGTTGGGGAGCGTCATCCCGTCGCTCGAGGCGCTGCAGAAGGAAGGCGAGGCGGGGCGCAAGAAGATCAACGAGTACACCCGCTACGCGACGGTGCTGCTGTGCCTCGTGCAGAGCTACATGTTCCTGAGCTACGCGCAGTCGCGCGGGCTGTTCGCGGCCGAGTTCACCGACCCGGCCACCGGCGGCCTGACGTGGGGGTGGTCGGTGGTGGCCGTCCTGACGATGACCGCCGGGACCGTGTTCTTGATGTGGCTCGGCGAGCAGATCGACGAGTACGGCATCGGCAACGGCATCAGCCTGTTGATCATGGCCGGCATCCTCGCCGGGATGCCGTACGCCGGCTACCAGCTCATCCAGCGATCGTCGATGACGCTCGGCGACACGGCGAAGCTCGACCCGGTGGACTTGTTGGTGCTGGCGGCGATGTTCGTCGCGGTCGTCGCGGGGACCGTGTTCATCACGCTCGGGCAGCGCCGGATCACGATGCAGTCGGCCAAGCACCAGCGTGGGCGCCGGATGGTGGGCGGGGGGAAGAGCTACCTGCCGCTGAAGGTCAACCAGGCCGGCGTCATGCCGATCATTTTCGCAAGCAGCCTGCTGATGTTCCCAATGCTGTTGTTCACGCAGTTGGGGGCGATGGCCAACGGCTGGGACGACGGCTGGGCCAAGGCGATCTTCCAGGGCCTCGCGGCGGGCTTCAACCAAGAGACGTTCTTGTACAGCCTTTGCTTGCTGGCGCTGATCTACTTCTTCTGCTACTTCTGGACGGCGATCACCTTCAACCCGAAGGACATTGCCGACAACCTGAAGAACTTCGGCTCGTTCATCCCCGGGCACCGCCCCGGCAAACGGACCGCCGACTACATCGAGAAGGTGATGTTCCGCATCACGTACGTCGGGGCCGGGTTCCTGGCGCTGATCGCGATCCTGCCGACGCTCGTCGCGGGTTTCCTGAACGTCGACTACAACATCGCCCAGTTCTACGGCGGCACGAGCCTGCTGATCGCCGTGAGCGTGGCGTTCGACCTGGTGCAGAAGATCGACAGCCACCTCGTGATGCGGAACTACAAGGGACTGCTCGAGTAGGGGACCCGAAGAGCGGTCTCCTCGAGCGGTCTCAATGGTGCGGCGGAGAGCTTGCGGCGGGCCATGCGAATCGTGTTCATCGGACCGCCCGGCGCCGGGAAGGGGACGCAGTCGCTCCGCGTCGCCGCCCATCTCGACCTCAAGCACCTATCAACCGGGGACGTCCTCCGCGAGGTCCGCGACAGCGGTCGCCCGGACGGCCCCGAGGTCGCCAAGCACCTCGCCGCGGGGCAGCTCGTGCCCGACTCGCTGGTGGTCCGGCTGGTCGATGAGCGGCTCGCGCTGCACGACTGCGACCAGGGCTACTTGTTCGACGGCTTCCCGCGCACGCTGCGACAGGCCGAGGCGCTCGACAAGCTGCTTGACGCGCGCGACACGCCGCTCGACTGCGCGGTCGAGTTCGCGATCCCGCACGACGAGCTGTTCCGCCGGCTCTCGAAGCGTGGTCGCGCCGACGACTCCGACGCCACGGTGCGCGAGCGGCTGCGGATCTACAACGCGATGACCGAGCCGCTGGTGGACTACTACGACCGCCGCGGCGTGCTGATCCGGATTGACGCCATGGGCTCGCCCGACGACGTGTTCGCGCGGCTCTGCGCGGCGATCACCGCCGGGCCCGCAAGTCGAGGTTCCGCGCGATGAACGGTTTGTTTGGGACGGCGCGCGAGGGACGTCTGCAAACGGCCGGCGGCCCCCAAGGGGAGGGACGGGCCGAGGTGCTGCAGCTCAAATCCGATCGCGAGATCCGCCTGATGCGCCGGGCAGGACTCGCCGTGTGGCGCGCCCATCAGATCGCCCTCGAGATGGTCCGCCCCGGGGCGACGACGCGCGAGATCGACCAGGCGATCGCCGCCTACTTCCGCGGCCGCAACGCCACGCCGCTGTTCCTCGGCTACCCCAACAGCGAGAAGGGGGGGCCGCCGTTCCCGGCCGTGACCTGCATGTCGCTCAACGAGGCGGTCGTGCACGGGATCCCCAACGACCACCCGATGCGCGAGGGGGACATCCTGAGCCTCGACACGGGGTGCCGGCTCGGAGGTTGGTGCGGCGACGCGGCGTACACGTACAAGGTCGGCCAAGTGAAGCCCGAAGTGCAGCGTCTCTTGGACGCCACGCAGGGGGTGCTCGACCTGGCGATCGGCCTGCTGAACACCAAGACGCGCTGGAGCCAGGTGGCCCGCGAGATGGCGGCCTACGTCCGCGACCACGGGTACTCGACCGTCGAGAACTTCGTCGGGCACGGCGTCGGACGGAAGATGCACGAGGACCCGCAGGTGCCGAACTTCGTCAGCCGGTCGTTGCGGGGGCGCGGCGACTTCCAGATCCAGCCCGGGCTGGTGATCGCGATCGAGCCGATGGTCAACATGGGGACCAAGGAGGTCCGGATCCTCAACGACCACTGGACGCAGGTCACCAAGGACGGCAAGCCGAGCGCTCACTTCGAGCACACCGTCGCGATCACGCGCGACGGGCCGCGGCGACTGACGGAGGCGCCCGCAACGAACGAGATGGAGCTGCTCGAGGACTGAACGATTGCTCAGAGGGTGCCCGCGGCGAATGGGCCCAACGACCCGCGGAGCGAACCTTTGGGCCGCACCGGCGAGCGGCCCAAAGTGGCTTTTCAGGCGGATTTCAAGCGGTTCTTTGCCGGCCAACGCGAATCGGGCGCCAATCCCGCCCGCGAAACCGTCAAGAGCACTTGAAGGCCGGAGGGGAAGAGGCGTATATTCACCGATTCGACGCAGTTCGCCAGGACCGCCTGGGGGGAGGCATTCCTCTCGCCGCGGCCGCCGGGCCTCTCGCGATCACCCACCCGCCCGTCGGGCGTTCCCGTTTTTGCCCGCCGCGATTGGCGAGGAGGTCCCTGTGAAGGTTCGTGCTAGCGTCAAGCGGATCTGCGCCAAGTGCAAGGTCGTGCGGCGTCGTGGCGTTGTGTTCGTCGTCTGCGAGAACCCCCGTCACAAGCAGCGTCAGGGTTGATCAACGCTGCGGCTGGTTCGATGCCGGCGCGAAGCGGAGCTGAGTTGTTCAAGGATTTATCAAAGCCAACGCGACCTCTCGGGGGTCACACGGCTACCTCGGAGAAGTGCGACGATGCCCCGCTTGCAAGGCGTTGACATCCCGACCGATCGGCCGACGGTGATCTCGTTGACCTACCTCTACGGGGTGGGGCCGAAGATCGCCCGCGAGCTGTGCCACAAGGCGGGGGTCGATCCGCAAGCCCGCGCTCGCGAGCTGACCGAGGACGAGGTGGCGCGGATCGCTGCGCTGCTGGACAAGGACTACACGGTCGAGGGTCAGCTCCGCCGGCAGGTGTCGCAGAACATCTCGCGGTTGCGTGACATCGCCTGCTACCGCGGGATCCGCCACCGTCGCGGCCTGCCGGTCCGCGGCCAGCGCACCAAGACCAACGCCCGGACCCGCAAGGGCCCGAAGAAGACCGTCGCGGGCAAGAAGGGCGTCAAGGACCTGCGGTAAGCCTGTTGCTTCCCGGTCCGCTGGCCCGTTGTTCGCGGTCCCGTTCACTAAACTCAGCTCTCCCCGACCGAAGGGTCCCGCGTGGCCAAGCAGCAGTCCAACAAGAGCACGTCCGACGCCCGTCGTCGTACGCGTCGTAACATCGCGGCTGGCGTGGCGTACATCAACGCGACGTTCAACAACACGATGGTGACGATCACCGACACCAAGGGGGACGCCCTCTGCTGGGCGAGCGGCGGCACGAGCGGCTTCAAGGGAAGCCGCAAGAGCACCCCGTTTGCCGGCCAGTGCGCCGCGCAGAAGGCGGCCGAGCAGGCGAAGAAGTTTGGCCTGCGAGACGTCGATGTAAAGGTCCGTGGCCCCGGCAGCGGCCGCGAGAGCGCGATTACGGCGCTCGAGGCGGCGGGCTTGAAGGTCAAGTCGATCGAGGACATCACGCCGCTGCCGCACAACGGCTGCCGCCCGCGTAAGAAGCGACGCGTCTAGCCTCGGCTGCCACGTCGATGCTCAGTCGAGTCGAAACGCGGTCGAGTCGAAACGCAGTCGAATCAGAACTGCCGAGTCGATCAGCCAACCCAAAGCGACCCACCCAACTTTGCCGACCCCCCGCCTTGCGGCCAACAGCGCCGCGGCGAACCGACTCAAACCGACACACGACCATGGCACGTTACACGGGCGCCGTCTGCCGCCTCTGCCGCCGCGACGGCGCGAAGCTGTTCCTCAAGGGGACCCGGTGCGACACCGCGAA
Source organism: Lacipirellulaceae bacterium (assembly GCA_051648405.1). Taxonomy (GTDB): domain Bacteria; phylum Planctomycetota; class Planctomycetia; order Pirellulales; family Lacipirellulaceae; genus JBOFFC01. The sequence goes on from JBOFFC010000121.1 coordinate 20,199, forward strand.
GTGCGCGTTCGAGCGCCGCGAAGGACCCCCCGGTCAGCAGCCCGCGCGCCGCGGCAAGATGACCGACTACGGCGTGCAGCTTCGTGAGAAGCAGAAGCTGAAGCACTTCTACGGGGTGCTCGAGAGCCAGTTCCGGCTCTACTTCCAGCGGGCCGAGCGTTCCAAGGGGAACACGGGCGACACGCTCCTGTCGCTGCTCGAGCGGCGGCTCGACAACGTGGTGCACCGCCTCGGCTTCGGCCTCAGCCGCGCCCAGGCGCGGCAGATCATCTGCCACGGCCACATCACGGTGAACGGCCGCCGCTGCGACATCGCCAGCGCGCTCGTCCGCCCCGGCGACGTGATCCGCGTCAAGAATCGGGCGAAGAGCCTCGACGCGGTCCGCGCGGCGCAGGCCGAGAACTCGAAGTTGGTCCCCGATTTCCTCAGCGTCACCGACAGCCCGATCCCCGAGGGGATCGTCGGCCGCATGCCGGGGCCCGAGGACTCGTCGATCCCCGTCGATACCCAATTGATTGTCGAGCTTTGCTCGCGTTAGTCGCCGAGCTTCGCTCGCATTGAGCACGAGCCTCCTCGCGTTGTTTATCAGCCGCACGGTGCGGCCCACTCAGACGAGTATCGCTTGCCGGCTGCCCGATGGGGCGTGTTGGCGAGCACGCAGTCCAGCATACGACGTTCGGGCTCACGAGCCGCTTCGCTCGCGTTAGTCCGTCCCGCAATAGCCACCTCGGAGGCGTTCGATGCACATCCGTTGGCGCGGTCTTGAACTGCCCAGCATGGTCACCTGCGAGCAGGAGACCCTGTCGGCCACGTACGGCAAGTTTGTCGCCGAGCCCTTCCACCGCGGCTTCGGCACGACGGTTGGGAACGGCCTGCGGCGGATCCTGCTTTCGAGCCTCGAGGGGAGCGCCGTCACGCAGATCAAAATCCTCAACGCGCAGCACGAGTTCACGACGATGACGGGCGTCCTGCAGGACGCCACCGATATCGTGCTGAACGTCAAGTCGCTGGTGGTCAAGAATCACCTCGACTCGATGCGCGTCCTGCGCGTCGAGCGCAACAAGGCGGGGCAGATCCTCGCCGGCGACATCGAGACCGACGAGGCGGTCGAAGTCATCAACAAGGACCACGTCCTCGCGACCCTCACGTCCGACGTGCCGTTCGTCATGGAGATGGTCATCGAGAACGGCCGGGGCTACGTCCCCGCGACCGAGCAGATGGAGAACATCCAGGAGATCGGCATCATCCCGATCGACGCGATCTACAGCCCCGTGACGCGCGTGCGTTACGCGGTCGATGAGACCCGCGTCGGGCAGAAGACCAACTACGACAAGCTCACGCTGGAGATCTGGACGGACGGTTCGATCGGGCCCGAGATGGCGATGGTCGAGTCCGCGAAGATCCTCCGCAAGCACCTCAACCCGTTCGTGCAGTACTCGGAACTCGGGCCTCAGGTCCGTTCGCCGGCCCGCGCCAGCTCGGTCGGTTCGGACCCCACGCTCGAGGCGAAGTTCAGCCTCTCCGTGGCCGAGTTGAACCTGTCGGTGCGGGCGAGCAACTGCCTCGAGTCGGAGAGCATCATGACGGTCCGCGAGCTCGTGTCGCGGACCGAAGACCAGCTCCTGGAGGTCCGCAACTTCGGCGAGACGACCCTCGCCGAGGTCCGCGAGAAGCTCCGTGACATGGGCCTCCACCTGGGGATGCGCGTGTTGCCCCCCGTCGGCGTCTGAGCGCGTCCGACCGCAGCGAATCGTCAAACAGCCAACACCCTCGGCACTCCTATGCGTCACCGCCGCAAAGGCCGCAAGCTCGGCCGCAACCCCAACCACCAGCGCGCCCTGCTCCGCAGCCTGGCCAGCGCGCTGCTGCTCACCGAGCGTGACCCCGAGGACCTCCGGTTCCTCGCCCTCGAGTCGCAGCCGAAGGTCGCCGGCCGGATCATCACGACCATCAGCAAGGCGAAGGAAGTTCGCCCGGTGGTGGAGAAGTGCGTGACGATCGCCAAGCGGTCGTTGCCGGCTCTCGAAGCGGCCGCCGCGTTCGGCACGACCGCGGCCCGCGGGTCCGACGCGTACAAGGCGTGGCGCGCCAGCGACAAGTGGAAGCAGTGGGTCGCCGCCATTTCGCCGGCGATCGCCGCTCGGCGGCGCTGCCTGGTGCTGCTCGGCGACAAGCTGGCCGTGTCGGTGCTCTTCGAGCGCGTCGCCCCGCGGTTCGTCGATCGACCCGGCGGCTACACCCGCATCCTGCGGCTCGCTAACCCGCGGCTCGGCGACGCCGGCACGCGGGCGATCCTCGAGTTCGTTGGCAACGAGCGCGACCGGGTCGCGAAGAAGTCGCAGAAGCCGTCGTTCGAGGCCGAGGAAGCGACGGCCACCTGAGGTCCGCAGCCCGCAGCGCCACGAACATTGCGTCGCCGGGTGGTTGACCCGGTCGAGCCCCGTGGCTAACTACGGTGCATGCCCGCTCGCCGTTTGTCCGGTCCCCACGCCGCGGGTGGCCTCCGTCGTCCACGCAATCTGCGCGGGTTCGACTTCACGACCGCGGTGACCGCCGTCTGCGTCGATATGGTGTCGCGCCTGCCTGAGCTGTCCCACGTCGATATGGCGCGGATCGCCGTCGGGTTCCGCCACGCGCGGCTCGCCACGCCGCACGGCCTGCAGGCCTCGCTCACGCCGCTGCGCTTCGAGGGAGGCGCCGAGCGTAAACGCGTGCGTGGCAAATGGTACGCATGCCCGCGGGTGATCGACCAACACGGGGTCGAGTGCGTGTACCTGCTGTCGTTCTACCTGCCGCGGCTGCTCGACCACTCTCTAGAAGAGAAGCTCACAACGATCGCCCACGAGCTGTGGCACGTCGGGCCGGCGATGGATGGCGACCTTCGGCGCCACGACGGGCGCTGCTACGCCCACGGCGCCTCGGCCCGCGCGTTCGACGCGCACGCCGCAGGCCTGGCGCGCCGCTGGCTGGCGTTGAACCCCCCCGAGGGGCTGTACGCGTTCCTCGAGAAAAACCACGCCGAGCTGACGGCGGAGCACGGCGGCGTCTACGGAGCGCGGTACGCGGTCCCCAAGCTGGCGCCGATCGGGTGACAGCGAAAGGGATTCACCACAGAGCACACGGAGATCACAGAGAAAGCTCCCTGCGCTTCCTCCGTGACCTCTGTGGTGAACCCCTTCGGCGCTCTTGGCGTCTTGGCGGTTCCCTTGCTACCGTCGGCGGCCCCTGTTCCCCGGAGGTCCGCGCTTTGGCCGACGCTAGCACCCGCCGCGCTGCGATCGCGATCGCGTGTGCGATCGTCACCGCTGGGGGCTGCCGCTCGATGTTCACCGCGCCCGTCGAAGGGGCCGTGTCGTCGCCGCTCCGATCGGCGAGCGCTTCGAACGACTCAGTGACCCTCGACATCTACTGGGCCACGCTACCGGCCGACGTCGAGGCCGACGCCGAGTCCTTGTGGAACCACGTGCAAGAGCAGCGGCTCGACCAAGGGGTCCGCCGCAGCCTGGTGCGGAACGGCCTCCGGGCCGGCGTCGTCGGCGGGGCGCCCCCGCTCGCGATCGCCGGGCTGCTCGACCCCAAGGGGGCCCGCTTCGACGCCGCGGACGACTCACAGACCGACGACGCCGTCGGCACGCTCGCCGATCCGACCGGCGTGCAGCGAAAGACGACCCAGACGCGCCCCGGCCAGACGCTGTTGCTCAAGGCTTCTGAGGTCCTTGACGAGGCGGTCGTGCTCGAGCCCGGGGGCGTTGGCGAGACGTACCAACGCGTCCAGGCGATGTACAACGTCGAGGTCGAGAAGCTCGCCGACGGGGGCTACGCGGTCGTGCTGACCCCCGAGCTGCACGTCGGCGAGCCGCGCTGGAAGTGGACCCAAGACGACACGGGAATGATCGCCCGCCAGGCGCCGCTGCGCGACAAACGGGTGTTCGGCGAGCTGCGTATCGTCGCCCCGCTAGTGGTCGGCGAGATGCTGATGGTCACCAGCCCCCCCGACGCCGGCAGCCGCCTGGGGAGCTACTTCCACCGTGCCGAGGAAGGCGCACCCGGCGAGCGCAAGGCGATCCTAGTCCGCCTGACCCAGGTCCCCTCCGACAGGGCGCTCGAGGGTCCCCGGAGCGGCGACGACGTCGCGCGGCTGTAGCAGCCTGCTGATTTCTTCAACAGTCTGCGTCGTCGCAGGGACGGGACGTCGAAACCACGGCGTTCTCGCCGCGGTTTCGCGAGCCGCCGGCGGCTCGCCCGTGAGCTTGGCGAGCTTGAGAAACGCCACGGCGGCGTTTCTCAACAGGCTGATAGCCCCGCGGCGAGTGGTCGCGGGCGCCTCCCGGCTAGCGGCCTAGCGCGGTAGTCTCTGGAAAGCCCGAACGGGCTTGGCCCGGCGTTTCTGGGCCGTTTTCCTGTCAATGTCCAACCCGCGCAAGCGTCGGGGTTCGTTCCCCGGCCGCGTCGCGCCGAATCGTGTTCGAGGAGTCGAGTCATGCCCCTGGTCCCGATGCGTCTGCTGCTGGACCACGCCGCCGAGAACAACTACGGCCTGGCGGCGTTCAACGTCAACAACATGGAGCAGATCCAGGCGATCATGGAGGCCGCCGAGGCGACCGAGTCGCCGGTGATCATCCAGGCCTCGCGCGGCGCGCGCAAGTACTCGCAGGACGCCTACCTGCGGCACCTGATGCTGGCCGCCGCCGAGCTCTACCCCAAAATCCCGATCGTCATGCACCAGGACCACGGCAACGGGCCTGAGACTTGCCAGAGCGCGATCGACCAGGGGTTCACGAGCGTCATGATGGACGGCTCGCTGAAGGAGGACGGCTCGACGCCCGCCGACTACGACTACAACGTGAAGGTCACCAAGCAGGTGGTGCAGTCGGCCCACAAGCAGGGGGTCTCGGTCGAGGGCGAGCTCGGCTGCCTCGGCTCGCTCGAGCACGGCACGGGCGAGCAGGAAGACGGCCACGGCGCCACCGAGGCGCTGTCGCACGACCAGTTGCTGACCGACCCCGACGAGGCCGAGCGGTTCGTCAAGGACACCGGCGTCGATGCCCTGGCGGTAGCCATCGGCACGAGCCATGGCGCCTACAAGTTCACGAAGAAGCCGACCGGTGAGGTCCTCGCCATGGACCGCATCGAGGAAATCCACCGCCGCCTGCCGAACTGCCACCTCGTGATGCACGGCTCGTCGAGCGTGCCGCAAGAGCTGCAGGACGTCATCAACAAGTACGGCGGCCAGATGAAGCAGACGTACGGCGTGCCGGTCGAAGAGATCCAGAAGGGGATCAAGCACGGGGTGCGCAAGATCAACGTCGATACCGACAACCGCATGGCGATGACCGGCGCGGTGCGGAAGCTGCTGTTCACGAGCCCCGAGAAGTTCGACGTCCGCGACTGGATGAAGCCAGCCCGCGAGGCGATGCGCGAGGTCTGCATCGCCCGCATGACCGCCTTCGGCCAGGCGGGCCACGCCGGCAAAATCAAGGTCAAGTCGATCGCGGACTTCGTCGGCTACTACAAGTAGTCGCGGTCAGCGGATCAGGCGGCATCAACACTTCCTGGCGGCCGGGGAGGGCCGATTAGCCTGTTGATTTTTCAACAGGCTGCGTCGTCGCACGGAGGCGACATCGAATCCGTGGCGCTTTCGCCGCGGTTTCGCGAGCCGCGAACGGCTCGGCCGCGAGCTTGGCGAGGTTGAACAACGCCACGACGGCGTTTTTCAGAAGGCTGCTATGCCCTGCCCGGCTTCTTTTGCTGCGTGACCCGTTGTCGGATATGCTACTGGAATGGGCCCGGCTGAACTGACGCTGACCGTACGAACAGACCTCGTCACAGCGGGCCAACTGCTGAGCGAGTTCTCGGAGGTTCGTTGTGATCTCGTGGACGGCAAGGTTCGCCCAATGGCTCCTGCGGGAGGTGAACACGGCGCGCTCGCTAGCGACCTTGGTTCGCTGTTGGCGAGCTACGTGCGACAGAAAGGCCTCGGGAGGTGCTTCGCTGCCGAGACAGGTTTCCTCATTTCACGCGACCCCGACACGGTGATCGCCCCCGACTGCGCATTCGTTAGGGCCAGTCGCCTGAAACAACTAGGCCTTCCCCAGGGCTACTTCCCTGAAGCGCCAGCCCTGGCGGTCGAGGTCACCAGCCCCGGCGACACGGCGGATGAAGTTGAAAGCAAGGCCCGCCGATGGCTTGCAGCGGGCTGCGAGATGGTGTGGGTTGTCTACCCCCGTGGCAGGTCGGTCACGGTCTACCGCTCGCTCGACGAAGTGAAGATCGTCACGGGCGATGCGGCGCTCGAGGGAGAGGACGTGGTCCCGGGGTTCCGCGTCCCTGTGGGCGAGCTTTTCAGCGGTCTCGAGTAAGCGAGTCGAGCGACGTTCCGGGGGCGCCGATGCAGCGGTCGCTCAGCAACCTTCGCGGCCGCGTGCGGGGCCGTCAATTGTGCCCCGAGTGCGACCATCTGAGCGGCGCCGACGACGTCAGCCTCCGCGAAGCGTCGCCACGGGAATCGGTTCGTTGGCTTGGCTACGGCAATTCAACGCCGACCTGGCTCACCTGATCCACGCCGATCTCGACCAACCTGTCCGCTACAGGTCGAGCCTCCGCGACTCGGACTACACACCCAGCCGAGCGCTCAAGCTGTCGGCCGACAGGACGCTGAAGTTCGGTTCGATGCTCAGCGAAGCGACGCGAAGCAGGAATGGATTCAGGCCGCGCTGCGCGAAGTGCTCTTCGAGCCACGCAGCGAATGGCGCGGCGCTTTACGCGAGTTGTGATCCGCCTCCACACGGCGGGTAAGGGGTTGGCGCTCGGCCCTCGGCGGGGCAGGCTTGGTGCAACCCGTCCCGCCCCGAAGTTCGGACTCCCCCCCGCCCAATGCCTGCTTCCGACGCCACCGATGCGCCGATCGCGCCGGGGCCCGTGCTCGCGTGCGTCGCGGCTTCGCCGCGGGGGGCGCTTGTCGCCCGGGCGGCCGAGGCGTGGGCCGACCTGCTGGGGGCGACGCTGGTGCTGCTGCACGCGGCCCCCGACGCGGCGTCGGCCGCGACCGCTCGCCAAGCCGTGTGGCTGCCGGCCGAGCTCCGCGACCGACTCGAGGTGTTCGTCGAAGCGGGCCGGGTCGAGCGGCTCGTCTGCCGACAGGCGGGGCGCCTCGGCGCCTCGCTGGTAGTCCTCGGGGCGCTCGAGCAAGACGGCGTCTGGACCTCGCTCGTGGGGTCGGTCGCCCGGCAGGTGGCGCGGAAGGCGCCCTGCTCGGTGCTGCTGCTCCCCGACCCGCGGCGGCCGACGATCGGGCGCGTGGTCGTGAGCGTCGGCTTCGACGACCAATCGACCGAGCTGTTGCGGAGCGTGCTGCGGCTCGCCCAGCGCTCGCGGCCCGAGCGGCTCGACGTGGTCCACGAGGTGCAAACCTACGGTGACCTTCTGCGAACGCTCGGGGGTGACCCCAAGGCCGAAGAGCGCGCCCACCGCGACACGCAGCGCGAGGCGCTCCGCGAACGAATCGCGTACCTTGCGCGGGACTTCGATCTGGTCGATCTTCCGCTGCGAGTCGAGTGCCTCGAAGGGCACGTCGGCCAGGCGGTCACCGACTACGCCGATCGAAACGAGGCCGACCTGTTGGTGATGTCGGCGCCGGCCCGGGTGAGCTTCTGGGATCGGTTCTTCAAGCAACCGGCCGAGCTCGCCCTGCACAGCTTGCCGTGCTCGCTGCTGTTGCACCGCCATCTGACCAAGGGAGACGCATGAGCGGCTTGTCGCACCAAGACACGGTGACGCTGTTCCTCAGCCTCGGAGTGCTGCTGGGGGTCGCGCGCCTGCTGGGGGAGATCGCATTGCGGTATCGTCAGCCGGCGGTCTTGGGCGAGCTGTTGGCGGGGATCCTGCTCGGGCCGACGGTGCTGGGAGCGCTCGCCCCCGGGTGCTCTGCCGCCTTGTTCCCGACGACGGGCAACGTGCCGCTGGCCCTGGGGTCGCTGACCACCGTGGCGATTACGCTGTTCTTGCTCGTGGCGGGGATGGAGGTCGATCTATCGACCGTGTGGCGCGAGGGCCGTGCGGCGCTTAGCGTCGGCGTGATGGGGATTGTGGCCCCGTTCACGGTGGGCTTCGCCGCGGCGTACGCGTTCCCAGCGCTGATGGGGGCGGAGCTCGACGCCGACCGCACGACCTTCGCGTTGTTCGTGGCGACGGCGCTGTCGATTTCCGCCCTGCCGGTCATTGCCAAGACACTGATCGATCTCAAGCTGTTCCGCACCGACCTGGGGATGGTCGTGATCGCGGCGGCAATCTTCAACGACTTGGTCGGTTGGATCATCTTCGCCGTGATCCTGGGGATGATTGGCAAGTCGACCGCGCTGCCGATCCCGGCGACGATCGGGCTCACCCTGGGGTTTGTTGTACTGATGCTGACGGTCGTCCGCTGGGCGCTCGACCGGTCGCTCCCCTGGATCCAGGCGCACGCCAGTTGGCCCGGGGGGGTGCTCGGCTTCGCGCTGACCGGCGCGCTGCTGTCGGCCACTTGCACCGCGATGTTGGGCATCCACGCGATCTTTGGGTCGTTCCTGTTCGGGATCGCGTTGGGGGACTCGCGCCACCTTCGTGAGCACACTCGGGCGACGATCGACCAGTTCGTTTCGTTCATCTTCGCCCCGTTGTTCTTCGCCAGCATCGGACTGCAGGTGAACTTCCTAACGAAGTTCGACGCGCCGCTGGTCCTGGCGGTGCTGGTCGTGGCGTGCGTCGGCAAGATCGTCGGCTGCGGCTTGGGGGCCAAGTGGGCGGGCTTCGCCAATCGCCAAGCGCTCGCCACGGGGATCGCAATGAACTCGCGCGGCGCGATGGAGATCATCCTCGGCACCCTGGCGCTGCAGGCCGGGCTGATCCGCGAGCGGATGTTCGTGGCCCTGGTGGTGATGGCCCTCGTGACGAGCATGATCAGCGGGCCGCTGATTCGGCTCTGCCTGAAGCAGAAGGCAACGAAGCAGTTCACCGACTACCTGTCGGCGAAGAACTCGTTCTGCCGGTTGCAGGCGACCGACCGCCGCGCCGTCGTCCGCGAGCTCGTGCAACTGGGCTGCCGCGACCGGGGGCTCGACCCGGGCCTCGTCGATTCGCTCGTTTGGGCCCGCGAGGAAGTGGCCGGCACGAGCCTCGAGCACGGCGTGGCGATCCCCCACGCGCGGCTCGAGGGGATCGATCAGCCGATGGTCGTCGTCGGCGTGTCGCAGGCCGGGATCGACTGGGACTCGCCCGACGGCGAGCCGACCGGCGTCGTCGTCCTACTGGTGACCCCCCGCGGCGACAACGAGGTGCAGCTCAACCTGCTGGCCGACATCGCCCGCACGTTCCACGACGCGAAACGCATCCAAATGGCTCGTGAAACGACCAGCTACACCGAGTTCCTCGCCTGCGTGAAGAGCGACCTGCGGCCGCGGGCCGACGCGCAGGCCGCCGCGCCGGTCGCCTGACCGAGACCGCCGAGGGCGCCCCTCCGACTCGCCGGGGGGGCGACGCGCCAGGCCGCACAGCCGGTAGGACGGGCGCAAAACGCCCCCCACCGGCCCGCCGCTGGGTTTGCGCAAGTTGCCCGGCTTACCGCCGGCAAATAGACTGGAGCCTCCCCCCGGGCTGTCGCCCGAGGGGGGCCGGTCCCTCCGCACGTCCGCCCGCCACTATGACGAGCCCCGTCCGCATCCCCGTAGCGCTCGCCGCGGCCACGCTCGTCGTGGCGCTCGCGTCGGTTGACGTCCGAGCCCAGGGGGACATCGCGGCCCAACCCGTGGCGGTCACGCCGGCCGCAAAGGTCCTTGCGGCGCCCAAGCGGAGCGAGTCGATCTTCGCCCCCGGGGTCGAGACGATCATCCCGGCGATCGTCGATCCGGCCGAAACCGTGAGCCGCCACCCGGTGGTCGAAGTCCGCGCTCAGAAGTCGCTCGACTGGAGCCCAGAGCTGCTTACCACCAGCCGCACGGCTTTCAACCTCGCCAAGAACGCCCGCTTCCGCCGCGACGTGTGGCAGCTCGAGTTCGGTTTCAAGCCGCTGCGGATGCTACGCCTAGAGCCCGCCGACGGCGGTCCGCAGAAGCTTGTCTGGTACATCGTCTACCGCGTGAAGAACACGGGGGACCTGTGGCGCCCCGTTTCCGACGAACAATCGGGTGCGTTCATCGCGAAGCGGGTCGATGGGGGTCCGGTCCGCTTCTCGCCTCACTTTGTGCTGCAAGCGCAGGACGTCGCGCCGGCGGGTGGCAAGGTTTACCGCTCGTACCTCGACCGGGTGATCCCGGGCGCCCTCGGGCCGATCAAGCAGCGGGAGCTCTCCGATCGGCCGCTGCTGACGAGCGTCGAGATGCCGCTCGCGCCGCTGGCGCCGGGCGCCGAGGCGTGGGGGGTCGCGATGTGGGAGGGGATCGACCCCGAGATCGACTTCTTCAGCGTCTTCGTCCGCGGGCTGTCGAACGCCTACGACTGGACCGACCCGCCGGGGGGGTACGCCGAGGGGGACGCCCCGGGCAAGGGGCGCGAGTTCGTCCGCAAGACGCTGCAGCTCAACTTCTGGCGGCCCGGCGACCGGTTCCTGCAGCACGAGGGAGAGGTCCGCAACGGCACCCCCCCGGGCAAGGGGAGCCTGTACGGCGGCCCCGAAGGGGTTGCTTACCAGTGGGTCTACCGGTAGTCTGCGGGGCTCAGGAATCCCCCCAAGGCCCGGCCCCGAAGCGACGGGGCCGTGGCCGGCACCGGCAAGTCTACGAGGCGACGCGACGATGGCACACAAAAAGGGTCAAGGCTCGAGCCGCAACGGTCGTGACTCGAACGGCCAGCGCCGCGGCGTGAAGCGGTTCGGCGGTCAGCACGTCACCCCCGGGTGCATCCTGGTGCGGCAGCTCGGCAACAAGTTCCACGCCGGTCGCCACGTTGGCGAGGGGAAGGACTACACGCTGTTCGCCCTCGTCGAGGGACACGTGAAGTTCGACCGCGAGGGTCGCCGCATCAACGTGGTGCCGCTCGAAGCGAACTGATCGCTGCGCTGCGTCGCTCTCGACTCCCCAGGGGCGCCCGCGTGGGCGTCCTTGTTTTTTGCGCAACGCGAATGGAGCGGAGGGCGAGTCGAGCCGTGGGCGGCGCGAGTACCCAGGATTTCCCCTCCCCCTGAAGGGGTCGGGGGTAGGGCGCGACGCACTGCCTAGCAATGAATCCGTACCACCCCCTCGGGCCGCGTGATGTTCGTTGACCGAGTGACCGTCGATGTCGTATCGGGCGACGGCGGCAATGGCTGCATGAGCTTCCGCCGCGAGAAGTTCATCCCGCGCGGCGGCCCCGACGGTGGCGACGGCGGCGACGGGGGGAGCGTGGTCGTAATCGCCGAGGCGGGAGTCGATAGCCTCGTCGAGCTCGTCCATCGCAAGCACTGGCGCGCCCGCAACGGCGTCCCGGGCCAAGGGTCGAAGTGCCACGGGGCCAACGCCGACGACCTGATCATCCGCGTCCCCCCCGGGACCGTAATCCGCGACGCGAAGCACGACCTGGTGCTCCGCGACCTGGCGAAGCCCGGCGATCAAGTCGTCGCGGCGCGGGGGGGCAAAGGGGGCAAGGGGAACGCCCGCTTCAAGTCCTCCACCGACCAGGCGCCGCGCGCGCACACGCCGGGGGACGAGGGGGAGCAACGCACGCTCACGTTCGAGCTGAAGGTGATCGCCGACGTCGGCCTGCTGGGGAAGCCCAACGCCGGCAAGAGCACGCTGCTGAGCCGTGTGTCGCGGGCCCGGCCGGAGATCGCCGACTACCCGTTCACCACCAAGAGCCCCAACCTGGGGATCGTGCAGGTCGACCTCGACCGCTCGTTCGTGGTCGCCGACATCCCGGGGCTGATCGAAGGGGCGAGCCAAGGGATCGGCCTCGGGCACGAGTTCCTGCGGCACGTCGAGCGGACGCGCGTGCTGATCCACCTCGTCGAACCCGAGCCGCAGGACGCGACCGACCCGATCGCCAACTACCACACGATCCGCGCCGAGCTCGCCCTGTACGACGCCGCGCTCGCCCAGCGGCCCGAGCTGCTGGCCGTCAGCAAGGCGGAGCTCCCGTCGTCGGCCGAGGTCGCCGAGCAGCTCGCCGCCGCGAGCGGCCGCCGCGTCTACCGCTTCTCGAGCGTCACGGGCGAAGGGCTCAAAGAGCTGCTGAGCGACGCCTACGCGCTGCTCAAGGGTGACGGAAGCTGAACCGCCACGACGCCAAGAGCGCCAAGTACGCCACGAAACGATTGGTAACCACAGATGAACGCAGACGAACAAGGATAGAGACAGAGCTCGACTTGTCTGCGTTCATCGGTGTTCATCTGTGGTTCCCTGTCTTTCCGTCGCGTACTTTGCGCTCGTGGCGTCGTGGCGGTTCCCTCGTCCGTCTCAGCGGCGCCGAATCGCCGTCGCGGCGTGCAGGTCCTCGGCGCCCGCCATGCGGAGCCGGCGGAGCGAGTCGCGGGCCGACAGCGACACATGCCCTTCGGACGTCAGCGCCCGGAGCGTGTCGCCGAGGCGGCGCTCGAGGATCGGGCTCATGAGCCCCGGGTCGCCGGCCAGCAGGATCAGCCGCTCGTTCTCGGCGAGCTTCACGAGGCGCGGGGCGTAGACCGCGTCGTTGTCCCAGCCCAGGGGCGCGGCTTCGCAGACCCACGAGTCGGTTTGGCCGGGCCGCGACCGCAGCACGATGGCCGGGCCGGCGGCGGCGTACGACCCGTTCTGGCCTCGCCCGTCGATCAGCGCGACCGCGATCGACAGCCCCTCACCCGACGCGTTGCACCCCACGAGGGTGGCGCCGATCAGCGAAAGCAGTTCTCCGGCGTCGTTCGCTTGCGAGGCGTGCGCGCGGGCAGCGACGCGCGTCGCCTGGGCGGCGAGCAGCGCCGACTCGCTCGCCACGCCGGGGCAGTCGAGCACCGCCGCGGCAAGGGCCATGACGCGGCCGTCTTCGAGCGCGAGCCAGTCGTGCATCGCGACGCCGCACGCGGCGCTCGTCCAACCGGCGAGTTCGAGGTCTTCAACCGCGGGGGATCGGGTCGGCAGTTCGGCGACGAGCGACGTCGGCTCCTTGGGGGCGAGCCGCTCGCGCGGCGCATCGACCAGTAGCGCGTCGCGTTCGAGCTCGAGCGCGAGTCGCCCGGCGACGACTTCGATGAGCTCGACCTCTCCGTCGCCGAACTCGCGCGCCGAGTCGCACAGCAGCCACAGGACGCCGTGGATCGTCAGGTCGCTCGACACGGGGACGCCGACCGCGGCGCCCGCCGAGCGGTGCAGGCGCCAACGTCGCGTCGTCGCGCGGTCTTCGAGGACCACCGCCCCGCCGGCGAGCGCCGCGAGGTCGGCCTCGGCATCGACCAGCACGCGCTGCGGGGCGCCGGCAACGTCGCGGTCGCCGTCTTGCCAAGCGGCGCGGCGGCGGAGCCGTTTCGTCGCGTCGTCGAGCAGCCACAGCTCGGCGGCCTCGAACGCGAGCCCCTTCGCGGCGCCGCGCAGCACGGCGCCCAACCGCAGGTCGAGCGTCGCCCGCCGTGCGTCTTCGAGTGGCGCAAAGGCCGGCTCGGTCGAAGGATTGGCGAGCGAGAACGGTAGGGTCGATGTCGAGGTCATTGCGAGTTGCCGCGGCGGCGGGGTGGCGTTGCTACCGGCGCCTTTTGCGCTGGCGTCAAACTCTGCTTCGGCGCCTTTCGCCGGTCGGCTGGCGGGTCGGGCAAAAACTGCCGAACGTAACGGTGGCGCCGGTCGCGCAAACGTTTTCTTCGTCTTCACGCGTGACGCGCGCGTGGTGTAAACGACCTTTGACCGTGAGGGGGGAACACTTCTCCGGACCATGGAATGGAAAAGGAACCTGTCATGCGTCGCTTCTTCTCACTGCGTTCAAACGTCGCCTGCGGCCTGGCGTTGGGCGTGTCGCTCGCCGCTTCGACCTCGTACGCCGTCTACGTCGAAGGCCAGCCAACCGAGCTGGGTGGTTACGGCGAAGGGGTGTTGTTCATCACGACGATCGACGAGCCCGGCTTGCGCGACTTCGTCGAAGGGGTCGTCGAAGCCTCTCCGATCTACCCGGTCTACGCGCCCGAGCTGATCGATCCGGTCGTCGTCGGAGGAGACGACCCCGACGCCTGGATCGCGTGGAGCGGCGCGGCCGACGAGAATTGGCGCGGCGAACTCGATGAGGATTTCGTCTTCCCCTACGACGAGACGGTGATCGACGACCCGTCGGAAGAGCTGCCGTCGGACTACGTGCCGACGGACGAGGAGTTCTTCGTCGACGACGTCGATCCGACGCTGTTCGACAACGAAGGGCCGACCGATGACTTCGACGAGTCGCTGATCTACGCCAACGGCGAAGGGCAGCCCCTGAGCGGCGCGACGGGGTCCGTCCCCGAGCCGACGACCGGCTTGCTTGCCGCGCTGGCCGCCACGGCCGTTACGCTCCGCCGGCGCCGCTGAGCCGGGCCGTGTAGGCCACGGCCACTTGTCGTGCGGACGCCAAGCGCACGAACCACCCATCGCCCCCGCGGGACGCCTGGTCCCGCGGGGGCGATGGCGTTGATGGTGGAAGGTAGGCAGAAGCCGCGCCGCTTGCTTTGGGTGGCGGCGCGGGCGGTGGGCGTGATTTGTGGCAATACTGCGAGGTACGCCACGAAGCGGGGGGATGGAACGCGTTGTCTACACGGTCCGCCCAGAGCTCGGCCGCGTCTTGGTCTGGTACGCCGTCGCTGTGCTTTGGATGGTGGCGATCGTCACTTGACTACCGTTCCCGAAGACGCCCCGAGAGCCGCGTTTGGTCGCGATCCTCACCGTCGGCGTCGTCGGCTCGCTGACGGTTCTGGCCCCGCAACGCGTCTGGCTCCGCTGGCTCTGGCGGCTTGAGCTCGATGATCAGGGGACCGCGCGGACGTTCTTCGGCTTGCGTGACCGGTGGGCCTGGGACACGTTTGCGAACGGTGAGGTCGTGCGCTGTGGGCCGGCGCCGCGGGTTTGGCGATGATGGCGCTGGCCGGCGCGTGGCGTCGCGGGCGTTGGGCGACGTCGGCGTCGGGGTCGCGTGCTGTCAGCAGTTGAGATGCTACCCTTCCTGCTGCCGCCGCATCTCGTCGGCGATCAACTCGAGCTCGGCGATCGCCTCGAAGTCCTTCGGCCGCCCCGCCAGGCGCTTGACTCGGATCAGGGCGAGAAGATCGAGGACGCGGCATTGCACGTCGAAGAGCTCGATGACCGAGCTTTCGGCGAGCAGGGAGTCGTAGTCACCACCCGCGATCGTCGCGAGAAAATCGACTTCCCCCGCGCTCGTGGTCAGCGTGAAGTTGCCCCCGAGCGACAGCGCCTTCTCGTCGAAACGAAACGGCAACCCCGGCGGAGCGCCTCGCAAGTAGGGCTGGAACGGCGCGATCGCGCGAACGATCCTGACGTGGTTCTCGTCGGACCGCCGGTAGAGGGCGTCGATGTCTCGCGTGCTCCGCTGTGACCCGGCGACGGCTGCCGCAACCCCGCCAACGAGGATGAACTCGACCTCGGCTTCTGCGAGCGCGCGAACGAGGGTGCGGAACTCGTCCACAGCGTCACCTCGGGTCAGCGGCGTCGGTCCGCTGCCGATGCCGCTCGCCGGCTCGGCGCAGGGCGTCGATCCCCCGGTTGAGGGCGGCGAGCTTCTCGAGCCGCTGAGTGGGGGTCAGGCGAAGGTTCTGACGCACGATCGTCATATCGACGCCCGCCTTGTAAGCGTCGATGTACGGGATCGGCGGTAAGTCTTGTGGCGGCATCGCTTGAGCTCGAAGGCCCCCTTACTTAAGGATCATGTCCTTGACCGTCATCCCGCCGGGGATCATTGGCAGGACGTGTTCTTGGTACGGCGTGGCCACGTCGAGGACGAACGGGCCGTCGTAGGCGACCATCTCGTGGATCGCCGCTTCGAGGTCCGACTTCTTGTCGACGTACGCGGCGCCGCAGCCGAAGCCCTTGGCGATCTGCACGAAGTTCGGGTACCGCTCCGAGGGGTCGGTCGATCCGACGCCGTCCCCTTCGCCCGCCCACTCGGGGTTGTCGATCGGGCCCAGGTAGGTGTGGGCCCGGTTGCCGTCCATGAAGCGGTCCTCCCACTGGACGACCATCCCCAGGTGCTGGTTGTTGAGCAGCAGGACCTTCACCGGGAGCTTCTCGCAGGCGAGCGTAGCGAGCTCCTGGACGTTCATCAGGAACGAGCCGTCGCCGTCGATGTCGACGACCAGGCGTCCGGGGAACGCGGCCTGGACCCCCATCGCGGCGGGGAGGCCGAAGCCCATCGTCCCCAGGCCGCTCGAGCTAAGCCACGTCCGCGGCTCGGTGAACTTGTAGAACTGGGCGGCCCACATCTGGTGCTGGCCGACGCCGACCGTGATCACCGGGTCCTTCTCGTGGATCAGGCGCCACATCGTGCGGATCGCGTGCTGCTGCGTGATGCCGGGGTACTTCTCGTCGTAAGCGAACGGGTAGTCGCGCTTCCAGGCCATGCACTGCGCGACCCAGTCGGCGATGTCCTCCGGCGCCTCGACGATCTTGTTCAGTTCCTGCAGGGCGTAGCGGACGTCGCTCTGCACGGGGATGTGCGCCGGCTTGTTCTTGTTGAGCTCGGCGGCATCGACGTCGACGTGAATGATCTTGCCGTGCTTGCAGAACTCGGCGACCTTGCCGGTCACGCGGTCGTCGAACCGCACGCCGAGGGCGATCAGCAGGTCGGCCTCATCGACCGCGTAGTTGGCGTACACGCTGCCGTGCATGCCGAGCATGTCGAGCGCCAGCGGGTCGGTGCTCGGGTAGATCCCGAGGCCCATGACGGTGGTCGTGATCGGGATGCCGGTCTTCTTGACCAGCTCGCGGAGCTCGGCCGAGGCCTCGCTGGTGATGATCCCGCCGCCGGCGTAGATCACGGGTCGCTTGGCGCGCTTGATCGCCGCGGCCGCCTGGCGGATTTGCTCGGCGTGCGCTTTGGGCTTCGTGGGGTTGTACCCGGGCAGGTCGAGCGGCGCGTCGTAGTCGGGGACGCACTTGGCGAGCTGCACGTCCTTCGGGACGTCAACGAGCACCGGCCCGGGGCGACCGGTCGCCGCGATCAGGAACGCCTCGCGCATGATGCGGGCGATGTCCTCGACGTTCGTGACCAGGTAGTGGTGCTTGGTGATCCCGCGGCAGACCTCGACCATCGGGGTCTCTTGGAACGCGTCGGTCCCGATCACTTTGGTCGGTACCTGGCCCGTGATGCAGACCAGCGGGACGCTGTCGAGCTTGGCGTCGGCGATCGCCGTGACGAGGTTCGTCGCGCCGGGGCCGCTGGTGGCCATCGCGACGCCGACCTTGCCGGTGCTCCGCGCCATCCCTTGGGCCGCGAAGGCGCCCCCTTGCTCGTGGCGCGGCAAGATCGTGCGGAGCTTGTCGGCCTGCCGCGTCAGCGCCTGATGCAAGGGCATGCTGCACCCGCCGGGGTAGGCGAAGATCGTGTCGATCCCGTGGTTCACAAGCGACTGCACGAGGATGTCGGCCCCCGAAACGAGCTCGTTCTTGGTCTTGGGCTTGGCGGCGACGATCGACATGGCGTGCAGAGGGGGTCGGTGCGGGGCTTCGCTCACGGGGAGCGACGTTCTGATTCGACGGTCCGAGATCGGGAGTCGGGCAACGCCCCGACGCCGCTCAACTTGCCCGAGAGCCCTCGCAGGGCGCCTCGGCGCAAGCTGTGCAGTATAGGCGGGGAGGCGGCGCCTCGGCAAACACGGCCGAAACGCCGGTCTCAGGGGCGTTTTCCCCAACCGGCCGCTACGAACGGAACTCGCGGACGAAAAGCCCAACCAACGCCAGCAGGACGCCCGCCACGGTCATCGACCAGTGGATTGACCAGAGCGGGATGAACACGCCTCCGGCAACGAGAACGGCATCGCCGATCAGTCTAGCCCGCCAATCCCCCTCGCGGTTCTCCACAAGGTCGCGAAACGCATTCTCCACGTCCGCGTCGGTCGGCGTGACGGAACCCCGGCGTACTACGCTCGCCCAGGTGCCCTGCTGCAACAGCGCTTCGAAGCTTTGCAGGCAGTTGTCAAGCGCTCGCTGCGTAGCGAGCGGAATTTCGACCCCCTCGAACGAGTTTCCGAGCGGGTTTTCCGGAGCTTGCTCGGGCTTCGCCATGCAACCGCTCAGCCGTCCAGCAGCGAACGCTGTCGCGGTTCTGTGAACTCCGCCAAGGCCCGCAGGATGCATCGCTCTACGACATCCGGAGCAACGACCGCCTGTCCAGAGGTCCGAACATGGTCCTCGACTAGGTTGTAGACCCTAGACCGCAACTGCGTCTGGAAACGCTCAAGGAGGCGCAGCGACTCCTGCTTGAAACGCGGTTCGTCAGCTACGACAAGCGCCATGGCGTGGACCCCAAAGACGGACCGCTAACTGATAGGATGCTAGTTGCATGCAAAATCCGTGTCAAACGGGACGTCAGATTAGCTAGACGCTTGTGAAGCTCCAGAAGTTCGCGCGCTCTGCTCGTCGAAGCGGAGCCGGCGACCGGGATAGCCTCGGCCGCTTCTCAATCCCCGCTCTTGCGCGGCAGCGTGAACGAGTACAGGACGACGATCGTCCCGGCCGCCAGCAGGCTCCACGGGGCCCACTCGGGGGGGGCCACCTCGCGGGTCGGTACCATCACCTGGCCGCCGCGGACCTGGGGCTTGAGGATCGCCCGGTCGATCGCCAGGGCCTCGAGCCCCAGCAGGCAGCAGTAGGCGCCGAGCGCGAGGAAGAACGAACGCCACATGGCACGGAGAACCGCTCGGAGGGGCCGTGGACGTTGAACCCGGGGAGACCGCAGCGCCGGCATGGCCGGCGCCGGCCGGGCTAGCAACCCTATTGATCGAACGGCGTGGTCGCCCGGCGGCAGCCATTCCGGCGACTCCGGGGCGGGTTCTTCGCGTCGCCGGCGGCCGCGGACCGACTATCTGGAAAAACTTACGGCCGCGGCCTCTCAATCGCTCAACTCCGCGTGCGCCTCAGGCCGATCCCGAAGATAGAGGAGTCCGACACGTGTCGATGCTGTCGCTGCGCACCGCAAGGACGCACGCGAAAGCGCCGGCGCCCTGGTCGGCGTCCCGGCGCGGAGCGCGGGGCGTGATTGCAGTCACCAGGCCGAGGGAACGGCGTCATGCGAGTCTCGCAGCTCAAGATCTATCGCGGTCCCGACGGCCAGCCTGAGCGCGCGGCGGTTGAAACCTCGCACCGCGAGCGGACGATCACCGCCTCGGTTGGCGCCATCCTGCCGCTGCTGGCCGACGCCATCCAGAGCGAGCGGACTTGGCTGCGCGACTTCGAGGACGACGAAATGACCATCTCGGCCGACCTCTACGAAGTCCTGATGGCCTACCAGTACTTCCGCCGGCCCGTCGCCTGAGCGGCGTGGTTCAAACCTCGTAGCCGTGGACAAAGTCCACGAGCGCCTTGGCGCTCGCCGGTGGGGTCTGCGGCACGATGCCGTGCCCTAGGTTGAAGACGTGCCCGGGGCGTCCGCGGACCGAGTCGAGCAACTGCTTCGCGCGGCGCTCGAGGGTCGGGCGATCGGCGAGCAGCGTCATCGGGTCGAGGTTCCCTTGCGCCGCTTTGTCGGCGCCGACCGCGTCCCAGCCATCGACCAGCTCGCCGCGCCAGTCGATGCCGATCACGTCTCCTCCCGCTTCGGCAGCGAGCGGCAGCAGCGCGGGGTTCCCGGCCGCGAAGTGGATCACCACCGCGCGGGGGTCGAGCCCCTCGATCACTTGCCGCGTGTAGGGGAGGACGTAGCGGCGGTAGTCTTCGGGCCCCAGGCACCCGACCCAACTGTCGAACAGTTGTACTGCTTGGGCGCCGGCCGCGATCTGGGCGTTGAGGTACAGCGTCACCGCCCGCGCGAGGCGCTGCATCAGCTCGCCCCACGCCCCCTCGTCGCGCTGCATCAGCGTCTTGGTGTGCAGGTAGGTGCGGCTCCCCCCCCCCTCGATCGCGTAGCTGGCGAGCGTGAAGGGCGCCCCCGCGAAGCCAATCAGCGGCATCCACGGCGGGAGGTCGGCGCGGGTCCGCTCGACGGTCTCGACGACGTAGTGCAGGGCATCGACGTTCTCGAGGTCGACGACGCGTTCAACGTCCGCCGACTCGCGCACCGGGTTGTGGATCACCGGGCCGTCGCCGGGGGCGAACTCGAGGTCCATCCCCATCGGCTCGAGGATCGGCAACAGGTCGGAGAAGATGATCGCCGCGTCGACTCCCAAGTAATCGACCGCGGTGCACATCACCTCGCTGCAGAGGGCCGGGTTCTTGCAGAGGTCGAGGAATCCGACCTTCTCGCGCACGGCGCGGTACTCGGGCATGTAGCGCCCCGCCTGGCGCATCAGCCAGATCGGCGTTCGATCGACGGGCTCGCGTCGGCAAGCGCGCAGAAAGTCGCTGTCGGCCCAAGGCATGCCCGCGACCGAATCGCGGAGCTGCGCCTGCCGCGCGAGCGCGCCCGTCGCGCTCGCTTCGCTCGGGGCGGCGCGGGCCACCGCCGCGACGCGCGACTTGCGCGCGGCGACGTCGTGGCAACGCTCTGCCGCGTCGTTCACCAGCCGCCCCATCGTGTGGTTGGCGGCTTCGATATCGACCGGTAGGTTCAGCGAACGCAAGCGCTCGGTCGTCGTCGGCCCGACCGAGGCGACGACCGCGGCGCCGAGCCCCGCGACCACCGCGTCGCGAAGGCCTAGCTTCTCGGCGACCCCCAGCAGGTTGTTCACCTGGTTGGCCGAGGTGAACATCACGACATCGACAGTGCGCTCTGCAAAACGCCGGGCATTCTCCTCGAGCGGGGCGGTGTCTTCGGGCAGGTCGTACTCGTAGACGCGGACCCGATCGACCGTCGCGCCCCGCGCTTCGAGGCCCGCTAGCAGGCTGGCGTTCGTCTCGCCGTACTCCTGCACGCCGACGGTGAGGTTCGCGACCGGCAGCTCGCGATCGAGCGTCGCGAGGACCTCCCGCCAGGTGTTCGGCGCCGGCGCGCGGAGCGTCGGGGTCAGGCCCAGCTCGCGCATCACGGCCACCGGCTTCGGGCCGCGTGCTAGCGTCGGGATGTCGGCAAGCGTGTCGAGCAGTCGCTTGCGATCGACGTGCCGCGAGACGGCATCGACGAACATCCGCGTGCCGACACCGGTCAGCAGCAGCAGCGCGTCGATTTGCCCGGCGAGCAGGCGGTGGGCGAACTCGATCGCCTCGCGCGTGTCTCCGAGCGGCGCCTCCCGCATCGAGGGGCTGACGAAGGCCACGCCGCCGAGCCGCTCGATGAACCCGCGCATCTCGGGGGCGCGGCGGCTTTCGAGCGCGACGACGCGAAGCCCGCGGAACGAAACGCCGCGGCGTGCGCTGGCCTCGATCACCTCGGCGGGCGTCTGGGCGTGCGGCGTGCTGCTCGGGATCGACACGGTGCGCGTGGCTCGCGGTTGGCGGGAGGACTAGCGTGATCGCGGCGTCGCCGAGCGCGTTCGGAGTGCGAGCGCCGGCCGTTGCTTCGAGTCTCGCAAAGTGTACCTACGCATCGCGCCGCGGCGCAGGAGGGCTCCGCGGAGCGCCGCGATAATCGACTTCCGCTACGAAAACGCGGCCCCTGCGCAACGAAAACGAATAGTTGCTTGACATCGACGCGCGAGTTCGCAAAACTCCCTCCCGTGGTCGCGACGCGAACGTGCTACGGAGCACTCGCCGCGTCGTGACACCCGTTCGGAGTGACCGTCCGTGAGTGAGATGCTCTTCCCAGTGCACGTCTCCCTCGCACTCCCCCGACGCGATCATTCTCAACGCACCGTCGCGGAGCGACGGATCGACTTACGCCGCAGGAGTGCGGCGTCACGAGCGGCGCCCCCCCCGCCGCTTCGACCGGGCCTGACGGCGTAGCGCCGTCCCTACCGATCCCAGTTTGTCGCGGCGCGGTTGCCGATGGTTGTTTCCACAGAGGGGAACGCCCGTTGATGGCTGCACGTTCCGATACCTTTGACAGGAGTGCTGCGCGCTCGCTTTTGCGGAACGGAACTCTGCGCTCCCAGCGCTCGTCTTGCGTCGAGGTCACTCGACGCGGGCCGCCTGGGGCGAGCGCCCGCAGCCGCAAGAAAACCGGGGGGCAACACCCGACGGATCGACCGTTGACCGGTCCTGCTCTCGAGCAGGCCGGAACGCACACGGAAGTCCCCCCCGTTTTCTTTCTTACGTTGAGTGTCGCTGTTCACGCCGAGAGCGACTGCGGCAAGGCGCCCTAGCAGCCTGTTGAGAAATGCCGTCGTGGCGTTTTTCAACCTCGCCAAGCTCACGGCCGAGCCCGAAACCGCGGCGAAAGCGCCACGGTTCCGACGTCGCCTCCCTGCGACCACGCAGCCTGTCGAAGAATCAACAGGCTGCTAGCGCCGAGCCGGGCCGCTTCCTTCCTCGCAGTGCGTGTGGCACATTGCTAGCGCCGCGGCGCTGTGGTCTGTGGCGTGCGGAACTTCCTCGCCGCCGCGGGACCGGCTGACCGGTCGCCTGACCCTCGCTCGCTATGCCGCTCGTGCTCGTCTCGCTGGGGTCCAACCTCGGCGACCGCCGCGCGTCGATCCGCACGGCGCTCGACGCCCTGGCCGAGCACGCTCGTAGCGGCCTCCGCGTGAGCAGCCTGCACGAAACGGCGCCCGTCGGGGGTCCGCCGGGCCAGGGGGGCTTCGTGAACGCCGCCGCGGCGATGGAAAGCGACGACGACCCGCACGAGTTGCTCGCGCTGCTGCAGCGCCTCGAGCGCGACGGCCGCCGCGACCGGGCCGAGCGCTGGAGCGCGCGAACCTTGGACCTCGACCTCCTCGCCGTGGGAGACCACGTCGTCGAGACGCGCGACTTGCGGCTCCCCCACCCGCGGTTGTCGTTCCGGCCGTTCGTGCTGGCGCCGGCGGTCGAAGTGGCGCCCGACTGGCGGCACCCGGAGCTCGGCGCCACGCTCGCCGACCTATGGCGGACCGTTCGCTTGGGGCGCGACGCCGTCGCGATCACCGCCGACGGGGGACGTGCCCCCGAGTTCGCCGCGCTGGTGCGGGCGATGGGCTTCGCGGGGGAGGTCGAAGTCCGATCGGTCGGCGCCCTTGCAACGAACGCCGCCCGGCGCGGCGCCGCGCGGCTGTGGATCGACGCGCGGACCTCGGTAGGGGCCATCCCCGAGATGCTCCCCTCCCCGCGGCTACGACTTGCCGACACGCCCCGCGGCGAGTGGGCCGCCGAGGTCCGGGCGGCGCTCGAATGCGTCTGGCCGACCACCCCGTAGATGCGGGGCGAGCGGTAGCGCGGGGCGCCGTCGTGCCGGTCGGCCGCGTACGATTGCCGCGTTGTCGCCCCGCGTCTCGATCCTCCGCCGTTCGCCATGCTCGTCCTGACCGAAGCCGCCGCCGCTCGTGACTGGGTCCGCCGCGCCCAGGCCGAGGGGGAGCGTGTCGGCGTCGTGCCGACGATGGGCGCCCTGCACGCGGGGCACGTGAGCCTGGCGACCGCGGCGCTCGCCGAGTGCCCGCGCGTTGTCGCGACCGTATTTGTGAACCCGACGCAGTTCGGCCCTGGCGAGGACTTCGCGCGCTACCCGCGCGACCTGGCGGGGGACCTCGCGAAGCTCGAAGCGGCTGGGTGCGGCGCCGTGTTCGCCCCGGCGGTCGAGACGCTCTACCCGACCGGCGCCGAGACGACGATCGACGTCGGCTCGGTGGCGCTCCCCTTCGAGGGGGCGATCCGCCCGACCCACTTCCGCGGCGTGGCGACGGTGGTGGCCAAGCTGCTGGCGATCCTGCCGGCCGACCGCGCGTACTTCGGGCAGAAGGACTACCAGCAGACGGTGGTGGTGCGACACCTGGCGCGCGACCTCTGCCTGCCGACCGAGGTCGTCGTCTGCCCGACGGTCCGCGAGCCCGACGGCCTGGCGATGAGCTCGCGCAACGCCTACCTCAGCCCCGACGAGCGCGAGCGGGCCCTCTGCCTCTCGCGCGCCCTGCGGACGATCGAGCGCCTGGTGAGCGAAGGCCAGCGCGACGCCGCCAAGCTGCGCGCCGCAGGCCTCGCTGTGGTCGAGTCCACACCGGGGGTCGAGCCGCAGTACCTCGAGCTGGTGCGCGAAGGGTCGGTCGATCGCGTCGAGCACGTGGGCGGCCCGACGGTCGTCGTGGTCGCGGCGCGCGTCGGGGCGACGCGGCTTATCGACAACGTGGTGGTTGGATAGATCGCCGCTGCGGCGCCCAACGCGATCGATCCAAGGCCCGATGACCCTCGCTGATAGAACAACCCATGCGTAGCGAGCTCTTCCGAATCCCCGTCGAGCTCTTCGGCCTTCCCGTCTTAGGGTTCGGCTTGCTGCTCGCGCTGTGGCTCGTCGGTTGGGGCGTTGTGCTCGGCTTGCGGTATGCGCGGCGTGGTGCGGACGGCGACTTCTGGGGGTTCCTGACGCCGGCGGCGATTGGCGCGGGGGTGATCGCCCTTGCGCCGCGGTTCTGCCCCGAGGGGGTCCCGATCCGCGGCTACGGCGTGATGCTGCTGGCGGCGATCCTCACCGGCCTGGCGATGGCCGTGCACCGCGCGCGCAGGATCGGCGTCCCCCCCGACACCGTCTTCTCGCTCGCCTTTTGGATGTTCCTGTTCGGGATCGCCGGGGCGCGGCTGTTCTTCGTCGTCGAGTACTGGGAGACGACGTTCGGCCGCATGCCGCTCGCTTCGGCGCTGGCGGCCGCGCTGCAGTTCACCGAGGGGGGCCTGGTGGTGTACGGGTCGCTGATCGGCGCCGCGCTTGTCTTTCTATGGTTCGCGTGGAAGCACGAGCTGCCGACCCTAGCGCTCGCCGACGCCCTCGCCCCGACCCTCGCCGCGGGGCTCGCCCTGGGGCGCCTCGGGTGCCTGCTCAACGGCTGCTGCTACGGCGGGGCGTGCGACCTGCCGTGGGCCGTCACGTTCCCCGCCAGCAGCCCGCCGTTCGCCGACCAGCTCGCCAGCGGCGCGCTGCACGGCCTAGAGATCGACGAGCGCAACGGCAAGCCGATGATCGCGACGGGCGCGACGGGAGAGGGCGCCCGCGTGCGATTGGACTCGCTCAACGGGACGCGGGTCGCGACAATCGACGACGTGTCCCGGGCGCTGTTCGCGGCGTACGAGCGCGGCGCCGGTGTCGTGGCGCTCGGGAGCGGCGGCGAGCGGGTCGAGGTCCCCCCGGCGACACGCACGCGGAGCCTGCCGGTCCACCCCGCCCAGGTCTACGCGGCGATCACCGGGGGGCTGCTGGCGTGGCTCGCCTGGGCCCACACGCCGCTCAGACGGCGCGACGGCGAGGTGGTGCTGCTGATGCTCACGGTCTACCCCGTGCTACGGTTCCTCGAGGAGGTGATCCGGACCGACGAGGGCTCGTTCTTCGGCACGGGGCTGAGCATCTCGCAAAACGTCAGCGTTGGGCTGCTCGCCGCGGCGCTGGTCGGCTGGTGGTTGCTAGCACGAACAACGCCGCGAACCGCAGCGCTGGCCCCGGCGTAGCAACAAGGCGTGCGCGAACCGCGCTCCTGCCGGGGCGCCTGGATCGTTTCCTTCCCGACCGATGAGTCGAGGCGAAAACCATGAATCATTTGCGATCGATCGCTGCGGTTTCGGTGCTGGCGCTAGCGACGGGCGTTGCGCCCGCGGCCTTGGCGGCCGAGGGGGACGACACGTTGATCGAGATCGGCCCGGCGCGCGCCGCGGGCGAAGACTCGTCGGTCCTCGTCGCGCCGGAGCTCAAGAACCAGCCGACGGCGGAGGAAATTCAGGCAGCCGTCGAGGACGAGGCGGGCGGGCCCTCGGCTGCGCGGGCCGACGTGCAGCCCGACGCGCGCCTCGTGCCCCCCGGCTTCGGCGACCCGGCCCTCGAGGGGGGGGCGGTCCCCGTTGCGCGCTATTGGATCGGTTTGGCGGGGGGCGCGCTCCCCCCGGAGGTCCGCGCTCAGGTCGATATCGAGGAGGGGCAGGGGGTCCTCGTCGGTTCGGTCGTGTCGGGGAGCCCGGCCGCTGAAGCGGGGGTCCGGCTGTTCGACGTGCTCGTCACGGCCGGCGGCAAGCCGCTGTCCGATATGCGGCAGCTCGCCGACCTCGTCGGTGAGCTCGGCGAAAAGGGGGCGTCGATCGAAGTCGTCCTGCTGCGGCGCGGCAAGGCGGAGACGGTGGCGATCACCCCCGTGAAGCGACCGATCGACCTCGCCGACGACACGAATCCCTGGCAGCCCGATCCGCGCGTCTTCGGCGGGCAGTGGCCGCAGGCGCAGCCGGGGGGACCGATCGACGGGAGGGCGTTCGTCGATGACATGCTCGGCCAGTTGCAGCAGCGCGGTCTGATTCCCGGCGAAGCGCTGCGCGGAGCTCCCCCAAACGGGGTGTCGTTTAGCGTCCAGCGGCAGGCCAATGGCCCGGCGAAGGTCACCGTCCGTCGCGGCGAGCAGGTGTGGGAAGTCGCCGAAGGAGACGCCGAGGCCCTCGCGGCAATTCCCGAGGACCTCCGGCCGACAGTCGAGCGGATCCTCCAGGGGCAGCCGGCGCTGTTCGCCAACCCGCCGCAGCCACTGCTGCGCGGCTTCGGCGAGCGGGGCTTCCGCAACCGAGGGAACGACGCGTTCCAGGGTCAGCTCGAGCAGATGCGGCAGGAGCTCGACGCGCTCCGCCAGCAACTGAACGCACCGGCGCCGCAAACCGCTCCGCAGCAACCGGCGCCGAGCGAGGTCGAGATCCCGGCGGAGTAGGACGAGACAAGGGAACCACAGATGGACACGGATAAACGCAGATGAAGCGACGGAAGAAGCTGTCAGTGATCAGCTTTCAGCGATGTTGGCCAACCGTCTCGAGCTGACCACGACCTTATCCGCGTTCATCCGTGTTCATCTGTGGTTCCAATACCTCAGGCGTTGACCGTCTGAGTTGCCCGCAGGCGGCGTTGATCTTGTCCCCTTTACGGTGCCGGAACCGGACCGGGATGCCGGCCCGCTCGAGCACGGCGCGGAACGCGGTTTGCGCTTCGATTGTCGGCGTCTGGTACGGAAGTCCGGCGACCGGGTTGTAGGGGATCACGTTCAGCAGAGCCTCGCGGTCCTTCAGCAGCCGCACCAGTTGGTGGGCGTGCTCGACGTGGTCGTTGAGCCCGGCGAGCAGGACGTACTCGAACGTCAGGCGGCGCCCCGAGGCGGTGTAGAACTCGTCCGCGGCCGCAAGGATCGCCTCGATGCCGATATTGCGGTTCGTGGGGACGATCTGGTTGCGCAGCTCGTCGTTGGGGGCGTGCAGCGAGATCGCCAGCCTATATCGCGCGTCGGTCTGCGCCAGTCGGCGGATCGCCGGGGGGAGTCCGACCGTCGAGATCGTCACACGCCGCGGGCTGATCCCCAGGCCGTCGGGACGCGTGACGTCGTCGAGCGCCGCCAGCAGCGCGTCGAGGTTCGCCAGCGGCTCCCCCATCCCCATGATGACGAGGTGGCTGAGCCGCTCGTCGGGGCCGAGCCGGTGCTGGAGTCGCAACACCTGTTCGAGGATCTCGCCCCGAGTCAGGTTGCGATCGACCCCGTCGAGGCCGCTGGCGCAGAAGACGCACCCCATCCCGCAGCCGACCTGCGTGCTGATGCACATCGTGCGGCGCAGCGACGGCGCCCCCCCCGCCGCGCGGCGGCCGACGTTCTCGCGAAGCAGGACGCACTCGATGCGTCCCCCGCCGGGGAGTGCGAGCAGCAGCTTCTCGGTGCCGTCGTCGGCGGCCGTGTGCCGCGCGACCTCCGCCGACCAGAGAGTGACTTCCTCGGCGAGACGCTCGCGGAGCCCCTTCGGCAGGTCGCTCATCGCCTCCCAGCCGACGGCGCGCTTCTCGAACAACCACCGCCGGACCTGCCCGAGCCGATACGCCGGCGCCCCGGCGCGAGCGAGCGCGTCGCGCAGCTGTCCGTCAACGTCGTCGAGCAGGTAGGGCACGGCCGGGTACTTCGAACAGGGAAGCGTTCACGCAAAGCCGCCAAGGCGCAAAGGAGAACGCGAAGGGGATAGCGATGTCA
>JBOFFC010000122.1:0-30130 GCA_051648405.1 Lacipirellulaceae bacterium
GGAAGTCGGATTTCGGAAGGCGGAATGACGCCTTGGATTCCGCATTCCGAATTCCGCATTCCGAACTCAACCAGGTCGTCTACGAGGTGTTCATCAACGGGGGCCGCGTCCCCACGGGGCTCGAGGCGGTCGCTTGGGCCCGCGCGGTCGAGCGCCTGGGGGCCGGTGAGATCGTCCTCACGTCGATGGACCGCGACGGGGCGAAAGACGGCTACGACCTAGAGGTGACCCGCGCCGTGGCCGACGCGGTCGGGGTCCCGGTGGTCGCCTCGGGGGGCGCCGGCTCCCCGGACCACCTGGCCGACGCGATCCTCGTGGGGCACGCCTCGGCGGCCCTGGCGGCGAGCATCTTCCACTTCGGCGAGTTCTCGATCGCCGAGACCAAGCGCGTGATGCGCGACCGCGGCGTCTGCGTGCGGTTGTAGGCCGCGGCCCGACCGCTCGGACCCGCGGGGCAATCGCCGCCGGGGCCACGCCGCGTTGGCCCGGCGACCCCGGATCGTTGGTCGCTAGCGCCCGGGGGTCCTTGCGCCGGGCGATGGCACGGGGAGCGGGGGCCTGATTAGACTAAGGGGCCGCAGGGCCACGCCCAGCCATCGGGGGGCTCGCTCCGCCGACGGCAGCGGCTGGCCGCTCGAATCGTCGGCCCACCCGCCCGATCCTCACCCACGCCCCGGAAAAGCCCTTTGATCCGGGAAACGCCCCCTATGGACGAGCAAGAAGCGATCAAGAGCGGGCTCATCCCGATCAAGGCCGAGCTCGAGGTCAACAAGCTCTTCCGCGCCTGCGTGAAGCTCGAGGCGAGCGACCTGCACCTGAAGGTCGGGCGGCCACCGATGGTGCGCGTCGCCGGCACGCTGCGGCCGATGAACCGCGGGCCGATCGACGACGCCGAGATGGTCCGCATCCTGCTGCCGCTGATGAACGACCGGAACCGCAAGATCTTCGACCGCGACGGCGGGGCCGACTTCGCCCACACCGTGCAGGTCGAGGACATCAACTGGCGATTCCGCGTCAACCTGATGCAGCAACTCGGCCACATGGGGATGGTCGCGCGGCGCGTCAACGCCTTCATCCCCGACTTCGAGGGGCTGCACCTGCCGCCGAGCGTCCAAAACCTCTGCACCTACGACCAGGGGATGGTGCTGCTCGCGGGGGTCACGGGCTCGGGCAAGAGCACGACGATCGGGTCGATGCTCAACTGGATCAACCGCAACTACCGCAAGCACATCCTGACGCTCGAGGACCCGATCGAGTTCGTGTTCACCGAGGACAAGTGCCTGATCAACCAGCGCGAGATCGGGTTCGACGTGATCGACTTCGAGATCGGCATGAAGCACGCGGTGCGCGAAGACCCCGACATCATCCTCGTCGGCGAGATGCGTGACCGTGAGACGTTCCTCACGGCGATCCACGCGGCCGAGACCGGCCACTTGGTGTTCGGGACGATCCACGCCTCGAGCGCTGCGACGACGATCGGTCGGATCCTCGACTTATTCCCACAGGACATGCACCCCGCGCTCCGCAGCGCGATCGCCTTCAACATGAAGGGGATCGTCGCCCAGAAGCTCCTCAAAAGCATCAAGCCCGGGGTGAGCCGCGTGCCGACGGTCGAGATCATGAACTTCACCCCCACGGTGCGGAAACTGATCCTCGAAGAGTCCGACGAAAAGCTCCCGGACGCGATCCGCATCGGCGCCGAGGACGGCATGCAGGACTTCACCCAGAGCCTCAAGTCGCTGGTCGATCACGAGCTCATCGATCGCGAGGTGGCGATGGAGGTCGCCCCCAACCGCGAGGCGCTCAAGATGGCCCTCAAGGGGATCGACGTGTCGCAAGGCGGCATCTTGTAGGAAGGCGGAGTTCGGAAGGCGGAATGCGGAAGGAAGAAGCGATTCGTCCCGGATCGCCATCCTGTTGGCTTGCTTGGCGACCGACGCAACCACGTGCAACGACTGCTGTTCATGCTCTTGAGAATCACCACGCTGGCGGTTTGCCTGCTGCTGTTTGCGATCGCGCCGGCGACGGTCCTGGCCCAAGCCGGGCTGGGGGACGTCGGTGCGGCGATGGCCATCGGCGAGGAGATGGAGGCGGGGGCGGCAGGAGCGGCCGCCGCGCAGGCGCCGCAGGACCCCAACGCCCCACCAGCACCGGACCCCAACGCCCCCCCCGTCGATCCCAACGCGCCGGCCGCCGCCGTGGCGCCGGTGGTGAACCTCGACCAGTGGAACGACGCGCACTCGATCGCCCGGCTCGACACGCCGAGCGTGAGTTGGCTGAAGGTGATCCTCACGCTGCTGGTCCTCTTCGCCTGGGTCCGCACGGCCGACTGGGTCAGCCGCGACGCGCAGCTCTTTGACATCGGGCACGTCGCCTGGAACCCGGTGGTGGTGATTCCCTACGTCGGCGCGTTCCTGGCGTCGCTGGTGATCCCCAACTTCTGGGTCGGTTGGCTGCTGACGCTCGTCGCGTGGGTCGTGCCGCTGGTGCTCTACGCGAAGAAGCACAACAGCTTGGTCGAGCCGCAGCAAAAGGTCTTCACCTCCGATTGGGTGCGCTACCAAGTCGCCGAAGCGGGCAAGCTCGTCGGCCTGAAGCTCGGGAGCGAGAAGCAAGCCGACTACACCAAGGGGCCCCCGGTCGATCTCGAGGCGCGGGGGGGCGCCGACGACCGGACGAACTCGGCGAACCTGCTCACGGCGCGGCAGTCGCCGGGGTACGTCCACGTCAAGGAGCTCGTGGCCGACATGATCGAGAAG
Source organism: Lacipirellulaceae bacterium (assembly GCA_051648405.1). Lineage (GTDB taxonomy): Bacteria > Planctomycetota > Planctomycetia > Pirellulales > Lacipirellulaceae > JBOFFC01. The sequence continues at coordinate 2,760 of JBOFFC010000122.1, forward strand.
CGCACCAACCGGGTGCTGCTCGATTACGGTCAGGAAGGGATCGCGATGCGTCGTTTCATCGACGGCGTGTGGCACCCGGGCGAGCCGAGCGACCGCGAGTCGGGGGACGTCATGCTGGCCGTCGCCAAGCAGCTCGCGAACCTCAACGCCAAAGAACGCCGCGCGAAGCAGGAAGGGGTCTTCGGCGCCAAGCTCGCGAAGCACAAGTACGACTGCGAACTGGTCACGCAGGGGACGAAAACCGGCGAGCGGGTGGTCGTCTCGCTGCGGGGGGGGACGCAGAAGGACTTGGTGACCCTCGAGCAAATCGGCATGCGCGAGAAACTTCGCGACCAGTGGTCGCGGCTGATGCTGATCGACGAGGGGATCATCATCATCTCGGCGCCCCCCGAGGGGGGCCTGACGACCCTCGTTGACGTGAGCCTGCTCGAGACCGACCGCTTGGTGCGCGACTTCGTCGCGATCGAAGACGTTCACGACCCGCAGCGTGAGATCGAGAACGTCGAGGCGCACTACTTCGACCCGCAGTCGGGCGAGACCCCCGCGAAGCTGATCCAGTCGCTGGCGCGGAAGTACCCGAACGTGTACGTCTGCCGCGACTTTGTCGATGAGGAGTCCGCCAGGCAAATGCTCGCCGAGACGCGCGAGGAGCGCCTGGTGATCACGACCACGAGGGCCGGCGACGCGACCGAGGCGCTGCTGAAGCTGCTCCCGTCAGCGGGCAAGCCGAAGGAGTTCGCGCAGGCGGCCCGCGCGGTCATCAACACGCGCCTGGTCCGCCTGTTGTGCGAGGGTTGCAAGGTGCCGTTCGACCCGGCCCCGCAACTGCTGCAGCAGCTCGGCATCCCGGCCGGCAAGGTGGCGAAGCTCTACCGCCCGCCGAAGCCCGAGGAGATCGAGAAGCCGTGCAAGAAGTGCGGCGGCCTGCACTACGTCGGCCGCACCGGGCTTTTCGAGCTGATGGAGGTCGAAGACGCGGTCCGCCAAGCGGCCCTCAAGGACCCCAAGCCCGACGTCGTCCGGAAGGTGGCGCGCGACGCGGGCATGCGGACCCTCAAGGAAGAGGGGATCCTGCTGGTGGCGAAGGGGGTCACGTCGATCCCCGAGCTCAACAGGGTGCTCAAGGGAGAGTGACGAGTAACTCCCTTCCCCTGAAGGGAGACCGGAGACACAGCGGCTCAACTAACTCGCAACGACTGGGCCCACACCTGCTGGGCGTTCGACATGTACTACGCCGTCGCCGGCATCGTCTTCTTCGCCACGTTTGCGATGATGGTGCGCGAAGGGATTTGGGGAAACCTGCTGAACGTCCTCTCGATCATCCTCGCCGGGATCGTCGCGTTCGGCGCCTACCAGCCGATCACCGTGATGCTCGACGAGCGGACCGGCGGCAGCTACACCTACCTGCTCGACTACCTCGTCTTGTGGGGCCTGTTCGCGATCACCGTCGGGGTGCTCAAGGGGATCGGCGGGTTCGTGTCGATCAAGCGGGTCAAGTTCCTCGAGCCGGTCGATAACTTCGGCGGCGCGGCGATCGGCTTCGTCGGGGGCCTGATCATGACCTCGCTCGCGATGGCCACGCTGCACACCGCCCCGTTCGGCAAGGAGATGTTCCCCGAGCTCGACTACGGAGCGACGCTCGGCGAAGTGAAGTCGGCTTACGAGTCGGCGAGCCCCTTCACGAAGCTCGACTCTCCCTGGTTGGGGTTCGCCGAGTGGACGCTCAATGGCGCCCGATTCGGCAGCGGCGCGCCGGCGTCGTTGATGGGGGCCCAGACCACGACCGACTTCAGCGCCCCGTTCTACCTCTACATGAACGGCAAGCACCGCGAGGCGTTCGGCAAGATGGAAGACACGTTCGTCAAGCGCTCGGGAAGCTGACACGCCGCAAGGACCGCACGAGACGCCAATGGCCAGCGACCCCGCCACGATCGACGACGAGGCTTCCTACCGGTCGCTCCACGCGCCGGCCGTGGTCGCGCTAGTGCTCGCGCTCGCCGGGGGTGTGGCGATGCTCGCGCCGGTCGCCTGGCCGATCGCCCTGGTGGCCCTCGCCGTGGGGCTGTTGGCGTACGGCGCGATCGCGCGTTCTCCGGAAACCTTGACGGGTGGCGCGGTCGCAGCGCTCGCGGTGGGTCTATCAGTTGTCGTGCTCACGGCGGTGTTCGCGCGGGGCGTCGTCGCCGGCAGGCTGCACGCCGCCGACGCCAGCCGCGTCGCCGACCGTTTCCTCGAGCTGCTCGCCGAGGGGGACGACGTCGGCGCTTTGGAGCTGACCCTTGCGCACGGGTCGCGGCGCGCCACGCGCGAAGCAGCGGGGCTCCTTTACTCCTCGAACGAAGAAGCCAAGAAGCGGCTCACGGAGTTCGGCGCCAAGCCGGCCATCGTGGGCCTGAAGTCGAAGGGCGCCGGCGCCCCCCGGCTGGTCGAGCGAACGGCGGCTCGGAACGGTCCGGGGAAGACGGTGAGCGTGGTGCATCTGTACGACCTCGATTCCGACGGGGCGGAGGCGCGGAGGACCGTCGCCTTGACGCTTCGGCGCGACCCTCCGCAGGGCGTGGGTCGCCCCGCCTGGCGCGTTGCGGACTTCGACTTCGCCGCGCCGACGCGTTAGGCGAGAGGCGTCGAGTTTGCCGCCGCGGCCCGGTGCGCCCCCGGCGCCAACGTCCCCCCCGCTGGGGGCGTGATCTTTCGCCAAGGCCGCAAGGTTTACCTGACCGCGGCTAGGGCGCCCCGCTTTCGCGGATGACCCCCCGCTTACGGATGCACGTCCGCCGACGGCGTCGTCGATATCACGAGCAATCAGGCGCTCCAAACTCGCCCCACGGCGGCGTGCGAGAGGCGTCGTCGGGGCGCACCCGAAACCCACCGTTCGCTCGCAAGAGTCCAACGGCAGCGAGCAAGTTCCCCCAAGAAGGAGTCTGAAGGTGAAAACGCTACGATGGACCATGGGCTTCGCCCTGGTGGCCCTCGGTGGCCACCCGGCGCTGGCCGACACCGCGATGAACCAGGCGTTCGACTACCAGCTCACGAGCTGTGAGTGCGCCGACGAGCCGGCTTGCGGCGCGGAAGCGACCGATTGCGGCGACGACGCGTGCGGCGATGATTCGTGCTGTGGCGACGTGGGCTGTTGCGAGTCGGCCGGCGACTGCGGCGGCGCTTGCGGGTGTGGCGGCGGTGGTTGCTCGCTGCTGGGCGACTGCTGCCTCGGCGACGCCTGGACCCTGCAGGACGCGGTGTGCGGGCCGTGCGCTCCGTTCACCATCGCCGGCTGGACCCAGTTTGGCTACCACAACGAGAACGACGGCGTCTTCAACACGAAGCCGGACGACCTTCAAGCCCAGCAGATGTACCTGTACGCCGAGAAGATCGCGGACGGCTCGAAGGGCCTCGGCTTCGGTGGTCGCGCCGACATCCTGTACGGCACCGACGCGCCGAACACGCAGTCGTTCGGCAACCCGGTCGATGCGAACGGCGACAGCACCTTCGACTTCCGGAATGGTTGGGACCGCAACGCGCAGTACGGCTGGGCGATGCCGCAGTTGTACGGCGAAGTCGCCTACGGCGACCTGTCGGTGAAGGTCGGTCACTTCTACACCCTCCTGGGCTACCAGGTGGTGCCGGCGACCGGGAACTTCTTCTACAGCATCCCGTTCACGTTCAACTTCAGCGAAGCGTTCACGCACACCGGCGCCCTGGCGACCTACAAGGCCTCGGACGAAGTGACGCTGTACGGCGGCTGGACGTTGGGCTGGGACACCGGCTTCGACCAGAACAATCAGGGCAACAGCTTCCTCGGCGGCGCCACGCTGGCGGCCACCGACGACGTGACCGTCACCTACATCGCCACCGCGGGCAACCTCGGCTGGATTGGTGACAACGGCTACAGCCACGCGATCGTGGCCGTCGCCGACCTGACCGACGACCTGCAGTACGTCTTCCAGACCGACGTGCTCAACGTCGAGAACTCGGTTGCCGCCAACGCGGCCGGCACCGGCCGCTACGACACGGTTGGCATCAACCAGTACTTGTTCTACACGCTGAACGATTGCTGGAAAGCCGGCGCCCGGGTCGAGTGGTGGAAGGCCGACGGCGTGTCGGTTAACGAGATGGCCTACGGTCTGAACTACCGGCCGCACGCCAACCTCGTGATCCGGCCCGAAGTTCGCTACAACTGGTCGCCCAGCGACAACCTGCCGTTCGTGATGAGCTCGCTCAACCAGAACCAGGCTTACCTCGACCAGACGATCTTTGGCATCGACGCGATCCTGACCTTCTGATCCCGCCGGGGTCCGAAGCCTAGCTACCAAACGCCGCGGGCCGCCCTCGTAAGAGAGCGGCCCGCGGTTGTTTTTGTTTGGTGGTCTGCGGGTTCAGCCGAGCCGGTAGCGCATCGCGGCGATCGACGCCAGTGCGGCCGCGATCAGGCCGGCCGCGGCGGGCTCGGGGATCTCGCCATCGACGACGATCTCGACCCCCTTCTTCTTGATGAACGCCGTGCTCACCTGGTCGGCGGCCGTTTGCAGCGTGTTGTCGAACGTCAGCTCGACCCGCGTCACCAGGCCACTGATCTGGTTGACGCTCAGGTACGACGCGAGGTCCAGAAGCACCGAACCGGTCCACGGCCGAGCGGAGCCGTCTCCCGTCGGGCGCGAGAAGAAGCCACCCCCGGAGACGGCCAGCGTCGCCGTCTCGAGCGGCAGCATCGCCGCCGCGCCGTTGATCCCCGTGATCCGCCAGAAGAACGCGGCCCCGACCGACGCGTTCGCTTGGCCCCCCAGCAACCCGCCGAGGCTGTAGTCGCCGAACTCGAAGATGGTGACCGTGTCGATCGACGCGCCGGGGCGGGCCTGGATCGTCGTGCGGATCGTGCTGTCGATCGCGTCGGCCGAGTTCGCCTGCGACTGCGACTGGAAGCCGACGGGGCTGAATCGCAGCGTGTCCCCCACGGCCGTGGGGCCCGTGGCGATCGGCGCGAAGAGGGTCGTGGCCTCGTCGTTGTCCTCGGTCACTTGGCGGAAGACGACGTTCCCGGCCGGGTCCGCCACGTCGCCCCAGTTCATCAGCGCGGCGGGGGCCGACGCCCCCGCGAACAACAGCAGCGCAACAACGCCGGCGGCGCACAGGGCGCGAGAGGGAGCAAGCTTCATGGGAGGAGAATCCAGGGTGCGTTTGCCCCCGTGGCGCCAAGCCGTGCGCCACGAGAACCGTCGAAAAGGGAGGGATGCAGACCAGTCCAGCCCGCGGCCCCGTGCGCCAATCGACCCGGCGCGACAGGCGCCAGGCCGACAACGCGGCCGGATTCCACTATGCTCGCGGTCAAGCGGCTCGCCACTATTTTGCGTGGGCTAACGAAGCCGCGGCCGGCGGGCACGCCCCTACAACCGGAACCCCCTGGTACACGGGCCGGCGCCCGGCCAGTCGTTGTCCGCTCCGCTACGCGTCGCGTACGATGCCGGGGCATCCGAAAGACCACCCCTCGAGGCGTTCATGGACGAATCTCCCGCCCCCAATCGTCAGCCGCTCGACCCGCTGGAGCGCCGCGTGCTGGGGGCCCTCGTCGAGAAGGCGAAGACCACCCCCGACGCCTATCCGCTGTCGATGAACGCCCTGCGGACCGCCTGCAACCAGAAGAACAACCGCTACCCGCAGATGGAGCTCGACGAGGAGCAGGTCGAGCGGGCCGCCGACGCCCTCCGCCAGCGAGGGGCCCTCACGATCGTCCAGGGGGACTCGCGGGTCGAGCGGTTCCGGCACCGCGCGTACGAGTGGCTGGGGGTCGAGAAGGTCGAGCTGGCCGTCATGGCCGAGCTGCTGCTGCGCGGCGCCCAGACGGTCGGCGAGCTCCGCGGCAGGGCCGCGCGGATGGAGCCCATCAAGGGGCTGGAGGAGCTCGAGCCGGTCCTCGACTCGCTGTCGAAGAAGGGGCTGGTCCTTTACCTGAGCCCCCCGGGTCGCGGGGCCGTCGTGACCCACTCTCTCTACGCGCCGAGCGAGCTCGAGCGCGTGCGCCGCGACGTCGGAGTCTCGGCGGCGACGCCCACCGAGACGACGTCAAGGCCGTCGGTGGCGGTCGAAGCGCCCGTTGCCGCCGCCTCCGAGGCTCAAGCCCCCACGCCGATCCCCGCGACGGCGGGCCCGTCAATGGCCGCCGAGTTGGCGTCGCTCCGCGCGGACCTCACGTCGCAGATCGAGGCGCTCCGCAACGAGCTGCACGAGCTCCGCGAGGCTCTCGGGGCGTAACGGAGCCCGGTCGGTCGCCGGCGTGGTAAGATGCGTAACGCCCGGGCTCTCGCCCCGCGCCGTGACGACCGAGCCCCGTGTTCCGCTGCCGATGGCCCGCCCGCCGAGCGATCCCGCCGTCGATCCCGTCGAGGTCGCGAACCGGGCGACGGCGCCGAGCACCCGCCGGCGCCCGTCGGTCGCCGGCGTGCTGTTCTGGTTGCTCCTCGGCGCTTACGCGTTGGGGCTTGCTCTCCCCGGTCCGGGGCTCGCGCTGCGCGAGTGGCAGTGGCGACCCCTCGGCGCCGAGTCGGTCGCTCCCGTCCGCTTCTCGCTGGCGATGGTCGCTGTGATCCTGTTCTGCGGCGCGGTCGGGGCGTCGGGAGGGACCCGCGACTTCTTCCGTCGCCCCGGCGCGATCGCCACGGCGCTCGCGGGGGTGTGGCTCCCGCCGCTGCTCCTCGCGGCGACCTGGAGCGTCGTCGTCGCGCGGAGCGGCCTGGCGAACGGCTGGGGGGACGTCGGCCTCGGCCTGGCGCTGGTGGCGGCGATGCCGGTCGCCAACTCGGCGGTCGGTTGGACGCAGCAGTCGCGTGGCAGCCTCCCTTGGGCGCTCGGCCTGGTGGTGCTGTCGATCGCCGTGACGCCGTGGCTCGCGCCGCTGTCGCTCGCGGCGCTCGGCGCGGGGCTGTCCCCCGCCGACCCCGACGCGGCCCGCGCGGTCGTCGAGCGCTTCACCGGCTGGGTGTTCGTCGCCTGGGTCCTCGCCCCGACGGCGTGCGGCCTCGTCGTGCGCTGGCTGCTGGGGCGCCAGCGGGCGGCGAGCCTGCGCACGCCGCTGGTGGTCGCCTCGGCGGGTTGCATCGTGCTGCTGAACTACGCCAACGCCTCGGCGGCTTTGCCGCGGATCGTCGACCAGGGGGCGTGGGGCCAGGCGCTCGCGGCCCTCGCCGCGGCGACGCTGCTGCCGGTCGTCGGCGCGGTGTGCGGCTGGCGGCTGGCGGCCGCCATGGCGCTCCCGCGGCACGCGTGCGTGGCGTGGTCGTACGCGCTGGGGATGAAGAACACGGGCCTCGCGCTCGGCCTGCTCGACGCCGCCGCGGGGGACTACCCCGGCGCGGTGCTGGTGATCCTGCTCTCGACACTTACGCAGCACGCCGTCGCCGCGGCCACACACGGGCTAACAACTCGAGCCGCGGGCGACGCGGAGTGACGGAGTCACGGCCGCCGGCGGGACCGTACTGCGATGAGAGCCGCGGCCAGCAGCGTGGCGGCGGTCGGCTCTGGGACGGCCGTTGAAGCCGGCACATACGTATCCCGCCACACGGTGTAGTCGGCGGCGTTCACCACCCCATCGCCGTTGCCATCGGCGCCAAACCCGGGCGTGGTCGTGTCGCCGTATTCATCGCGCCATGCTTGGTAGTCGGCGAGCGTGACGGCGCTATCCCCGTCGAAGTCCCCCGCCAGCAGCGGGCCACTCCCGACCGCCCACCACGCGAGCGCGTAGTCCTGGGTAAGGCCGACGTCCGCGTCTTCTTGAAACACCCAGATCTCGTACTCGCCTGTAGTCGGCACCTGGAGGAACATATGCTCGACCGTCCCCTCGGGAGTCCCCGCCCGCCCGACTGCCGAGTTGATCGTCGCGCTTCCTTTCGGCAATAGCCACAACGTGAGGTCGTTCATCTGCGAGTCCGCTGGGGGTAGGCCCGGGTTGCTGTCGTCCCAGGGTTCGAACGTGTCTCCTGCGTCGTACTGTCCGGGCACGCCATTGTCGATGTCGAACACCACCTCGCGGTCCCAAGCCAGCGTGAGTGACACGAAGCTACCGGCGGGCAGTTCTCGGTCGAGCACGTATCGGTTGTATTGGTCTTCGCCCGGGGTCGTCCCGAAGTCCCAGCCTTGGACCGGGACTCGCCCGGCATTGGCTTCGTGCTCGCCCCCGTCGAACTGCTCTAGCGCTCGGCGTGCGTTGAGGTGCCCCGCCCCCATCTGGTCGTCGAGCGGGTAGAAGCCTTGCGGGTCGTTCCCGGTGAGGTTCGCCAAGTCACCGTCGGCCGCCTCCGAGTCGAGCCACGTCATATTGTTTTGGTCGAGCACCGTGCGCGACATCCCGAGCAAGTAGCCTTGCGGCACCGCGACGCTGTTTACCTGCACCGTCCCGTCGTCGATCAGCTTGTCGGCGGAGTTCATCAGGACCGCCTTCATCACTTCGTGCCGCCGGGCGTCACCGTCCCAGAACAAGGGAACACTGTTGATCCGCTCGTTGGCGTACTGCTGGAGAAGCGCCACCGTGCCGGTGACGTGAGGGGCCGCGAAGCTGGTGCCGTCATCGTCCAGAGTTGGGTTCGATGGCGGCGGCGTGAGTTGATTCCCGCGGATCGTGGATCGAATGTCGGAACCCGGCGCCATCAGTGAGACCGGTGTTCGTTCATCGACCAGGTCGTCGAACGTCGCGAAGCTCGCCACCTGCCGGTAGACGCCTCCGACTTCCTCCGACGCGGTCACGACAAGACCGTTGAAGATGTCGGTTGGCAGTGGGCCCGGGTAGCCCTCGTTCCCGGCCACGATGTGCAACACGTCGTGCACGCGTGCGCTCCAGTCCATTCCCAAAGAGAGCAATGTATTTCCGTCGATCTCGACCGCCGCGGGTGGAAGCTCCTTTCCCCAACTGTGGTTGACGGCGGCGACAGCGCCACCGTTCTGCGTGGCGACGTGTTGTATCGTTCGCAACGTGTCTTGGTAGCCGGGGTTGGCTCCTCCGGTGACATAGGCGGACGCGAACAAGCTTGCAGACGGTGACACGCCTTTGGCGACTAGGTCGGTAGAAATCATGATGCCGGCCACTTGCTGCGCGTGGTCGTCGGTGTCGGCCGCGTTTGCTACGCTGTCTTGGCGAAAAACTGCGGCCGAGTTGACGGACGGGTGCAGATTCGCCGGGACGTCGGTTCCTGCACGACCGGGCCTGAACGGCTCGACTTGGCCGATACCGACTCCGGACCCGGTCAGGACGTTGCCGTTGGCCAGAGTCAAACCGTCGGAGTCGATTCCGTTCGGGCCGATGCTATCCTGGCTGGCGACAGCGACCAAACTCATCATCGAGAGAGCGGCGACCACAACGCTGAGGCCGAGTTGCTTCCTCATCACATGCCTCTGTGGGAACGGGTGCGGCTTGTAGGAAAGTCGCAGCGAGCTACGGGACGACTTGGAAGCAAAACGACGAACAGACCACACTGCGGGCGACTTGCGGCGACACCGGCGTAAACCCCGCGGCCGCCCAAGACGGATCAAGAGGCAGTCCCTTCATCTCAACCCGGTACTCGCCCGGTTGCAGTGGTCCGGTTGGTATCAGGGCTAAGTGAGGAGTCAACCGTTCCCGTGTCTCGTGGGGAACGAAGCGGTACTCGACAGTGAAAACCGTGTCTTTTCTGGTCACACGGTCCAAGTGGACGTAGTGGAAGAACGTCCGAGAGGAGAACACGATCGACAGGGGCTCACCTGCTCGGAAGGCACTCGGCGGCGCCTGTCCGGGCGGCAGGAGGCGATGTGCTTCGATCAAGGCCTCTAAGCCCGTCCCGCGAACGACAAATCCCGGCGGGGCGGGGGACTCGTCGGGGTGCTTGCGAAGATCGAGCGGTCCCGTGGAAAGAGTCCCAAACTTTTGCGGCAATCGGGAAAGGTCCAGGTTCGAGATCTTTTCAGCGTTGGGCATCCGGTAGGCCCAGATGTGCTCAAGCGGAATCTCGATGTGCTCCGTCGCGAGACAAGCCGCGCCCAAAGCGACCAACGACGCTACCGCGGCCAACAACAACCGAAACCATCGCATGGGAAGCCTCCTCCAGACCACAACCTACCGGACCCCATGGCAAACGCAATCTTCTTCTCCCAGCATCGAAGAGAAAGGCTGTGCAGCTTGGTAGCAGCGCTGGCGGGTGGCTGGGGACGAAGCCGTCAGGCGCATCCCCTAGCGAGGTACGGGTGGAATCACGCGTGGCGCCTCTGGGGGCGCGTCCCCAGCCACCCCACCGGCGCACGACAGCAGCCCTCACGGCAACTCCTCCTGCGCCACGATCACCCAGCCCGTGTCGCGGCGTTCTCCTGGGTTGCGGATCACGATCGGCTCGAAGGCCCCCCAGCGGTCGCCCCCGGGTCGGGCGAATAAGTCGTCGTACGGCTCGAAGAGTCGCGGGTCGGTCGCGGCGCCCGACTCGAGGTTCGCGTCGATGGTCTTAAGGAGGGGTGCCGACACGCGTGGTCGTCGGTGTTGGCCGCGTTTGCGACGCCGTCTTGGCGGAACACGGCGGCCGGGTTGACGGACGGGTGCAAGTTCGCTGGGACATCGGCTCCAGCCCGACCGGGTCTTCCCCCTTCGACTTGGCCGATCCCGACCCCAGCCCCGTTCAGGGCGTTGCCGTTGACGAGGGTCAGCGTGTCGGAGTCGATTCCGTTCGGGCCGATGCTGTCCTGGCTGGCGACAGCGACCGAGCCAAGCGTCGCGAGAACTCCGAGCGACAGAACAAAGCAATCGTGCTTCCTCATCACAGATCTCCGCGGGAACGGGTGCGGCGAATAGGGAAAACGCTGCGAGCTACGGGACGACGCGGAAGCGAAACGAAGAACAGACCACCCTGCGGGCGACTTGCGGCGACACCGGCGGAAACCCCGCAGCGGTCCAGGCCGCTTCATGAGGCAGCGCTTTCATCTCTACCGTGTACTCGCCAGGTGTCAGCGGCCCGATTGGTATCAGAGCCAGATGAGATGTCAATTCTCGCGTCTCGTGCGGCACGAAGCGGTACTCCACGACGAATGCGTCACCCTCTTGTTTCACGGCGATCACGTGTACGTACCAGATGTACGTCCGCGAGGAGAACACGATCGACAGGGGCTCGCCTGCTCGGAAGACATCGACAGGCGCCTGCTCCGGCAGCAGGGGGCGGTGCGCTTCGACCAACGCCTCGAAGCCCGCCCCGCGAACGACAAACCCCGGCGGGGCGGGGGATTCGTTAGTGTGCTTGCGCCCACCGAGCGGTCCTGTAGAAAGCTCGCCACACTGCCGAGGTAATCGAGACAGGTCGAACTTCGAGATGCTCTTCGTTCCGGGTATTTGGTTGGCCCAGATGTCCTGGAGCGGAATCTCGATAGGCTCCGTCCCGAGACACGGCGCACCCATAGCGATCAACAACATTGCCGCAGCGATCAGCACCTGTAGCCATCGCATTAGAAACTTCCTCCGGTCTTCAACCTACGGAACTCCATGGCAAACGCAATCTTCTTCTCCCAGCATCGAAGAGAAAGGCTGTGCAGCTTGGTGCAGCGCTGGCGGGTGGCTGGGGACGAAGCCGTCAGGCGCATCCCCTAGCGAGGTACGAGTGGAATCACGCGTGGCGCCTCTGGGGGCGCGTCCCCAGCCACCCCACCGGCGCACGACAGCAGCCCTACGGCAACTCTTCTTGCGCCACGATCACCCAGCCCGTGTCGCGGCGTTCTCCTGGGTTGCGGATCACGATCGGCTCGAAGGCCCCCCAGCGGTCGCCCCCGGGGCGGGCGAACAAGTCGTCGTACGGCTCTAAGAGTCGCGGGTCGGTCGTGGCGCCCGACTCGAGGTTCGCGTCGATGGTCTTAAGGAGGGGTGCCGACACGCGTGGCGGTCGCTTGGGGTCGATCGGCTCGTCGCTCGCGCTGTGGTGCAGCACCAGGCCGCGCTGGCGCTCGGTCTGCACCTCGTCGTACCCCAGGTCCACCAGCAGCACTTCGAGTGGGCGGAAGTCCTTCTCGGCGTCGGCCAGGGCGGTGAACTCCCCCAGCGAGACGCTCATCGCCAGCACGCCGACCACCGCGCGTTCGGCCTCGGCCTTCTTGCCGTTCCACACGGGGACGCTGAAGGCGACTTTGATGTCACCGGTGCTGCTGCTGACGTAGGCCGCCGATTCGTGGGGCTCGCGCAGCGGCTCGGGGGTTGCGGCGTCGGCCGATGGCGCCGGCGCCGCGCCGCGCCCTTGGCCGTGGAAATAGTCGCGGGCCGCGTAGCTCTCGCCGACGCTCGACGACGCCGGCGCCCGCGCCACCTGCACGCCGCGGCGGTCGGTCACGAACCAGCTCGACGACGTGAACTCGTTGTCCGCGCGGGACTTCTGCCGGGCGACCCACTCCTGCACTGGTTTCCAAAGCTCTTCGCTGTTGGGGGTCGCCTCGATCGCCACGAGTGCCGCGACCACTTCGTCGTCCTCGGCGGCTTCTTTGAGTGTGCGGAACCGCTCGTCGAGCTGCTCCGACATCAGGTTCGCCGCCGCCCGCGCCGTGCGTGCGAGGTTGTCGCGGTGCATGGCGAGCATCCGCCCCCGCGCATCGAACGCGTACCAACCGAGGCCGAGCGTCGCAACGCTCGCCGCGGTCGCGAGCAGGGCTAGCAGGCCGCGCCGCGAGGGGGGCGTGGGGCGCTGATAGGGTTCGCCAATCGGCGTCGGACGCTGCGTGTCGAGCGACGTCCCCCCGGCGAGGCGCGTCTCGCCGGACTGCGTCGCACGCGAACGGCGCCCGCGCGAGCGCCAGCGCGCCGCGACCTCGACCAGGTGATTCCCCTCGGCGAGCGGGGCGAGCGCCTCGGCGACCTCGAGCGGGCGTTGCGGCCGGTCGGCCGGGCGCTTGGCCATCATCCGCAGCAGCAGTTTTTCGAGCTCGGCCACCGCGACGCGCTGCGCTGCGCTGGGCGTGTTCAACTCGGCGAGTCGCGCCCCGAGCCGCGGGGGCGCCTCGCGCTCGTGCGCCTTCTCGGGGCGGAGGTCCGAGTCCGCGAACGGCGGCGCGCCGGTCAGCAGGTGGTGCAGCGTGCAACCGAGGCTGTAGATGTCGGCGCGGATGTCGACGCTTGTGGTGCGCCACTGCTCGGGGGACATGTAGTAGCCGGTCCCCATCCCCCCCTGGTCGAGCCGCGTAAGCCGCTGTTGGTCGCGGCCCACGAGCAGCGCGAGCCCCAGGTCCATCAGCTTGACGACCGCCACCTGGCCGGGCGTCGGCTGCGGCGACGAGCCGACGGGATCGACGAGCGTCAGCATCAGGTTCGACGGCTTGACGTCGCGGTGCACCAGGCCGCGCGTGTGGAGGTGCTCGAGACCCAGCGCCGCTTGGCGGATCGCCTCGCACGCCTCGGCGATCGGCAGCGGCCCCTCCTCGTCGAGCAGCCGGTCGAGCGCCACGCCGTCGATGTACTCCATCACCAGGTAATGGCGGTCGTCTTCGGGGTTCGACGAATCGATCGCCACAACCAGGTTGGGGTGCTCGAGCGACCCCGTCGCGCGGACCTCCTGGTAGAAGCGCCTGACGACGCTGTCGCCACCGGCCGCGACGAGCTCGGGCTTGATGACCTTCACCGCGCGCTCTTTGCCGAACAGCGCGTGGCGCGCGCGGTAGACGTTCCCCATACCGCCGGCGCCGAGCAGCTCCTCGAGCTGGTAGTTCCCCAGTCGCAGGAGGGGCTCGACCGCGACCGCGCCGCTAGGCTTGGTGGCGATCGACGAGCCGATCGCGGCGTACTCGGTGAGGCCCATCGTGGCGGGGAGCACGGCCCACTGGCGGCGCTGGTCCCCCGCGGGCTCGCGGCGCGGCGGCGTCGGGGGGCGCCCTCCGTCGAGCAGCTCGAACAGATCGACCTCGCCGATGTCACGCAGCGCGCGCTTGCCGTGGCTGGCGAGTCGCACGCCGTCGAGCCCCGCGTCCTCGAGCAGCGACGCCGCCGACCGCGACGCCAGCACTTGGCCCGGCGCAGCGAGCTCCATCAGCCGAGCGGCGTAGTCCACCGCGCGGCCGACGTAATTGTCGGGGTCGGCCGGGTCGAGCTGCGGCGCGCCGACGTGCAATGCGACACGCACCCGCGCGGCGGGCTCGGCGCCGTCGTCGCCGGGTCGGGCCCCGTCGATCGCAAACCGCTCGTGGTTGGCGAGCAGGCCCAGGGCCCATTGGGCGGCGCGGATTGTGTCGCCGAACACCAGGAAGTGCCCGTCGCCGGCGGTCGAGACGACTCGGCCCCCCGCCTCGACGAGGCCCCGCTCGATCCGCTCGCGGTGGGGCGAGAGCACGAGGCGGACGTACGCCTCGTCGCGCGCCAGCGCGTCGGCGCCGGGCATCCGCCGCTTAAGATCGACCGAACCCGCGAGGTCGGTGAAGACGAAAGTCGAGAGCTCGGGCATCGGGGGGCGCTCGGGTCGTCGCGCCAAGGTCTTGGGACGGGGACCGCAATCCTACACGAACGCCCTCCACGGCGCACGCTTAGGCAAGGGAGAGAGGGAGAGAACGGGGGAGGGGGTGATGGCGTCTTGGCGCCGCCGTCGACGGCGGCCGGCATCCAGAGAGGCACCAATGACCAATGACCAATGACCAATGACCAATGACCAATGACCAATGACCAATGACCAATGACCAATGACCAAAAAGACGCCTTTGGTTGCTTGCTGCCCTCTGCCTGCTGCCGTCTGCCCGCTCTCAAGCGACCATCCCCCCGTTCTCCCCCTTCATCCCCCCCTCTCCTTTACTGGAGTCTCTGTCAAACAAACGAAGAAAGCCCGCTACGCCGAGGAGCCCTTGGCGTAGCGGGCTTGGAGAGTTCGAGGACTTGAAACCGCGGTCAACAGAACGCTGGGGGGTGTCTTCGCGTCAGGTGGAACCTCCGTCGGCGAGGAAACGGATTGGAAAATCGCGTGCGGCAGCGGGTTAGCTCGTAACGATCGTCACTCCGCCGGGGGGCCGCCGCGCCATGCCTCGGGTAGAGGGGGGGTGAGCGACCCGGCCCTGGGGAGGGCGGCCCGGCGACCACGGGGGGACGCCGGCAAGTCATCTCAACGCCACAAGGAACGCGGCTAACGGGGGAGCTTGTCGCTCGAGCGGGACTCGCTGCCGCCACGCCCACTGCTGCCGGTCAGCCGCGGGGCGGCCGACTTGTGGAAGCGGACAGGACAACAACGAACCGGAAGACGGGACTCCTCTCGGGACTCGGGGGTTGTCAAAGCCCACAGCAAACGACTCTGCGTCGGTGCGTCGGTGCGTCGGTCGGTCCCGCAAGGCCTGCGGGGGGCGCCACCCCGCGAGCCGCCGCGGCGGTTCCTCGAAAGGGCCGCCGCGTCGAGCCGTGAACCACACCGCGATTCACAACGAACGGATTGATATCCCGCCGGGCCGCTGAGTCGCAAAGCCATTTGGCGAATTCCGGAGCCCCCCGCGGAAAATCTTGGTCCGGTTGTGAGCGTGGCGCCGCGTGGCGAAACGGCGCCGGCGTGTCTCATCTTGAGACTCCCGTCCGGGACCGTCGGGCGCCCGTTGCAGAACGCCCCGAGCGCTGCGTACTGCGCCACCCCCGGCCGCCCATAGTCGGTGTGTCTCAGCTTGAGACGCGCCCGCCCCGCGTTGCCGATCCGCCGCTAACCGCTGGCGGAGAAGCCACTTGCGAATGGTCCCAAAGCGGGACGGCCGGCGGCCGCGGGGCGACCAACCGCTGGCACAGCGCGTGCATTGGGATAGACCGAGACTCTACCCCGCTGGCCCGCGTGGCCTGGGAGGAAGCGTAGCCGCGTCGGTCTGATTGCCCCTGACCGCCGTAGCCCGTCGGTGTGTGGCCGACTCCTCCCAGGCCCGCTTTTTTTTGAGCGGGCAGCAGGCAGTGGGCAGCGGGCAGCGGGGGGTATTCAGCCCCTGCGGCGACGCCGTGCGGCCGCGAGGGCCGTGGCGAGCAACGCAGCGCCTGTCGGTTCGGGAACGGCCGTTGCGGCCGCGGTGAACGTGTCACGCCACACGGTGTAGTCGGCGGCGTTCACGATGCCGTCGCCGTTGCCGTCGGCGTCGGCGTTCGTGGTCGAGCCGTAGGTCGATTGCCACACGCCGTAGTCGGCGAGGTCGACGTCGCCGTCGCGGTCGTAGTCCCCCGCGGCGAGGGAACGCACGGTGATGTTGTTGATGAGGACAACGTTGTCCGCGCCGACGGGTGTAAACGCGTTGTACTGCGCTTGCGTGTAGTTGCGCATCGGGGCTTCGTTCCAAGGGCTCTGGAACGCGAAGCGCGGCAGCGCGCTGATCGCATCGACGACGGTCATTCCCGTCCCCAGAACGCGGCCGAACGCCGAAAAGCCGCCGTCGGGCCGCGTCGGCGCGTCGAGTCCCGAGTTATTGCCGAGGTTGATGAACCACTGGCTCGTGACCGTGTTGGGTCCCGACTTGGCCATCGCGATCGTCCCGCGCACGTTCGACAGGCCGGTTACGCCGCCCCCCGGCTCGTCGGCGATCTGCGGCTGCGTGGGGACGACCGGGAAATTGCGTGGCTCGACCTGCGTCGTGTTGTTGAACTCCCAGCCCCCCCCTTGGATGACGAACGGAGTGGGGCCGCTGAACGCGCTGCGGTGGACCAAGCTGTTCTCGTAGTCGCCGCGGTTGGCGTAGCCGACGAAGTTGGCGACCGTGCGCGGCATCACCTTGTCGAACATCCGCACGTCAAACGTCCCCATCACGGTCGAGAAGCGGACGATCGTCGCGTCGGCCGGAGCGGCGAGCAGCGCCGCCACGACGGTCACCAGCAGGGGCAACCACTGCCTGGAAAAGTTGAAGTGCATCGGTGCGGGCTCGGGGCGGGTGCGTTCGACGGTTCCGGACGGCGAGCCCTCAGTCTATTCGGGCTTGCCGGGGGGGGCGACCATTCGGCGCCCTGGGGCCGGAGGGGCCCACCTACAGGGCCGAATCACCGGCCCGGGAGTCACAACCGGCGCTCCCTTTTTGCCACGTTCGGCGCGACCGGCATTTGCCCTGCGGCCGCCGCGTGCTAAGCTTTCCCCAAGAGATGGGCGAGACCCACCGCCTGGCTGACCGCTTTCGGGACCTTCCGAACGGGCGGCCGTCACAAACTGGCGGCGGGATCAATCGAGATTGAAGGAGCGGCTGGGGGCATTCTTGCCCGCCATCCTCTCTCTCCGACGCGACTGATTTGCTTGCTCCTCACGCGGCGACCCCTCACCGACGGTGGGGGGGCGAGCGTCACGACCCCCACCACGCGGGGCGTGCGAGCCGCGTCGATCCATCGACCTTGCGGTCGAGCGGTCGAGCGAGACCAGTCCGTCGAACCCACCCACGGGCACGTCGTTTTCGACTTGCTCATCCCTCAATCGGGCTCCTAAGCCGGGATCGTTCTGCGCTGTCGCGCGGTCGGTTCCCGGTTGCTTACGGCGCCCGCTTGCCCAGCATCGCCCTGCGCGCCAACCGTGCGCAACGGGCCCCCCCAAGAAAGAGACCGATGAAGAAGTTCCAAGAGACCGGCTTGAACGCAACGCTGATCGCGGCCGTTGAGGCCGCGGGCTACAAGACGCCGACACCGATCCAGGCCGGCGCGATCCCCGTGATCCTCGAGGGGCGCGACCTGATGGGTTGCGCCCAGACCGGCACGGGCAAGACGGCCGCGTTCGCGCTGCCGACGCTGCACCGCCTCGGCGAGAGCGCTCCCACGCCCCCGGCGCCGAGCCACGCCCGCCACGCGAAGGGACCCAAGCGCCCGATCCGCTCGCTGGTCCTCGCCCCCACGCGCGAGCTCGCCGCGCAGATCCGCGACAGCTTCCTGACGTACGGCAAGGCGTCGCACCTGAAGGTCGCGGTGATCTTCGGCGGGGTCGGGCAGACTCCGCAGGTCAAGGCCCTCGAAGGGGGCGTCGATGTCGTCGTCGCCACCCCGGGGCGCCTGCTGGACCTGATGAACCAGGGCTACGTCGACCTCTCGAAGGTCGAGGTGCTGATCCTCGACGAGGCCGACCAGATGCTCGACATGGGCTTCCTGCCCGACCTGCGGCGGATCGTCGCCAAGACGCCGCGCGGGCGCCAGACGCTGATGTTCTCGGCCACCATGCCCGAGCCGATCCAGAAGCTCGCCGAGAACTGGCTGCGCAACCCGGCCCACGTCCGCGTGGCGCCCGTCTCGACGCCGATCGAGCTCGTCGAGCAGTCGGTCTACATGGTCGAGACGAAGCTCAAGCCGCAGCTCCTGGTTCACTTCCTGACGGCCGCGGGCTGCACGCGGACGCTGGTCTTCACGCGCACCAAGCACGGCGCCGACAAGGTCGTCAAGCACCTCGAGAAGGCGGGTGTCCGTTCGTCGGCGATCCACGGCAACAAGAGCCAGAACCACCGCACTCGGACGCTGGAAGCCTTCCGCTCGAACCACGCCCCGGTCCTGGTGGCGACCGACATCGCCGCCCGTGGGCTCGACATCGACGGCGTTTCGCACGTCGTGAACTACGACCTGCCGGAGGTCCCCGAGACCTACGTGCACCGTATTGGCCGCACCGGCCGAGCCGGGGCGACCGGCGCGGCGACGGCGTTCGTCGCCCCCGACGAGCGGTCGCTGCTCAAGGCGATCGAACGGCTCACGCGGATGACGGTCCCCGTGGCGAACGACCACCCGACGTACACGGCCGTGCCGAAGCCCGCCCCCGGCGAGGAGGACCGCCCCCCGCGTGGCGGGCAGCGCGGAGGGAGGCCCAGCGCCGGCAAACCCAGCGGCGGGCGGCCCAGCGCGGTTCGATCGTCGGCGGGGGGTCGCTCCGGCGCCCCGAAGCGGGCCGGCTCGTATTCGTCGGCGGCATCGACGGGCCCGGCGCCTGCGGCGCCGGCCGCGCCGCAGGGCAAGCGCCTCACGGGCTCGCGCCCGACGAGCCGCAAGCGGCCGGCGGCCCCGACCGAGGCGACCCTCGCCGCGCGGGCCATGACCGAGCGCCCCGCGAGCGCCGCGCCGACCGACGGCGCCCCGGCCAAGCCGGCCCGCAAGCGCCGCCCCGGGCGCCGCGAGCGCGAGAAGCTCAAGGAAGGCGGGGCGTGAGGAATCGAAGCTAGACAGGATTACAGGATGAAGGAAAGGGATCGACAGGATGCAGCACGCATCCTGTCGATCCCCTTCAATCCTGTTCATCCTGTCAAGCTTCCGTTGCTTCGATTTCGAGCCGGACGCTCGTAAGCAGTTCGACTAGCGAGGACTTCGACACGAGCTCCAGCAGGTTGCTCGATTCGAGCAGCGGAGTGACGTCAGCGCGCGGCAGCGTCACGGCGTGGCCGTTGAGCGTCGTGCTGACTTCGCCGGCCTGAGTGAGCAACTGCGTGTCGCACGCCAGCCAGACACGGTCGCCCCCTTCGATGCCCGTCGGCTTGTTGAACCGCCGTGTGTGACGCCCCCGCAACGAGTCGCTTTCCCAAGCCGCTCGTAGGCGAATCGTGTGCATCGAAGGCGGAACGCGGTGGGGGGAAGGTTTCTTGGGGCAGGATTCCCAGTTCCGGACTCCGCATTCCTTCTCGCTCACTCCGGCACGAACGACTCGATGACGCTCGTCTGCCGCACCTGGCGGCTGTCGCGCTCGTAGGCCCGGAGGGTGACCTGCACGCCGCGGAGGTTCGTGTCGTAGGGGGGCTGCGTCTCGCGCTCGCTTAAATCGTCAGGACCGGCGCGAGGCTCGATTACTACCTCCCCCGGCGGATCGACTGCTTCATTGTCGTTGTCGTCGTTCCAATAGGTCATGGGGGTATCGATTCCATCGGCAGCCGTGTCGATGCTCGGCGAGAACGGACGTTCGGCGACTCCATTGTTCTCGTAGTGCCAACTCCAAGTGTCGTACAGCGAGTACCCCGGCGCGATCGGCAAGGCTCTCCGAGGGGCGTTTTGTGGAACGTTCGGCAGCCGAATCTGCCCGTCCCAGAAGAACCGCGCGCCGCGCGGGGCGCCGGCGTTGAACGCCGAGCTGCCGAGCCAGGTGAACCGTGTGAACTGGGCGGGGATCGTCCCCCGGGCGCTACCCGTCGTCTCTAGGCAGGTGTCGCCGTAGCCCATATCGACGTACGCCCCCAGACGCTGGAACGCGAAGGGGACGCTGTTGGTAGTTGCGATGTTGCCGATCACGTCGGTTGCCGGCGTGTATCCCCCTGTCAGCCACCCAGGCACGTCGGCCTTGAACGCGATCGGCCAGGCCGGGTCCCCCGGCGCGACGACGAAGTCGGCGCGCTGTGAGGTCGTGCCCCCTGGGAAATACGCGTACAGCGGCGCCCCGGGGTCGTAGACGCGCAAGTCGAACGCCAGCACGTCCCCCGTCATCACGTCGTCCCCCAGCCGCCCCTGGGTCGGCAGTTGCCCGCCGAGGGGGGCGAGTCCGCGCGTAACGTGGACTACGGAACCTTCTTCGTTGCGTACGGCCCGGGCCGTCGCCGGGTTACCGTCGGGCGAAACGACGACCATCAGCGGGCGCACGGGGTAACGGCGATCCCGGTCAAGGATCTCGTCCGACGTCTCGGTAGGGTTTGGTTCGTAAGCGACCACCGCCCCTCCCGCGAGCACCGCGCGGAAATCCGCAGGCGTGCCCGGCGCCGTGTATTCGGGGTCGATGACCATCCGCACCACAGGGGCCGCGCTGTACGAACCAACCGAGTAGGCGGCGAACGGGAACTGCCGCGCCCGATCGCTTCCCGAGCGGAAGACAAGCCCGTGGTGCTCGTAGCGGTTCTCGCGCTTCGTGAGGTCGGCGAGCGAGTTCGCCTTGAGGACCCAGCGGCCGTCGGTCCCCAGCAGCGGGTCCCACTCCAGACGCACCGACAGGTCGTAGCGCTCCTGGAAGGCGATCAGCGAGGCGAGCGCCAGGTGCGGCTCGTCGTTGTCGATCCCGTCGAAGAGGACCCGCACGACACCCTCGCCCGTGACCGGCCCCCCGGCGCCGACGCGGAACTGGTAGTTGAGCGACGGCGCGATCAGCAGCGCCCGGCGGTAGATCGTGCGGTACCCCGGCTCGCCGAAGGCGAACGTTCGCGCGTCGTCGCGCTCGGTCGGGTTCTCGACCGCGTACCAGACAACCTCGGCGAGGGGGGACTCGAGCTCCTCGACGTTCCAACCGGGGAACCTGATCTGCTGGCCGCCGTTCTCGGGAGAGAGCTCTAGCTGCGCGTTCTGGACGGTCGCCCCGGTGAGTTGCGCGCGGCTGGGAATCCGCCCGACGAACGGCTGCGACTCGTTGCGAACGGTCAGCATCAGCGCGTCGTCGGCGTCCCCCAGGCCGCGGCCGTCGGTGGGGGTCTTCGCCGGCAGCGCCTCGTTGCTGCCGACGACGCGTCCGCGTCCCTCTTCCTTGGTCGAGGCGCCGGGCGGCCGGAGGTTGCTGCCGGGGAGCGTCGAGGAGGCGAGGTCGATCCCGGGTGTGACCCCCGCCGGGCTGAGCCGCAGCAGGCCGTCGGTGTCGGTGTCGGCGTCCGGCCCGTCGTAGAGCCAGGGGCTCGGGTAGTAGTCGTTTTGCGGGCCCTCGACGAGCTCGAGGTACCCGTGGTTCGACTCGGGCCGCTGCCAGGGGACCGCCGGGCAGGTGGCCCCCTTCAGGTCCCGCGCGAGGATTTCGCGGACGTTGCGTAGCGCCCCCGACATCTCGATCGTCGCCCGACGGCGCGTGACGCTCCCCGAGATGTTGGCGAAGACCGTCACGATCGCCGACATCATCAGCAGCGTGATGGCCATCGCCACCAGCATCTCGACCAGCGTCAGGCCGCGCCGCGCGGGCGAGCCCAGGGGGATTCGAGGGGCGGTCCGGCCGGTTCGAGAGAGTGCCTCGCAGAATCGCGTCACGCTGGTCCGCCCCGATGGTCATGCCCCAGCGGTTGCCCCCGCCGTGCGCTAGTGGCCGATCCCCCGATTGCAACACGCGGCCGGGGGCCCGTCAAGAAATCGTAACGCGAAGTGCCCGAAAGACTTGGGTTCGGCGTCACAGCCCGGGTCGGAGCAGCGTCGGCAGCAGCGCGTCGTGCGCGATGCGGGCGATCTGGGCCGCGACCGCGGCGGTCGGGTGGAGCCCGTCGGGGAACTCGGCGCCCCGGCCGCGGAGGGGCGTGTCGAAGTCGATGCACGGGGCGCCGAGCTCGGCGGCGACGCGGGCGATCGCCGGCCTGACGACCCGCTCTAAGGCCTCGGGGTCGATTTCCCCCGTTCGCGGGGCGGTCGCCGGGGGGAACGCCGGGGCCGGCTGGCTCAGCAGGACGGCCCGCAGAGGTTCGACCCCCTCTGCGGCAGCGAGCGCGCGGAAGTGCTCGACGATCCGCCGCAGGCCCGCCTCGACGCCCCCTAGCGCCCCCTCGTTCGCCCGCTGCGCATCGTTGGTCCCCAGGGTGACGATCGTCCGCTGGGGACGAAACCGCGTCGCGGACGTGAACGACGGGGTGCGTGCGAAGGGCTCGTTCCCCCCGTCCGAGGCCGTGGCGCCCGAATAGCCAAAGTTGCGGACCGCGCAGGCGCCGGGGCCAACGCTTGTGTCGAGCAGCCGCTGCAGCACGGCCGGGTAGCAGTCGTCGCGACGGTTCGCGAGCCCGCGGCCGAAGACGACGCTCGCGCCAACGCACGCGATCCGCAGGGGAAGCGGCTGGTCGCTCACGGCGCCCCCCGCTGGGCGTCGCGGCGCTGGATCCAGCGGCGGAAGCACTCGAGCGTCTCGGCGCTGACGTGGTGCTCGATTCCTTCGGCATCGACCTCGGCCGTTGCCGGATCGACGCCAATCGAGACCAGGAACGCCAGCACCACGTCGTGCCGGCGGCGCGATTCGGCAGCGAGCTTCTCGCCGCGCTTCGTCAGCCGCAGCGGGGCGTACGGCTGCGTATCGACGAGCCCCTCGGACTGCAACCGGGCGACGGTCTTCGTCACGGTCACTTGGCTGACGCCGAACAGCTTCGCCAGATCGACCCCGCGGCAGACGCCGCTGGCGGCGACGCGGTCGGCGATCGCCTCGACGTAGTCCTCGGCGGTTTCCGAGGCGTGGTCGCTCCGCGTGCGTCGGAAGGGACGCGAGCCCCGCGGCGGTGTGGAGGCCATCAGCGGTGAGCGGGGCGAGAGGATTGGCCACGAGGTTCGGGAGCGCGTCGGGACGAATTCGCCGGCGCCGTCTTGACACAAAGTTAGCTTAGGCTAAAAAGGCGTCAACGCAAGTTAGCCTTGGCTAACTCTCGCCCGGACACCCCTCCCCGGTAGCAAGAAATGCCACGCCGCTACGCCTTCACCCTGGTCGAGCTGCTGATCGTGATCGCGATCATCGGCATGCTCGTGGCGCTGCTGTTGCCGGCCGTCCAGAGCGCCCGCGAGGCGGCCCGACGGGCGCAGTGTGTGACGAACCTGAAGCAGCTCGGATTGGCGATTCAGAACTACGAGTCCGCGCTGCGCGTGCTCCCCCCCGGCTATCGGTCGGGAGGGGAGGGGGGCGTGGCGCCCTCGCTCGTCGAGCCGACTACCGGCGACGCGTCCCCCGGCTGGGGGTGGGGCGCCCACCTGCTGCCGTACCTGGAAGGGACAGCGCTGGCGTCGCAGCTCGATTTCGAAGAACCCCTTTGGCGGCCCGAGTACCGCGCGCTGGTGCGCACGACGATCGCCTCGTTCCTTTGCCCGAGCGACCCCGGCGAGCGCGAGCCGTTTGTCGTCACCGACGCGTCGCGCCAGCCGGTCACCCCACTCGGCGAGCCGATCGAAGTCGGACGCTCGAGCTACGTCGCGAGTCATGGCCAAGAGTCGTGCTGGGGCGAGTGCGGCGCAGCGACCAGCGCGACGGTCTTCACCGACGTGTACGCCGGGACAACGACCGTCGTCGCGCACAACGGCGACGTCGCCAAAGTCGCCGACGGGCCGTTCTACCGCAACTCGAAGACAAAGTTCCGCGCGGTGACCGACGGGCTCTCGAAGACGATCCTCCTCGGCGAACACGCATCGACGCTCAGCGACAAGACGTGGGTCGGCGTCGTGCCCAGGGCGACCACGTTGCCGAAGGTCGAGACCCCCGACAACGGCGACGACTCGGCCGCGACGCTCGTGCTCGTTCACGCCGGCCCCTCGGGGGGGGAGCTGGACCTGACGGGCCTGCCGATCATCCACCCGGTGAACTACCCGACGCTGCACGTGGGGCAGATGTTCTCGCTCCATCCGCAAGGGGGGAACGTCGCGCTCGGCGACGGCGCTGCGCGGTTCGTCAGCGAAGACGTCGATCTGCTGCTGTGGGCAGAGTACTCGAGCATCGACGAGGGGGACGCGGCGCGTGGCGCACTCTGATCACGCGACGAGCTCGTCGCGACGTAGTTCACAAAGCGCGGTCCGCCGTGCTGCGCTCGCGCTGACGATGGTCTGCGCGCTCTGCGTAGGTTGCGGGTACGGCGCGCTCAGCGACGAAGCGTACGGCTACGCCGAAGCGGTCTTCGGCGTAGCGGGGCGCAAGGCCGCCGAGCGCGTCGAAGCGATCACCGCCGACATCGGCGCCGCCGAGCGTGACGGGAGGCTCCGCGCGCACGAGGCGACTTGGTTACGCACGATGCTCGACGACTGCCGCGCCGAGCGCTGGAGCGAAGCGCAGCGGGCCGCCCGCGCGATGATGGAGTCGCAGCAACGCCCGCCGACAGGGTGACGTGCGCCCCTCGGCGGTCGAGTCGAACGGGGCGCGCGGGGGGCAACCCAACGGGGAGCCGAGACGGCGGTTGCGGCTGGGCCGGGTTCGATCCCCGAACGAACGGGTTTTACCGAAAATAACGGAGGTCCCGCCGGACTTGCTTGACACCCCGGGGGTCGGCCACCATAATCCGAGCGTTGACAGGAACAACCCAGGGCCCTTGGGCAGCCGGGTTGAGCGGTGCGGAGCGCCAACGCGGTCGATCTCAGAGTCAGCAAAGGTTAAGTCCGCGAGCTGAGACGCGTCCGTTTCCCTCGACTTTCTCTTCTTCGTTTCGACCCCCCGAATCGCCGGCCTGCCCACGCAAGCCGCACGTTCTTCCCAAGGCAAGCCACTGCTGGCTCGGCGCTCCGCCGACAAGCCGATCTCTCCTGACGCTCGTCGATCGAGGGTGCAGGTTCCTCCGCGGGGTCCCCAAGGGGTTTCCGGTGTGGGAAGAGGTCGTCCGAGCACGCCACATCGGGCGTGCGATCGGGGCTTGGCAGCAGGCGTTTGCCAAACTAGCGAGAATCCGCCTTGCGTGGACCCGCTTTGGTGATTCGTGAAGATTCGCAAAGTCTAGGAACAACAGGCTTGAAAACGGGTTCGCCCGAGAGTTCAATACAGAAATAAGCAACTTGCGGCTGACACCCCCCCGTGCGTGCGACCACCCCCTCCCCGGCGGCAGGACGAACGATCTGCGGAGAGATCGGCAGCTAAGACGGACAGGACACGACGAACGGCAGTCCGTGCCGAAGGCGACGAGACAGCGACCCGAAGACGACCAAGAAATTGATGCGACCTCGTTGAGACAAGTTTCCTACGTTGAGTTACCCGAAGGGCGTTGAGCAACCGTCTCGCTCGGCAACTCTGGTCAACCTTTATTCTCAAGTGGGTGGAGAGAAACGAATGTCCTTGAAGAGCTTTGCTTGTGTGGCCGCCTTGTGCGTCCTCGCCGCCTCGCAAGCGGTTGCGCAGCCCGTGCTGACCTTTGTGAACAACGCCGATTCGACCGGCAAGTTCACGATTACGCCGACCGGCGCGTCGGTGGGTGACCCCGACTCGCTCGCGTTTGAGATCGTCGTGACCGTCACGGCGGGTGGTAACGGGGCCGCGACCGTTGGCGCCCTGTTCCCGACCGCCAACCCCGGCGGCACCGCCCCGATCACGGGCGGCACGTGGAATGGTCTGACCGGCAGCGGCACGACCACGATCAGGGCCGCTTTCGGCTCGAACCTGTTCACCAGCGCCGCTCCGGTGGACGCCCTGACGATCGACCTGGCTGGCGCCGGCTCGATCTCGTGGCAGGCCGTTCTGGCCCAGGACGCGGTCCTGACCTCGCTGCTGACCGGCACGGGGAACATCACGGCGGCCGCTGGCACTGTGTTGGGTGACACTAACGCGGACGGTGCCGTGAACCTGACCGACTTGAACAATGTCAAGAACAACTTCGGCTTGGCTTCGCCTCCGGCTGTGGGTGACGCCCGTGGCGCCATCGACGGGATTATCAATCTTGCCGACCTAAACGCGGTGAAGAACAATTTTGGTCAGACGAATCCGGGTGCTACCTCGATTCCCGAGCCGTCGGCTCTCATCCTGGGTCTGGTTGCTGTCGCCGGTCTGGCTCGCCGCCGGGCTTGAACGCTCCACGCAGTCGCGTCGCTGACGCGACAAAGTCGGGGAATCAACAGGAGGTGTTGGCTAATGTGGGTTGAGGGTGAGGACCGTCGGTGCAACGCACCCTAGTCCCTCGCCCCTTAAGTGGTTG
Organism: Lacipirellulaceae bacterium; assembly: GCA_051648405.1. Taxonomy (GTDB): domain Bacteria; phylum Planctomycetota; class Planctomycetia; order Pirellulales; family Lacipirellulaceae; genus JBOFFC01. Next base: position 29,175 of record JBOFFC010000122.1, read on the forward strand.
ATCGGGGCACCGCGCCTTTAGGGCGTTATTCCCCTCCCGATGCAGATCGTTGTTCAAGTCTAGTTTTAAGTAACCACGTTCTTCGGATCGCAGGGACAGCCGAGGCTGAGCGTTCCGGAAACGACATGCAACCAGGAGCTAATCTACCATGCGAATTCTGACTGCTGCTACGATGGTTGTGGCGTTCTGCGCCGTTCAAGCGAACGCCGCTCGTTACACGGTGACTCCGCAGATCGCGGGTGCGTTCCAGTCGGACTTGGTGACGCCGATCGACGGTTGGAGCATCCAAAACCCGACGCCGGCCGTGCTGAAGGTCGATTTCACGATGTCGGTCAGTGAGTTGGCCGCGGGCCAGGGTGGCTTCGGCAATATGGCCTTCACGGTTACCACGACTGGTCTGACCCAAAACGTTGACCTGCCGGGTTGGCAGTTCAACACCCGTCAGATCGACTTCAACGGTCCGACCCCGGGTGGTTCGGCCCCGGTCTTCACGGAGAACGAGGACTTCGGGACTGCCGGGGACCTGGCCGACATTGTTGTCGGTATCGCCGCGAACCTCACCACGAACGTCGCGGTTGATCCGCGTCGCACAGTTGGTGTCGCCGCTCCCGAGCTGATCGGTAGCGTCTACTTCACCTACGCCGGTGGTGGCGCCTCGCTCCGTGCCCAGGTTACCCAGGGCAGCTTCTACAACGCGACCGGTGGCGCTCTTGTTGCGGATACTACCGCGACTTTCTCGGACATCACCATCCCCGTCCCCGAGCCGTCCTCGGCCGTCCTCGGCGCCCTGGCCCTCTGCGGCCTGGGTCTGCGTCGCCGCGTCGCCTGATCGGTGACCTCGCGATCGCCTTACGGCTCTAGCGAGAAAAGTTGAGTACGAGTAAAGGGCCCCCGACACGGTGTCGGGGGCCCTTTTTCGTTTTGAGCGGGCAGTGTGGGCAGCGGCTGATATCTGG
>JBOFFC010000123.1:0-23335 GCA_051648405.1 Lacipirellulaceae bacterium
TGGCCGTCTCGCGGCTCGAGCGTCGCGCGGCCGAGCTGGCGGCCGAAGACTGGGAGTCGCCCGACGCGCGGCGGCTCGCCGACCGCTGCGCAAGACACGCCGGCGAGCTGTTCACGTTCTTGTGGCACGACGGCGTCGACCCGACCAACAACCTGGCCGAACGCGAGGTCCGCCCCGCCGTGCAGATCCGCAAGAACTCCTACCAGAACGCCAGCCCCTCCGGCGCCCAGACCCAGGCCGTGCTCATGACCGTGCTACGCACCCTCAAACGACGCGGACACAACCCCCTCGCCGCCCTCACCAAGGCCGTCTACCACTACGCCGCTACCGGCTCGCTACCGCCTCTCCCTACGGCCAGCGCTTCAGATGGGTGAGGGGTTACAGCCTGCACGGGTGCGTCCGGAGGTGCGTCGGCGATTTGGGAGGGCTCGACTTGGGTATGGCGGGCAGCGGGTAATGTGGGTGAGGCTGCGGAACTTGGGTGAGGCTGCGGAACTTGGGTGAGGCTGCGGAACTTTTGGGAGGCGCGCAGAAGCCGCTGCCCGAAAGTACTGGGCAATCGCATACTGGGTTACCGCAACCCGCCACGCGGCCTAGCCCAACGGTTCGCTGGGGAAACGATCCCACCCCGTGCCTTCCTAGCGACTGGTAACGGCTTTCGAGGCCGGTCACCTTCGTTGCCTTCGGCATGCCACTCTTCCCTTGGCGTTAGGCGACGAGGCCCGGCGGCTAGCGAGGTGGGCCGCGGCCGCGACGACGAGCAAGCCGGCGGCGGTTGGTTCGGGGACCGCAGCGCTCGCGGTGCTTGCGGCTCGGGATTGCCCGTAGTGGGTGCGCCACACCGAGAGGTCTGCTTGTCCGACGAGCCCGTCGCCGTCGCCGTCGGCGGAAGACCACGCGGTGACACGGTTGCCGACCAGGTCGCGCCACACGGTGTAGTCGGCTGCGTTTACGTGCCCGTCGTCGTTGAAATCGCCGGGGAGTAGGGGCGAGACGTAGAATTCGAAGCGGTTCGCGGCGTCGGTCTTCTCGAGGCCGTAGAGCGGCGAGTACGTACGCACCCGTGCGCGACGGCCGTCGGCGAGGAACTCGACGACACGCAGCCAACCGTTGCCGCCGTTGGACTCGAACTGCGTGTCGAGCAACATCTGGTGAACGGTCTGGCCCCGCGCACCGCGACTGGCGAGGTACCCCGTGCCGTCGCCGCCGATGTGGCCGCTGAAGACCATCTCAAACTGTTCGTTGGGACTGACGAGCTCGTTCCACAGATCCTGGCCGTCGTGCGTGTCGGCCGAAGTGCTGTAGGAATGGGGGTTGCCCCCTTGGTCGTTCGACGGGTTCGAGTCGAGGTTGCGCGACCAATCGAGGCGGGTCTCGTCGTTGTACATGTAAGCGTGCGTGAGGAGCACTGCGGTGTGGTCGGCGAGCTCCGGTCGAGCGACGACGCCCCGCGCCCAATCGACGGCCACTTGGCGGGGCCCCCACTCGAGGGCGACAACCAGCATCTCGCGGCCGTCGGGAGCGGTAAACGTGTGGTAGGCGTTCTGGATCTCGCCGGGGTTCATCATCCCCTTGAGCGTCCCGCCGCGCACCGGGTCCACCAAGGCGTTGTCCGCCGCCCTGAAATAGGTGTTGAGCTGCGTCGCGCGGGTCTGCGCGTTGGTGGTCCCGAAGTCGTGGTTGCCGGGAACGATGGCGTAGGGAACAAAGCCGTCGAGCACCGCCATCGACGCCTTCGCGTTCTGCCATTGTTGGTTCGCAGACTGGTCGCCGCTGGTCGGGGTGACCTGCGAGTTCTGGTTGACGATGTCCCCTTCGTGGAGGACGAAGCGGATGTTGTGGGCGTCGCGGTTGTCGCGGATCCACGTGGTCTGCTGCGTGAAGATCGCGCGATCGACGCTGCTCTTCGCGTAGTTCTGCGTGTCGGGGAGGACCGCCATCGACCACACCGCGTCGGGTGATGGCGCGAACGCGGCTTGCGGCACGGTGGCGACCGAGCCGGGAGAGCCGCGGTCCCCCCCCGAAGCGCCCCGCGCGTAGCGGGCGCCGTACACACCCCCCATGCTGGGGAGCCACGCCCCGCCGACGTCGTTGGCCGTTGCGCCTATCGACCGGGGCAAGAGCGAGATGCTCTCACCATCGGGGGAATCGACCGGCCAAGGCGCAGCGTCGTCGTAGTTCACGGAGTCCACGACGGCCCCCGCCGCGTTCCGGAGTGCGACGACGTCCTCGACGGCGGACGGGCTGTTCGTGAGCGTGGGGAACCCGGTGACGCCCACGCGACGGACCCCGGTCCCCCAGATCGAGTCGAACGTGGCGGTGTCCCCCGTGACGACGAGCGACTCGAATGGCCTCAGGATCGTCCTTGCCGGGAACGGAGCGGCGAGCTCGCCGTCCTGCAGGTCCTCGAGGCGCCAGCCGACGAGGTCGATGGTCTCGCGACCGGCGTTGAACAGCTCGACCCACTCGCGACTTACGCCGGTGGCCGTGTCGAAGTCGGTCCCCGTCGGGTTGTACATGATCTCGCTGATGACCACCTGGGCGGGCGCGACGACGGCCGATAGGCCGATCACCATCCCGGTAAGAACGCCCCAACTGCCTCGTAGCGTCATCCGAGTCTCCCGTGTGTCGGCCGTGAAGAGCTTTCCCGAATCTCGACACCGTAGCGAGGCGTTGTGAAGAATCCGTGAAGTCGTGGCGCTTCGAGGACGCCCCGATTGTGCCCCCCCGCGCGGCGAGTAGCATCGTGGGAATGCGAACTGACTTAGCGGCCCACCGGCCCCCGGCACTCTTTCCATACGCCCGCTCCGCGAGCCTGTTGGGGTTGACGCTCGTCGCGACGACCGCAGGCGCGAGCGTCGCTTCCGCGCACGAGCCGCTGGTGATCGCCCACCGCGGGGCTTCGGGCTATCTGCCCGAGCACACGCTCGTCGGAGTTGCGATGGCCTACGGCCTCGGCGCCGACATGATCGAGCAGGACGTCGTGCTGACGAGCGACGGCGTGCCGATCGTGCTGCACGACCTGACGCTCGACGCGACGACCGACGTCGCACGCGTCTTCCCGGGTCGAGCAGGCGCGGACGGCAAGCACTACGCCGCGGACTTCACGCTCGAAGAGGTTCGTCGGCTGCGAGTCACCGGGCGCCGCGCGGCGGTTGCGGGCCCCCCGACCTCGTGGCGGTTCCCAGCGGATCGCGCCGAGGGGCTGGCGCTGCGTGTCCCGACACTCGCCGACGAGCTCGACCTGGTTCGGGGGCTGAACAGCTCGACCGGGGGCGAGGTCGGGGTCATCGTCGAGCTGAAAGAGCCTGCTTGGCATCGGCAACGGGGGATGGACCTCGCAGTCGCGACACTCGCAGTGCTCGCGGCGTACGGCTACGAGAACCCCGAGGACGGCGCGCTGATCCAGTGCTTCGACGCCACCGAGACCCGCCGCCTGCGCGCGGACCTTGGCTGCCAGTTGCCGCTTTGCCAACTGCTGGGGGGGGCGAAGCCCGCGACCAGGGAACAGCTCGCCGCGATCGCTTCCCAGGCCGACAGCGTCGGGCCGCCTATCGACCACGTCTTGGGGGGCGATGGCGCAGGCGCGGAGTACATCGACGACGCCCACGCGGCGGGCCTAGCCGTCTACGCGTACACCTTGCGCCGCGATGCGCTCCCCGACTGGGCCGAGTCGGAGGGCGACGTTGTCGAGCGGCTCACCGCAGCAGGGATCGACGGCTACTTCACCGACTTCCCGGGGCCCGTCGCTACTGCGAGCGGTGAACCGGAAGGGAAGGCCACGCGTTGAAGCCCGCTCGGATCGCTGCGCTGGCGACGCTCGTCGCCTGGTTGACCTCGTTCGAACGCGTCGCCGCGTTCTCGATCCTCGACCGCTGGTCGATCACGGCGAGCTACCCCGTGGTCGAACGTGGAGACCCGATCACGCTCACCTGGAGCATCGCCCCGGACGGCGCCCCCACGCGTGGCGGAGCGGGTAGCGAGCTCGTGCGGACGCTCGACAGCGCCTTTGGATCCATGGGAGCGGTCGGAGACTTCACGGAGCGCCCGTGGTTTCCCATTCTCGCGAGCTCGTTCGACCGCTGGGGTTCGCTCGGCGGGGTGCGTTTCGCTTACGAGCCCCGCGACGACGGCGCTGCGGTGGGCTCAAGTCCCGGCGTCCTTAACGTGCGGGGGGACGTCCGCCTCGCCGCGGTCGCGGTCGATGGCGCCGGGCGAACGATCGCGACCGGCCAGCTCCCCGACGAGGGGGACGTGGTCTTCGACTCAGGGGACCGGAACCTGATGGCCGACGCGCGGCTCGGCTTCCTACCCCTGCGAAACGTGCTGATGCACGAGATCGGCCACACGCTCGGCCTCGGTCACGTCTACTCGGACGACGCCTTCGTGCTCATGGAGCCGGAGCTGAGCCTGTCGTTCGACGGGCCGCAGATCGACGACGTACGAGGTCTGCACCGCCTCTACGGCGACCGATTCGAGCGCGGGGGTAACGACTCGTTCGGCGCGGCGACTGGGCTGGGAGGGATTCAGCCCGGAGAGACGATCGTCGTCGGCGCCGCAGCGGGAGCAGCGAGCGGCCCGGACGCCGCGATCGACTTCGTGAGCATCGACGGGCTGTCAGACAGCGACTTCTTCCGGATCGACGTGCGGGAAGCCGGCTCGTTGTCGATTGAAGTCGTCCCGCGCGGGGGGGCCTTTCGGCAGGGCCTCGCCCCCGAATCACAGACGCCCCTCGACGCCGACTCGAGCAACAACCTGAACCTGGCTCTGTTCGGCAGCGACCCCACGGCGCCCCTGGTCGTCGCGAACGGACAGCGGCGCGGGATAGTCGAACGGGTCACCGACTTCGCCGTGCCCGTGGGCGCGTACGTGCTGCAAGTCAATGGGGCAAACGACGCCGCGCAACTCTACGAAGTGCGCATCACGCTGCGCTCAGCGACAATCCCAGAGCCCGCCGCGGCCGTCGTCGCGATTGGACTTGTCGGCATGGTCAGCGCGTCGGCTCGCGTCTCGCGACGCTGAGCGCACTCCGATCGCCTTCTTCGCGTGCGCTTCGCGGCATCTTCACGGGTTCAGAACACAGCCTTAACCTTGGCCCTGTGCTGCTTGGCTATCGTGAATTCTGGTGCTCGGCGAACTGTCGCCGGGCGTTGTCGGACACACCCTAGGCAGGCTCTCGATGACCTCTCGATGGTTCCGCTTTGCGGCGCGCTTCGTCGCCGCTGCTCCCATGGTCGCCGCCGCTTCGGCGATCGCCGCCCCCCAAACTGTCGTCTTCCAAAACGGCCTTAACGGCTACACGGGGACTTTCCAGCGCCGCTTGGCCGACACGAACCCCGCCACCGAGGAGTTTAACGGCTCGACGGTCGCCGACTTCTTCGTCGATGGCTATCAGCCCGACGGGACCGACGCGAACACGCTGCCGGACAGCAACGACCAGCAGATGCTGATCCGCTTTGACAGCATGTTCGGCGCGGGCGCCAACCGGATCCCGCTCGGCGCGACGATCCTCGACGCCAAGTTCACCACGACCACGAGCCTCCGCGGCAACGCTCAGACGGCCGGTCCGTTCGGGATCTCGGGACTGGTCGCGCCGTTCGACGACACGGTTTCGTACTTCACGAGCTTCAACTCGACGACGAACTTCGTCAGCCGCGGGCCGTGGTACCAAGACGGATCCGCGACCCGTGCGACGGGTGGCTGGGGCTTCCAAAACCCGGGCGAAGCCAACGCGGCGAACGTCACGTCGCTCGTCCAGGGTTGGTCGAACGGCGGGGCCGCGCACGGCTTCACGATCCAGGCCGGAATCTCGGACGACATCGCCGCCAACGCGAACACGGCCGACGGCTGGGCGATCAACTCGATCGGCTACCCGGTCGCCGACCAGCGTCCCCGGCTGGCGGTTACCTACACGACGAACCCGATCGTCCAAAAAGTGTTCCAGCGTGACCTCAACGAGTACGTTGGCGACTCGATGTTCGTTGTGCGCAGCGGCCCGAACACCTTGATCCGCGACCTCGATCCGATCACCGGGCTGCCGGCGACCGACCCCGTCACGGGGCTGGCCTTGGAGCGCACCGAGGACGGCACGACGCTCGACCAAACGTTCCTCGACGGCCCGCTCTTCTCGCTCCCGGACGGGACCACGAGCTCGCCGGACGACTTCGGCGTCTTCAAGTTCGGCAACGTGTTCGGCGCCGGGTCGAGCCAAGCCCCGGCCGGCACGCCGGTCGCCAAGGCGTGGCTCGTGATCACCACGGGCGACGCCAATGCGAACGCCAACTCGCAAGGACCGTGGGTCGCCCACCCGCTGCTCCGTGCGATCGACACCAACACGCTGCACAGCGCGATCGGTGGCGTCGGTGGCGTGCAAGTGACCGACGCCGACCTCGGCGCCGAGCTAAGCCGCCTGGAAGGCATGATCCGTGGCAGCGAGGTGTGGTTCGACGTCACGAGGCACTTGGAAGCGGTCCGCAGCGGCGCGATCGTTGACAACGGGATCGCGGTCCTCGCCAACGGCACCGCCGATGGGTGGCAGATCCACGCCAACGGCTCGCTGACGCCGTCGGCTCGGCCGCGGCTGGTCGTCTACTCGGGTGACCTCGGCATCGTCGCCGGCCTGTCGGGCGACTTCAACGACGACGGCGTTGTCAACGCCGGCGACTACACCACCTGGCGTGACAACCTCGGCACCACGTTCTCGCTCAACGGCAACGGCAACGAAGCGGGCCCGAGCGGCGGTGTGGTTGATCAGGCGGACTACGACCTGTGGGCCGCTAACTACGGCGCGTCGAACGTCGGCGCCCTGGCGAACGCGGTCCCCGAGCCGGCAGCCGCCGCGCTCGTGGCCGTCGCCGCGATCGGGTTCGCCGCACGTCGTCGCGACTGAGAGACGTCGGCAGGGGGCTCGGCTTTGGCCAGCGTCACGTCCCTGGCGTCAACCGAGTGATCAGGGGATGGGAGAGCGATCGCACGCGGCCGAGGCTCCTCGGCCGCGTGCGTTTCGTTGATAGGGGCAACACGTGTCGCGGACTTACGCGATTCCACCAACTCGCGAACCGGGGAGAAGCCAGCTGTGCGTAACGGAACTATGTCCATGGACGGAGCCAGCACCACGCAAACGCCGTTGTTGCCACAGCGACCGGGCTTCACGCTCGTCGAGCTGCTGGTGGTGATCGCCATCATCGGGATCCTCGTGGCGCTGCTGCTGCCGGCCGTGCAGGCGGCGCGCGAGGCCGCGCGTCGCACCCAGTGCCAGAGCAACATGAAGCAGATCGGCCTGGCGACCCTCAACTTCGAGGACGTGAAGAAGCACCTCCCCCCCGGCGCGTTCCGCTACTACGACCGGACCGTCGCGACCGAGGGGAGCGCCGCGGCGCGGGGAGCAGCGATCACGCACAGCAACCTGACTTACCTCCTCCCCTACGTCGAAGAGTCGGCGCTCGCCGGCCTGTGGAACTTCGACAAGCCGTGGAACTTCCCCGATACCAACGCCAAGCCGACCGACAACGCCGTCCTGAACCAGACGCCGATCGCCACCTTCAAGTGTCCGAGCGTTTCGGAGGAGCGCGGCGAGTACCCGGCGGCCGTCGATTACACGGTCTGCGACAAGCTCATGAACAACACGCTGAGTCACGCGCTGGTGCAAATGATTAACAACCGCTCGGTCACGCCACGGCCGAATCGATTCAATCAGTATCAGAGCGTCCTGGCGCACAGCTTCTTAAACAACTTGGGGCAGCACATCAACAACGGTGGGGAGGACGTTAGTACCGACGTCGTAGACACCGACCTTCCGAAGCTGACCGACACCACCGACGGCCTCTCGAAGACCTTTATGTGGTTTGAGACCGGCGGGAGGCCATTCCGGTACCTCGAAGGGCGTCCCCACGTGCCTGAGGGACGCACAAGCGGCGTGTCTCTGACCGGCGAGCTCACCGGGGCGAGTTGGGCCAACTTCGCGAACTGGCACAGCGTCCACGACCGCTGCGGCACCGCGTTGTTCAACTGCAACAACAACGAGGAGATTTACTCGTTCCACGCCGGGGGGGCGTTCTTCGGCATGGGGGACGGGTCGGTCCAGTTCGTGCTCCAAGAGATTGCGCCCGACGTCTTCGTCTCGAAGTTCACCCGCGACGGGGGGGACGTCGGTTCGGAATGACCAGTCGTGCGAGCTGATCGACGCGACGGTTAAAATTACAGCGCGAACCGGCTTCAACGACCTCCGCGATGCGGCTATTGCTCGTCGGTCGATTGCCGTCGTTGGCATCCCCCGTCATCGCAGGTCAAAGGGGTCATCGAAGGTTGAGGGGAGCGAGTTCGCCACCCCCTTCGGGGACGCTCGCCTTGAGGCCCGACTTCGCGGGGTTGCCATACTTCCCCTTCAGGCGGTCCGGCGGGTCGAGCGGCTCCGACCCGTCGGGGCGCGGCGTGCGGTCGGGCCACACGACGGAGACGCGGTACTCGCCCGCGGGCGCGCCATCGCCTTCGGCGAAGGTGCGGACTTCGAAGCGTCCCTCCGCTGTCGTGCGTGCCTGCGGGGCCAGGGGGACTTCCGTTCCGTCGGCCAGCCGCGCAACGACCGTCGAACTTGGGTAGAAGACCAGCTCGGCGCCGGCCGCGGGTTGGCCTCCAACCGTCACCGTTCCCGAAGTCGGATAAACGCGCGGGCGGCCATCGTCGCCGCCGCAACCGATTCCAAGAAGCGAAGGGCCAAGCGCCGCGACACGCAGCAGGCTTGTCGTCCGCAGTCGAGTTTGTAGTCGAGTCCGCATCGTGATCTCCGTTGGTGTCGCTCGCGTCGCCGTCTCGCAGAAGATTATCGGATCCACGCGATCGCATCTACCGCTGGCCGTTGACGCAGCGCCTTACGCCGCGAGTCGCCTCCGCCACCGTCCCTCCCCCATCCTTGCCGCAGAATCGCCGATGTTGACCCTCCACTCCGCTCGCTTCTCGATCGTCGCCACGGGGCTCGTGCTCGCCTCCACGCCGCAAGCGGCCGAGGTCGTGCGCCTCGACGCGCGGAATTTTTCGCAGGTTGCGCCGGCCGGCAAGGAGGTCGATGCGATCGAAGGGGACATCGTTCTGCGGAACGACCGACTGGTCGTGGTTCTCGGAGCTCCGGGCCCGCGCCGGCACGCGAATCTCACGGTCAAGAACGTCGGAGGGTGCGTGATCGATCTCACCGCGCGCGACGAGCAGAACGATCAGTTGAGCGCCTTCTACCCACTCGGGGGTGCTGTCGTCCTTGATCGCGAAGCAGAATGGTCCGAATCGTTGCCGAAGGGAGACGGCGCCGCGATCGCGTTTTCCGGGACCGGCCCCGGGGGGGTCGAGGCGCGAGTCGGGTACGAGCTCCGCGACGGCGAGGCGTTCGTCCGCGTGACATCGACCGTCCGTAACGGCGGCGACAAGCCTGCCGAGGTCCGTCTCGCCGACGGCTTCCGCTGCGACGGGGAGTTCGTGTTCGGCTTCGACGAGTCGCGCGACCTATGGTGGGCCCACGACGTGCACTGGCGCCAGGCGTACGGACTGCAGCCCGAAGGGGCCGATCGGTGCGTCGTAGTGCTCCCCGCGGCCGATCCTCGCACGCCGCGGGGCGTCGGCTTCCCCCTCAGGGGCTCGTCGGACGCCACGATGGAGCTCGCCCCGAACGAGAGCGTCTCGTTCGGACGACGGCTGTTCCCCGCCGCCGACGGCCTCGCGGTGAAGGCGATCGCCGCACGGCAGCGCGGCGAGCAACTCGTGCCCGCGCGGGTGTCGCTCGTCGATGGGGCCGGGCCGGTCGCCGGAGCACGCGTCGAGTTGTTCGACGGTGATACGTCGGTTGGGGTCGCGGTCACCGCAGAGTCGGGAATGGCGGAGTTCGCCGCGTCGCCGGGCAGCTACCGCATGGTGTTCAACGCGCAAGGGTACGCCGAGACGTCGATCAACTGTGCGCTCGAGGCTAGTCCCGTGGACGGCGCCGAGCCGGCCGTCGTCGAGTTAGCCCACACGCTGCCCGAGCCGGGGTACGTCGAAGCGGCGATCACCGACGCGACGGGAGCAAAGGTCGCGGCGAAAGTCGAGTTCACCGGCCTCGGCGAGACCCCGTCGCCGAACTGGGGCCCCGAATCGGCCGAGTTCGGCGTCGGGCCGGTACGGTACACCGCCAACGGGGCGTTCCGAGGGAAGCTCTTGCCCGGGAGGTACCGTTACCTCGCCAGCCACGGACCGGAGTACGACGCGGCGAGCGGCGAGCTCGAAGTGACGAGCGGTCAAACAGAAAAGCTTGAACTGCGCCTCGCGCGGTCGGTCGATACGACCGGCTGGCTCTCCGCCGAGCTCCACAGCCACTCGACTCCTTCAGGGGACAACACGGCGAGCCAGCTCGGTCGCGTGCTGAACCTGCTCGCGGAGCACCTGGAGTTCGCCCCTTGCACCGAGCACCAACGGCTCGACGTTTATGACGGCTGCCTGCAAGAGCTCGGGGCGTCGCGGCGCATGCTCACCTGCCCCGGCATGGAGCTGACCGGTCAGCCGCTGCCGCTCAACCACCAGAACGCGTTCCCGCTGGTGCACAAGCCGCGCACACAGGACGGCGGAGGCCCCGAGACCGACACGAATCCCGTCGACCAGATCAAGCGACTCGCGGGCTGGGACAACAACGCTCCGAAGTACGTTCAGTCGAACCACCCGAACGTCGCCCAGATGGTTGGCGACCGCGACCTCGACGGCAGCCCCGACGGCGGGTTCGAGCCGATGTTCGGGTTCATGGACGCCGTCGAGATCCACCCGCCGGGGTTGATCTTCACTCCGCTCGGGGGCGCCGACGGCGGCGTCGGACGCGGTGGTTGGGAAGACCGCGGCAACGTCGTGACCAACTGGCTTCAACTGCTGAACCTGGGCTACCGCGTCACGGGAGTCGTCAACACCGACGCGCACTACAACCTGCACGGCAGCGGCTGGCTGCGGAACTGGGTCCGATCGACGAGCGACGACCCGGCCGAGGCGAGCGTCGCAGAGCTCGTGCACGAGTTCGAGCACGGACACGTCGTGGTGTCGAACGGGCCGTTTCTCGCCGTCGAGGCGCGGGCCGTTGAGAACGGGAACGTCTCGAAGACGCCCGTCGCGATCCCCGGCGACGACCTCTCTGCTCCCCGTGGCGGCGCAAGGCTGCGAGTGGTCGTGCGGTGCCCCAACTGGCTCGAGGTCAACCGCGTCCAGTTGTTCCTCAACGGCCGGCCCCTACCCGAGCACAACTACACCGCTCGCTCGCACAGCGAGTGGTTCGGCTCGGGGAACGAGACGTTCGATCGCGAGCTGGACGTGTCGCTCGACGTCGATACGCACGTCGTCGTCGCCGTGTGCGGCGAGGGGCGGCAACTCGGGGCCGTCTACGGTGCGACGCAGGGGAAGGAGATGCCGGTCGCGATCGCGAACCCGGTGTTCATCGACCTCGATGGCGACGCCGACGGCGATGGCGCACCGTTCGAAGCCAACAAAGACGGCCTAGGGCTGCCGCTCCCGGTCGAGCCAGGGCTCGAACCATCGCACGGCCACACGCACCACAACCACACTCACGAGTGACTCGCAGCTTCCGGCATCCGCCTACTGGAGTAGTCGGGGCAAGAGCGTGACTAAAATCCGTCGGACGTGAACTAGCTTGGTCCCTTGGCCACGCTTGGTCAGTCTGACGCGGTCGCCCAGCACAGCTTGCGATAGCGCAGTGCTTTCGGACACCGTCGAAGCTTGGTGCTTACGCCGTCCCTCACCGCGACTCGACCAGCACCCGCACCTGGTCGATCGACTCGGTTTGGAAGACCGCCGACAGGGTGCGGCGGTCGCGGCTGAGGACAATCGTGTCGGCGTTGGGGTCGGGCGCCGACTCGACGCCCCGTTCGGGGTGCTGGCAAGCCAGCGTCCAGCGAGCCCCGAGCGTTCCGTTGGTGGCGTTCAGCCGCTCGTCCCCACCGATCACCCCGACGATTTTGCCGGGGAATCGAACCGAGCCTCGCACCGTGTGCCGACTCGAGGCGGGGGCGTAGTGGATCAGGTAGGAATCGACGTTGGCGCCCGCGAGCGCTACGTCGCCGTGGCCTTCGAGGTCAACGTGCTTGCCCGGGTTCGACAAGTCGGTCGGCAGGTCGTGCGACAGACGGACCGCGAGCGACTCGAGGAACACGTAGGCGGCGCCGTCGTGGTCGAAGGCGTTCATCCCGAGGCTCGTGGGGTGTTCCTTTGAGAAGGTCATGGCGCCGGAGCACTGCGGAGCGTTCAGGGCGCCGACACGCGTCGTGCCCTGGGGATCGACCGAGGCCACGTCGCCGGCCGAGAACGCCACGGGACCCCCGCCGCGCGGGTTCAGTTGCACGGCGCCCTGGGTGACGTGCAGCACAAGGCCGCGCTCGGGGGACACCACGGCGCGGAACCCGGTCCCCAGATCAACGATTCCACCCAACAACGTGGCGACCGCGAAGCCGTGCGCGGCCTCGGGTACTTGGGCCGACAACGCGCCCCGCTCGACCTCGAGGTCGTTGCCACTCGTCACGCGGAACCGCGCAGGGGCGTCGATCGCGACGAGGGTGCCGCGGCGCAGCGACAAGTTAACCGAGCCAGTGGCGAGATCGACCCACTCGGTCAGGTCGGTGTCCCCCACGGCGATCTCGCTGTCGTCGGCGCGCGTCGCATGATCGACCGCCACGACGGTCGCAAGCGGCGGCGCGTCGAGCACCATCGTCGCGGCGAGCGCCACGCCGACCAGCGACGCCGCGACCGCGTACGTCGAAAGGGGGCGACGCAGCACCCCGCGCAGCGGCGATTCGCCGCGCGGGCCGACTCGCTTCGCGGTCGCCTGCGGCCGGGGTGTCGGCGGAGGAGCGGTCGTCGCTGCCGGAGTCCCCGCGGGCAGAGTGGAGCCACGGTCGAAGACCGACAAGCCGAGCGACCGCTCGACCAGCGTCTCGGTGGCAACGAACTCGGCGTAGTCGTGGACGAGGGCGGTGTCGCTGGCGACGAGCCGCTCGACCTCTGCCTGTTCGGCAGAGGTCAGAGGCCCGTCGCAAGCGGCCGAAACGAGCCGCCGCAGGCGATCGCGTGGCGCGGGGTCAGCCGCGGCGTTGGGTTCTGAGGCGGAAGTCATGTCAGATGGTCCTCCCCAACCGCCGCTGGACGCAATCCAGCAGGGTCGAGCGTAAGCGGAACAGCAGTGCCGAAATCGCGTTCGGCGTCTTCCCCAACTCGTCCGCCAGTCCCGCCACGCTCCCGCCGGGCCGGTAACGGGCGAGTAACGTCTCTCGCTGGATCGGGCTCAGCAGGGCGAGGCACTCGCGGAGGGCGTCGGCACGCTGTTCGAGCGAGCCGGCGACCTCCGCCGCCACCGTCGCGACCACCGCCAGCAGGTCGTCGCTGAACAGGTGCTTGTCGCGACCCCTACGGCGGCGCTCTGCGAGCACCTCGTAGAAGGCCGTCTTCGCCGCCCAGGCGAAGAAGCTCGTCCCCGGCTGATAGTTCTCTTTCTTCTGGAGCAGCACCACGTTGGTTTGTTGCAGGACGTCCTTCGCACGTTCCCGGTCGAGGATCAGCGACAGGACGTAGGCGTACAGGCGACTCTGCACCTCGATGATCGACAGGACGAACTCGTCGTCGGAGTCTGTGCTCGCCATGCAGGCCACTCGCCACGAGGCCGTTCCGGCGGGGCATCCGACCGCTTCCGCCACGGTCGCCGACCCGTCGTGGACAGAATCCCGACGCACCTGACTCCGCGCGGGCCCGTGATCTTACGCAGAAATCCGCCGCTTCAGGGGCGCGGCCCAGCGGTGTCCGCCCCAAACACGCGACCCCCTGGTGGTTGGCAGCAAAAATCGGCTGTTTCCATTTTTCTGCGTAAGCGGGGCCGACGCCCCGGAGTTAGTCCAGTGCCCCGGGAACTTTCCGTCGTCGCTCGGCGTGCGGCCCCCCGAGCCTTCTCAACACGACTCGTCCCTCTCGCTCCTTGGTCACGGTGAACCGCATGGCGGTGGTCTTTCGCTCTTTAGCTTGGCGCTCAGCGTCCCTTCGCCGTTCGGGCCGAGGCTTTACCTTGGTCGAGCTTCTGGTCGTGATCGCGATCATCGGAATCTTGGTCGCGCTGCTGCTCCCCGCCGTCCAGGCCGCCCGGGAAGCAGCGCGCCGAAACGCCTGCACGAACAACATGCGACAGGTCGGGCTGTCGCTGCAGAACTACCACTCGACGAACAACGAGCTTCCGCCGGGGAACCTCCACCGCAACGGGGGAGCAGTCAACTCGAACCCCACCTTCACGCCGTTCATCATCTTCGTGATGCCGTATCTCGAAGAGAACGTCCGCTTCGCGATCTACGACCGCAAGCGCGACTGGAACGATCAAACGGAGGCCGTGCTAGAGCAGCTGCGCCCACCGCTTCCGACGTTCCAATGCCCGTCGGACGAAGGGCAGGTGATGCAATTCACGTCGGGGCCGGGGGGCGGTTCCCAGTTGTTCCAGGACCACAAGGGGAGCTACGGCGTCAACTGGGGCCAATCGACTTACGAGGACCAGCTCGACGAGCGGACCCAAGGCGCCACCGCGCAGGTGTTCGACAAGGTGACCGGCGCGCGGCGCGCCCCCTTCGCCAGGAACTGGGGCGCGAAGTTCGGCCAGATCACCGACGGCACGTCGCACACGTTCGCCCTGATGGAGATGCTCCAAGCCCCATCGCCAGACTCCACCAACACTGACCGGCGAGGCCGGATCTGGAACCACGTGCCTGGCGCCTACCAGATCTCGACCTACTCGCTGCCTAACGCGGCGCAGACGCGCGACGGCGGAGTGGGCGATCGGACGCTCTGCGTTGACCGCCCCGACCTAACGCTCCCCTGCACGCGCGACAACAGCAACGAATCGGCTATGCACCTCGGCGCCCGCAGCCGCCATGCGGGCGGTGTGAACGTCGTGATGTGCGACTCCTCGACTCACTTCATCACGGACGGCATCGACCACAACGTTTGGCAATCGCTCAGCTCGCGCGACGGGGGAGAAGTGGCCGCTCTGCCGTAGCGGAGGTAGCCCACCGAACTCGTCCAACGCCCCACCGAATGCTCTTCAAGACCTCTAGCTAGGCGGAAAACTGCCATGAATCGAATTGGATTCGCGATCGCCGCGTTGCTCGGCGTGGCCGCAGCGGCCCCGGCGCAAACTGTGCTGTTCAGCGACGCGTTCTCGCGGACCATCGGCGAAGCGCCGACGACCGACCCTGGTGACCCGCTCAACACCGACTGGGGGCCCAACGACAACGCCCTCGGCGGCACGATCTCTCAGACCTACCAGGTCTCGAACCAGCACGTTGATTCGACGAGCGGCTGGCGGAGCGGCGCGCTGGTCGATGGCGCCAAAGGCCAGCTTGGATACGCTCACGCCGAGGTCCAGCACAACTGGGCGACCGACGCCGCGGTGCTGGCTGCGGGTCGGATGACGGTCGAGTTCGACCTGATCCTCGCGGGGGGCGCCGGCGGGGGGCACATCGGCTGGTGGTTCGGGACGGCCGACTCGGTTTTTGAGGAAGCCACCGGCGCCGCAGGGGGGGGCACTCCGGTGTCGAACGCGAACGTCGACGCCTCGGTCTTCTTCCGCGTCGGCGGCGGGACCGGTGGTTCGTTCGACAGCGGCGTCGCCGTCAACAACACGTTCAACATCGTGCCCGCGATGAGCACAACAGCCGCGAACCAGGTCCGACTGGAAGTCGTCACCGGCGATTTCCAGTCGGGAGCACCAGGGTCGGTTTCGCTCTTTCTGAACGGCAGCGCGACACCGATCGACATCAACGGCGCCGCCGCTGGGAACGACGTTGACTTCGTTTGGGACGCCGAGGGCGCCGCCTACATGGGCTTCAGCCGCAACTCGTCCCCGACGCTGCTGAGCATCGACAACTTGCGTATCAGCGTGCCTACCGCTGCGGCGACTCCGGGGGACTACAACGCCGACGGGGCGGTGAACGCGGCCGACTACAGCGTTTGGCGCGACAACCTGGGGGGCGCCGCGTCGGCCCTGAACGGCGCCGGCTCGGGCGCCGCGACCGTCGTCCCGGCGGATTACGACCGATGGGTCGCCAACTACGGCGTCGGCGCCTCGTCTGCCACGGCGATCCCCGAACCCGCGGCGATCGCCGCGCTGGCGATGTGTTTGGCGGCAACGGCCTTGCTGCGGAATCGATGCGACGCGAAAGCGACGTGTCGATGACTCGTTGCGTTCGACCGGCTTCTCCTTCTCTCTCCGACTTTACTCTTACCGAGGCTCGACTAATGAATCGCACCGATTGGCGAACCACCTCCCTGCGGCTGGCGGCCCTGGCCGCACTGAGCGTGCCGACGCTCCCCGCGTCTGCCGCAATCATCGTTTCTGACGACTTCAATCGTACGGCCGGGGTCAACGCTGCCGGGAACGCGGGGGGCCTCTCGAGCTGGGGCTCGAACAACAACGCCCTCGGCGGAGCGACGGTGCAGGCTTACAAGGTCCGTGACACGGCCGCCGGCGCCAGCACAGAGCAACAATTCGTCGATGGCAACCTCGGCCGGCTTCGGCTGGGTCACGGAGTCGTCGATTTCGACCTGTTGTCCGACCCCGACGCGCTGCAAAACGGCTACCGCGCTTCGTTCGACTTCCAGCGCGGCGGCGGTGGGTTCGTCGCGTTCGCGGTTGGGATCACGCCGGCTCAGATCCAGGCCCACCCGCAAAACAACGCCCGCATCGGCGTCCCTTTCGCAGCGAACATCCCCGAGACGGACTTTGGTTTCCTCTTCCGACCGAGCGCCGCGAGCGAGGTCTGGAAGGGAGGCGCGACGGCGGTCGGTCCGGCGGGCATCTTCAGCGCCACGTCAATCAGCGGGTCGCCGACCACCCTTTTGAACTCGGCGGTGGTCGAGATCACCCCGACGGTTGCCGGTCAGTGGGGCGTGGGCGCAACGATCAACGTCGCGTTGAGCGTCAACGGGGCAGTCTCGCCGCAGTACTCGAGCACGTTTACGTCCGACGGCTCGGGCCTTGGCTACTTCGGGTTCCACTCCAACGCGGGGGCGACCGTCGCGCAGGCGGGGATCGACAACTTGGTGATCACCGCGGTCCCGGAACCGAGCGCGGCTGTACTCGTGATGCTGTCGCTGGCGGCTGTAGCGACGGCCAGGCGGCGGAGCTGAGCACCCTTTGAGAGTAACTCCTTGAGTGAGACGGAGCCCCGCCGCGCCCCCAGCCCGGGCGCGGCGGGGCTGCCTTAGCCCTTCGCGACCCGACCTGACTCGACGAGCTACGATGGCCCAGCGTCAACCGACACTCTACGCGGCGTTCGCTGCCCTCGCGGCGTGGGCCGGCTTAGCCGCAGCCACGGCCTCTGATTCCGCGGAAGTTGCCCGGCCGAACGTGGTCGTGTTCCTCGTGGATGACCTCGGTTGGGCAGACCTCGGTTGCTACGGCAGCACCTTCTACGAAACGCCGAACCTCGACCGCCTCGCCCGGCGCGGCGTACGGTTCACCGACGCCTACGCCGCGTGCCCCGTCTGCTCGCCGTCGCGCGCCGCGCTGCTCACCGGCAGGTCCCCGGCTCGGTTGGGATTGACTGCCCACATCGGCGACAGCTCGGGTGGTAAAGAGGGTCGTCCCCTCGCGACCCCCTGGTCGCGCGACCGACTCGAACACAGTGAGCGGACCCTCGCCGAAGCGTTGCACGACGCCGGTTACGCGACGATGCACTCCGGCAAGTGGCACATGGGGCAAGAGCCCTACTACCCGGAGTATCAAGGTTTCGACGTCAACGCCGGTGGGTGGCTCCACGGCGGGCCGTTTACCGGCAAAGGTTACTTCTCTCCTTACGAGAATCCCCGGCTGAGCGACGGCCCCAACGGCGAGTACCTCACCGAGCGTCTGGCGAACGAGACCGCGGAGTTTATCCAGGCGCACCGCCACGAACCGTTCTTCGTTCAGCACGCGTTCTACCAGGTCCACGTCCCGCTGCAGGCCAAAGAGGCCGCGATCCGCAAGTACGAAGCGAAGCGCGCGACCCTGCCGCCGATCGCCAAAGAGCTCGTCGAGGGGCGCGACGCGCCCGAGCGCGCCCGGCAGGACCTGCCGGTCTACGCGGCGATGGTCGAAGCGATGGACGCCGCCGTCGGGCGCGTGCTGCGTGCGATCGACCAGTCGGGCGTGGCCGACCGGACGATCGTGGTGTTCACCTCTGACAACGGGGGCCTCGCGACGGGGGACCGCGGGATCAGCGCCGACCAAGGCTGGCCGACCACCAACGCGCCGCTGCGTTCCGGGAAGGGTTGGCTCTACGAAGGGGGGATCCGGGTTCCGCTGATCGCGGCGGGTCCGGGGGTCACAAATCCAGGCCGGACGTCACCGCGCGTCGTCAACGGTACGGACCACTTCGCGACGATCATCGAGCTCGTCGGGCTCGACGAGTCGATTCCGCAGGACAGCCAAAGCTACGCCCTCGCGCTGCGCGGCGCCGCGCCGCAACGCGGGCCCGTGTTTTGGCACTACCCCCACTACGGCAACCAGGGGGGCCGACCGGCCGGCGCCGTTAGGGACGGTCGCTGGAAACTGGTCGAGTGGTACAGCGGCGCCGAGCGGCCCGACAGTGTCGAGCTCTACGACCTCCAGTCTGACCTCGGCGAGTCGAACGACCTTGCGTGCGAACGGACCGAAGTCGCCGCGCGACTCCACGAATCGCTGACCGACTACCGTCGCGAGGTGGGAGCGCGGATGCCTTCGACACCGACTCCACGACTAAGCGACAGCAAACCGGCGAAGGCCGCCGCGACGACCGCGAAGCGGTAAGGTGAACTCGCCACTCGCTCGGGTCACACGCCGCCGCCGCGTAATAACCGAATCGCGGCGATTTTAGCAAGCTGGGGCGATTCTTCGTGCAGCCCCCTTGCATTCTGTAGAATCATTGCGCATTCTATAGAACATCGAGTGGGTGCTCTGTCTTCACGCCGTCGCCGAGCATTCGGCAACGGTGGCATGACGGCCGCCGGCTGCTCGCCGGCCCACCCCTCGTCCGGCCCGTCCTTTGGACGGGTCACCGTTTCGTTGCCTACGGCCGTTCGGCCGATCGATCGACCAAAGAGCGTGTCTCCGGGCCAATGCCCGGTTGCTGTTTGCGCCCGCAGCCGTTGCGGGGACCTCCTCTCGTCCTGTTCTTCCTTGGAGTCGACTTCATGAGAACGATCCGGTTCGTTGGTTTCGGCGCGCTCGCGCTCGCCGTTCTGGGCGCCACGGCGCCGTCCGCGGAGGCTGGCCTCCGCAATCGCTACAGCTTCAATAGCAACGTGAACGACTCGATCGGCGGCGCGAACGGCGTCGTCGTCGATGCCGGGAGCCCGACGGCGTTCTTCGCTGGCGGACAGCTCGACCTGTCGGGCAATCCAGTCGAGCAGTCCGGCGCGATTGTCGAAGCGGCGTTCGTCGATCTTCCGAATGGTCTCATCTCGAGCGCGGCGGCTGCCGGCACTGCGGGAGCGATCACGATGGAGTGGTGGGCGACCCCTTCGATTGTCTCGACCTGGATGCGGCTTGGTGATTTCAGCGTAGGCAACCCCGAAGGGTCCTCGACCGGCACGGTGTTCGACAACAGCACGAACCTGTTCATCACGATCGCCGATGGTCGCTCGGGCAACCGTCCCGCGGCCTACGACCTGTACGACGGGCCGGCCGCGGGGACCAGCGACCTTGCGTTCCGCTTCGCTTCCGGACCGGCGGTGCTGACCGCGGGCGTCGAGGTTCACGTCGCCTCGGTTTACGACATGAACAACACGACCGGTGGGCCCGCGGGGACGATTTCGATTTACGTCGATGGCGTGCTCGGGTCGCAGGTCGGCATGTCCCCCGGCATCAACATCAACAGCTTCAACGACACCAACAACTGGCTCGGCCGGGCGGCGTTCAACGACCGGATGTTCGCCGGGTCGTTCAATGAGTTCCGGATCTACGACATGGCGATGTCGGCTGGGTACTTGGCCCAGTCGTTCGCCGCGGGCCCCAACCAGATCATCCCCGAGCCGGCTTCGCTGGCGATGGTGGTGGTCGGCGCGTTGGGCCTGGCGGGCGGTCGCCGCTCGCGACGCTAACGCCACCGAGGGGAGGCGTTGGTTCGCAACCACCGCGTGCAGGGTCCTGCTGCCCAGGGCCCTGCACGCGGTGCGAACCGGCGCGACCCGCCGTCGCCTTCCTCTCGATCATCGCTTCACCGAATCACCGCTTCACTAGGAGCTTCCCCCGCCATGACTCGTCCGCGACTGCTGGCCGCATCGGCCGCCCTATGCCTCGCGGCCAGCGCCCAAGGGGTGCTGGTCAACCGTTACACGTTCAACAACGGGAACGCCAACGACAGCGTCGGCACGGGGCACGGCACGGTTGTTGACCCAACCGGCCTGGCAATCTACGTGGGGGGGCAGTTGGACTTGTCCGCGGCGAACAACGGGCAGCGGTCCGATGGGACCGGGGCGCTGGGCGCGGGCGCCCACGTCAACCTGCCGAACGGGCTCGCGACGAGCGCACTCTCCGGCGGGGTCGTTGGTCAGGCGAGCTTCGAGGTTTGGTCGACGGTCTCGACCAACCGGCAGTGGGCGCGGTACTTCGACTTCGGCCGCAGCAACGGCGGCGAGGACGTCTCCGACAGCGCCAACGGCGAGGACAATTTAGCGCTCAGCCCGACTGTGAACCTCGGTGGCCAGCGTTTGGGCTTCTTGTCGTCGGCGCTGGGAACCAACACGTTCGTCGTCTCAAGCCCCGCGACGGCGATCCCTGTCGCCGTCCAGCAGCACGTCGTCGTGACCGTCGATCAGAACCCTGAGAGCGATCCCTCGGCGTGGATCGCGAACGTCTACCTGAACGGCGCCCTCAACGCGACTGGCCCGCTCAACAGCTCGCTGGCCCGCGGCTCGCTGTTCGACGAGGTCAACAACTGGCTCGGACGATCGCAGTACGGGGCGGACTCGCTGTTCGACGGTTCGTTCAACGAGTTCAGCGTCTACAGTCACGCGCTCGCACCCTCCGAAGTGTCAGCCAACTTTACGGCCGGTCCTCTCGCACCTCCCGGACCGACGCTTGTCGTCGATCGCGCCACCGGCGGCGTGACGGTCCGCAACAACACGGGGTCGGCGATCTCGCTGGCGTCGTACTCGATCACCTCGGCGACGGGGGGGCTCTCGGTCTCTCCGGCCTGGGACCCGATCGCGCCGGCGAGCGGTTGGTCGGTTTCGTCGCAGACCGTTTCGGCCCTGACCGAGTCGGGGGGAACAGCGCAGTCGATCGGCGCAAACGGGGGGCAGATCAACCTCGGCACGGCGTGGAACTCTTCCCCGTTTGAAGACTTGAACTTCAGCTTCACCCTCCAAGGGGGTCAGCCGACCCTGGGCGCCATCCAGTACACGGGCAACGGCGGCGTGGCTTACGGCCGTAGCGACCTCGACACCGACGGCGACCTCGACGCGGCCGACTGGTCGCTGTTCCTGACCGGTAACGCTACGAACCTTGCGGGCCAGTCGCAAGTTCAGCGGTACCTGAAGGGGGATCTGAACAACGACGGCGCGAACAGCCACGCCGACTTCCTGGTGTTCCGCAGCGACTACATCACGGCCAACGGCTCGTCGGCGTTTGCGAACCTCTTGGCTGCCGTCCCCGAGCCGAGCTCCGCGACGATCGTCGGGCTCGTGGTGGCCGGCATGGCGGGGCTCACGCGGCGGGCTCGTCGCGGCATGGCAGTCGCCGCCGTGGTCGCTGTCGCGGCAACGGCTGCTACCGACGCCGAGGCGGCCCTCCGCAACCGATACAGCTTTAGCGGCAACCTCAATGACTCGGTCGGCGGCCAGACCGGCGTGTTGGTCGATACGGGGACGACTGCGAACGGCGCGTTCGTCGGTGGCCAGCTCGACTTTTCGTCGAACCCGGTCGAGACGTCGAACCAACTTGTCGAAGCGGCCTACGTCGATCTGCCGAACAACTTGATCTCGTCGGCGTCGAGCGCCGGTCAATCGGGCGCCGTCTCGCTCGCCTGGTGGGCGACCGTGTCCGAGTTCCGAGTTTGGGCGAGGCTGGGGGACTTCGGCACGTCGCAAAGCGGCGAAGGGGTCGCCGACGGCGCCTTCTTCCCCGGAGGCAGGAACATCTTCGTGACTCCCAACGACGGGCGCGGGCCGAACTTCGGCTTGTCGGCTTACAACTCGGTAGACGGCGAGTTCAACGCCGCCGCGGGGCCCAATCTGGGCCTCCCCGGAGGCCAGGTCCACGTCGTTGCGAGCTACGACACGGCCGACACGAACGGGGGGGCGAACCCCAACGGCACCGTTCGGTTGTACCTAAACGGCAACCCAGCGGCGACGGCATCGATGCAGCCCGGGCTGAACTTGAACGCGTTCGTGAACAACAACAACTGGCTCGGCCGTGCTCAGTTCGACGACGCCGTCTTCAACGGCAAGTTCAACGAGTTCCGCGTCTACGACACGGCCCTCACTCCGGCTCAGGTGTTGTTCAACGAGGCGGTCGGCCCCGACGCGGCGCCGCTCAACCCGGGGGGGGACATCTTCTCGCTCACGGTGAATAATTCGACTGGCGCGGTGACGCTGGTCAACAACCTGGCCTTCCCGATCACGTTGAACTACTACAAGGTGTCGAGCGCCAGCGGCGCCCTCTCGACGTCGGGCTGGAACAGCCTCGACGACAAAGAGAGCGGTGACGCCCCCGGCCTCGGTTGGGACGAGTCGGGTGGCTCTGACGCCAACGAGCTGATCGAGTTCGTGCTCCCCCAAGCGGGGGCGACGATCGCCGCCAATGCGCAGATCACGCTCGGTAGCGCGTTCAACACGTCGGTCTTCGGATCGGGCAACAACGGCGACTTGGCGTTCGAGTTCGGCACGCTCGGCGGCGCCATCGTGCCGGGCTCGGTGAGCTACGTGACGGCTCCTGGGGTGGTTGGCGACTACAACAGCGACGGCGTGGTGAACGCCGCCGACTACACCGTTTGGCGTGACCGCTTGGGAACGGTCGGTCCCCTGCCGAACCGCGACCCGGCGAACACCGGCAACGTCAGCAGCGCCGACTACGCGTCGTGGGTCGCTCGCTACGGCCAGTCGGCGTCCTCCTCGACGGCGATCCCCGAGCCAGCGTCGGCCCTGGTGACGCTACTCGCGATCGGGGCCGCCGGTCGGCGCCGCGCTTCGTAAGGCCCTACCTGACGCTCTCCCAAGCGTTCTGCACCAAGGAATGAAGAGACCCATGGTCGATTTGAGAAGGGGACTCCGAATGGACGGAAACAGATCGATCGTCACCCCGCGGGGCTTCACCCTCGTCGAGCTGCTGGTCGTGATC
>JBOFFC010000124.1:0-2222 GCA_051648405.1 Lacipirellulaceae bacterium
GGGTTGTCGGCCCACTTGCCGTCGGAGAGGCGGAACCGCCAGGCGTGCCAGGGGCAGACGACGGTCACGCCGTGCCGCTCGTCGTGGTCCAGGCATCCCGCGCCGAGCGACGCCCCCTGGTGGGGGCACAGGTCGTCGATCGCCAGATACTCGTCCCCCACGAGGAACAACGCAACCAGCCGGTCGCCGATCACCACGGTGCGCCCTTCTCCTTCGGCCAGCTCGCCGACTCGGAGTGCGGTTACGAAGGGCATGCGCGAGGGGGGAAGGCGGAAGGCGGAATGACGTAGATCGAATGACGGCAGACGGCCTACAGCGCCTTCGCGGGGACCTTGGCCTTAGAGGGGGCTTTGGGCGTCGCGGGCTGCTTGGGTTCGGGCCCGGTGGTCGTTGGCTTGATCTCCTCGACCTCCTCGACAAGGCCGGCGATCTCCGCCAGGTCGGGGGACTCGTCATCGGCGAGGCCCCGCATCTCGACCGTTTGGTCGATCGTGTTGACGATCTTCTGCCCGTTCACCGAGACAGAGATCTCCATCAATTGACGGATCGTCGAGCGGACAACGCGGCCCTTGTCGCGGTCGAAGAGGATCTCGCCGGACGAATCCTTCGACTCGATCGTGGTGGCGACCGCCGCGTTCTTGGCCTCGGGGGGGGTGATCTTGACCGACGCCGAGAACGCGTCGAGCGTGCGACCCCCGTCCTCCTTCGGTCCGAGGTACTTGTAGGTCGTCTCGACCTTCATCGCGCCGATCTGCGGGGTGTCGATCACCGCCTCGTTGGTCCATTCCTCGCCGACCTCGACGGTGCGTTCGGGGAACCGGAGCGAGCCCTGCTTGGTCATCTGCTCGATCATCTTCGCGGACATCGCCCCCCCGGGGAGCTTGTCGAACGCCTCGCCGAGCTCGGGAGAGAGCTCGACCTTGGTGATTTCCCCCGTGGGGAGCATCACCAGCGTGAAGTCCGCCGACACGAGGGCGTCGAACATCGGCGCGACCATGGCGGCCATGCCGACCGGCGCGTCGTCGCTCGCCGAGTCGTACTGGAACCCCTGGCCCATCGGGCCGTTGGTCTTCATGACGATGCGCTCGGTCTTCTGCCGGAGCGTCGCGGCGCTCTCCGCGTCCACCTCGTCGGCGGTCCACCCCATGATCATCGCTTGGGTGGTCTTCGACTCGACCGCCCCGGCCGGGCCGGCGTTCATCGACATCGTCATCGACTGCGTCATCACGTAGCGCGACGAGTCCCCCGGGGCCCACTCCCAAGCAATCGGCTCGGCGGCAGAAGCCACGCACGGCAACGCCAGCAGCGCCGCCAGGACGATCGACCGGGCAACGATGCCAGCCTGAGATGGCGAGGGACTCATACGGGAACGCCGAGTTGCACGAGGAGTTGGGGAACGACCGGGGAACGACCAATGACCAAGCACCAATGACCAACGCTGTCGCTTACTGCCGGCTGCCCAGTGCCCGCTGCCCAGTCTTTTTGGTCATTGGTGCTTGGTCATTGCTGTTTGCTTCACAGCGTAACCGACCCGCCGGGCTCCAGCACCACCGGCTCGGCGGCCGTGTTGCGGCGGACTTCGCCGGCCCAGGCCGCCGCGTCCTGCTCGATCGGCGGCCACGTGTCGTAGTGGCACGGCAGGACGCGCTTCGGCTTCAGCAATCCGACCGCCTCGACCGAGTCGGCCGGGCCCATCGTATACAGGTCGCCGATTGGCAGCACCGCCAGGTCGAGCCCCCCCAGGCGCTCGGCCTTCAAGCCGATCCAGCGCATGTCGAGGAACAACGCGGTGTCGCAGGCGAAGTAGACCCGCTTGTCGTCGAGCTCCAGAAACAGCCCGCATGGGGCGCCACCGTACGAGCCGTCCGGCATGCTGCTGCTGTGGTGGGCGAGGGTCATCGTTAGGCGGCCGAACGGCTGGTCGATCCCCCCTCCGGGGTTCATGCCGACGACGTGGTCCGCGGGGACCCCCTCCCGTTTGAGCCACTCGGCCACTTCGAAATTCGCCAGCACCGTGGCGCCGGTTCGCGTGGCGATTGGGGCGGCGTCGGCGACGTGATCGACGTGCCCGTGCGAGACGAGGACGTAGTCCGCCTCGACGTCCGCGGCCTTGACCGGCGACTTGGGGTTCTGGTCGAGGAACGGGTCCACCAGCAACGTGTGCCCCGCCGACTCGACGAGCCAGCAGTTGTGGCCGTACCAGGTGAGCTTGGTCATGGGGA
>JBOFFC010000125.1:0-3471 GCA_051648405.1 Lacipirellulaceae bacterium
CTACAAAACCCCCTCCCCTCGCCCCACCCCCGAACGCGGAGGAGGGGGATGCCTATGACTCCGCGCACTTGTTGGTGGAGTCGGTCTCACTCCGCTTCGGGCTTGATCGCGAACAGGTGCGTGCGGTTGCTGATGTACAGGATGTTGTCGGCGACTACGGGGGTGCTGTAGACGCTGTTCCCCATGCTCACCTCGCCGAAGTGGGGGACCATCTCGCCGTCGTCGTCCTTCATCGCCTCGTCGGGATCGGCCGAGTGGCGGAAGATGGCGATGTCGCCGTCCTCGTCCCCCATGTAGACCTTGCCATCGACGACCATCGCCGAGCCCCACGACGCGGCGAACATGTCGTAGACCCAGTGCTGCTTGCCGCTCTTCGCGTCGAGGCAGTGGAACAGGCCGCTGAAGTCGGCGATGTACAGCAGGTCGTCCTTGATCGTCACCGTGCCGATCGTGCGGTGCATCGTCTCCTCGAACGCCACCTCGCCGTCGCCGTCGGAGTCGTTCTCGCTGAAGTGCCACACGGCGGCCGAGAACGGGTTGGGGCGGGCGAAGTCCCCCTCTTCCTTGATCACCGCCTGCAGGCGGCGGTGCTCGATCGGCTGCTTGGGGTCCTTCGAGTTGAAGGCCAGCTCGGGGCTCACGTCTCCCGACTTCGTCGGGTCGATGCACCACAGGTGGCCGACCCCTTCGCCGTGCTCGGGGTCCTCGCCGACCGCGATGTAGACACGGTTCTGATAGATCACCGGCGTCGCGATGAGCGTATTGCGCGTCGCCCGCCCGCCGAGCGTGTAGAGCGAGTCCTTGGGGTTTGCGTCGAACTTCCAGAGGAGCTTGGCGCCCCCCTTGCCGTCTCCCGCGGGGTCGAAGCTGTAGACCCAGCCGTCCCCCCCCGGGTAGATCGCCTGCACCTGCTCCTTGCCGCCGGGCATCTCGATGGCGCCGCAGGCGGGGCTCGACCACTGCCCGTGCAGGATGTTGAGGCCCGGCGAACGGTCGGTCCACAGGACCTTGCCGGTGTTCTTGTCCATCGCCAGGAAGCTCGGCGCCTCGGGGCCGGGGAGGTTGATGTGCGACTCGTCGACGCCGTTGCCGCTGATCACCAGCAGCGTGTCGCCGACGCAGGTGACGCTGCACGAGCACATGTTGTGCTGCGACACGCCGAGCTCGCGCATCATGTCGTAGACCCAGATCACGTCGGCCTCGTCCTCGACGGCGTGCCCTTCGTCGACCAGCGGCCCGTCGTTCTCCTCGTCGTGGAAGCCCTCGGTGTCGAGGCAACGGACCTCGCCGCGGCTCGTCACGAACCACAGCCGGTCCCCCTCGACGTACGGCGAGCAGCAGATCCCCTGCAGCGGCCAGTCGTGGACGCGGCCCGTTTTGAGCTTCTCGCTCGAGTGCTGCCAGAGGAACTTTCCGTCTTTGATGTCGAAGCAGAGGAGCACCCCCAGGTCGACGTTGCTCGGGTAGCGCTTGAGCCAGCCCCCCGAGTTGTTGCTGCCGACCAGCGCCTTGCCGTCGGCGACGACGACGTTGCCGTAGGTTTGCGAGCCGAGCTTCGAGGCCCACAGGATGTTCTTGGCCGTGTCGGACTTCCACTCGCCGGTGGCGAAGTCGAAGTCCCCCACTTTCCACTCGGTCGCGATCCCCTTTCCGATCGGCGTGTTGTTCCGCGTGGGGCTGCCACCCCACTGGTTCCACTCGCCGCGCGACGTCGTTGACGCGGCGGGCTTCGGCGCGTCGGCGGGCTTCGGCGCGGCCGCGGGGGGATCGACCTTCGCGACTTGCTGGGCGAGGCAGACGCCGGCGACCAGGACCACGGCTGTCGTCAACAGAGCACGCATAGAGAACCGCCTTCGAGTGATTCCGGGGGCGCCTAGCGCCGAGATCATCGTTCCGCACTTTGTCGCCGCGGACAACCCACGCCGCGCGACAGGGCGCCGCGGGGCGGACAGCCCGCTTAGTTCGGGGTGACCGACAGGTTATCGACGAAGAACTCGGCGTCCTTCGAGTCGCCGAACAACCCCGGGCTCCCCTGGAGGTTTGGCGCCTTGTCTTCGAACTCGAGCGTCCACTCGCTCGGCTCGGCCTCGCCACGCGACCAGACCTTGCCTTGCACCAAGGCAACGTGCTCGTCGGCCTTCGGCGTGACCCGCAGTTTCAGTCGGTACCACACCCCCGCGCGGAGCTCCATCGGCTTCGTGGCCTGGGTCCGCTTGTCGTGCGAGAACCAACTGTAGAGCCGCACCTCGGCGTTCGGGCCGAACAGCGAGAGCATGTAGCCGCTGTTGATGACCCCCGCCGACGGGAGCTTGATCGCCGACTCGGCCGCGCCGGAGGCCGCCGGCGCCGCCGACTCGCCGCTGGCGCCTTCCTGGAGCTGGATGTCTGCCTCGACCGTGTAGTTGGCGAGCTTGGGGTCCCCCATGAACATCGTGCTGCGGGCGCCGAGCTTGGTGGTCGGCCCCCCGGGGCGCGTCGGCAACTCGCTGAGCTTTGCGAGGAACTGTTCGCCGGCGTCGTTCTTGCGGGCGACGTAGCGCACGCGGCCCCCGACCCAAACGATCGGCGGGGGGGCGCCGTCCTCGAAGTCGAACGACCACGGCAGGGGCGGCGTCACACGGACGCGGGCCTGCGACGAGACCCCTTCGACCTCGCAAAGGACCATCGCCGCCTGGTGCCCCGCGTCGGCGGGCGCCGTGTAGACCCCCTCGGCCGAGACGTCCCCCGCTCCCGACACGCCGAACACCACCGACGACGGATCGGCGTCGCGCAGGTACTCGCCGGCCGAGTTGTAGAGCCGCACGTGGTACTTCTGCGTCCCGCCGGGGGTCAGCAGCGTGTCCCACGGCACGATCTGCACCTGGTTCACGCGCTTGTCCTCGGGCTCCGGTGGCGCAGTGGCGGCCGGCGCGGCGGCGGGCGCGGTCGCCCCGTTGTTCGCCAGGCAATACATCGCGTCCGCGGTCGTCACGTAGACCCGGCCGTGCGCGGCGATCGGCGACGCGTCGGCCTCTTCCCGAAGCCGCAGCTTGTGAACGACCTCGACGTCGTCGCCGTCGGGCCTCAGGATGTACCAGTCGCCGGCGTTGGTGATGCAGTAGATCTTTCCGTCGGCGTACAGCGGCGACGAACGCATGACGCGCCCCAGCGCCTTGCGCGACAGCTCTTTGCCGGACTCGGCGTCGAGGACGTGGAGCTTCGCGAAGTCGTTGATTGCGTAGACCCGGCTGTTGACGACGAGCGGCGAGCTCTTGCCGACCATCATTTGATAGGTCTTCCAGGTTTCCTTACCCGTCAGGTCGTTCGGCTCGAGCGCGCCGACGGCGTTGCCGTCGATCGCGACGACCGCCCCCATCGTGTTGCCGATCGGGTTCTCTTCGCTGTGGGCCGCGTAGACGCGACCCGTCGAGTCGACGACCGGTGACACGTTGACACCCATCCGCGCGACGACGCACTTCCAGAGCGGCTTGC
>JBOFFC010000126.1:0-49507 GCA_051648405.1 Lacipirellulaceae bacterium
GGCGCCTTCGAGGTTTGCTATGCGTCTTTGGTGGAAGTCGGTTGGGTTCGCCTCCCTGGTGGTGCTGTTCTCCCTCGCCCTGGGAGTGAACCGACGGTCCGGCGCGCAGGACGTCGCGGCGCCGGCGCTCGAAGCCCCCGCCGACGAGGCGGTCGAGTCCCCCGCCCCGACGGCGGAATCCGACGGCGACGCGAAGGAGGACGAGGACCCCGATCCGCCGGCTGACCCCCCGACGACCGAATCGCCGACTGCCCCGTCGCCGACTGCCGATCCGCCAAGTGCCGAGACCCCAGCCACCGACGCCGAGGCCGCCAAAGGTCAGCCGGCCGAGGCCAAGCCCGCCGGTGAAACCCCCGCGGCGCCCCCTGTCGCGCCCCGCGCGGCGATCGACGAGGCGAACCCCGGCCAAGCGGACCTCGACAAGGCGCTCGAGATCAAGATCACCGCCGAGGAGCTAAAGGACCTGAACGAGGTCGTCGATCTGCTCGACGACGCGATCGAGAAGGGGCTCGACGCCGAGAACTCCGACTTCGCCGAGCAGGTCCTGGTCGCGACGCTCGTGCAGCGCGCGCAGAGCCTCTCCGGCGCGATCCTCGACCGACCGGTCCCCGATCCCCGCGCCGACCCGCGGTGGCTTCAAATCCGGCAGCTCGCGCTCAACGACCTGCTGCGCGCCGTGGGGATCGACGAGTCGCAGCGCGAGGCGTGGCTCCTCATCGGGCGGCTCCAGTCGCTGAACCCGGGGAGCAAAAGCGAAGCCCGCCGCGCGCTGACGCGCGTGATCCGCTCGGCGGAAGCGGCGGCCAAGGACCCGGCGCTCGACCAGATGAACCCCACCGAGCTGGCCCGCGCGTACGCGCTGCGCGGCGCCGCGCAGAAGGGGGACCCCGAGCGCACCGCAGACTTCGGCCGGGCGATCGAGCTCGACCCCAAGCAGGTCGAGTACTTGCAGCTCCGCGCGCAGGCGCACCAGGCGGCGCAGCGCCCCGCCGAGTGCCTGGCGGACCTCGACCGCGCGATCGTGATCGAGCCCGAGAACACCGGCCTGCACCAGATGAAGGCGCTCGCCCTGCTGATGCAAGAGAAGCCCGAGGAGGCGATCGAGAGCTTCAACCGCGCGACCGAACTGGACCCCGACTCCGTCGCCCCCTACCAGTACCGGGGCGAGGTCTACAGCAAGCTCGGCAAGCCGGAAGAGGCGATCAAGCAGCTCGACAAGGCGCTCGAGCTCTCGCCCAACAACCTGGCGTCGCTGCTGATCCGCGCCGAACTGCTGATGACGATCGACAAGTGGGCGCCGGCGCTCAAGGACGTCGAGGCGGCGCTGGGGCAGCAGCCGGGCCTGGTGCGTGCGCACCTGATGCGGGCCCGCGCGCTCGACGAGTTGGGCCGCACGTCGGAGGCGGTCGCGGCGCTCGAGCGCGTGGCGGCCGCGGCGCCCGACCGGGCCGACGTACAGCTCCAGATCGCCGCGTTCTACGTCGAGAACGAGCAGGCGCCCGAGGCGATCGCCGCGCTGACCCGGGTCCTCAACGCCGACCCCGAAAGCGAGCTC
The DNA here is from genome assembly GCA_051648405.1 of Lacipirellulaceae bacterium. Classification (GTDB taxonomy): domain Bacteria; phylum Planctomycetota; class Planctomycetia; order Pirellulales; family Lacipirellulaceae; genus JBOFFC01. The sequence goes on from JBOFFC010000126.1 coordinate 1,556, forward strand.
GCGAACCGACTGCGCGGCGACATGCGTTTGCTCGTCGGGGACCACGCCGGCGCGCTCGAGGACTTCGCAAAGGCGTGCGAACGCGCTCCGGACGACGCGGGGGTCCTCAACAACTACGCCTGGACGCTCGCCACCAGCCCCTTCGCCGCCCTGCGCAACGGAAAGCGCGCGGTCGAGCTCGCGACCAAGGCGTGCGAGTCGACCGAGTTCGACGAGCCGCACATCCTCAGCACGCTCGCCGCCGCCTACGCCGAGGCGGGGGACTTCGCGCAAGCCGTCAAGTGGAGTGAGGACGCGGTCGCCAAGGCGAAAGAGCTCGGCAAGGAAGCGAACTACGACGGCCAGCTCGACGCCGAGCTCGCCAGCTACCGCAACAAGCAACCGTGGCGCGAGCTGAAGCGCGACGGCGACGTCGTCGCCGACTCGCCCGCCGCCGGCGAGCAACCGCCGACTGCCCCCCCCGCGGCCGAGGACTCGGCGAAGGCCCCGGTCCGCTCGTTCGACTTCTGAGCGAACGGGGCAACGAGCGATCTCGCTCCGCCCACGTTACACCGTGTGCAACTCCGGGAGGTGAATCTTCGCCGAAGACGGCCTTCTTGCCGTTTACACGTTGCTCGCCGGGATTAGCATCTACGCCCAGCGACTTGTGTTCCCTGGCTTTGGAGTCCCCGCGATGGCGACTTGTGGTGGAGTTCGTCTGTGTTGGTTGCTGAAGGTCCTTGCCGCGCTTTGGCCCACGCTTAGTCTGACGGCGACGGTCGCCGCGGCCGATCCGCCGCGGCCGCTCCCCGCCACGACGGTGGTCGTGTCACCCCTCTTCTACCGCGCTGGTCAGGCGGCGACCGACACCACCGAGGCCGTCGCGCCGATCGGCCTTTGCCAGGACTTCGAGCTCACCGTCGGTGGGTTCCCCCCGGGCAAGATCCGCATCGGCGTCGTCGACACCCGGATCGGCGGGTCGAGCCGGCTCTGGAACGCGACCACCTGGCAGGCCGCGCTGACCGCGTCGCAGCTCTTGGGCTACGACCCCAAGGCGACCCAGGCGACGCTGGCCGTCAGCGGCGCCATCGACGGGCCGAGCGCTGGCGCCCTGCTCACGGTCGGGGTGCTCGCCGGCGCCCAGGGGCACACGATCGACCCCCGGATGACGATGACCGGCACGATCAACCCGGACGGCGAGATCGGTCCCGTCGGCGGCATCCCCTACAAGATCGAAGGGGCCGCGCGGGCCGGCAAGAAGGTCGTGCTGGTCCCCAAGATGTCGCCGCTGGAGCTCGACGAACGCGTCGGCAAGATGGTCGATCTCGTCGCGCACGGCAAGAAGCACGGCGTCGAGGTGCGGCTCGTCAACGACATCTGGACCGCGTATCGCGAGTTCACCGGCAAGTCGTTGCCGCGGCCCCGCGACGTCGACCCGCCGGCTCTGCCGCTCGAGGCCAGTGAGCAACTCGAGAAGCGCGTCGACCGCTGGCTGGCGTTCGAGACGTCGTCGCGCGAAAAGTACGACGCCTGGGGCGAACGCGGGCGAAGCGACTACGCCGACAGCCACTTCGAGGAAGCCGCGCTCTACCGCGAGCAAGCCGAGTTGCTTCGACAGCAAGGGGCCTACGCGGCGGCCTACAGCGACTCCCAGTGGGCCGCGATCAACGCCACGGTTGGTCACCAAGTCGGACGCTGCGAGTACGTGTACGCGGGGGACGGCATCGCGGCGGTCCAGGCGATGTTGGCCGACGACGCTTGGGTCGAATCCGAGACCGAGAAGCTCGAATCCGCGCTCAAGTTCTTCCGCCCCGCGACGCTCGCACAGTTGCCCTACTACATGTGGGCCTGCGACCAGTTCCTCGTCGGACTCGTCTATCAGGACCTCGGGAAGGCGATCGCCGAAAACCTGCCCGACGACGAAGAGAAGGCGGGCTTGCAGCTCATCGAAGCCGCGGAGCGGCAGGCGCTCGCTTGGCTTGCTATGAAGGTCGGGTACGACTACCTGGAGCTCGCGAACCTGGAAGCGGGGGCGCCAATCCCGCCGGACGCGCCGCTGGAGGGGCTTACCGAGCTCTACATGCGTTGCGCCGAGGCGAACCAGGCGGTGGTCGATGAGCTCGTGGTCACGCCGGCCGCAAAGGCGAACAACCTCGCGCAGGACGAGATGAAGGGGCGGTTGACGCTCGTGGACCCCTTCTACGGGCTCAACTCGATCGCGCTGCGATCGACCTTTCACGACCTGCCGCGGAGGTTTGGCGAGACCGAACAGCTCGAGTACGCGCGACTCGGCGCGGCGATCAGTCTCAACTCGCGGTCGGCGATGCTGATCGCCAAGTTCTACTCGCTCGGCGCCAAGCTCGACGACGAGCTCGCTATCGTCGACATCTCGAACGAGCCGGCGCTCAACGACTGGCTCGACGACAGCCGCGGTCAGGCCCGCCGCGCGATCCAATCGCTGGTCGAAGCCGACATCGACGCCACGTTCTGCACACAGCTTTACTCCATCGCCCGGATCGAAGAGGGACGCAACCTCAGCGGTCGGATCGGGGCGCTGCAGGCCTACTTCGACATCAACGTGATGTGCCAGGTGATGAAACGCGTCGCCGGGAAGTGAGCGAGTGGATAACCCGCCGGCTGGTGCTGCCGCTCAGGTCCACGAATTTCGCCGGTAATCCAAGGTATCCCTCGAATTGGGTTGCGGGGCCCGCAGCGCCGGGATAGGTTGATGGCCTCTTCTCGGGGCAATCTGGACAACCTGCGATGCGCCCGCTCCACCGCCGCGGCTTCACGCTCGTCGAATTGTTGGTCGTGATCGCGATCATCGGGATCCTCGTGGCCCTGTTGCTGCCCGCGGTGCAGTCCGCCCGCGAAGCAGCGCGTCGGTCTCAGTGCCAAAACAACCTGAAGCAACTCGCGCTGGCGGCCCTCAACCACCACGACACGGCGAAGTTCTACCCCTCGGGGGGGTGGGGCTACTGGTGGGTCGGCGACGCCGACCGTGGCTTCGGGCCCGGACAACCGGGGGGGTGGGTCTACTCGATCCTCCCCTTTACCGAGGGGGCCGCACTCCACGCGCTGGCGTCCGACGGAAACCCCGGCGCGCACTCGCCAGCACAGCTCGACGGCGCGCGGGCCGTCGTCACCGGCTCGCTGGAAGCGGTGCGCTGCCCTTCGCGGCGCGACTCGGCGATCCTCCCCAAGCCGGTCGATGGGACGTTCGTCGCCTTCAACTCGTCACGCAATCCCGCGGGGCAGGGGAACGTCGCCGGTCGCAGCGACTACGCGATCAACTGTGGCGATCAAGAGGTCGACTACTCCGATGCTGGCCCACCGTCCCTCGGGAAAGGGCTCGAAACAGCGTACCCCTGGAACTTCAGCAAGTTGGGGGTAGGGATCCGCATACGGCCGCGCGGCACGGTCTTTCTGACCGGGGTGAGCTTCGTACGCAGCGTGGTCGCGACGAGGCACATCACCGACGGGACGTCGAAGACGTACCTGATCGGCGAGAAGTACATGGCCGTGCAGAACTACGAGACGGGGATGGACCCCGGGGACAACGAGACGTGGTGCACGGGCTACAACAACGACAACTTCCGCAGCGGCTTCCTCCCGCCGCTGCAAGACCAGGGGTCGGGCGACCATACGACACGCTTCGGGTCGGCACATCCCTCGGGGGTCTTGATGTCGTTCTGCGACGGACACGTCGAATCGGTCGGCTACGATGTCGATCAGTGGGCCTACCGAGGGGCGACGAACCGGTACGACGGGGCGGTGAACCACCAGCAGTTCTACAACCCAAGCGGTTCGTGACCTTCCGCGCGTGTTACGCGGCCTTGAGCGCCCGCTCGGTTGGCTTGGCGTCCGGCAGCGGGGGTGCCTCCCACTTCGGCTCGGCGATCTCATCGACCAGGTCCATGTCGAGCGCCTGCTCGGCGTCGAGGTAGTACTGGTTGTCCCCTTCTTCGTCGAGCCACTCCTCGGGGACGCGCGTGTAGCGCAGGTAGACGTCGCGGAAGCGCCGCAGGTCGTGCTCGTCGATGTCGAACTCGCCGAGGGGCTCGTACGCGTTGACGTGGACCGACAACACGGTCGAGGGGGTCACGATTCGCTTGCCGGTCGCGGCGGCGAGGACCACCGTGCCGGCCGAGTAGCAGCCCCCGGTCGCGACCACGTTCACCGGCGCCTCGATGCCGCGCATCGCATCGACGATCGCGAACGCCGCGTCGAGCCAGCCGCCACTGGTCGCCAGACGCAGCTCGATCGGCGCCTTGGGGTTGGCCGCGTTAAGGTAGATCAGCCGCTCGACGACGTGCCGCGCGGTGCGCTCGTTCATCCCCTCGGTCACTACCACCACTCGCAGCTTGACCAGCGGGTCGTCGGGGTCGATCGGCCGTGGCTCGGGTCCCGACTCGGTCAGACGATCGACCGCGTGGTCGATCGCCGGGTCGGCCAGGTAGGGGACGCCGCCGGCTTCGTCGGCGGCCCGCCAAGCACTCAGCCCGCCGACGACGATCGCCGCTGTCGCGACGACGCACAGCGCGGTCGTCGCCAAGTAAGTGACGCCGCGGAGGAACGCGAGGAGCTTGGACGGGGGCTGCATGGGCCGGTGTGGGTGAGCCGTTGTTGGGGATTCGTCGGCGGGGAGTGGGCGCTGCGACGACCGGGAGTATCCCGACTCGCGCCCGCCGAGCGTTAGGGTGGGGGGGCGGTCGCGGCGCGTTGGCGTCCCCCGCGGCGGTTGGCTATCCTACCCGCTCGCCCGGCGCCCCGGCGCGCGGCGTCTGACTGCTTCTCCCGGGCGGGATTCGCCCTTCGGACCTTCTCAGCGAGCCCCGGGCCCCGCAGCCCGGTTTGGAGACTGCGATGAGTGACTCGGCGAGCGGCGCAATCGACACGGTCATGCACGAGTCGCGGCTCTTCCCGCCGCCGGCGGAGTTCGCGGCCAAGGCCCGCATCAAGTCGCTCGCCGAGTACCAGGCCTTGTGGGACGAGGCCGCGGCGGACCCCGTCGCGTTCTGGGAGAAGCTGGGCCGCGACGAGCTCCAATGGTTCGAGCCTTTCACCGAGACCCTCCGCTGGAACGAGCCGCAGTGTGATCCGTACGTGGCCGAGTGGTTCGTCGGCGGCAAGACGAACGCCAGCTACAACTGCCTCGACACGCACCTCGCCGCGGGCCACGGCGGACGCACGGCGATCCTCTGGGAAGGGGAGCCGGGCGACACGCGCGTGCTCACCTACGCCGAGCTCCACAAGGAGGTCTGCAAGTTCGCCAGCGCACTCAAGGGCCTGGGCGTGCGGCGGGGGGAGCGGGTCTCGATCTACATGCCGATGGTCCCCGAGCTCGTAGTGGCGATGCTCGGCTGCGCGCGGATCGGGGCGGTCCACTCGGTGATCTTCGGCGGCTTCTCGGCCGAGGCGGTCGCCGAGCGCAACAACGACGCCGGCGCCGTAGCGATCGTCACCGCCGACGCCGGCTGGCGGCGCGGCAAGGTGGTGCCCCTCAAGCAGACGGTCGACGAGGCGCTCGCTAAGAGCCCCACGGTCAAGCACTGCGTCGTGCTCGACCGCGTGAACGAGGCGGTCCACTGGGTCGCGGGGCGCGACCACTGGTGGCACGACCTGATGGCCAAGGCCTCGGACGACTGCCCCGCCGAGCCGATGGACAGCGAGGCCCCGCTGTTCATCCTCTACACGTCGGGCTCGACCGGCAAACCGAAGGGGATCAAGCACACCACGGCCGGCTACACGCTGTACGCGAAGAAGACATTCCAGTGGGTCTTCGACCACCGCGACGGCACGACGGGCGACCCGGCCGACGTCTACTGGTGCACCGCTGACTGCGGCTGGATCACGGGGCATAGCTACGTGACCTACGGCCCACTCGCCGCCGGGGCGACGATGCTGCTGTACGAGGGGGCGCCCAACCACCCGGCCGAGGACCGCTTTTGGGAGCTGATCGACAAGTACAAGGTGTCGATCTTCTACACGGCGCCGACCGCGATCCGGGCGTTCATCAAGTGGGGCGACCACCACGTCGAGAAGCACGACCTTTCGAGCCTGCGCGTGCTGGGCTCCGTCGGCGAAGGGATCAACCCCGAGGCGTGGATGTGGTACCACCACAAGATCGGCGGCGGGCGCTGCCCGATCGTCGATACGTGGTGGCAGACCGAGACCGGTGGCGTGATGATGTCGCCCCTCCCCGGCGCGATCGCCACCAAGCCCGGGAGCTGCACTAAGCCGCTGCCGGGGATCGTCCCCAAGATCGTCGACAACACGGGCGCCGAGGTCGGCGCCGATCAGGGGGGGATGCTCACGATCGCCCTCCCTTGGCCGGGGATGCTCCGCGGCATCTGGGGGGACGAGGATCGCTACAAGGAGGTCTACTGGACCAAGGTCCCCGGCAAGTACCTGGCCGGCGACAACTGCCGCCGCGACGCCGACGGCTACTACTGGATCATGGGACGCATCGACGACGTGCTGAACGTGTCGGGCCACCGCCTGAGCACGATCGAGATCGAGTCGGCGCTCGTCTCGCACCCGGCCGTGGCCGAGGCGGCCGCCGTGGGCCGCCCCCACGAGCTCAAGGGGGAGGCGGTCTCGGTCTTCGTGACCCTAAAGAACGCCGAGCCGAGCGACGCGCTGCGCGACGAGCTCAAGCGGCACGTCCGCAAAGAGATCGGCGCGCTGGCGCAGCCCGACGACGTCCGCTTCACGGGGACGCTCCCCAAGACGCGCAGCGGCAAGATCATGCGCCGCCTGCTACGCGACATCGCCGCGGGGCGCGAGACGGTCGGCGACACGACGACGCTCGAGGACTACTCGGTGCTGGCGAGCCTGCGGCAGGACGAGGAATAGACTCTGCGCCACGGGGTTTCGCTTTGACCCCGCGCCCGTGGCGGGGGATAATGCGGTAGTCCCCTGCGGAGATCGCCATGAGCCTTGTAGAACAACTCGCCCCCCCCACGCGGCTGGGCCCGAACGACAACGGCGTGCTCCTGTCACCTGACGAGTTCGACACGGTCCAGGACTGGGCCGAGGGGTTCCGCTACGAGCTCGTGAACGGAGTGCTGGTCGTGCTACCGCCACCGGGATTCGGGGAACGCTCGCCGAACGACGAGCTCGGCTATCTGCTTCGCCGGTACCGCGACGACCAGCCGGAGTCTTCTGCCTTCAACGGCACCGCGCCCGAGCAGGAGGTCGCTATCGGCGCCAACCGCCGCCGCGCGGACCGCGCCATTTGGGTCGGCTATGGCCCCTCGTTCGACCCCGATCGCGACACGCCGACGGTCGTCGTCGAGTTTGTGTCGAACACGTCGCGCGACCGGCGGCGGGACTTCATCGACAAGCGGCGCGAGTACGCCTCGGCGGGCGTCAAGGAGTACTGGGTGATCGACCGGTTCCCGCGCGAGATGACCGTGTTCCGAGGTGACTCGACTTCGCTGGTGGTCGGCGAGGACGAGACCTACGGGACCGACCTCCTGCCGGGGTTCGCGTTGCTGCTCGCGAGGCTGCTAGCCAAGGCCGGCGGCTCGCGGCCGTAGGCGGCCCGCCGCACAGCGCTTTTCAATCGTCGGCGTGGTACAAACCTCGTCAGCGGGGCCACGCCGGCCCCGCGCCCCTCCTCTCGTGCCCGGAGAACTGACGAAATGGCAGCTTCTTTGATCCCGATTCTCATCCAACTCGTCAGCGGCGCGGCCGGTGGCAACATCGTCGGCGCGCTGCTTAAGAACCTGCCGGTCAGCAAGATCCTGGCGACGGTCCTCGGCGCGGTCGGGGGCGCGGGGGGCGCGCAGCTCGCCCAGTTCCTGCCGATGCTGCAAGCGCTGCTGGGTGGCGACAACGCCAACCTCGGCAGCGCGGGCGTCGGCGCCGGCGGCGGGGCGATCCTCACGCTGATCGTCGGACTGATCAAGAAGGCGATGGCCAAGGACGCCGCGTAACGCACACCCTTTGCGAGCCGGCGTGCGCTTCGCTTGATGCGCATTTCGCTCAGCGGCCCATCAAAACCGCCGGCAACTGCGCGACGCAGAAGTACGTGAAGGCCAGAAGGCTGACGGTCAGGGCGACTCCCAGCAGCGGGCTGGGGGTCACCAGCCGAGCCGCCTCGCCGCGGAACATCCGCGGCATCACCCAGTACAGCCCGACGATCATCGCCAGCGCTTGGAGTGGCGTGAGTAGCAGCCCTTCGAGCACGGCCGCCACACGCACCAGCGCGACCGGCTTGTAGCCGAGCGTGTAGACGATCGTCATGCTCGACAGCAGGAAGAACGCCAGCCAGGCGCGGCGCCGCGCAAGCGCCGACCACCGCGACAGCCGCCGGGCGAACAGGCCCGGCATCGCCAGTCGCACGGCGTCGTCGAGCAGGCAAGGCCAGCCGACGACTTGTCCGAACTGCGTCGAGACGAGGGCCGCTGCGCCCCCCACGAGGAACATCGTGGCGCCAAACTGCCCCCAGTCGCGGCGGAACAGCTCGGCGAGGGTCAGCGCCACCTGCTCTCCCTTGGGGACCGTCTGCTCCAGGCCGAGGACCCCCGCGCCGGCGAGCAAGTAAGCGCTCGTCACGAGCGTGCCGATCACGACGGCGAGCGTGGCGTCGGCGTACGCGACACGGCGCCAGCCGACGAGTCGCTTCGCGTCGGCGGCGCCGATCGCTCGCAGCGACGCGAGGTCGGCCGGCTGCCCAAGGCCGCCGCGGGCCGTCATGCCGTACTTTGCGCCCATCACCCAGTAGGTGTACCAGACCTGACTGGCGAACCCGCCGGCGCCCCACCCCAGGAGGGGCAGCACCTCGGCCCACGGGTTAGCCGACACCCCTTGGGCGAGGGCCCACTCCGGAACCGTTGGGACGCGCGGAGTGACGAAGCCAGCGACGAGCTCTTCGACACCGGGCAGCACGCGCGACGCGACGACGAGCACGCCGATCGTGGTCGTCAGCACCAGCGCCGACATCACGACCTTCAGCAGCGCGAACTCGCCGACCCAGGCGATCGCCACGGCGAGCAGCGTCACGAGCCAGCCGGCGGCGAAGGGAGGCAGCGGGGTAAGCTCGGCCAGGAACACCCCCGCCGACGAGGCCACGGCCCCGATCGCCAGCACCGACGCCGTCAGTTGCGCCACGAGCACCAGCCACACGGCCCAGCGGCGCGGCCCCGGCAACCGCGCGAAGAGGTCCATCATCCCCTCGCCGGTGGTGACGGTGTATGCCGCCCCCGCGAGCCCGATGACGTACTTCAGCACGATCCCGGCGACGACCGCCCACAGGACCCCCGAGCCGAGCACCGCGCCGGTCCGCGTGGCGAGGATCACCTCCCCCGACCCGATGTACTCGGCACACCAGACGAGCGACGGCCCGACGGCCAGCGCGATCGCCCAGCCCCGCGGCGGGAGGCCGACGGGGGCTTCGTTGGGGCTGGCTGGCGCAGGGGTAGTTGGCGGATCGGGAGCGGGCACGGCGGGGCGTCTCTGTGCGGCCGAAGAAGAAGAGAATCGTGTCTCGCGGCCGCGGATAGGCTAACCGGGCACTCGTCGCGGTGCGAGCGTCACTCCGATCGCCGCAACAGGGCGAGGCCAACTAGGCCCAACCCAACCTCCGCGATCGCTCCGGCGACGAACAATCCGTGGGGCGCTCCATCGACCGCAATGCTCACGACGCGCCCCGCCGCCAACCCGAGCATGAAGACGACCTTCGACGTGACCGCCGTCCGCCAAAGCGACGGCCGCAACGCGCCAGCGACCCAAAGCGCTGCGGTCGTCAGGTAGAGCCCCGCCATCGCCCGGAATAAACGCGGACCCATTCGGGACCGGCACGGCGATGCCGAACAGGTACGGCACGTTCGCCGCTGGCGAGAGCCCGTAGGCGAGCGCGACGACGGCGATCACAGCCGCCGAAGCGAGCAGGTACAGCTGTTTGGGGGCCACGGAGCGGTCTTGGGGTTTGCCAGGCTTCTCGCCTGCGAAGCGGGACATTCGCATGGGAACTCTTGTAACATCGGGGAGGCCGACGCCGTTGCGAAAGGGGGACCACGCCCCTGTCCGGCACCCGAACCGAGGTCCCCAGCGTCGCATGCGCCCCCCTCGCTACGCCCTGCTGTTCGGTTTGATCGCCATCGCCGGCGGGAGAGCCGCCGCCCAGGGCCCCGCGCAGACGCTCTCCTACACGGCGACCAACGACGAGTTCCTGAACCCCGAGCGCGGGTTCATGAAGTTCACGGTTCTCACCGACCCGTGGAGCTACTCGCAGGTCCGTTCCCAGGGGTCGTCGATCGTCTACGGCGGGGTGGTCGCCAGCGCCTTCCGCAACCAGCCTCTGAGCTCCCCGTTCTTGCAGCAGATCCAGAACGGTTTCAACGCCGCGCGGCAGAACGGCATCAAGGTCAAGTTCCGCCTGGCGTACAACAACGACGGGGGCGCCGACGCACCCAAATCGGTGATCCTCGGCCACATCCAGCAACTCGCCCCGCTCTGGCAGGCGAACAAGGACGTGCTGTTCCACATGGACGCCGGCTTCATCGGCGGCTGGGGCGAGTGGCACAGCTCGACCAACGGCAACGACACGGCCGCCAACCGCGCGGAGATCCTCGGCGCGATCCTCGACGCGCTCCCCGTCGATCGGACCGTCGGCATCCGCACGCCGCACTTCAAGCGGCAGATCTTCAACGGCTCGGTGTCGAGTGACGCCAACGTCGTCAACGAAGCCAACTCGTTCGACGGCAGCGACCTGTCGCGGGTCGGCCACCTGAACGACTGCTTCTTGTCGTCCCCCAACGACTTGGGGACCTACGTAACCCCCGGCTGGACGCTCGCTCGCGAGCTCGCCTACATCGGCGGCGAGAGCCGCTACCTGCCGCACGGCGGCGAGACGTGCGCGCGGCACCCGCGCAACGACAGCGCGAACGCGATCGCCGAGATGACGACGCTGCACAGCGACTACCTGAACATCGACTACCACCCGGACGTCATCAACAACTGGTCGGCGACCGGCGCGCTCCCCGAGATCCGCCGCCGCCTCGGGTACCGCTTCGAGCTCGACCAGGCGACCCTCCCCGCGGCGGTCCGCCCCGGGGGGCTGATGCCGCTGGGCTTCACGATCGACAACGTCGGCTTCGGCGAGCTCTTCAATCCCCGCGACGTCGAGGTCGTGCTCCGCAACAACGTCACGGGGCAGACCTTCAACGCGCCGCTGGCGGTCGATCCGAGGCGCTGGACCGGGGGGGAGACGAACACGATCGAAACGCTGCTGAGCCTCCCCAGCGGGCTCCCCGAGGGGACCTACACCGTCGGACTCTGGATGCCCGACCACGAGGCGTCGCTCCGCAACGACGTGCGTTACGCGATCCGCTTCGCGAACGCCGGGGTCTGGGACGCCGCCACGGGGGTCAATCGCCTGACCACGTCGCTGGTGGTTTCGGCGGCGACATCGGGGCCGCTGGTGGCCGGCGCCGCGTTCGGCGAGGTGACCAATCTCGCGTCCCTGCTGCTGGCGGGGGACTACAACCGCGACGGCGCGGTGAACGCCGCCGACTACGTCGTGTGGCGCGACACGCTCGGGCAATCGGTCGCCCCGTTCGCCGGCGCCGATGGGGACGGGGACGGCCAGGTCGGCGCGGGGGACTACGCCGCGTGGCAGGGGAACTACGGCGCGGCGCTGCCGACTGCGCCGGCGACCGCGGTCCCCGAGCCGGGCTCGGCGCTGCTCGGCGCGATCGCCGGTGCGACGCTCGCGCGCGTCACGGGGCGTCGTCGGTAGCTCGCCCCCGGGGGGATCGATCGAGGCGGGACCCCGCATTTGCCCCTCGGGCGACTCTCGATCACACTGGAGGGCCCTCCCCAGGTCATCCCTCCTCCCGCCCCCCGCGCGTTGATGAACCAGCACCAGCGTATCCTCGTCACCGGCGGCGCCGGGTTCCTCGGCTCGCACCTCTGCGAGCGGCTCATCGAGGACGGGCACGACGTGATCTGCGTCGATAACTTCTTCACGTCGCAGAAGACCAACGTCTCGCACCTGTTGGGGCGGCCGAACTTCGAGCTGATCCGCCACGACATCACGCACCCGATCTGGCTCGAGGTCGATCAGGTCTACAACCTCGCCTGCCCCGCGGCCCCCGGCCACTACCAGTACAACCCCATCAAGACGATGAAGACCTCCGTCATGGGGGCGATCAACCTGCTGGGGATGGCCAAGCGCTGCAACGCGAAGATCCTGCAAGCCTCGACCAGCGAGGTCTACGGCGACCCCGAGATCCACCCGCAGCCCGAGTCGTACCGCGGCAGCGTCAACCCGATCGGCCTCCGCGCCTGCTACGACGAGGGGAAGCGGGCCGCCGAGACGCTGTTCATGGACTACCACCGCCACAACAAGGTGAACGTCCGCATCGTGCGGATCTTCAACACCTACGGCCCGCGGATGCACCCGTTCGACGGGCGCGTTGTCTCGAACTTCATCCGCCAGGCGCTGTTCGGCGAGGACATCACCGTCTTCGGCGAGGGGGATCAGACGCGCAGCTTCTGCTACCGCGACGACCTCATCGAAGGGATGATCCGGATGATGAACGCCCCCGACGACTTCGTCGGCCCGGTGAACATCGGCAACCCGGGGGAGTTCACGATCCTCGAGCTTGCGAGGCACGTCATCGAAATGACCGGCTCGAATTCGAAGATCGTTTTCCGCCCGCTGCCGGCCGACGACCCCACGCAGCGTCAGCCCGACATCACGCTCGCCAAGGCCCGCCTCGGCTGGGAACCAAAAGTCCCGCTGGCCGAGGGGCTCGCGCGGACGATCGCCTGGTTCAAGACGATCGACCTGGCCGACTACCGCGCGCCGACGCCGAATTACTGACGTGAGATGGTAGAGGCTAGATGATAGAGGTTAGTGGTAAGGGAACGGTTGCTCTACGCCCATTCCCTGAGCCGCGCCCAAAGGAAGCGGAGTGCGCCGCAGAAGCACCAATGACCAAGCACCAATGACCAAAGGGCGTTGCCACGCCAGCGTTTCCTTTGGTCATTGGTGCTTGGTCATTGGTCATTGCGTGGTCGCTCCGCTTCCTTCGGGCGCGGCTCCAGGTGGATCACGCGCGCCGGCGCGCCGGCGGCGCCAGCCATCGGAGTCGTCGCGGAGCAGTTGACTCCGCATCAGCGCGATCTCTCCGGCGACTGGCGCCGCCGGCTCGCCTAAAGGTCTGCGCGAAAACTCCTCCGGCAATAACCCCCGAGCAGGCGTGGGAATAGAACGCGTGGCGGCGCCGATCGGCGCCGTGGTTTGACGCCGCCGGAACACGGCGTCCCCCGCACTTCTCGGGAGGCCCTCATGGTCGCTCTGCGCTCGACGCTGCCGCTCGTCCTGGTGTGCCTCGCCCCGCTCGTCTTCGCCGACGACAAACCTTCCGAGGCGCCGCCGATTCCCGTCATCGCCGACGAGCCGAAGTCCGTGGACGCGGCGCGGTTTGTCCCCACCGAGCTCGCCCCGCGCGCGACGGTCCGCTTCGACGAGGCGCCGCTCGAGGACGTCGTCGCGTGGCTGACCAAGGAACGAGGGCTCACGGTGCTGGTGGACGCCGCGGCCCTCGACGAGCTGGGGATCGGCCTCGACGAGCCGGTCACGGACCACCTCGACGACCAGCCCGTCTACCTGCTGCTCGACCGCTTGAAGAGTCTCGAACTTGCGTGGCGCGTCGAGGACGGGATCGTCCACGTCACCTCCGACGAAAGCGCCGAGCAAACGATGTCTACCCGGCCGCACAACGTCGCCGACCTTCTCGACCAGGGGCTGTCGGCGGACGAAGTGATCGACGCGATCATCTCGACGATCGGCCCCGACGGGTGGGCCCAGAACGGCGGCGGCCAGGCGGAGCTGACGTCGATCGGCGACGTGCTGTTCGTCCTCCAGAACGACGGCGAGCAGCGTCACGTCGAGGCGTTCCTAGCCGGCCTACGCAAACACGGTCGGCAGACGTTCGTCAACGAACCGGCCGAGCACGTCGCGCTGCGCGAAAAGCTCTCGGCGAAGGTGAGCGTCCAGTTCGACGACACCAGGCTGTCCGAAGCGGTCGAACGGCTCGCGAAGGACACGGGCGTCGACATCCGACTCGACGCGGGCGTTCGTCCCCGCGAGTCGGTCACGCTCGCGCTGGTGGACCGCAAACTCGAGACGGTCCTGCACGCCCTCACGCTCCAAGAAGAACTGGCTTGGCGGATCGACGACGGGGTCCTTTGGATCTCGTCGGCGGACGATGCGCCGCTCAAGGTCGCGTTCTACGACGTCCGCGACTTGGTTCAGGACAAGGACGAGTTCGACTCGCTTGTCGATGCGATCGTCAGCCAGGTCGCCGTCGACTCGTGGGCCGAGAACGGTGGGGGCGAGGCCGAAGTGCGGCCGATCGGGCCGGGGACGCTCGCCATCTCGCAGACCGAGCCGATGCACGCCAAAGTCCTGGCCCTGCTCGAGCAGTACCGCGCGGCGCTGCGCGTCTCGAAGCCGCGTGACGTCCCCGACGCCGACGCCGAGGTCCTCACCGTCCACTACCGGCTCGACGCCGAGGTCGCGCGCGAGATGCAGAACGCCCTGCCGACCCTCGTGCGGGCCGAGACGTGGAAGTCGGACAAGCGGCCCGACGCCGTGGGGGAGATCGCGCTGTTCGCCTCGTCCCCGCGGAAGTCCGCGCCGCTGCTAAGGGACTCGGGCGTTTTCGCGGTCACGCCGCAGGCCGTCTTGCGCGTTGTGCAGACGAGAGGAACGCACTACGAGGTCGCCAAGCTGCTACGGAGTATGACGGCGGGCGACCCGTGGCCCCGCGAACAGGTCGAGGCGTCGTTCGGCGGCGGCGGTGGGATCGGGGGTATGGGGGGTGGGATGGGGGGTGGTAGCTTCGGCGAGCCGTCCGACGCGTTCGATGACTCCAACGCGGCACAGCAACAACAGCGCGCACGGAGTCGCCCGACGGCAGGCGTGCGAGGTGGACGTGGCTTCGGCAACAACTACATCAACCAAAACCGAAAGGCGAAGTAGCGTTGGTCCCGCGCGCGGCTCGGACGGGCAACCTCACGCAAGGTCGCGAAGGACGTGCGGGGAACGAAAGATGACAACCGATGAAGTGACGCGCCGTCATTCGCGCTTGTTCGCGTCCATTCGCGTTTCCTACTCGTCCGTCATCCGCGTTCATCTGCGTTCATCTGCGGTTCCGCTTTCCCGTCGCTGCGGCGCCAGCGCTGGACGAGGCGGTCGAGCACCAGCGCCGTCGCCACCCCCATCGCGTCGGCCATCCAGTCGCGGTGGTCGGCCACGCGGTTGACGAGCGGCTGCGTCAGCTCGTCGAAGGCGGCCCACGCCGCGAGGAACACGCAGAGCGCGACGGTCGTCCACCGCGACACGGCGCTGCCGGCGGCGCGGCGCCAGTTGACGAACAGCGTCGCCAGCGTGAAGTACGCCACGAAATGGACCACCTTGTCGGTGTTCCACCCGGAGACCTGCGGCAACTGGATCGTTGGGGCGTGCGTCGCCGCGAACAGCGCGAGGAACCCGGCGACCAGCGTCCAGCGCCAATAGGGCTCGCTCGGCAGGAGCTGGCGGCGCTTAGCGGGTGGGGCTTCGGTCATCGGGTCAGCGGCGAGGTGGTCGGTCGCGGTCGGGACGTTGTAGCGTACAATCGGCCCAGCGTCGTCGGGCGGAGCCCAACGAACCGCTAGCCAGAAAACGACCTCTTCGCCGCTACAACCGCTGTATGTCGCTCCCCGAGGACGAAACGTTCCTGCGGCTTGCGCTCGACGAGGCGCGGGCGGCGGCGCTTGAGGGGGAGGTCCCCGTCGGCGCCGTGATCGTCCGCGACGGGCGCGTGATCGCCGCCGCGCACAACCAGCGCGAGACGCTCCGCGACCCCACGGCCCACGCCGAGATGATCGCTATCACCCAAGCGGCCGCGTCCTTGGGCGCGTGGCGACTGGAGGGCTGCACCCTCTACGTGACGCTCGAGCCGTGCCCGATGTGCGCCGGGGCGATCGTGCAGGCCCGGGTGCCGCGCGTCGTCTACGGGGCGGCCGACCCCAAGGGGGGCGCCGTCGATACGCTCTACAGGCTGCTCGCCGACGAACGGCTTAACCACCGCGCCGAGGTCACCCCGCTGGTGCTCGCCGCCGAGTGCGGGGCGATCCTCAGCGAGTTCTTCCGCGACCGCCGCGGTCGATAGCTCGTCACCGAACTCGCAACCGCGACGTCAAGAAGTTGCGCTTCGTGAGCGGGATCGTCGTCCGCCCGACCGCGACGCTCACCGGCGCGCTGTTCGGCGACGTCGTGTTGTCGAGGTCGCCGCTGACGGTGTTGATGCTGGCCGTGTTGACGATCGTCCCCGACGCGTTCTGGTTCACGGTCGCAACGACGGTGAACGTCGCCAACTGGCCCTGCACCATCGTTCCGATGGCGCTGGTGAGCGTCTGCCCCGCGGGGGTCACGGTGAGGGGCGTCGTGCCGGTCACGCCGCTCGCCGAGACGAACGTCAGTTGCGGCCCGAGGACGTCGCTCAGGGTGACGCCCGGGGCGTCGGTCCTGCCGCGGCTCTGGACCGTGACGGAGTACGTCAGCGTGTCCCCCGGCGCGACGGTAGTCGGGACCGGGGTGAGCGCCTTGGTGACCAGCACGTCGATCTCGCAGAAGCCGAAATCGACCGTCAGGTTCGAGTTGTTGTTGCCGTCTTGCGTGGACTGGCCGGTGCGCTGGTCGTTGGTCGGTTCGGCGTTTCCGAACAGTGTCACGATCCTCGAGCGCCAGAAGCCGCTGGCGGCGGGCTCGCCGTCCCCCTTGTCGGTCTCGACTCCGGCCGTGGTCGGGTCGTCGGCGTCGGGGGGGACGCCGTTGCCGTCGTCGTTGCCGGTCAGCGTCTTGGCGTTCGCCAGGGGTCCGGCCTTCTGGACCTTCACGACGTAGCTGCCGGGCAGCAAGTCGCTGAACAGGTAACGTCCGCCGCCGGTGGTGGTGAGCGGGGTTCCGACTTGCGTCTCGGACTCGGGGATGCCGTCGTTGTTCGCATCGACGACCATGCACAGGACCACGGTCGCCCCGTCGATCGTCACGTCGGTCCCCAGGTCGAAGACGCCGTTCGTGTTGTTGCGGTCGATCCAGATCAAGTCGCCGAGGCTCATGCGGTTGAGGACCGTGAGCAGCGGGGCTTGCTTCGTGGTGTAGCCGAAGGCGCCAACGAGCTGCAGGGCGGTATCGACCGCGTTGTTCGAGCCCGTGTTGACCTCGATCTCGAGGGCGCCAAGGTTCGCGAAGTTAGCGCCACTGCCGGTGGTCGTCGTGAAGAACGGGGTTGCGGTGGGGTCGTCGGCGAACAGGATCGTGACGGTCTCGGCGGCATCGCCGTCGAACAGGTCGGTGTCGGTGATCGTGAACGTCGCGCTCGAGACGTTACCGGCCCCGCTGTACGCGCGGACCGTAACCGAACCCCCCACCTGATCCGCGGTCACGCGGAGTTGCAAGCCGATGTTCTGGCCGCTGCTGGTGGCGTCGAGCGACAGACCCGAGGCGTCGATCGCGGCGCCGTTCGCGTCGGTCCCGTCCCAGACGATGTTCGCGATGTAGCTGGCCGTGAGACTGGGGTTGAACTCGATAAGCCCGGCGGGGTCGGTCCCCGACATGCCCGACACGCTCCCCCCGGCACTGGTGACGCGCAGCCGCAGGTCGCGCACGGCGCCGGCGCCCGCGTTCGCGCCATCGGCCGAGTTCACGTCCGCCCCTGAACCGGTGGCGGTGAGCGTCTGCGAAGTGATGAAACTGTCGATCGTCGTCGTCGCCCCCATCGCTTCGCCAGCGCTGACGCTGATCAGCGAGGTCACGTTTTGGCCGACGCGCGTCTGCTGCGTCGCGCCCGGGTTCACTCGAACGAAGTACCCACCCGCGGTGAGCCCGCTGAACGTGTAGGCGCCCGAGCCGTTGGTGGTCGTCGTCGTGACCGAGGTGTCCCCCGTGCCGAACACGCCGTTGCCGTTGTCGCGGAACAGCTCGACCTGCACGCTCGCCGCGACGATCGTCGTGACGCCGTCCCCCGAGAGGTCGTTGCGGACGACGCCCGTGATCTGTCCGAGGTCCGTCGCCATCATCGCGCGGGTTTCGAGCGACTCGAACCGCGGCCTGCGGCGGGAGGGGCTGTTGCGACGCATGGAGGTCTCGCTTCGAGGGGCTGTCGGAACGGAAGGATTCGTCTCAGTACGCGTAGTCGACGCCGAAGTTGAACCCGTGCATCCACAGGCTCGTCTCGTGGAAGGCGAACTGCGGGTGCGACGAGGCGAGCGGCGAGATCGACGCGGTGGGCAAGAAACGGGGGTCGATGTCGAGGTCGATCTGGTCGCCGGGGCGCACCACGTTCGCCCAGTAGACGAGCGAGTAGGCCGCCGTCAGCCGCAGCCGCGGTGTCACGCGGTACGCCAGCCGCGCCGACAGCTCGGGGAGCACGCCGAAGCGGCTGCGGTTGTACTCGCCCATGTTGCTGTCGAGCGCCAGCAGACCCCCGGTGGCGGAGGTCGTGTCGCCGTCGGCGGTGACCGTCGTGCCGCCGTTGACCCGCACGCGCTGGCGCGTGTTCCCGAGCGCGATCCGGCTGGTCAGTTCGAGCGCCCAGCGTTCGACCTCCCAGTCGTAAACGAAGCCCAGGTCCACGCCGTGGAACGTGTTGTCGGTGTCGAAGCGATCGAAGATCGCGAACTCCCCTGTCTGGCCCGAGCCGGGGAGGGCCGTTAGGCGTTCTTCGATCGAGAGCCCTTCCTCGAAGTCGGCGTAGCGGTAGCCGCCGACGAAATCGACACGGGCGATGCCGCGCCGGCCGCGGTGCCCGCCAACACTTGCGGAGCACCCGTCGCAGCTCGAGCAGCCCCCGCAGCCGATCTCGCGGCAGCAGAGGCCGGTGCGGAGCCGCAGGCCGATCGACTCGAACTCGCTCCGCGCGCGGACCGCGACCGTGCCGCCGATCTGGTCCGGAAACGACACAAGCTCCGCGGAGTCTTCGGGGGGCAGGATTGCGCCGGTCTGGGAGTCGACGGGCGACAGGTCGTAGAACGGGCGTCCGAGGATCAGCCTGCCGGTTGGGTCGCCGATCGTGAACCCGTCGGTCTCGGTTTCGGTGTAAAACAGGTCGGCCTCAACGGCGACGTCGCGCTGGTTGTCGAGCCACGCGCCGACCGTGAACCGCATGCCGCTCCGCGGGTCGTCGAGCAGGTCACCACCGCCGTAGAGGATGCGCGTCCCGGGGGTGATGAAGTCGGGGAGGCCCCCCTGGTCGTTGGTCGTGACCAACGGTGGCGTGTCCATGCCGTCGAACCACCACAGCAGGTACTCGGCACGGCCGTAGAAGCCGCGCCGTGACGGTGGGTTGCAAGTAGGCCCACACCATCCGCCGTTCGTGACGCACCGGTCGCAGATTTGGCCGCCGCCGGGTCGCCCGACACGGCACGAGTCGCAGCCGCACGATCCGCCGGTGGAGTAGCCTCCGCCGTCGTCGCCGGGGACGAGTTGCGGACCTTGGTCGTAGTAAACCCCGTCGTGGACCGGTTCTCCTTCGACGACCTCGAACGGGACGCGGCCGTGGTCGATCTCACCCGAAGACGGGATCGGCTCGAGGCGTTGCCGCACGCTCCGCCCGGGGGCGGGGAGCGACTCGGCGGCGCCGTTCCTTAGGTCTTCCAGCACGATCGGCGCGGAGTTGCCGGCGTCTTCGACCGCCGCAGCAGGAACAACGCGACTCGCTACGCGAAGCGGCCGGACGTCGTCCGGCGCCGCGAACCGAGCGGGCGGTGCGTCCGCAGTGCGAGCGGGGAGGGTGAGCTGCGAGGCGAGCAGCGTACGCCCCGTGTCGTGCTTCACGCGGACCTGCTGACCGACGTAGGGGGCCAGGTCGATGCCGTGCGAAGGCTCGACGTAGCGCTGCACGCGGCCGAATTGATCGACGAGCGAGTAGGGCGCCTGGCCGCGCGAGGTGTCCGCCGTCTGCACGAGGAGCGCCAGCGGGCCCTCGGACGGGGCTGTCGCGGCGGAGGGGGGGCGCGGCGTGCTCCGCTGCCGACGGGGGGCCCATTCCTGTCCCGAAGTCATCGACAGAGGGGCGACGAGCACGCCCGCGGCGAAGCCGATCAGGGTGATCAACCGGCGGTGTCGCCGGGCGGGGGCGCAGAGTTGGCGTGGCATTTCGTCGCTGTGGTCCGATCAAGGGAAACCGCCGACCCCACGGCGACTCTGGCGCGCGACCCCTCGCGGGGCTGACGGCCAGAGCGGGGGGGCTTATAGCAACGGCGTTTTTCACGGGGAAGCCCAATCCGGCGACCGAGGCGCTATTCGGCGGGCAGACGCAACCCCAGTCTGGGCCGATTTCGCTGTCGGTTAGCGCGCGACCCAGCCGGGCGCCGGTCGGGCGCCGCCAGCGGAATGCCGAGAATCGAGCCGTTGTCGGCGCCCCTCGGACGGCCGATACTTGCACGACGGGGCGAGCCGCATCGGCGCCCCCGAGCGGCCGCGGCGCACTCGCCGGGGCGGATCTCCTGCCGCGGCGCGTGTGCTGTACTCCCATGTGGCCTCAGTCTGACGACACCGAAGAGCTGCTAGCCGATGTCCGCGGCGGCAACGACGACGCCCGCAACCGGCTCTTCGACCGACACCGGGCCGCGGTCCGGCGCCTGATCGATCTGCGGATGGACCGCGTGCTCGAGCGCCGCGTCGATGCCAGCGACATCGTCCAGGACGTGCTGATCGAGGCGAACCGCCGCCTGACCGACTACCTCGCCAACCCCGTGATGCCGTTCCACTTGTGGTTGCGGCAGATGGCGAAGGACCGGTTGATCGACGCCCACCGGCGACACCGCGTCGCGGCGCGGCGCAGCATGGACCGCGAGCAGCCGCTCGCCCCCGCTTCGGCGAACAGCGAGCAATCGACGCTCGACCTCGCGGCGCAGCTCGCCGACCGCCAGCTCACCCCGGCGGCCGCCGCCACCTGGGCTGAGCTGCAACGACGCTTCCAGGAGGCTTGCTCGCAGCTCGACGAGCAGGACCAAGAGATCATCGTAATGCGGCACTTCGAGCGGCTTTCCAACACGGAAGTCGCCCAGGCGCTCGGGCTCTCGCCCCAAGCGGCCAGCATGCGGCACCTGCGCGCAATGCGGCGCCTGCGCACGCACCTCACCGACGAGGAGCGGAACCTCACGGAAGAGTAGGCCGGAACGCTGGCTGCCCTCGGGCCGGGGTACGGGCCGCGTCGGTCGCGAACCACACGTGACGCGTGATCGGCGGAAGCGGGCTGCGGTTTCTGGAACGACCCCATTGCGTTGAGACCTATACCCCCATGAGCCAAGCCGCCCTCGACGAGCGACTCGCGTCGCTGCTCGACGACCTGACCGCGGTCGCCGAACGGGGCGACACCGCGCGGCTGCAGGACTACGTCGATGCCCACCCGGACATGGCGGACGAGATCCGCGACCTGTGGGGGGCGGTGATGGTCACGAGCGCGGTCGCCTCGCTTTCGGCCACGCAGCCGTTCGAACGCGCAAGCGATTCGCGTCCGCCGGGCCCGGCGCAGGAGCTTGACCTCCCCTACCAACTGGGAGACTACGAACTGACCGCCGAGGTCGGCCGGGGGGGCATGGGGATCGTCTACCGAGCGCAGCAGCAGAGCCTCGGCCGCGAGACCGCGGTGAAGCTGATCCTGCGCGGCGCCCTGGCTTCGATCGACGACCAGAAGCGATTCCGCGCCGAGGCCGAGGCGGTCGCGCGGCTCGAGCACCCGGGGATCGTTCCGATTTACGAGGTCGGGGACCACGGCGGGCAGCTCTTCTTCAGCATGCCGTTTATCGAGGGCCCGACACTCGCCGAGCGTCTGGCCGAGCGCCCCCTGGCGGATCGCGAAGCGGCGCGGATCGTTCGCGACGTCGCCCGGGCGATCCAGTACGCCCACGAGCGCGGCGTGGTCCACCGCGACCTCAAGCCGGCCAACATCCTGCTCGACCGCCTCGGTGGGGTGCACGTCACCGACTTCGGCCTCGCCAAGCGGTTCCACGACGACCGCACGGCGAGCTCGGGGCTCACGAACACCGGGGCGATCCTCGGAACCCCCAGCTACATGGCGCCGGAACAGGCCGCCGGTGGCCGTGGGGCAATCGGCCCGGCGACCGACGTCTACAGCCTCGGCGCCATCCTCTACGCGCTCGTGACGGGCCGGCCGCCACACCAGGGGCCGACCCCGGTCGATACCGTGCTGATGCTCCTCGAGCAGGACCCGGTCGCCCCGCGACTGCTGAACCGCAAGATCGACCGTGACCTTGAGATGATCGTCCTACGGGCGCTCCAAAAGCCCCCCGAACTCCGCTACGAGTCGGCGGGCGCGCTGGGAGCGGACCTCGAAGCGTTCCTGCGCAACGAGCCGGTCGCCGCCCGCAGCGGGCAGTTCACCCAAATCATCTCGCGCCTGTTCCGCGAGACGCACCACGCCACGGTGCTCGAGAACTGGGGCCTGCTGTGGATGTGGCACGCGCTCGTCCTGCTGGTGATCTGCGGCGTCACGAACTGGTTCCAGGTTCAGCAGTCCGTTTGGCCGATCATGACCAAACCGACCCCGTACGTCGTGCTGTGGGGGGGGGCGCTCGCGATCTGGGCGCCGATCTTCTGGAAGCTCCGCCACCGCGCCGGGCCGGTGACCACCGTCGAACGACAGATCGCCCACCTGTGGGGTGGCAGCGTCGCCGCGGTAATGCTGCTGTTCCTCGTCGAGCACCAACTGAACGAGCCCGTGCTGAAGCTCTCCCCCGTGCTGCCTCTGATCTGCGGCGTGGTGTTCACGGTCAAGGCGGGCATCCTCGCCGGCGCCTTCTACGTCCATGCCGCGGCGCTGTTCGCGACGGCGGTCGTGATGGCCTACTTGCAAGGACAGGGCTGGCCGTACGGCATCTCGCTGTTCGGGGTCGTCTCGGCGCTGACGTTCTTCCTGCCGGGGCTGAAGTACTACCGGCAGAGCCGCACGACGCGGGCGTGACGCGGCGGCCGCGCGTGGGGCCTTAGCAGCCTGTTGATCTTTCGACAGGCTGCGTCGTCGCACGGAGGCGACGTCGAAACCGTGGCGCTGTCGCCGCGGTTTCGCGAGCCGCGAGCGGCTCGGCCGTGAGCTTGGCGAGGTCGAAAAACGCCACGACGACGTTTTTCAACAGGCTGTTAGGGAAGGGCTGGGCGATCGTCGCTCGCGGCAATCCGCGATTCCGGGGGAGCGTGTGCATCTCGGCGAAAACCGTCTATCCTGCGTAAACCCCCGGCCGGAACCCGGGGAAATCGTCAGAGGCCCCTCGCCGGCTGGGTGAACGAGTCCCCCAACGCGCGGCTTTCACCCCCCCGGACCAGGCACCCCCATGCGCTCACCCTGCGCCGCCGTCGCGCTGTCGGCCCTCGTGTTGCTCGGAGGTTTTGCGGCGCCTGCCGCTGCTCAGAGCATCTTCGCGACGAGTATCTTCTCCCCCGTCTCGGGGGACCCGGACCCCGGCCAGAGCGGCGTGCTGAAGATCGATAGCGTGACCGGCGCGGTGACGACGCTGGTCCCCGAGTCCCCGGCGACCGGTTTGTTGTTTCCGAGCGACATCGAGTACGGATTCGACGGCTGGTTGTACGTCTCGACGCAACTGGGATCGGTCTTCCGCTTCGACCCGCAGACGGGGGCCCCCGGCCCCACCCTGGTGGACGGCGCGCCGGCCGGGACGTTCGCCGTCACTGCGGCGGGGATCAATCGTTTGTACATCGACGACTTCGGCGACCTGGTCGTCGCCGAGTCGTCGGGCGCGGTCGCGGCCTACGACACGGTGAGCGGCGAGCGCCGTTTTGAGTTCGGATCGACGCCATTGACGTTCCCCGCCGGCGTGTCGCAGTTGCCGAACGGCGACTTGATCGCGACGTCGGGGGAGTTCGGCGCCCCGGCTTCGATCAATTACTACACCGACGGGGTGTGGATCCCAATCGTGCCCGCGGCGACTTCCGGCGTTTTCGGCGGGAGCAACGTCACGGTCGTCCCGGGCATCGGCGACTACAACTTCGACGGGGTCACCAACCAGGCCGATCGCCTGGAGTGGGAGAACAACTACAACACCGACTACTTCGGGGCCGATGGCAACGGCGACGGGTGGGTCGATGCGGCCGACTACACGGTTTGGCGAGACTTCCTGGGGGACACGGCCCGGATCGTGGTCACCGACCTCGTGGCGAACCAGCTCGTGAGCTTCGCGATCGACGGATCGGACCGACGGACGCTGGCCGCTATCCTCCCCACGGTCACGTTCCCGCTGCCGCCGGGTGTCACGCTCCCGTCGAACAGCCCCTCGGAGACGTTGCTTTCCGAGGACGACACGCTGATCGTCTCGGTGCTGGGACTCACAAACCGCCCCGACAACCGCGGCGCGATCTACGAGTACGACCTCGACGGGAACCTCGTGCGGACCATCGCGTCGGGCTTGCCCCCGATCAGCGGCATCGCCCTCGGCCCCGGTGCTGGTTCTCTGGTCGCCGTCCCCGAGCCGGCCGCTGCGACGCTCCTTGCGCTAGCGCTCGTCGCTTCGGCGGCGACCCCCAGGGGAGCGCGGTGACGCCGCACGGGCGTCCGTCGCGCGGCGGCGTTACGCTCGTCGAGCTGCTGGTGGTGATCGGGATCATCGGCGCGCTCGTGGCGCTACTGCTGCCGGCCGTGCAGTCGGCCCGCGAGTCCGCGCGCCGCGCGACGTGCGTTAACCGCATGCGGCAACTCGTGCTCGCGGCCCAGAACCACGTCGCGGCCCGCGGCGTGCTCCCCGCGGGCGCTGTGGCGAGGGGGTCGATGACTGCCCCGGGGACGCCGTGGACGTTCTACCGCTGGAGCGCGCTGGCGACGCTCACTCCTTACCTTGAGAACACCGCGATCCGCGACGCGCTCGACTTCGACGAGCCGCTGTACGGGGCGAACTTCTCCGTCACGCCCGTCAACGCCCCCGCGGTCCGCCAGGTCGTCGCCGACTTCCTCTGCCCCAGCGACAGCGAGGCGCGGCTCCGCGAGGCGTTCGGCCCGACGAACTACGCCGTCTGCGCCGGATCGGGAGAGGGGGACCCCGCCGTCGCCAACGACGATGGGTCGCCGCTCGTCACCGACGGCCCGTTCGCTGTGAACTCGGGCACACGCCCCGGTCACGTGACCGACGGCCTTAGCAAGACGGCGCTCGCCAGCGAGAGCACGCTCGGCCAGCCTCGCGACGGTTCGCCGCACGACCCCCAGTTCGAGTACCGCTTCATCACCACGTCGCCGCTTCGAAACACGCCGTGCGAGCAGTCGCAGAGCTGGAACCAGACCGACCCGCGCGGCTTCTCGTGGGCCAATGGCGAGTTCCGCTGCGCCCTCTACAACCACCACGACCCCCCCAACGCGGCCGAAGCAGACTGCATGGGAGTCCGGCTCGGGGGGGGGCTCGAGGCGCTGTTCACGCCGTTCGGCTGGCGGGCGGCCCGGAGCTTGCACCCGGGGGGGGTCAACCTGGCGCTCTGCGACGGGTCGGTGCGGTTCGCGGAAGACGGCGTTTCGGCCGAGGTTTGGCGGGCATTAGCAACGATCGCCGGGGAAGAGCCTCGACAGTAGCGCCGCGGGTTTGAGCCGGCCCTACGTTTCGCTTGTTGGCGGTTTTTTGGCGTGTTATAAGCGAAGCAGGCCGAGAAGGGCGCGCCGCATCCCGCGATGGCGTTCGACACGCCCCCTTTGGGCTAGGCCTCCGGGTTAGGGAAGGGACGTCGATCGCCCCTACGGTCTCCGGGCGTTCCCTGTGCGTCGCAACTCCATGGCCCTCATCACGCTCGAAGTCCTCGAGGGCGCCGACCGCGGAGTCGTCTACGACGACCTCGAGACGCCGATCACCATCGGCCGCGAGGAAGGGAACGCGGTGCAGCTCAACGACGAGCGCATCAGCCGGTTCCACATCAAGATCCAAGAGGACCAGGGGAAGATCGTCCTCACGGACCTCGAGAGCACCAACGGCACCCGCGTCAACGGACGCGAGACGCACTTGCGGATCCTGCGCTTTGGCGACTTGATCGCCGTCGGACGATCGACGCTCCGTTTCGGCACCGCCGAGCAGATCGCCGGCCGCATTGATAAGTCCGGCTCGAGCCAAAGCGAGCACCGCACCGGCAGCGCGGAAATGACGGCCGACGGCGACTCGGTGTCGATCGAGCTCGAGTGGGGCGATTCGTTCGTCGGCACGCTCGCGGCCGCGAACGACCCTCCCGACCTGCCGCTGGGCCTTAGCCCGGCGCAGGGCGCCCAGCTCGCCGAACTGCTCGACCACCTCCACGGGCGGACGCACCGCCTCGCGGCCAGCGCCACGGTGAACGACGACGACGAGTCGGTCGTCATCGACCAGAAGCGCTGGCAGAGCCTGCTGGACCTCGAGTCGGCCCTCGCCCGCTACCTGCGGAAGATCGGCCAGCCGGGCGCCGAGTGACCGGCCGCGACACGCCGGACGAGGTACAATCGAAGCATGATCGACCTCCCGCTGACCGAAGCCTCCCCCGACTGGCGGCCGCTCGTCGACGCCCTCCGCGCCGGGGACTCGGTGCGCCTGGTATTCGATGGCAAGCCGATCGGCGTCGCCTCGCCTGTCGAGGGCGCCGAAGCGGCGCCCAATCAGTCGTTCGCCAACTTCATGAAGGAATGGCGGAGCCGCCACGACGTGGAGGAGATCGGCTTCACGCAAGATGAGGTCGATTCTTGGCGTGACCGATCGCCGGGTCGCGAGCTGCCGTTCTGATGCCACTCTACCTCTTCGATACCAACGTCGCTTCACTATCGACGCGAAAGGAAGCTGACCCACGCGACGTTGCGCGGTTCGAGCGGATCGTCGAGTCGGGAGCGCTGGCTGCAACGACCCATTGCGAGTTGCTGTACGGGATTGAGCGGCTCCCCCCAGGCCAGCGGCGCGACAGCCTACGCGAAGTGCTGGAAACGCTGCTCGCTCGCGGCGTGCCGGTGCTCCCCTACGACCGAATCGCGGCCGAGTGGCACGCCGCGGAGCGGGCCCGTCTGGCGGCGCTCGGCGCGACGCCCCCGTTCGCCGACGGGCAGATCGCGGCCGTCGCGGCGGTGAATCAGCTCACGCTGGTCACGCGCAACGCGGCGGATTTCGCGGGCTTTGTTGGCTTGCGCGTCGAGGGTTGGTGACGGGGCTCCGGCGGCGCCGGTAAACTGCGGCCTCACCGCACGCCCCGCGCTCGAGCCGCCGCCATGGACGCCGTCCGACCATTCGCCCACCTCCATTGCCACAGCCACTACTCGCTGCTGGACGGGGCGAGCCCGATCAAGAAGCTCGTCGCTCGCGCGAAGGAGCTGGGGATGAACGCCCTGGCCCTCACCGATCACGGCAACCTGTACGGCGCGCTCGAGTTCTACCAGGCGTGCCGCGACGCGGGGCTCAACCCGATCGTCGGCTACGAGGCGTACATCGCCCCGGCGAGCCGCTTCGACAAGTCGGGCGCCTCGAGTAGCAAGGAGGCGAGCTACCACCTGACGCTCCTGGCGCAGAACCGGACCGGATTCCGCAACCTGGTGAAGCTCGCCAGCCGCGCGTACCTGGAGGGCTTCTACCACAAGCCGCGGATCGACAAGGAGCTGCTCGCCGCCCACTCCGAGGGGATCATCTGCCTGAGCGGTTGCGTCTCGGGGGAGCTCAGCCGATCGCTGCTCTCCGGCTCGTCGGCCGACGAGGCGATGCGGCAGGGGGGGCTGGTCGCCGAGTGGTTCACCAACACGTTCGGCGACCGCTACTTCCTCGAGGTCCAAGACAACGGCGTCGAGATCCAGCGTGTCGCGAAAGAGCTGACTGTCGATCTGGCGACCCGCATGGGGCTCCCCCTCGTGGCGACCTCCGACGCCCACTACGTGAACCGCGAGGACGCCGTCGCGCAGGACGTGCTGATGTGCATCAGCACCGGCAAGTACCGAACCGACACCAACCGCATGAAGTTCGAGGGGGACCAGTTCTTCCTCCGCAGCGCCGACGAGATGTACGCCGCGCTCCCCGGCATGGACGAAGCGCTCGCCCGCAGCCAGCAGATCGCCGACTCGTGTGAACTGGACCTAGACCTCGGCAAGCGGCACTTCCCGGCCTTCAAGCCGCCGGACGAGAAGTCCCCCGCGGAGTACCTTCGCGAGCTCTGCCTGAAGGGCCTCGGCGAGCGCTACGCGCGCGACAACGACCGATGGCGTGATGGCGACGCGGCCCGTGGAGAACTGTCGGACGAAGTCCTCGCCCGCCTCGACCGCGAGCTGGGCGTGATCAACAAGCTCGGCTTCGCCGACTACTTCCTGATCGTCTGGGACTTCGTCCGCTACGCCGTCGAGCGGAACATCCCCAGCACGGCCCGCGGTTCGGGGGTCGGGTCGCTCGTCTGCTACGCGCTGCGCCTGAGCCACGTCTGCCCGCTGCGGTACGACCTGCTGTTCGAGCGGTTCCTCGACGAGAACCGCCTCGAGGCGCCCGACATCGATATCGACTTCTGCAAAGAGCGCCGCGGCGAGGTCATCCAGTACGTCAAGGACACCTACGGCGAGGAGAACGTCGCCCAGATCGGGACTTTCGGGACCTTGGCGGCACGCGCGGCGATCAAGGACGTCGGCCGCACGATGTCGATGCCGCTGCACCGCGTCGATGCGATCGCCGCGATGGTCCCCCAACAGTTGGGGATCAGCCTCGACGAGGCGCTCGAGAAGTCCGACGAGCTCCGCGCGACGTACGACTCCGACCCCGAAGTCCGCGAGCTGCTGGACCTTGCGCGCAAGATCGAGGGGCTGGCGCGGAACGTCGGAACGCACGCCGCCGCGGTGGTGATCTCGGCCGAGCCGGTCGAGGAGTACGTCCCGCTGCAGCGTGTGACGGGTAAGACCGAGGTCATCACCCAGTGGGCGATGGGGGACGTCGAGCGGGCCGGCCTGCTGAAGATGGACTTCCTCGGCCTGCGGAACCTTACGATCCTCGCCAAGACGGTCGAGCTGATCGAGCAGACGACCGGCGAGACGGTCGATCCCTACGCCTTCCCGCTCGACGACAAGCCGACTTTCGCGCTGCTCTGCCGCGGCGAGACGAAGGGGATCTTCCAGCTCGAGTCCGGCGGTATCCGCGACCTGCTGCAGCGGATGAAGCCCGACTCGTTCCTCGACATCATCGCCACCAACGCGCTCTACCGGCCGGGACCGCTCGAGGGGGGGATGGTCGATCAGTACATCGAGGTCAAGCACGGCCGGCGCGAGGCCGAGTACCCGCACCCGGTGATGCGCGACATCCTCGCCGAGACGCACGGCGTGATGGTCTACCAAGAGCAGGTGATGCGGATCCTCAACCGGCTGGGGGGGATCGAGCTCTCCGACGCTTACTCGTGCATCAAGGCGATCAGCAAGAAGAAGCTAGCGATGATCGCCAAGTTCCAGGAAGAGTTCCTGGCCGGCTCGCAGGCGCAGGGGCTCGACAAGAAGCGCGCCGAAGAGCTGTTCGAGATGATCAAGAAATTCGCCGGCTACGGCTTCAACAAGAGCCACTCCACGGCCTACGCCCTGATCGCCTACATGACGGCCTACCTGAAGGCCCACTACCCGGTCGAGTTCATGGCGGCGCTGCTCTCCGGGGACATCCCGGGGCGGAACTTCAAGAGCAAGGACTCGCTCGTCGAGCACCTCGAAGACTGCCAGCGGATCGGGATCGAGGTCACGCCGCCGAGCGTCAACGCCTCGGCCAGCGACTTCGCTGTAGTCCACGAGGGCGCCGAGGCCGACGGGGAAGGGAAGGCGCGGATCGTCTTCGGCCTGAGCGCCATCAAGGGCTGCGGCGGCGGGGCGGCCGACGCGATCGTCGGCGCTCGTAAGAAGGACGGCCGCTTCCGCGACCTTTACGACTTCTGCGAACGGGTCGATCCGCAGTACTGCAACCGCGCGACGCTCGAGACACTCGTAAAGGCCGGGGCGATGGACTCGCTCGGCGCGAACCGCGCGTCCCTCTCCGCGGGGATCGAGAAGGCGATGCAGGCCGGCGCCGCGGTGCTGGCCGATCGACGCAGCGGGCAGCGCGGGCTGTTCGACGAAGACGACGCGGCGACCGCGGCCCCGGCGCCGCTGCCGAACCTCCCCGAGCTCGGCGAGAAGGAACGCCTCGCCCAAGAGAAGGAAGTCCTGGGATTCTACCTCAGCAGCCACCCGCTGGCCGAGCACGAGGGGACGCTCCGCGGGTTCTGTTCACACTCGAGCACCGGCTGCGGCCAGCTCGAACACCGCACCGAGGTCGTCGTCGGCGGCATGCTCGCGGCGATCAAGTTCTCGCACACGAAAAACCCGAAGCCGGGCGCCCCCAGCAAGTACGCGATGTGGGACCTCGAGGACCTCGACGGCATACTCCGCTGCATCCTCTGGCCCGAGCAGTTCGCGCAGTTCGGCGCGCTTGTCGTGGCCGACTCGATCGTCGGCATCCGCGGCTCGATCGACCGCCGCCCCGGGGCCGAGGAAGTGAACCTGATCGTCAACGAGGTGATGCCGCTATCGGAGCTATCGACCCGCTTCACGAGCGGCGTCGTCATCCAGCTCGACGAGCGGAAGCACACCGAGGGGCACCTGGCCTCGCTGCGCGAGGTCGTGCGTGGCTACCCGGGGCAGAAGACGCTCCGCCTCGAGCTGTTGCTCGAAGCGGGGGGTCGGGTTTCGATCGACACGCCACGGCGTGTCGAGACCGACCCTGAGCTCCAGCGGCGGGTCGAAGAGCTGCTGGGGCCCGGCTCGTACCGGCTCACCGGCAGCCCCCCCGCGGCGACGCCGCCGGCGCCGAAGCGGCCGATGCGCGAGCGCGCGCGGAACTGATCGACCGGCGAAACTCCGCGTGACAACGCGGCTCTACGGGGTCGCCGTCAGCGGCGCCTTGTCGTCGAGGTAGTCCTGGACGTCGTTTTGGTACTGGTTGCTGTCGAGCACCACCATCCCCAGGAACAGCACCAGGAAGATCGCCGCGCCGGCGATCAACAGGCTGTTGAACAGCTTGTCGTGCTGGAGGTGCATGAAGATCACGGCCACCATCAGCGCCTTGACCGTCGCGATCGCCAGCGTGACCGGCATGTCCCACGACCCCAACGGGAACTGCGCCATCACGCACGTGAGGAGCGTCAGGCCGATCAGCGCCACGAACGTGGCGATCAGGCTCTGCGGCGACGAGATGTGGTGGGCGTGCGAGTGGTCGGACATGACGTTCTGTTGGCTGTTAACCGTCGGTATCGAGCCGACGAGGGGTGCGGTCTGGCGACGGAACCGGCGAGACGCGGCGGCTCAGCGGATCAGTGGATCAGGTACAGAAGCGGGAACAGGTAGATCCAAACCAAGTCGACGATGTGCCAGTAAAGGCCGACGTACTCGACCGGGCCGTAGTACTCGGCGCTGAAGTGACCCGCCGCGGTGCGCGCGATGATCCAGGTGATGGCGATCATGCCGGCGATGATGTGCAACGCGTGGACGCCGGTCATCGCGAAATAGATGCTGAAGAAGTTCGCGGCGTTGAACCGGGGGTTCGGCGCCACCGGACCTGCCGCGGGGGCCGCGGCCGTGGCGTCGGCGGCGACCGGCGCGGCGGCTTCCGCCGGCGCGGGCGCGTCGTGGCTGGTGTGACTGTCGTGCGCCGCGTGGTCCGCCGCAACGGCGTGGCCCGGGCCGGTGAGCTGCATGATGTAGTTCGCGACAACGATCCCGAGGCCAAGCGACGCGACGCTCACGCCGAGCGACGCGACGATCCAGCCACGCACCACCTTCTCGCTGTAGACCTGTGCGGCGCCGAGGCCGGTCAGGGCCGCGCCGACGATCAGCGAGCCGATCGCCAGCCCGGGGATGATGTTGTGCCACCCCCCGCTGTGCCCGGCCGCCGCGTCGTGGGCGCCTTCGGCGTACGTGTAGGCGCCCGCCCAGGCGATCCCCTCGTCCCACTTATGGGTGTACTCGACCGTCTTGATCCCCATGAAGAGCGCCGCGCACGCCAGCGTGAAGACGTGCGTGTACAGCACCGTCTGGCGGTCGTTCCGCATGACGGCCCGCACGCCCCAGGCGATCGCCAGGCTGCTCGCCAGCAACACCACCGTGTTCACCGCGCCGAGCGTCGTGTTCAGGTGCTTGTGCGCGTTGACGAACACCTCGGGGTGGTTGTAGCGGTAGACCGTGTAGGCCGCGAACAACCCCGAGAAGAACAGCACCTCCTGGGCGAGGAACAGCCAAATCCCAAGCTTGCCGGCTTGGAACTGCTGCTCCATGTCCTCGAAGTGGTGGGCCAGGAACGGGTGGTGCCCGTGCCCGTGATCGTCCGCCGCGGTGTGCGGGTGGGTTTCTGGGGACTCGAGCGTCGAGGCGCTGGACATGGCGTCAACTGGTGGCTGGGCGGAAGTGCCCGCCGGGGTTGTAGCAACGCGGACCGCCCGGCGGGACGGAGCGTCCCGGCGAACGGTCAGCGGTTGTGCGGTCCCCGTTTGGGCTCGGAGCTTAACGGTCTTCACGGCGTCCCCAGGACGCGTGCGATCAAGTCGTGACGGTGACGGTGTCGGTTCGCGGCGCCGGCTGGCCGGAACGGTGCAAGTCGGGGAGCACTTCGACGTAGCCCCCCTCGTCGGGGTCGTAGACGAAGTCGTCGTAGTCGTACGGCTCGCCGACCCACGGCATGACCTCAAAGTTCTGCGTCGTCGGGGGGGAGCAGCTCTTCCATTCGAGCGTCGCCGCGCCCCACGGGTTGTTCGGCGCCTTGCGCCCGTTGATCAGCGACAGCAGCAGCACTCCGGCGGCGAGGAACAACCCCACCCCCAGCACGAGGAAGCCGATGGTCGACATCTGGTGGTAGAACTGGAACTCGGGCTTGTAGGCCGCGTAGCGACGCGGCATGCCCTGCGACCCCATGATGAACTGCGGGAAGAACGTCAGGTTGAAGCCGACGAACACCAGGAAGCACGCCACCCGGGCCCAAGTCTCGTTGTACATCCGGCCGAACATCTTAGGCCACCAGTAGTGGAGCCCGGCGAGGAACGCGATCAGCGTCCCCCCCATCATCACGTAGTGGAAGTGGGCGACGACGAAGTACGTGTCGTGCAGGTGGATGTCCACCGCCAGCGAGCCGAGGAACAGGCCCGTGAGGCCGCCGATGGTGAACAGGAACATGAACGACAACGCGTAGCACATGGGGGTCGCGAGGACGATCGACCCCTTGTACATGGTCGTCAGCCAGTTGAAGACTTTGATCGCCGACGGGATCGACACGCTGAACGTCAGGGCGCTGAAGATCACCGACGCCAGGTTGCTCTGCGTGCTGGTGAACATGTGGTGGCCCCACACCAAGAAGCCCAAGAGAGCGATCGCGATCGAGCTGTAGGCGATGAACGTGTAGCCGAAGATGTGCTTGCGGCAGAACACGGGGATCACCTCGCTGATCACCGCCATCGCCGGCAGGATCATGATGTAGACCGCCGGGTGCGAGTAGAACCAGAAGAAGTGCTGGAACAGCACCGGGTCGCCGCCCCGCGCGGGGTCGAACACGCCGATCCCCAGCGTCCGCTCGGCGATCAGCAGCAGCAGCGTGATCGCCAGCACCGGCGTCGCGAGCACCTGGATGATCGCCGTCGCGTAGATCCCCCACAGGAACAGCGGCATGCGGAACCAGGTCATCCCCTTGGGACGCATCGTGTTGACGGTCACCACGAAGTTCAGCCCGGTGAAGATCGAGCTGAAGCCTAGGATAAAGACCCCCATTGTCGCGAAGACGACCGACGTCGAAGTCGTCGTGCTGTAGGGCGTGTAGAACGTCCACCCCGTGTCGAGGCCCGACGTCAGCAGCGCCGCTATGAAGAACAGCGACCCGAAGAAGTACAGGTGGAAGCTGCACAGGTTCATCCGCGGGAACGCGACGTCCTTCGCCCCGAGCATCATCGGCAGGAAGATGTTCCCCAGCGCCGCCGGGATGCTGGGGATGATGAACAGGAACACCATAATCGCGCCGTGCAGCGTGAACGCCTGGTTGTAGGCGTCCTGGGCCTGAGCGAGGTTCGAGCCGAGCAGGTTGGGCGTACCGTCCCAGAGCTCGAGCCGTACGGCGCCGGCCATCAGGCCGCCGATCAAGAAAAACCCGAGGATGCCGCACAGGTACATCACGCCGATCCGCTTGTGGTCGAGCGTGAAGACCCACGACGTCCAACCGCCGCCGCTCAGGTAGCTCGGCCCTTGCGGGATCTGCACCTTGCGGCTGGGGTCGGCGCCGATCGCTTCTAAGAGCGTGTGCTCGCGCGGTTGGGAGATCATGGCGTCGGGAGGGGGAGTGTTTTGGTGCTGAGGGTTTCAGTTGGTCGTCGTTCGTTCCGCACGCTTCGTGGCCCCGGGGGCTCGGGGGGATCGCGGGATCAAGCAGCCTTGTCGCCGGCCGGCTTGGCGTCAGCCGCCGGCGCGTCGGGCGAAGCTGCGTCGGGCTTCGGCTCGGTGGGCTGTGAGCCACCCGCCGGAGGGGACGCCGCCGCGGCGCCAGCCGCCGCCCCGTCCGCGGCCTTGTCTCCTCCGGGGACACCGCCCGCCTCGGTCCACGTCTTCGGCAGGGCGATCTCGGCTTTCCCACTGAGGCTCTTGTGGTACCAAATCAGGGCCGCGATGTCGGCGTCATTGAGCTGCCCTTGGAAGCTCGGCATGACCCCCTTGTACCCGTCGCGGATCTTCGCCATCGGGTTCAGGATCGACTCGCGGATGTAGTTCTCATCAACCACCACCGGCCCCGCCGAGGTCGTTTGCTCGGTGCCGTAGGTCCCCTTGTAGGTCGGGCCGGTTCCGGCCGATCCGTCGATCGAGTGGCACTGCGCGCAGCCACGCTTCTTGTAGATCTGCTCGCCGCGGGCGACCGGCGACTCGTCCTCGGGCCACACGGCCGCCTTCTCGAGCCACGACTCGAACTTGCCCGATTCGTGCACGATGCACTTGGCGATCATCGACGAGTGCCCCTGGCCGCAGTACTCGGTGCAGAACAGGTCGAAGCCCCCTTCGTCCGCCAGGTTGACGTCGTCGCCGTCGTCCGCCACGGCGGTCTTCGTCGCGGTGAACCACAAGTGGCTGTACTTGCCCGGCACGCAGTCGCACTTCACGCGGAACGCCGGGATGTAGAGGCTGTGCAGCACGTCGTCGGCCGACAGCACGAGCTTCACCGGCCGGTCGATCGGCACGTGGAGGTCGGCATCGACGTACCCGTTGGGGTAAACGAACGAC
The DNA here is from genome assembly GCA_051648405.1 of Lacipirellulaceae bacterium. Classification (GTDB taxonomy): domain Bacteria; phylum Planctomycetota; class Planctomycetia; order Pirellulales; family Lacipirellulaceae; genus JBOFFC01. The sequence continues at coordinate 36,781 of JBOFFC010000126.1, forward strand.
CAGCTCCACTTCTTGGCGATCGCGTGGATCTCGTAGGCGTTCTCGGGGGGGGTCCGCATGTCGAGGAACCCGAGGAACCCGGCCCCGAAGATCCAAACCGTGATCAGCCCGGGGAAAATCGACCACGCCGCTTCGAGCGTGTTGTTGTGGTGCGGCGTGTGCTCAGCCGAGTGCCCCGGACGCGCGTAGTAGCGGGCGATGAACACGATCATCAGCCCGATGATCAGCACGAAGAAGAAGACGCAGATCCAGAGGATCCCGAAGAACAGATAATCGACGTTTTCCGCCTGCTTCGAGGCGGCGGGACGGAACCACAGCCCAGCGAGCGGCGCGAGGTCGGCGAGGTTCGAAATTGAAGGGGCGTGCATGCTTCGTCGCTGGGTTACCGTAAGGGGGCCGTTGAGAGCGGCTCCCCGGTGACGGAAAGGGGGGGGGTGTTCTCGGATTGCTGTGACCGCAGCGCCGTGCCCTCGAGGGCGATCCCACCGCGGGGGATGCCCCCCGCAGGCGGAGTGGGCGCCGCGGCGAGGTCGCGCGACCGCCGCAACCAATAGGGAATCAGACCCACCGCCATGCAGCAGATCATCACCCCCGCGCCGGCGCTCATGATCCTCCGCGCCACCGGGCCGTAGCGACCCTTGGTCTCGTCGTAGTGGAAGCAGAACAAGATCAGCTGGTCGAGTGGCGAGCCAATCTTCCCTTCGCCCGCCTCGACAAGCGACAGCCGCAACGTCGGGGCGTCGTAGGCGACGCCGTACAGGTATCGCGAGATCACACCGCTGGGGGTCAGCACCATCACGGCGGCCGTGTGCGAGTACTCGCGCGTCTCGGGGACGTACTTGTAGCGGAAGCCGACCGCGTCGGCGAGCGCGCTGATGCTCTGCTGCGACCCGATTAAGAACCGGACGCCTTTGCCGATCCCCGGCCGACCCAGACGCTCGAGGTACCGCTGCTTGGTCTGCGCGGCGCGCTCGGGGCTCTCCAGGGGGTCGATGCTGACGCTCACGACGTCGAACTCGGCGCCCGGATTCCAGGCCAAGTCTTCGATCCCGTCGAACAACCCGTTGAGCTGAACGCCGCACAGCATCGGGCAGTCGGAGTAGTTGAGCGTCAGCAAGACGGGCCGGTCCCCCCGGAAGAGGTCTGCCAGCTTGATCGGCTGGCCCCGTTCGTCGCGGAACTCAAGATCAAGCGGGAGCTGATCCCCCGCCTTGTCGTCGATCCCGACCCCCTGCATCTCGGCCGGCAGGGGCTCTACGAGCTGGCCCCAGCAATGCACCGGCGACGCGAGCGCAACCAGAGCGCTAGCGAGCAGCAAGCGGCGGGTCACGCGGGCGTTCATTGCGGTGGGGGGTCGAAAAACGGAGTACCGTCGGGTCGCTCGCGAGAGCGAACTACTTGTCGGCGAGGTCGCGGAGCACCAGGGCGCGGGCTCGCTCCACCGGGATACGGTAGGGCGCTCCCTCGGAAGAGGGGGGCCCGTAGCTCCCCACGAGCTCGCGTTGGGCGTTGATCGTGTCTTCGGACTCGATGATCAGGGGGGCGACCAACCGATCTTGGTTCAGGTCGTTCTGGACCTCGAAGTAGAGCGCGAACGACGCCAGGATCACGCAGAAAGTCACCACGCAGGAGATGAGCCCCCACATGACGATCGAGACCGTGTTCAAGCCGTCCGGCTCGATCCCCGGCTCGGGGATCTTCAGGGCGGCGTTCGGACTGGACGACATCGAGCTGTCTCCGGAGAGCGTAACCGCGGGGGAGGGGGCAACTTCAACAGGTTTCCGTCGGGGCCCTGCCCGGCAGAGCGGGGGGCCGCACAGCGCCAGCCTAATGGTTGTGGTAGGAAAGCGCTATCGGCAGCCGCGGGTCCTGGATCGGGAGCAGCCACTTGCCCGAAGCGGCCCGCAGCCAGCTCCAACCGACGATCCCTATCGCCCCGGCGGTCGTTAGCACCTCGAGCCACGGCAGCGGCAGGGCCTGCGACCCGCGGGACTGCGGCATGATGATCCACAACAGGTCGGTCCAGTGCATGCAGAGCATCCAGACCGCCCAAAACGCCATCAGCTTACGGTTCCGGCGGATCTTCCGCGACATGAACCCCAGGAACGGGATCAGCCAGTGGCCGGTGATGAGCATGAAGCCCACGAACGGCCACATCCCTTCTTGGCGGATGTCGAACCACATCGTTTCTTCGGGGATCGCCGCGTACCAGATCAGCATGTACTGGCTAAACGTGATGTAGGCCCAGAAGACGATGAACGCGAAGCAGAGCTTCGCCATGTCGTGGTACTGCTCGGTCCCGATCGACTGCGTGAGGACGCCCCGGTCCTGCAACAGGTTGCACAGCAGGATCATCAGCGCCATGTAGGCCCCGAACGAGCCGGCGAACGTGTAGACGCCGAACATCGTGCTGAACCAGTGCGGCTCGAGCGACATCATCCAGTCGAACGCCGCGAAGTTCAGCGAGAGCGCGAAGACCACCGCCGCCGGGCCGCTCCAGTACTGCATCCGCCTGGCGCGGGCGAGAGGCTGCGACGAATCCTGGCTCAGCGACAGCCCGAGGAACAGCCGCGCCATGCCGATCCACAAGCCGAAGCACACGGCCCAGCGGACCGCGAACCAGGTCGGCGACAGGTAGTCGGCTTTCTGCACCAGGATCGGGTCGGCCATCACCAACTCACGGTTGACCCAAGGGTAGAGCACGTCGGACCCCGAGAACACAACGCCGAGGATCGGCAGGAACAGGATCGCGCTGGTGGTGAGCGTGCTGGCCGTCAGTTCGGCGAGCCGGCGCAGCGGCGTTCCCCACCGCCCCCCGGTCAGGTGATGGGCGATCACAAAGAACAGCCCCCCCAACCCCAGGGTCGTGCAGAACATGACCCCCAGCAGGTAGGCGTGCCAGAACCGACCCGACCCGGCCGAGTCCATCCGCCCCAGGGCGTAGGCGAGCGCCAGCAATCCCAGGCCCGCGTAGAGCGGGACCACGTTCGACGCGGCGAGCCCGGCCGGCGCTTGACGGATCTCGGCGACAGTGGGGGCGGTCGTAGCGGCCATGGCGGACGCCCCTCGGTGGGGGCTCGGCTTGAAATCTTAGGAACGCGGAATCGCTGGGACACGGGCGACCTAGGTCGCGGCCGCGACTACTTCAGGTTGCTCAGCTCTTGCAGCTTCTCTTGCGGCAGCTCTTCGGCGGTCGCCGCCCGCGACTTCTGCAACACCCGCAGGTGGAGCACGATCGCCCAGCGGTCTTCAACCGAGATCTGCTGCTTGTAGCCCGGCATGCTCCGCACGCCGTTCGAAACGGTGTTAAAAAGCTTACCGACCGGCTGCTCGACGACCGACGCGATGTGCACGCTCGACGGAAGGGTCCAGGTCCCTTGCTCGAGCGAGACCGCTCGCTTCGACACCAGCCCGTCGCCGTCGCCACCCAGGCCGTGGCACGTGGCGCAGTAGATGTTGAACCGCTGCTCGCCGCGCTTGGCGAGCTGCTCGGTGACGGGGATCGGGAAGTCCTTGACCCAGTCCGGCTCGGGGAGGGCGGGGGGCGTGGCGGCCGCTCCGTCCGCAGGCGCGGCGGGGGCCGCGCCGTCGGCGCCTGCTTGCGAGTAGCTCACCAGCCGGGCCTCGAGCGGCGACGGGCTCCCGGCCAGCTCGCCGGCGTCCGTGACGCCGTAGTAACGCTTGACGTTGTCCTTCATGCTCCCGCGGGCGATGGTCCCCTCGATCGGTGGACGCGACGCGCGGTTGTCGGCGAACAGCGCGCTCTGCGACTGCGGCTTGTACTTGGCCTGCGTCTCCATGTCCTTGAAGAACGAGATCCGCGGCAGGCTGCTGGTCGTGCTGCTGCTGGCCCACAGCCACAGCGGCGGGATGCACGCCAGCGACACGACGCACGCGGCGGCGAGGTTCAAATAACCCGGCACGGCCCAACCCTTCTGCGGCTGGTCGATCGACTCGACCGCCGTCGCCCCGATCGACTGCAAGAACGCCTCGGTCTCGGTCGAGGCGTACTTGGGGTCCTTCGCATCGACGAACAGGAAGAACCCGTCGTTCGTGGCACGCAGGAAGCGCTCGCTGGCGTGCAGCGGGTTGTGGAACCGGGGGAGCCCGTTGAGCAGCAGCATCCCGAAGAACGCCCCGAAGGCCGACATCAGGATCGTCGATTCGAACATCACGGGGATGTTCGCCGGCACACTGAACGACGGCTTGCCGCTGATCGCGAAGTCGTAGCCGGCGAGGAACCAGGGCCCTTCGGCGCTGTTCATGTAGTACTGCATCGAGATGCCGACGATCGACCCGGTCAGCCCCATGCAGAAGACGACCCACGGCAGGATCGTGCCGTGCTGCTTCAGCGCGTCGTCCAGGCCGATGACGGCGAACGGCGAGTACGCCTCTACCTTGCGGTAGCCCTCGTCGGTCGTCTTGCCCGCCGCCGCAATCAGCGCGTCGTGGTCGGCGAATTGCGCGAGCGAACCGAGTCGCTTCGGCGTAGCGGGGGTAGGACTTTGGTTTGCCATGGTCTTGCTTGGCTGTCGGCTATCGGCCGTTGGCTATCAATGAACTCGTCGCGGAAGCATCGTCTAGCTGACGGCCGAGAGCCGACAGCCACTCTTCTCAGTGCCCCTGGTCCCCCGCGACGTGCCCGCCGAAGCGGCGGCTATCGACGTGCGCCATCACCTGCTTGACCTCCGACATCGCCACGATCGGCAAGAAGCGGCAGAACAGCAGGAACAGCGTGAAGAACAGCCCGAAGCTGCCGATCAGCATCCCCATGTCGACCCACGTCGGGGTGAAGGTCTCCCAACTGCCGGGGAGGAACGCCCGCTCGAGCGACAGGATGATCACGAACCGCTCGAACCACATGCCGATGTTCACGAAGATCGAGATGATGAAGATCACCACCATGTTCCGCCGAACCCACTCGAACCAGAACAACTGCGGCGAGATCACGTTGCACGTGACCATGATCCAGTAGGCCCACCACTTGGGGCCGAACGCCCGGTTCATAAACGCGAACTGCTCGTAGGGGTTCCCGCCGTACCAGGCGATGAAGAACTCGGTCGCGTAGGCGAAGCCGACCATCGTCCCCGTGGCGATGATGATCTTGCACATGCAGTCGATGTGCCGCAGCGTGACGATGTCCTTCAGCCCGAACCACTCGCGGGCCGGGATCATCAGCGTCAGCACCATCCCGAAGCCGCTGAACACGGCGCCGGCGACGAAGTACGGCGGGAAGATCGTCGTGTGCCAGCCGGGGAGTTGGCTGACCGCGAAGTCGAAGCTAACGATCGTGTGCACCGACAACACGAGCGGCGTGGCGAGCGCCGCCAGCAACCCGTACGCCTTCTCGTAGACGCGCCACTGGGTGGCCGACCCGACCCACCCTACCGACAGCAGGCCGTAGGCGACCTTGCGGATCGGGTGCTTGGCCCGGTCGCGCAGCGTCGCCAGGTCGGGGATCATCCCCATGTACCAGAACAGCAGCGAGACCGTCGCGTACGTGCCGACGGCGAACACGTCCCACAGCAGCGGGCTGCGGAACTGCGGCCACATGTAGAGCCGCGAATCGGGGAGCGGGAACAGGTAGTACGCGAACCACACGCGGCCGATGTGGATCCCCGGGAACGTCCCCGCGCAGACGACCGCGAAGATCGTCATCGCTTCGGCGAAGCGGTTGATGCTGGTCCGCCAGTGCTGGCGGAACAGGAACAAGATCGCCGAGATCAGCGTCCCGGCGTGGCCGATGCCGACCCAGAACACGAAGTTCACGATCGGGAAACCCCACGCCACGGCGTTCTGGTTCCCCCAGACGCCAACCCCCGTGAAGATCAGCAGCGCGATCAGCGCGCCGAACATCCCCGCCGTCGTCGCGGCGACCGCGAACGCGATGTACCAAGCCAGCGGCGGCCGGGGGTTCTCGGCGATCCGGCAGATCGTGTCCGTGACCGACTTGAAGTCGTTGTCCCCCTCGATCCACGGCGGATCGACCCACTCTTCGGGGACGCGGATCGCGTTGATGTCGGCGGTAGCCATGCGCGAGCTTCAGTCAGGATTCGTGAGCGGAAAACGTCTCGGGGGAGGGGGCCTGCGGCGCCTCCCAAAACGCGGGTGTCAGGCCTCGGCCTTCACGGCCTTCTTCTCGTCGCTGTGGTCGTGGCCGTGATCGGCGTCGTGGTCGCCGTGCCCCTCGTCCGAATGGTGATGCAGCACCGGGTTGTCGGTCGTCTTCACCAGCCGCTCGTGCGGGTTGCGGACCTTGGCGAGGAACACAGTGCGCGGCTTGGTCATCAGCTCGGTCAGGATGCCGTAGGCCCGCGGCTTGGCGTGCGCCGCGGCGACGCGGCTCCCCTCTTGCTTGAGGTCGCCGAACTCGATCGCGCGGGTCGGGCAGGCCTGTTGGCAGGCGCTCATGATCGCGCCGTCCTGGATCGCTTCCCCCTTGATCTTGGCGGCGATCCGTCCAGCGCTGATCCGCTGCTGGCAGTAGGTGCACTTCTCCATCACGCCGCGGCTGCGGACGGTCACCTCGGGGTTCGAGACGAGCTTCATGAGCTCGTTCGACGCCTCGTACAGCGACTTCGAGTAGCGGAAGAAGTTGAACCGCCGCACCTTGTAGGGGCAGTTGTTCGCGCAGTAGCGCGTCCCCACGCAGCGGTTGTAGACCATGTTGTTGAGCCCCTCGTCGTCGTGCAGCGTCGCCGCGACGGGGCAGACCTCTTCGCACGGCGCCGTCTCGCACTGCTGGCAGGCGATCGGCTGGTGGGCCACCTCGGGGTTCACAAAATTCTCCGGGTCCGACGCGTCGGCCGGGTTCGCGGTCCCCTTGAAGTAGCGGTCGATGCGGATCCAGTGCATCTCGCGGCCGCGCGCCACCTGGTCCTTGCCGACCACCGGCACGTTGTTCTCGGCCTGGCAGGCGACCATGCACGCGTTGCAGCCGATGCACTTCGACAGGTCGATCGCCATGCCCCAGGCGTGGCCGCCGTCGTAGCTGCGGAGCGTCCACAGCGGCTCGGTCGGGCGGTGCTCGCCGCCGGCGTGCACCATCACGTCGTGGGCCTGGTTCGGCGCGAAGTCGTTGTGCTCGTCGTAGAAGTCCTTGCTCGCCGTGCGGATCAGCTCGCCCGTCCGCTTGCCGATCGCCTCGAGCCCGCCGCGGTCGATGGCGTGGTGATCCTGGGTCGTGGCGAGCAGGTAGGCCTCGCCCGTCGACTTGGTGGTCACGGCGGCGAAGAACATCGCCCCGGCGCTCGTCAGCAGTGGGAACGCGCTGACGCCGACGCTCGCGGCGGGGGCCTTCATCCAAAGCCCCATCGGGCTGTTGGCGAACGGCCCCGGCGCCGTCACTCCTTGCTCGTCGATCAATCCGCCAACGTGGCCCGCCGCGACACGGCCGTAGCCGAGCGCCAGGCCGATCGAGCCCGCCGCTTGGCCGGGCATCACGTAGACCGGCGCCTTGACCTTCGTGTCGCCCACCTTCAACTCGGCCATCACGCCGTGCTTCAGGCCGAGCTTCTTGGCGGTCGCGTCGCTCACGAGCGCCGCGTTGTCCCAGGTGAGCTTGGTGAGGAAGTCGGGGGTCTCTTGCAACCACCCGCTGTTGGCGAAGCGGCCGTCGTACGTCGAGCTGCTCGCGGTGAGGACCAGCTCCAGCTCGTCGTCGGCCGGCGCCGCGGGGGCGGGGAAGTTCCCCCCCTTGAGCTTCGCCTCGATCGGCGCGAACGCGGTGCCGCCGAAATAGCCGTCGTGCAGCAGCTTGTTCCAGGCGTTGTCGTCGGTCGCGTCGGTCCGCTCGGCCACGGCGGTGGCGACCAGTTGCCGCGTGTCGGGCGAGGCGTCGCCACCGAGCATCGACAGCACGGCCAGCGCCGACCGACCGCCGACCAGCGGCTCGATCATCGGTTGGCAAACGCCGATCGTCCCGTCCCAGCCGATCACGTCCCCCCATTCCTCGAACGGGTGCGTGAGCGGCAGGCTCCAGCGGCAGAGGCGCGAGGTCTCGTCGTCGTAGTACCCGAGGCGGATCGTGTTCGGGACCTTGGCGAGCCCCTCGGCGAAGTTCACGTCGCCCGGCGCGTCGTAGGCGGGGTTCCCGTCGATGATCAGCAGTGTGTCCACCGAACCGGCGGCGGCAGCCGCTTGCAGCTCGGCGAGCGTCACCATCGCGACCTTCGCGGCCGGCTCGTCGGTCAGCAGCACCGTCTTGCCGAAGTTCCCCAGCAGCGAGTTGATCTCGTGCGCGAGGGCGTGGACCGCCGCCGGCTGGCCGGCGCCGACGATCACGACGCTCTCCCCCTCGTTGTGCGACAGGTCGTCGGCGAGGACTTCGAGGAACTCGTCGGGGGTCGGCTGCCCTTCGATCGGGTCGCCGTGGTCGTGGGCGTCGCTCGTCAGCAGCTCCTTGACCTTGTCACGCAACTTGCCGAGGAACGCGCCGATCGCCGCCGACTTCAGCGGCAAGCGGTGGTCGGCGGCCGCCCCGGTGGTGCTGAACTGGCTCTCGACCGCGTACAGGCGGTTCATGACCCCGTCGGGGTCGCGACGATCGCCGTAGTCCCGGGCCGCACGCAGGGCGTCGGGCGCCATCGTCAGCACGTCGGCGTCGAAGGCCGCGATGACGCTCGCCCCCGGCAGCCGGTAGTGGGTCCGCAGGCGCTTGCCAAACGCCAGCTCGGCGCCGGCCAGCTCGTTCTCGCGCGACAGGGGCGCGTACGCGTAGAACTTCGCCGCCGGGAACTTCTCGGCGACACGATCGAGCGCGTCGAACATCGCGTACGAGGCCAGCGGCTGCGTCAGCACCGCGAGCGAGGCCCCATCGCCGAGCGCAGCGACGCGCTCGGCGAGGTACGCCTCGAAGTCGCTCCACTCCTTGCCGAACGTCTTCCCCTTCTCGCGGAGCCGTACTTGCGTCGCCCGGTCGGGGTCGTACAGGGCCAGCGTCGCGGCCTGCGTGAACGTGTCGGTCCCGCCGCGCGAGGCGGGGTGCTCGGGGTTCCCCTCGACCTTCACCGGGCGGCCGTCGTACTTGGTCACCAGCACGTGCTTCGGACCGCCGGCCCAAGCGAAGTTCGTGGCGAAGTGCTCCGGCTTGCCGGGGACGTACCCCTCGGGTGAGTCGGCGTAGGCGACGATCTTCTCGGTCTCCCAGCGGCAGCCGGCGGCCGTCGCGAGCGCGAACGACGCGCCCATGAGCTGCATCCAGCGGCGCCGTGAAACCCCTTCTGGGAACTCCGAAGCGGCCTGCGGGAACTCGCGGTGCAGGAACTCCTGAAACGCGTCGGTGTGCTCGAGCTCCTGGATGCTCCGCCAGTACTGCCCAACGGCGAGCTTCGGGGCCGGCGTGCGACGCGGCGCTTCCACAATCGGGAGGTTCATCGAGAGCGTGCTGCGGGAGGGTGCGGGGGACGCCCGTGGCGGGCGTGGTGCTTCGACTCGGAGGGGGTCACGACGGGGACAGCCAAGCGGTCGTCCCATCCGCTAGCCCTTATCGATGACACGTCGAGCAGTTGGTGTTCGGGTGGATCTGGAGATCGTCGCGGACCTTCGCGCCGACCTTCGCCTGCGGCTCGTCGGGGACCCACGCCATGTTCGTGATCTGGTCGAGCGGCCGGAGGTGCGGCTCGGGGTTCCGGTGGCAGTCGAGGCACCAGCTCATCGACAGCGGCTTGTCCTGGTGAACGACCTCCATCCGGTCGATCCGCCCGTGGCACGAAACGCAGCCGACGCCGCGGTTTACGTGCGCCGAGTGGTTGAAGTAGACGTAGTCGGCCAGGTCGTGGATCCGCTCCCATTCGATCGACTTGCCGGTCGCGATGCTGTCGCGCACGAGCGTCAGCTTCGGGCTCGCGGGGTGGACGACCGTCTTGGCGAGCGTGCCGTCGGGCTTTTGCGAAGCGTTGTGGCAGTTCGCACAGGTCGAGGTCGCCGGGACCGCGGCGTGGGCCGCCTTCTCCACCGTGTTGTGGCAGTACCGGCAGTCCATCTTCAGCTCACCCGCGTGGATCTTGTGGCTGAAGGGGACCGGCTGCGTCGGCTGGTACCCGGTGTACATCACCTCCGGCAGCGTGCCGTAGAACAGCGTCCCGCCGACATACGCGGCGCCTAGGGCGATGCCCCCCAGGACCATGGTGGTGAACTTGTTGACCCACGGCGGGAAGACAAAGCGATCCACGTCGGCAAGGTCCCGGAGGCGTTCAGGAAGGGCGCCCTCGAACGAGCCCGAACGGGTCCCGCTTCGCAGGCGTAAATCTTTGTCAATCAACCACTTCGGCCGCTGCGGGAGGTCCGGAACGGCGTCCGACGAAACCTGCCGGTCGGCCCGCTCCGCGCACCTCAAGCGCACAACGGCTGCTTGGTTAAGTAAGGTACCGACCTCGCGGCCGGCAGCCTATCGGATAAAGCGTCACACCCACATGGGGGGGTGGTTTTTACCGCACTATTGTCGCGCCCGGCCGAATCTCGCGTTGCTGCGCAGCCGACTCCGGTCCCGGCGCAAGTCTGTCGCGACTCCCGCGCGTACCGCCTATGTTGAAGGCTCACTCCCCAGAGAAAACCCCGCCAACATGCCGTCCCAACGTCCGTTTCTCGCAGCGGTCGCCTCGCTGCTGATCACCTGTGCGACCCTCGCCGGGGCCGCCGACTTCGACCTCTACGGCCGGTCGGGGGACGCCATCGCGATCGACCTCGCGTCGCTCCCGGGGATCGCCCCCGGCTCGACGTTCGGCAGCCCCGCGCTCACGACCACGGGTCACAGCTTGCTGACGAGCGACACGCTCGGCGGAGAGGCCTTCGCGTCGTCCGGAAGGCTGTGGGTCTTCCCGAATCCCGCACGCAACACGGCCGCGCTCGGGGATGCCAACGCCGCGGCCCGCGGCTTCCAGGGGGTGCTTGCCGGCTCGGTCCTGGTGAACGGCGCCGCGACGTCGTTCGCGGTCACGGTGCAGCCGGGCTACTCGGGGGCGGGGGAGGGGTCCGTCGGCCAGAGCCTCGAACGCTTCAACGGCACAGCCAACAACCCGCTGTTCGTCGCCCAACAGCAGCAGCGGCTGCGGTACTTTGGGTTCGTCGCTCAAGGAGGAGGCGCGGTTCCGGCGACCGGTTCGTTTACCGCCGCAACCGATCAAGCCGCGAGGACGTTTCAAGGGGCCTTCCTCGGGGGACTGAACACCACGCAGGCGAGCGCCGACGGGATCATCGGCCCCACGACCGCCGGCTGGCTCAACGCCCGCAACGCGCCGCAGTGGGTCGAGCTCATCGACCCCGACCCGCAGACTCCCGGGCAATTCAACGAGAACAACCTCCGTGGGAACTTCGACCTACTCCCCGGCTTCGACTCCGGCGGCGGCGGGCGCACCGGACGCACGCCGCAACCCGAACGCTTCGGCACGAACTGGTCGGTCGATCTGTTCGTCGGCAGCTCGGCGCTCGCGAAGCAAACCACCGGCCGCGGCCAACTGATGAACGGCATGTCGACCGCCGACGGCTATGGATCGTCGGCGTTTCACTCCTCGCACCGCGTCGGGATGGACATCGACATCGACGTCGATCCCTCGACCTGGAACTTCGGCAACGGCGTGCTCAGCACCGAGGAGTCGATCGCAGCGCAGCACGGCATCGCCTTCGCCACTGCGCCGGGCACGGTCGGCCTCGCGCGAATCCTCACGTCAAACCAAGACATCCTGGGAGCGATCAACGCCGTCCGCCCGGGGCTCGCCGTGTACGACTCGTCTGGCGGGCACCAGAACCACATGCACCTCGACACCCGCGGCCGACGCGCGTGGCGGGCGTCGCGCGGCTGGCCGGCGACTTCAACGCCGACGGCCGCGTCGATGCGGCCGACTACACGGTCTGGCGCGACGGCCTGGGGGTCACGACGACGCAGGGGCGACTCGCCGACTGGCAGTCGATCTACGGCGGCGTCGAAGCGGGCTTCGCGACCGCCGACGCGATCCCCGAGCCAACGGCCGCCACGCTCGCCGCGATAGCCATTTGCACAACGGCGAGCCGGCGGCGCCAGCCGTCGCAGTGACCCCGTCTGCGACATCGCGCTCGTCGAGAAGTCTCACGCAAAGACGCAGAGGACGCGCGAAGCGGCGGACGCGCGTTTCTCGAGCCGCGCCCGAAGGAAGCGGAGCGACGCGGAAACCACCAATGACCAACAGAAGTGGGCAGTGGGCAGTCGCCAAGCGCTTGCGCGTTTTGGTCATTGGTGCTTGGTCATTGGGTCGTTGCGTCACTGTGCTAAACTCCCCCCCATGGGCCTCTTCGACGGAATGCCGCTCCAGCGGCCGGTGACGTGCGACGCGTGCGGCCGCGTCGTCGCTAACTGCATGTGTCCCCCCGCCGCAATGCAATCGACAACGCGCGACCCGAGCGAACAGCAACCGCGCGTCCGCCGCGAGCGCCGGCGCGGCAAGTGGTGCGCCGTCGTCGCGGGGCTCGACGACGACCCGGCGACGCTCAAAACGCTGCTCTCCGCGCTGCGAACCAAGCTCGGTTGCGGCGGCGGCGTCTCCGACGGCGAGCTCGTGCTGCAAGGTGACTGCCGCGACGCGGTGGTCGCGAAGCTCGTCGAGCTCGGCTACAAGGCGAAGGCCTCGGGGGGCTGACGCGCGTCGCGAAACGAGCGCTCGTAACACCGAGCCGCGACCGTCAAGGGAGCGACCGAGCACGTTCGCCGCGTCAATCGATTGCGCTACGCCCGTTGGTCGCTCCCTTGACGGTCGCG
>JBOFFC010000127.1:0-35190 GCA_051648405.1 Lacipirellulaceae bacterium
AACGTGATCGACTGCGGCGCCGCGGGGGGCGGGAACATCGGCAGCAAGCTCGCCAGTGAAAACGAGGCCCCGTTCCCCGAGACGCTGGCCGAGTTCTTCGTGCGTTCGTTCTGTCCGCCAGGGGGCGTGGTGCTCGACCCGTTCGCCGGCAGCGGCACCACGGCCGCCGTGGCGAAGCGGTGCGGACGATCGAGCGTGAGCGTCGATCTGCGAGAGAGTCAGTGCGAGCTGACGCATCGTCGGATCGCGGAGGTCCTTACCACAGAGAGCGGCGAGAGATAGCGATGGCCAAAGAACCAACCCAACCCCCCGACGGACCGAAGCCACTTGCGCCCCCCCCGCCACCATTTGTTACCGATCATGAGCGGATCGTGCTTTACGACGCGTTGTTCAAAGAGATGGACGCCGCGGTCGCCGAAGGTAAGTCGATTCTGATCGCAAACTGCGAGCAGGAGACTGTCGTGCCCTGGATCCCAATCCCCCGGTTCATCGAACCCGAAGCGACCTGGCGAGAGTGGGTTCGCAAGTGCGGGTGGCTGATGCTCGTAGGCGTGATGTGGGTCTTCACGTTCACGGCGGTCGCCGTCTGCGTTTCGACGTCGCTGTCGGTCATAGTCAGCACCTGGAGCAACCGGTGAGCACCCCCCCAACCATTCCGTGGACCTTCACCCCCGCCCCCGGCGGCGGGTTCCTGAGCGACGAGGAGCGAATCGCCCTTGTCCGGGCCGAGTTCGCGCTTATCTTTGCAGCGTGTAACGCGGCGCAGAAGTGCAGGCCCGAAGTGGATCGAGCGGCCCGCGTCATCCGCCGACTCCGTGAACGCGACCGCCCCGGGGAGGCACGCCAATGGGAGGACCGGGATCGGGCACCCCCGTGAGCCGCGAGCGGGTCGAGGAGGCGCTGCGCCTGGTGGAGGAGTCGGGGGTCAGCGTCCGCGAGGCGGCGCGGCGGCTGGGGGTAAGCCGCGACTCGCTCGCCAAGTACTTCGCCGACCCCCTCTACCGACGCGTGCAGGGGCGCTGCGGGCGCTGCGGCCACGTGGTCCGCCTGCCGTGCGGCGCCTGCTCGCTCGAGCTCCACGCCGTGGTGGTCCAGCGTCAGCAGCGGCTGCGCAGCGCGGCGCGAAGGACAGCGCCGTCCGACCAAGGGGCCGCGGGCTGAATCGGCCAGCGCCAACGCACGCTTCCCCTCTCGCGGATCACTCCCGGAGAGGGGAAGCCCATGCACGCGTTCTATCTGCTGCGCCCCGACGGCTCGGTCGATGGCGGCCCCGTTCAGCACCTGCCGATCAACCTCTGGCCGGCGGACGAGGGGCTTCCCTACGAGCTCCAGCAGTCGGTCCGCTACGTCAACAGCATCACCCGCGTCGAGATCCCTGCCGGCTACCGGCTCGACTTCGCCAGCGTGCCGCGCGTCCTGTGGTGGCTGTTCCCGCGCGTCGGCCGCTACGCCCGCGCGGCGATGGTCCACGATGCCCTCTACGACCGCGGCCCCGAGGCGGGTGTCGACCGCGCCCAGGCCGACGCGCTGTTCCTCGCGATCATGCGTCGCGACGGGGTCCCCGCGTGGCAGCGCTGGCCGATGTACTCAGCGGTGCGGTGCGTCGGCTGGAGCCCTTGGAGGCGGATGCACGACGCGGGGGTGTGGAAGCCGCCAACCGACCCGCTGATGATGCTGCTGCTGGCGCTGATCGTCGCCGTCGTCGTCTTCGCGGCGTCGCTCACCGCCAGCGGCCAGTGCCCCGGCGACGTCTGCCCCCCCTCGCAAGGCGTCGCGGTCGGACCGCTGATGCCCGCGCCGCCGTCGGTTGATCAAGGGCCCGAGCAGGCGCCCCCCGAAGCGGCCGCCCGGATCCTCAACCGAGGAGACGGAAGCACCGGCTCGGGGACGCTGATCGCTCACGGCGAGACGCGCAGCTACTGGGTCACCTGCCACCACCTGTTCCGCGACGCCCCCGGCGGGGAGACGATCGTCGAGACCCGCGCCGGGGAGCTCCCCGCGCAGGTCGTGGCGGCCGACCCGGCCCACGACCTGGTGGTGCTCGTAACGCAGCGCGTCAACCTGCGGCCGATCCCCCCCGCCCCCGTAGGCCCGTTGCGGGGGCTGCTCCGCGCCGCCGGCTTCGGCCCAGCCGGGCGGTTCCGCGTGGTGCGTGGCGGCATCGTCGGCTACAGCACGGCCGCGGGCGCGACAGAGCCGTCGGTGGTGATCAGCGGCGGCGTGCGGCCTGGCGACTCCGGTGGCCCGATCGTCGACGACCAAGGCCGCCTCGTGGCCGTCGTCTGGGGGAGCGCCGAAGGGCAGACGTACGGGGCCTGCGGCGGACCCCTGCGGCGGATCCTGGCCCGCGTGTTCGGCGCCGACCGGACGGTCGTGGTCCCCGGCTACACCACCCCCGCGTCACCGGCCGAGCCGCCCCCGCTGACTCCCGTCCCTCGGCCGCAAGAGCCGCCGGCCGCAGCGCCGCAGCCAGCCCCCGCGCACCTCTCGCTCGTCGAGGCGGGCGCGCTGCGCAAGCGGCTGGAGTCGCTCGAAGCGTGGCGACGCGATGCGGCCGAGGAAAGCGACGAGGTGCGCCTGTGGCGCGCCTCGCAGGACCGCTGGCGGTTGCAGCAGGAACAGTGGCGGGCCCAAGCGGGGACCGAGTTTGCCCGCACCGCCGCGGTCGACGAGGTCCAGCAATCGCTCGGCCAGCGCCTCGCGGAGGTGGCCGCCACGGCGCAGCGTCTTGGCGGCGCCGGCCTGTCGGTCTACTCGGCGCTCGCCCTCGGCGGACCGATCGGAGCGGGGCTGCTGGCCGGACAGTGGCTCCTCGCCCGCGCCCGCCGCACCCGAGCAAGCCGCGCCCCGGGGGTGGCGCCGGCCGATGGCTTTCGACCCGCCGGTTACTGAGCCGTTCCGCGGCGAGCGGCCCGAACCCGCCACCGCGCAGCAACAAACCTACCGTTGGGACGTTGCCCGGCAGCGGCCCGTCCCCGTGGTCGTCGACAACCCGCCCCCCCCGCAGCAGACCGTTCACCGAAACCACTACGTCCCGGTCGAGAGCGACCGCTTCGCGGCGGCCTACCAGTGGGCCGCCGAAGAGATCGCCCGCAAGTACCCGCGGAGCGTCGACACGCTCACGGCGCTCGACGGGCTCACGCGGCAGAAGCTGAACGCCTCGTAAGAGATGACAGATGACAGATGGCAGATGGCAGAGAAGCGCCGTCCGTCCTCTAACCTCTCACCTCTAGCATCTAACCTCTAACCTCTGGCGCAGCCCTCATGCCCGTCACGAACACCGACGCGGTCCTCTGGTACAACGTCGGCGTCTTCGGCGATGCCGGCTACGCCGTCCCCAACTGGTCGAACGACGTCGGGAGCCTGAACCCGCAGATCACCGACCTGGTGGACCTGATCGGGCGGAACCTGTTCCACGTGATGCACCACGAGGACGTCGACCTGCGGATCCCGCCGTCGATCAACACCTGCAAGCGGCTGCACAAGCTCTACCTCCGCTCGGCGGCGATCCTCGCCGGCCGCGCCGTGCCGCCGGGGGAGAACAACATGGAGGTCTTCCACTCGCGCCCCGCGGGAGAGGTCTTCCGCGTCTATCCGGTCCCCTACTTCAAGGTCCGCAACCCGTTCTTGCGGCGCTGGGCGGGGCTGATCTTGGTGTCGCTCGCCGAGGCGATGCAGCACACCGAGAACCGCAAGGAGATGGAGATCTCGACCGCCTTCGCCGGGCAGGTCGGCCAGTACATCCAGCGGATGTACACCAACATGGCGATCGAGCTGTTCGGCGTGCCGCGCGACGTGGCGATGGCCGCCGGTTTCAAGCTCAGCGAGGAGGACCTCAAGGCCTACAACCCGGCCGAGTACTTCACCTCGACCGAGATGGCCGACACCGTGCCGCGGCTCGACCGCGTGTTCACCGAGGACCGCCTCGAGATGCTCGCCGAGGGGATCCCGGTGACGCACCTCCCCGAGCTCACCCCGTGGCCCACGAACCTCACCAACTTCTACGGCGGGCTGCGGACGGACGCCACGCTGGGCGCGGCGCAGCGTGGCGGGTCGAGCTCGGCCGCGACCTCGGCGCCGAGTATCCCCCCCGCCCCCGGACCGTGATGCGTTGCCGACCGATCGCCGCCGCCGCGCTCGCCGCCGCGCTCCTGTGCTCTCTCCCACAGGACGCGGCGGCAGCCGGCCCGTCGGCAGCCCTGACCATGCCTTGCGTGGTGACCGAGGTCTACGACGGCGACACGCTCACCGTCCGCGTCTCGATCGACCTCCGCGTGCGGCTCCTCGACTGCTGGGCCCCCGAGATCCGCACGACCGCCGCCGACGAGAAGCGACGCGGCGAGGCGAGCGCCGCGCACCTGCGGAATCTGGCCGCGGGCCAGCCGGCGCTGCTGAGCGTGCCGCTCGGGCACGCCCGGCGGCTCGACGACCTGCTGACGATGGGCCGCGTGCTGGGGCACGTCTGGCTCGAGGGAGACGCTCAGAGTCTCAGCACGCGGCAAGTCGCCGCCGGCCACGCGACGATCGACAAACAATGAGCGACGTAGGGTGCACGAAGTGCACCGATCGACCCCAGCCCTCAAGGCGGTGCGCTCGACGCACCCTGCCGAAGCGCATGCCGCCCCTCGCCATCACCGCCCCGATGATCGTCGCCGGCGCCGCCGCCGGGATCGCCGCGCGCGGGGGCGAGGGGATCTTGCCGGCCGACTGGTCGTTGCCGCTGACCTGCCTCGCCGGGGCCTGCATGGGTGGTGT
Source organism: Lacipirellulaceae bacterium (assembly GCA_051648405.1). Classification (GTDB taxonomy): domain Bacteria; phylum Planctomycetota; class Planctomycetia; order Pirellulales; family Lacipirellulaceae; genus JBOFFC01. The sequence goes on from JBOFFC010000127.1 coordinate 4,756, forward strand.
GCTGGCGGTGGTGATGGTCCCGACTTCCGAGCCGCGCACGGTGCGCGGCGAAGGGGTCCGTTGGCTCGGCGCGGCGACCACCGCCACGGTGATCGGGCCCGCGGCGTGCCAGTGGCTGCCGGCGGTGAACGCCGACAACGTGCTGGCCCTGTCGGGTCTGCTCGGCTTCATGGCGTGGCCGCTGATGACGATGATGCACAAGGCGGGCCCCGCCTGGTTCCGCGCGTGGCTCGATAATCGGGGGGCCAAGGAATGACCACGCAGATCATCGACGGGCTGGAGTGCAACGCGGCGGGGTACCCGCTCGCCGCCGAGTACGCCTACCTCTACCGCGCGCTCGACGGGTCGGGAGTCACCGGGATCTCGCCCGACGGCTGGGCCGGGGCGGTTGCTGTCGCCGACGCCGACCTGTCGCGACGGAACCCGTGCCCGGTGCACTGGCTCGTCATGGACGCACCCGGTCCCGTTTGGGTGGGCCAGGACGACGGATTCCGGTGGTATTCGTTCTTCGCGCCGCTCCACTGCCAAGAGATGTCGGCGGGGACGCCGCTCGGGCCTTCTTGGCGGCTGGTCCCCCACGGACCCCCCGGCCAGCCCAATCAGTACCCGGCCGACCTGGCCGACCGGACGGCGATCGCCTCGACGTGGCCGCTGTGGCGCGACCTGGCGAGCAAGCACACCCTCAAGTACCTCCAGTACGCGGGACGCCTCGACGACCCCGACAGCTGCGCGCTCGCCGAGTCGAACCCCACCGCCTGGCTGGCGCGCGCCGAGCGAGCCTACGACTTCTACCGGTACACGATCCGCGCCGACGCGATCGCGATCGACGCGAGCAACTACTACGGCAGCAACAACCGGCCCCCTCACGTCTCGGCCGCCGCAAAGGCCGTGTTCGAGGCGTTTGTTGCAACCATCGTGGCCCGCGCCAAGAACGACCCCACAGCGCCAATGGTCCTCCCCGAGCCGTGGGTTGAGACGGGCGTGCTGGGGAGCACGCCGCGTGCGAACAACACGGTCTGGGGGCCCGAGGCGGGGCAAACGTTCGGCGTCGGCTGCTACACCACCCTGAACGACGCCGTGAATCAGGTCCCTGCGTTCGGCGGGGCGCCGGACGCCTGGCAGGCGCCGCACGGGAGTCACCGGGTGTTCGTGGTCGATTACATCGGCGTCGGTTCGGCGGCAACCACCCCGGCGACGATCCGGGCTTCCGTGAACGCCGGCAACGGCGCGGTGTTCGGGATCAATCAGTACAGCTACGCGAACACGGTGGACTTACTGCCGCCGCGGGCGGCTCTCAAGACGCCGTTCGACAAGCGGCACGCGCCGAGCGTGTCGCCACACCTGTCGCCGCGCGGTGGAGCTAGGCGGAGATGACGCTTGCGGAGGAGACGGCGGAGGACCCCGATGGGGAGCATTGGTTCTGGGAGACCTGGTACGCGATGCTGGCCGTGAGTTGGCTGCTGTTCATGCTGGTCCGTAACACGGTGAAAAGTACATGGCGACGAGCCTCCTCAACAGCGACACCCGCGCCGCGGGCGACAAGCTCAACGCCTGGAACGGGCACATCGAACAGACCCGGACTCGGCTGCGCGAGGCGGGCGTGCATGCGAGTGCTGCGCTGGGCCTGTACGCGGAAGCCAAAACCGTGATGACGGCCGAAGAGCAAGCGGCGACCGGCGCGACGGCGGCGGGGATCGTGTCCGCCTTGGTGGCCGATTCGCTCGCGCCGCTGGGTTTGGTGGGGGCGATCGCCGTGCTCGGGACGACCGCCTCGCCCGACCAGCACGCGGCCGCGACGGCGGCGGTCGGCGCGCAGTTCGTGGCGTCGATCACGGCTGCGATCGACGCGATCTTGAACCCGCCCGCGCCGCCCGAAGGAGGTGGTGAATGAGCACCTACACGTTCGACCCCACCGCCACGAACCGTTACGTCCGCGCCGACGCGACGGGGAGTGGGGACGGCACCGCGAACAGCGCGAGCGGTGCGTGGACGATCGCGCAGTACGCCGCCGCGTCCGCAGCAAACGCGATCCCGAATTTCGACGCGTGGGTCGTCGGCGTTGCCGGCACCATCGCCGTAACGTCCCCAATCGTGATCGCGTCGGGCGGCGATTGGAACCAGCGTGGGCACCGCACGCTCGGCTGTTGGTCGGCCCCAGGCGACCTGTCGCTCGACGTTGCCGATGCGCAAAGGCCACGTATCGTCGGGACTGGGGGCGCGTGGACGAGCGGGCAGTACGTTTTCAGCAACACCTCGCAGAACGCCGTGGTCGCCAACCTCGACCTGTCGCTCGACGCGTCGCAAGTGGCGAACGTCGCGTCGGTTGGACAGAACTCGATGTTTGTGTCGTGTACGGCGTTCATGGCGGCCACCTTAGGGCGTCCGTTGCACGCTTATCTGTCGACGGTCTACCGCTGCCGGGCGACCGGCGGATTTGGTGTCGAAGGCAACACGATCAACTGCTTCCTCAGGACGTTGGCGTACAACGGCAACGTCAGCACCGTTGTCAGCGACAGCATCATCGACGGCTTAATTGCCGACAGGCCGATTTTCTTGAACCGTACTTTCGTGCGCACGTATTTCCAGGGGCAAAGAAGGACGGCCGTTCGATCGTCGATCGGAACCGTTACCACAGACAAAACGACGCTCCGCGAAACAATGGTTCAAGCGGCCGACGCATCGCCGTCGTTCACTAAGAACGGATGCGACATGGGGGGCAATCGTTTTTCGCAGCCACTGGCCCTTGTGAACATGGCCGCAAACAACTTTCGCCTAACGGACCACGGTCGTAAGGACCGGGTTGCTGTTGAAGCGATGATCGCCAACCTCGACACGCCGCTACCCGCGGTATCAAGCCGCGACTCCGCCGCCACGCTCTACCAGTACCTGGCCGAGCTCGACAGTCGCCGCCTCAACAACGCCCTCGCCAACTGCTAGCGGCCATGCAAACGATCACCACCGTCACGAGCGCCTCGCGCAACCTGGCCAGCGCCGTCAACCTCGGTGGCGCCGGGCTCGCGGCGTGGACGCTTACCGAGCCGGTCCACGCGGCGCAGCTTGAGCTGCTGTTCCCCAGCGGCGCGGCGGGGAACCTGCGGTTCTACGCCGCGGACTCGGCGGGCATCGTCAAGTACGGGGTTGACACCCCCGCGGCCACCGCGGCGGCTGGGCAGACGCTCGTGGTGCAGCTCTCGCTCCCGGCAAGTGGGTCGGTCCGCTGCAAGAGCGACAACGCGGCCGACTCGGCCGTCACGTGCAGCGGGACGCTGCGCGACGTGACCCCCGTGGCGGCGCTCAAGTCGTTGGGCTACACCGCGGCGCGCGCCGTACACCTCGACCTCCTGGCGGACGAGACGGTCGGGCTCGCCACGCTCGCCGGCGGGGTCGAGGACGCGCTCGCGAACTCCACGAGCGCCGCCGTCGACGCGGCGCTCGTGCTCACCACGGCGCCGATCGGCCCCCCAAAGTCACCGGCCGGCGACCGTGTCGCGTGGTGGTCGCAGCGGAGCGGCACGCACTACTTGGCCTACGGAGGCGCCACGTTCTTCGTCGCCGCCGGGACATTCACCGCGTCGGACCGGCACGTCCTGCACACCGACCTCGCGGCGCTTCCCGACGGGGTCGTGCCGCTCACCGTGTTTCGGCGCGCCGGCGTCTCGCCCGTTCCGGCTAGCGACACGCCCCTCGGGGTGATCGTGCTGTTGAAGACGGGCGCGACGATCACCGAGACGCTGTTCATCGACTCGGACCTGACGCGCGTGGCGAGCGGCGTGAACAATCTGGCGCCGACGGGGAGCGCAGCGACGGGCTCGCTCAAGGACCTAGTCGCGGCGCGGGCCACGCCCGCGCAGGTGACTACTCTGATCGCGGAAGCGCAGCTCCCGAACGCCGACTTTGTCTCGGCGAAGTTTTCCGACACTGCTGCCGCGATCGCGGCGGCAGGCATCTCGGCGCCCGAGCGAGCCAAGATCGCCACCCTCCCTACGACGGGCGCCGTGGCCCGAGTGAGCGACCTGGCGGGGGTGGTGGCGACGGCCGGTGGTGGCCCGGTGCAGACGCAGGAGGCGTCGCCGCCGCACACCGTCCGCGCCGGACGCTGGCGGGGGGGCTACTCCGTCGACCGGCGGCTGCGTGTGCGGCGCGGCGAGCAGCTGATCGCCGCCGTCGACTGCCGCGACCTGCTCCCCCGCGGCAGTCGCCTCGCGGGGATGGCCCTCCCCGTGTCGAGCCTCCCGGCCGCCGTCGCCGTCTCGACCCTGGCGAACAGCCACGGCGTCGATCGCGATCTGGCCGCCTGGCGGATCGAGGTCGCGGCGAACGCCACGGTCGGCGCCGTGGCGTCGCACGCCGTGTCGCTGACGCTCCCCGGCGGGCAGCTGGCGAACCTGGCCGTCGAGTTCGAGGTGATCCCGTGACTCTCGCCCCTCACCTCCCGCCTCCCGCCTCTCCCCTCTCGGGCGCAGCCCCATGGCGCTCCGACCCCTCGAGTGCTGCCGCGAGCCGCTCTGCACGGAGCTTGCGCGGGGGCCGTACTGCGACGCCCACGCCCGCACGCGGCACGCCGGCGGCGCCAAGAATGCCCCCGGCGACCCGTTCTACGCGTCGCGACCCTGGCGTCGCGTACGCGGCCTCGTGCTCTCGCGCGAGCCGCTCTGCCGGCACTGCGCGGCGCGGGGGGTGATCACGGCGGCGAGCGTCGTCGATCACGTCACGCCACGCCGCGAACGCCCCGACATGGCGCTCAGCACCACCAACCTGCAGCCGCTCTGCGGGCGCTGCCACAACCGCAAGACGGGACAGGGACAATGAGCCTCGGCCGACCCCCCAAGCCGACCTCCCTGCACCTGGTGGAGGGGACCTTCCGCGGCGACCGGCACGGCGAACGACTTGCCGAGCCGCGACCCGACGGCCTCCCCGAGGTGCCCGCGTGGCTCGAAGGGGAAGCGCTGGGCCACTGGCAGGAGGTGGTCCCCACGCTGGTCGCCACCCGCGTGGCGAAGGCCCTCGACTCGCACGCGCTCGCCATGATGTGCACCTGGTGGGCCGAGTGGCGGCGGCTCCGCGATGCGCCCCCCGAGACGAGCGGCCGGGTCTACCTGCTCGGTCGGGCCCAACGAGAGTGGTCGGCGCTCGCCAGCCGTTTTGGGCTGACCCCGGCCGACCGGACCCGCCTGGCCGCCGATGCCGAAAAGGACACGGGGGCCGTCGACAGGCTGGTCGTGTGACGGCGGCGCCAAAACCCGCCGGCTGAGCCGCACGCTCCCCCTCCATGGGGGAGAGCATCGCCGGCGACGACGCGACAGCTCGTCAGGGGCTGCCGCCAGACGACGCCGCGCCGCCGCGCACCCTGAACGGCTACGACCCGGTCGCGACCGCCGGGCCCGGCGAGTGGTTCGACCCCGTCGCCGCCCAGGCCAAGGTCGATTTCTTCGAGCGACTGCTCACCCACAGCAAGGGCCGCTGGGCACGCCAGCCGTTCCTCCTGCGCCCGTGGCAGCGGGACTACATCCGCACCCTCTTCGGCTGGCGCCGCGCCGACGGCACACGCCGCTACCGCCGCAGCTTCCTTTTCGTGCCGCGGAAGAACGGCAAGACCGAGCTCGCCGCGGGGATCGCCGGAGCGTGCCTCTTCAACGACGGCGAGACGGGCGCCGAGTGCTATTGCACGGGCTACGACCTCGAGCAGGCCAACTTCCTCTTCGCCGCCGCCGCCGGGCACGTCCGCAACGCGCCGGCCCTCGCGCGGCGGGCGAAGGTCCTCACCACCAAGAAGCGGATCCTGTTCCCGGAGCGCGGCAGCTTCCTCCGTGCGCTGCCGGCGAGCGACTCCGGCGGCCACGGCGCGAACACGCACTTCGTGGCCTACGACGAGTTCCACCTCTACAACACGCCGCGGCACGTCGAGGTCTACGAGTCGCTGCACACCAGCACGCTAGCCCGCGAGCAGCCCCTCGAGCTGATCCTCACCACCGCCGGGTGGGACCGTGAGAGTCTGTGCTACCAAGAGTACGAGACCGCCTGCGCGGTGCGCGACGGGCGGATCGCCGATAGCTCCTACCTGCCAATGATCTACGAGAAGCCGCCTGGCCTCGACTGGACCGACCCGGCCGCTTGGGGCGTCGCGAACCCCAACCTCGGCGTAACGTTCGCCGAGGACTACCTGAAGCGCGAGTGCGAGCGCGCGAAGCGGAACGCGTCGTACGAGAACACGTTCCGCCGGCTGCACCTCAACGAGTGGACTAGCCAAGAGTCGCGCTGGATCCCCATGCACCGCTGGGCCGAGTGCTGGGGGACCCGCGGCGACCTGCCGGCGGACGTCCCGCGATGGGGGGGCCTCGACCTCTCGGCGACACGCGACCTGACGGCGTACGTCGAAGTCCAGCGGTTGGGCTCGTCGGCGTTGGGGCGTGCCGAGGGGGACCAAGCCGGCTACCGGGCCCGCGGTTGGTACTGGGTCCCCGAGGCTCGCCTCGAGGAGATGCGCCGCCACGGGCTGCGGGTCGATCAGTGGGTCCGCGACGGCTACCTGTGCGTCGTCCCGGGGGACGCGATCGAGCTGGCGCCGATCGAACGCTTTGTCTTGGGTCGCGCCGAGCGCGGGAATCTGCACGGCGTGGGGTACGACCCTTGGCACGCGGCCGCGATCCAGCAGGCGCTCGAGGGGCACGGGGTGACAATGGTCAAGGTCCGACAGGGGGCAGAGAGCCTCAGCAGCCCCTGCCTCGAGCTCGAGCGGGCGCTCTTCGCCGGCCGCTTTGACCACTCGGGGGACCCGGTCCTCGCTTGGTGCGCCGAGAACGTCGAGGTCCACACCGACCCCAACGGCAACATCCGCCCCGTCAAGCCCAAGCACGGCGGCACGCGGAAGATCGACGCCGTCAGCGCCCTGGTGACCGCCCTGCACGTCTGCCTCAAGACGGCGCCCCCGCGCGTCAGCCCGTACGAAACCCCCGGGACGCTCGCGCTGTGAACGATCTGCTTACCAGCTTCTCGGTCGACACCTGCGGCGCGTCGGGGTGCGACATTGTCGCACCCCCGCTGGCCCTCCCCTCCCCCAACGGGTCGGGCTCCCTCTCGCCGCGAGCGATGGCTGCGTTCCCGGAAGAGTGGTTCTTCGACTGGCGTGGCGGACCGAGCGAGCCGCTGGGCCCCTCGCCGCGCCGCGCTCTGTCGCACTGCCCCGTCTGGCAGGCGGTGAACATCATCGCCGGCGACCTGGGGCAACTGCCGATGCGGGTGCAGCGTAGAGAGCCGGCGACGGGGGCCACCAAGGACGCGCCGGCCCGCGGCGAACGGCTGGTCGCCACGCCCGAGCACCCGGTCGACTGGATCATCAACGACGAGCCCAACGGCGTGCAGAGCCCGAGCGTCTTCCGCGAGACGCTGATGGCCTGGGCCCTTTTGTGGGGGAACGGCATCGCGCTCGTGGAGCGCGATGCGCGGGGCGTGCCGCTCGCCCTGCACCCGCTGCCACCCGACCGGACCATGCCGGTGCTGCTCGAGGGGGGGGGATACGGGATCCGGCACACCCCCGTCGCCGGCCCCGCGTTCTTGCTCTACCCCGCGGATGTGGTCCACATCCGCGGTCTGGCGATCGACGGCTTCTGGGGGCGCTCGTGCATCGACGTGGCCCGCGAAGCGATCGAGTCGGGCCTCGCGGTGCGCGACCAAGTCTCGGGGAGCTTCCGCAACGGCTGCCGACCCGGCGGCGTGCTCTCCGTCGCCGAGACGCTCAGCGACGGGGCCCGGGCGAGCCTCCGCGCCGAGTGGGAAGCGATCCACCGCGGCGGCAAGAACTCGGGGCGGATCGCGGTCCTCGTGGGGGGCGCCACCTACACGCCGGTCGCGATGACCACCGCCGAGAGCCAAGCGGTCGAGATGATGCGGCTCGACCGCGAGTTCGTCGCGTCGCTCTTCAACCTGCCCGCCTTCAAGCTCAACGCGCTGGAGAACGCGGCCGTCCGCGCCAACGTCGAAGAGCAGGGGCGCGAGTACTACGCGACCACCCTCAGCCGCTGGGCGAACCGCTTCGCCGAGGAGCTCAAGCGCAAGCTATTCCCCGAAGCCGAGCGGCGCCGGCGGATGTGGGAGGTCCGCATCGACGCCGAGGCGCTCACCGCCGGCAGCCCCGACGCCCGCATGGCCCGCGCCGCAACCGGCGTGCAGCACCGCTTGATAACCCGCAACGAGGGGCGGGCGCTCCTCGGTTACAACCCGGTCGACGGCGGCGACGAGTTCGAGAACCCGAACATCGACACCGTCGGCGACGCGGTCCGCAAGGAAGCCCGCAAGGCGGCGCAGGAAAGCTCGACAGGATTACAGGATGACGGGAAGGGATCGACAGGATGACGCGCAGCGTCGTCCTTCACCCCCGTCGTTCTGTTCCTGTAAATCCCTTTTCCAATCCTGTGATCCTGTCAGGCTTAAACGATGGACATACACCTCTACGGCGCGATCGGCGATTACTTCGACGGGCTTACCAGCGGCTGGCTCCGCGACGAGCTGCAGCGCGCGGGGCGTGACGAGCCGATCACGCTGCGGATCAACAGTCCCGGCGGCCTGATCATGGAGACGGTCGCCATGATCGAGCTCCTGGGCCGGCACCGCGGGCCGATCGACGCCACCATCGACGGCCTCGCCGCGAGCTGCGCGAGTTACCTCGCGGCCACGATCCCCAAGGTGTCGATCGCACAGGGGGGGATGCTGATGATTCACGACCCGTGGGCGCTCAGCGTCGGCACCGCCAGCGACCTCCGCAAAGAGGCCGACGTCCTCGACAAGATGGCCGCCAACATCGGCGCCGCGTACGCGGCCAAGTGTGGCAAGACCGACATCGAAGTCCGCGCGGCGATGGCCGAAGAGACCTGGCTCACCGCCGACGAGGCGCTCGCGTGGGGCTTTGTCGAGTCGGTCACCGACAGCCAGGCCAAGGGCTGCCGCGTCCCGGCCGGGATGGGGTACCGCAAGCAACCGGCCGCTTCGCTGCTCGACCAGCCGACCGCCGACGGGCGGCACGCGGCCGTCGCCCGCCGCTCGATGCAGCGGCGGATGGAGTTCGAGCGCGTGGCGGGCTGAGCAGCCCCGCACGAATCGGCCACCCCAGCGCGAGAGTCTCGGGGACTTGAAACACTCCCCCTCTCTCCGCCGCGCAGGACCCATGGTCGCCACCGTTCACTCCTGGACTCGTCTGTTCCGCCAGGCCGAGCGGCTTGGTATCCGCCCTGTGGCGGTGGCCGCGCTCGCGGTCGCCGACCGCGTCGCCAAGCTCCGCGCGCAGCTCGCCGACCTCACCGACGAGGCGACGGCGATCATGAAGGTCGCCGACGACGAGTCGCGGGACCTCTCGGCCGACGAGCAGGCCCGCTGGTCGGCGCTGATGGACGCCGAGAAGGGGGAGATCGCCGCCACCAAGCAGCAGCTCGCCTCGGCCGAGAAGGTCGACCGCGAGAAGCGGGCCCTGGCGCTGCTGCGTGACGACAACGCCCGCGGCCAGAACCCGCTCGACCCGCTGGCCCGTGGCGCCGGCGGCGAAGCGAACGCCTTGCGTCCCGCGATCCCACGGCGCCAGGGACGCCTCCGGGCGTTCCACGGCCCGGACGCCGACCGCAACGCCTACCTCTCCGGGATGTTCCTCCGCGCCTCGTGCGCCCGGCTGCGGCACACGAGTGACGCCGAGGCGGAGTCGTACCTCGCGACCCAGGGCTACGGACCGGGGGGGGCACGGAACACGCACGTCGAGGGGACCAACTCGCTCGGCGGGTTCCTCGTGCCCGACCCGCTCTCCAGCGCCATCATCGACGTCCGCGAGACGCACGGCCTGTTGCGGCGCGTGGCCTCGTTCATGCCGATGACCGCCGACACGCTGACGATCCCCAAGCGGCTCGGCGGCCTCACGGTGAGCTACTCCGGCGAGGGGCTGGCGATCGCCGAGACCGAGATGACGTGGGGCAACATCTCCCTCACGGCCGTCAAGCGGACGATCCTCACCAAGGTCACCAACGAGCTGGCGGCCGACGCGCTGATCAACATGGTCGACCACCTGGTCACCGAGATCGGGACGGCGTTCGCGGTGCGCGAGGACCGCGAGCTGGTGCAGGGGGACGGCACGGCCACCAACGGCGGCGAGGCGGGGCTGCTGAACCGTTTGGGCGCCGCTGGACGCTACACCTCGCCGGTGGGGCGCAGCACGTGGGCCCTGATCAACATCGCCGACCATCGCAGCACGATGGCGGTCTTGCCGAGCCGGTTCAGCGAGGCGGCGGAGACCGAGTTCGGCCCGGCCTGGGTCTGCAGCCGGCAGTACTACTACGACGTGATGTGCCGGCTGATGGACGCCGCCGGCGGGAACAACTGGCAGACGATCGAGGTCGCCGGCTCGATGCGGCCGATGTTCCTCAACACGCCGGTCTGGTTCACCGACTTCATGCCGACCGCGACCGCCGTCAGCACCGTCTCTTGCCTGTACGGCAACTGGCGGCAAGCGGTGATGGTCGGCTCGCGGGCCGGGATCGAGATCGGCCAGAGTGATCAGTTCGCCTTCAACGAGGACGTGACCACGCTCCGCGCCACTAGCCGCTACGACATCAACGTCCACGAGCCGGGTGACGGGTCGAACGCCGGCGCCTACGTCGGCCTCCGCACCGCCGCGTCCTGATGACGACGGAAGCCTGACAGGATCACAGGATGACGGAAGCGATTCACAGGATGAGTCGCTCCGTCATCCCTCGTTCTGTTCCTTCTGTTCCTGTAACTCCCCTGTCCCATCCTGTGATCCTGTCAGGCTTAACACCATGGCGAGCGGGCCCTCGGTTGCGTGCTTGTTCCTCCAGCAGTGGCGTGGGTATGACGCGGGGGATCGCGGCGAGCTGACGATCGAGCGAGCCGCCGAGCTGGTCGCCGCCGGGGTGGTGGAGGCCGACTTCCCTACGGCGACCCCGGCCCCCGCGGGCGCCGCGAGCGGCGTCGCTGGCGGCGCCGTGAGTGGCGTCGGCTACGAGGCGCAGGAGATGCTCGCCGCCGTCGAGCGGGCGCTGGCCGAGGCGCGGGACGAGAAGGCCGCGCTGGAGGCCACCGTCGAAGCGCTGCGGGCCGAGCTCGCCGCGCTGCGGGGGCGTGGTGGTGATGAGGAGACGGCAGAGGTGAGCGGGCAGCAGGCAGCGCCGCCGGTCACCAACCTGCCGATCGCCGAACCGGTGGTATCCACACCCGCGGCGCCGGCAGTTCAGCCCGCTGTGCCGGCGACCGACTGGCGGACGGAGCCGGTGGCCGGCCTGGGGATACCGGCGTCGATCAAGGGCCGCCTGATGGCGGCCGGCATCCGCACCGCCGGGGAGCTCGCCGAGGCGGTCGATTCGGGCGCCGTAATCGCGATCGACGGCATCGGCGAGGCCAAGGCGGGCGACCTGCGGCGCGTGATCGACGCGATGCGCGCCTGATCGGCTCGGCTGAATCACCCCGATCGCGGAGTAGACGATGCTTGTGCGACTCACGCAGCCGACGGCCGCCGACGAGCTTGTCTCGCTCGCCGACCTGCGCGAGCACTGCCTGCCGCTCGCCCCGGAGGACGACCTGCTGCTGGTGCGGCTGGGGCGCGCGGCCCGCGAGCTAGCCGAGGTGATCACCCGCCGCACGCTGGCCCGCAGCACGTGGCGGCTGGCCAGCTACCCGGTCGCCGCGACCACGCCGGTGGCGATCCCCGGCCCGCCGCTGGTGTCGGTCCAGAGCGTGAGCTACACCGACCCGGCCGGCGTCACGCAGACCGTGAGCCCTAGCGCCTACCGCGTGACCACGCTCCGCGAGCCGGGCCTCGTGCGGCCCGTCGATGGCTGGCCCGAGCGGCAGGAGGACGCGCCGCTCGTCGTGTCCTACACGGCGGGCTACCTGTACGGCGAGGCCCCGGAGGCGGCCCGCCAGGCGGTGCTGCTCACGGTCGCCCACTGGTACCGCCACCGCGAAGCCGTGCTCACCGGGACGATCGCCAGCCGCCTGCCGATGGCCGCCGACGCGTTGCTCGCGAGCTGCAAATGGGGGGATTACAGCTGACGAGAGCCGGCAGCCGGCAGCAGGCAGTAATTGCTAGGTCATTCACTCCCGGCGCTGACGCTTAGGGCTCCCCCGCCTTGCTTCGTTTATCTCACCTCTGGGCGACGCCCCATGCTCCCCGCCGGCGCGCTCCGCAGTGTGGTCGACCTCCTCGAGCGCGGCGAAGCGCTCGACGAGGCGGGCCAGCCGCGCGACGAGTGGGTCCCTGTCCTCGAGGGTGTGCGGGCCGAGGTGCTGTTCGTCAGCGGCCTCGAAGGACGCCGCGGCGAGCGGACCGAGGGGGTCGCCTCGTGGCGGGTCCGCTGCCGCTACCTCGCGGGGGTCACCTCGGCGATGCGCGTGCAGGTCCGCGGCGGACCACTGCTCGACGTCGACAGCGTCGGCGACCCCGAGGGGCTTCGCCGCGAGCTGCTGATGGAGTGCAAAGCGACCGACGCGCCGACGTAGGGTGCGTCGGTCGCACCGGCTCGACGGGACGAGCCCCACGAGGACGGCGGCTATGAAAATCACCCTCAGCGGCGACAAGGCGCTCGACGCGCGGTTGCTGGCGCTCGCCCGGGAGGACGGCCCTAAGAGCATCAACGCCGCGATGCGCAAGGCGACGCGTATCGCGTGCCGCACCGTGCTGCTCCCCGAGGTCAAGGCGCTCGTGCCGGTCGACACGGGGTTCCTGGAGGACGAGATCAAGGTCCGGGCGATCAAGCGCAACAGCCGCAAGGTCGGCCACTACGTCGGCTTCGCCGACCCCCTGTTCCAGGGGGACACGTTCTACGGCGGCTTCTTGGAGTTCGGTTTCCGGCGCGGCAAGCGGCTATCGGCCGGCGCCCGCCGCGCCGGCGGCGACACGCGGTCGAAGGTCGAAGCCGACAGCTTCCTGCGGCGGCCGCTGTACGGCAACGAAGAACGGATCAAGCAGATCCCCCGAGCGCACCTGTCGGCCATGATCGCCGGCGCCAACGGGGCCGTGCCGGACCGGCCGTAGGGTGCGCGCCCCGCGCCACGACACGTGGCAACTCTCACCTCTGGCCTCTCACCTCTGGGCAAAGCCCCATGCGCGCCGACTTTACCGCCTCCCTGCGGGCCCACCTTGTCGCCTCGGTCACCGTCGGGCCGCTGGTCGGCACGCGGGTCTACCCCGACGCCCTCCCCCAACAGTGTGGCCTGCCGGCGATCCGCTACACCACGCTCAGCGACCGCGCGGCGAGTGTGCTACGGGGCGTGAGCACGCTCCGCCAGGGGCGCGTGCAGCTCGACTGCTACGCCGCGACGCGGGCCGAGTCGGACCACCTCGCGGCGCTCGTCGAGGCCGAGCTGCAGCTCTGCCCGGCCCGGCTGGGGGAGGGGGTCCACTCGGTCGACCTGGAGGACCTCGAAGTCGAGAACAGCTACGCCCGCGTCGATCCCCCGCGCGACGCGAGCGACGAGCCCCGCTACCGCCGCGTCCTCGACCTGGAGGTCGCCTACCAAGCGGAGTCCCCCGCGTCGTAGGGTGCGTTGAGCGCACCCTACGACGAACCGGCCAGGTTGTCCCTAGCATCTCACTTCTGACCTCTCCCCTCTCCCCTCGGGCGACGCCCCATGGCACGCGGCAAGACTGGTCAAGGGATGAGCTTCGCGCTCTCCGCGAGCGGGTTCACGCAAACGATCATCGAGGCGACCCCCCCAGCGTTTGATGGGAGTTCTGTCGATCTTCCGCGGCTGAACGTGGCCGCGAACACCGTCGTCGCGAAGGGGACCGGCGACCAGGTCGATGCCGGCGCCTTTTTGGTGGAGATCGAGCACGACCCGGGCTACGTCCCGCCGTTCTATGTGGTTCAGGACGCGATCCTCACCTACCCCGTCCCGCAGGGGCTCACGAACGGGGCGGTCGAAACGTTCGTCGGGGCGTTCGTGAGCGGGTGGACACCCGGCGCGCTGCAGCGCAACGGCCGGCGGCAGGCGACCCTGCGCGTGGAAGTGCAGTCGTTCCCGACCAAGACCCCGGCGAGCTAGTAGGGTGCGTCGAGCGCACCGGCCCGAACGATCACACCACCCAAGGAGCGGTGCATTCCATGCACCCTACGGCCATGAGCGAAGCAGCCGCCGCAGCCGCGGTCCGTGTCGAGCCGCACAGCGAGAACACGTGCGCGATCTTCGTCGCCGCCAAGCGCCTCGGGTACGTCGGTTACGGCAGCCCGGCCCCGATCAACTGGCTGAGCCAGGCGACCACGGGGGGCGTTGCGATCACGACCGAAGAGCGCATCGCGATGGTCGCCCGGGTCCGCGAGCTGATGGCGGCGCGCTCCGAAGAGCGCCTCGCGGCGACCGAGCGCCTACGGCTGCTCGAGGCGGGGCTCGCCGATCCGGCGACCGACGCGCCGGCGTAGGGTGCGTCGAGCGTACCATCCCCCATCCGCCGACCTCGGAGATGGTGCACCGCGTGCATCCTACACCGTGCTCACCAAGCAAGAGATCCTCGCCGCCCGCGACCTGGCGCCCGTGTGGGTCGACGTCCCCGAGTGGGGGGGAGGGGTCTACGTCCGCGGGCTCAGGGGGGACGAGGCGGCCACGATCGAGGGCCTTGTCGAGGCCGAGTTCTTGCGGGGCGTCGTCGCACGTGGGGTCTGCGACGCGGCCGGCGACACGCTCGGCTGGACCGACGTCGAGGTCCTGCTTCTGGGCGCCAAGAGCGCCGCGCCGCTGCTGCGTCTGTTCGGCCAGATCACGCTGCTGAGCGGCGTCGGAGTCGCGGGCCGCGAGGGCGTCGAGGGAAACTCGCAAGGGACCCCGAGCGCCGCGCCTGGCTCCGGCTCTCCCTCCGCTTCGGGCGCCCCGTCCGCGAGCTCCAGGGGGTCCTAAGCGCTTACGAGTTCGCCGAGCTCTGCGCGATGGAGCGCGTCGAGGGCTACGACCGCGAGGGCTGGTCGCAGGCCGAGGCGGTCTGCCGGACGGTCGCCGCCACGAGCGGACAGACGATCCCCGCCACGGGCGACCCGTGGGGCGAAGACAACGAGGAGTGACCCATGGCGATCGGCGAACTGGCGGTCAACGTCACGGCCCGCACGCACAAGGCCCGCAAGGACCTGGGCCTGGTGCGTGGCGAGGTCCGCGGGCTGGGGACGAGCGTCCGCGGCACGATGCGCAGCCTCGCCCCCTTCGCCGCCACGCTCGCCGGCGGGATCGGGGCGACCATGGGGGCCCGGGCCCTGCTGCGGACCGCCGATTCGCTCGACCGCGTCGGCGACGTCGCCGCCAAGCTCGACGTCCCGACCGAGAAGCTGATGGGGCTGCACCACGCGGCGCAGATGACCGGCAACACGGGCGAAATCATCGACACAGCCCTGCAGCGGATGGCGCTCAGCACCAACGCGGCGGCCGACGGCACGATCAAGGCCCAGAAGTCGCTCGAGGCGCTGGGGATCGACGCGGCCGCGATCGCGAAGCTCCCCCTCGACCAGCGGTTCTACGCGATCGCCGAGGCGACCAAGGCGGTCGAGGACCCGACCAAGAAGCTGTCGATCGCCACCGGCGTCTTCGGGCGCCAGGGGGGGGAGCTCGTGCGGACCTTGGACCTGGGCGCCGGGGGGCTGCGGAAGATGCAGACCGAGGCGCAGGCCCTCGGCCAGGCGCTCTCCAGCGAAGACATCGCCAAGGTGGCCGAGTTCAACGACGCGCTCGACAAGCTCAAGGCGGCCGGCGGGGGACTGGTGAACGAGATCGTGATCAGCGTCGCCCCCGGGGCGATGGACTTCGCGAACGGCCTCACCGAAGCGATCCGCGGCTTCAAGGAGATCTTCGGCCAGGGGGGGGAGAAGAAAGCCCCGCTCAAGGCCGGCGAGCGGCGCAACGCGCCGCTGGGGAGCAGTGTGCTGTCGGACATCGAGAACGACCCGATTACGGGCTTCTACCGGCGGCTGTTCGACGGGATCGCCGGGGACGGGACGCAGCACTTCGGGCCGCGGCGGGGGGGGAGCACGCCGATGGGCCCGGGGATGCGCGGCTACCGCGACCCGCGGACGCGGACGACGGGGACGCCGATGGGCCCGGGGATGCGCGGCTACCGCGACCCGGCGACCGCGGCGACGGCGCAAAACACCCGCGAGACGAACAGGCTGCTCGGCGAGCTCGTGCGACGCGGCCGCAACCAGCCGGCGATGGCAATCCCCGAGTCGTAGGGTGCGTGGAACGCACCGGTTCCCCCGATCCCCGACCCCCAAGCCGGTGCATTGCATGCACCCTACACCGTGTCCGTCATCCTCAGCGAGCTGCAGTTCGAGGGCCGCACGCTCGAGGTGGGCGAGGAGGGGGGGTACGTCTACGCCGCCGAGTGGCTGGTCTACACCGACGACCCGACCGACGACCAGCTCGTCGTGCTGCACCAGGGGCGGACCGTGGGTCCCGACCCGCTTCCCGATTGGATGACCATCTACGCGCTAGGGAGCTCGCTCGACGTCTCGGCCTTCGCGCAGTCGTTCCGCGTCGACCCCGTCGAGCCGGTGCGGCGGCAGCACAACCCCGGGACGGGGGTCGTCACGGCCCACGGCGCGAAGTGGCGCGTCGCGGTCACCTGGAGCCCGCTCGGCGAGGGGAAGAGCCCGCTCGAGACGCAGACGCAGTTCGACAGCCCGCTGCTGATCCCCACGCACCACTGGACCGACCACCAGCGCGAGACGCGCACGGTCGACGCCGACCACACCGGCGCCCCGGTCGTCAACTCGGCCGGCCAGCCGCTCGACGAGGCGATCGAGGAGGAGGTCGAGTTGACGACGCTCGTCTTCCGCAAGAACTTCGCGACCGCGGCCGAGATCCGTGCCCTCGACCGCGCGTTCGGCAACAAGCTCAACAGCGACCCCTTCGGGGGCTACGCGGCGCTGCACTGCAAGTGCCTGCCGCTCCGCAAGAGCAAGCCGTTTTACGCGAACGGCGTGACCTACTACCGAGCAACGGCGCGGGTCCTCTGCGCGTCGGAGCCGTTCACCGAGAAGAGGCTCGACCGCGGCTTCAAGGTCAACGCCACGGTCGGCGGGGCGCCGACCGTGGCCCTCGCCGGGGCCCCGTTGATCGACGCGCTGGGGGCCGTCGTCGGCTGGAGCCCGCTCAACGAGCCGGCCCCCCTGGCGGCCGACGGGACCGTGCTGCCCCCCGGCGCCGCGCGGCGGCTGCTGACGATCCAGAGGCGGCCGGCCGTGTCGTTCGCGGCGCCCGGCTTCCCCTTCCAGCCCCCCCCGTGAGCCGGCCGTGAACGAACGGGGTGTGATCGAGCGGATCAACCGGGCGGTGATCGCCGTCGAGCAGGCGAACCACCGCGTGCCGCGGACCGGGAAGCGCTCGTGGCCCGGGGTCGCGGGGGTTGTGGCCGGCGGCGGCGTCGCTCAGCTCAACGGCGTGCTGACCTCCGGCGCCCCCACCGCGACGATCGACAACTTCCGATCGCTTGAGGGCGCGGCCCCCGACCCGCTGCCGACCAGCGCGCTCAACACCTACAGCCTCAGCGGTGCCGACAACACCTACGGGCTGCTGCGCAAGAGCGGGGCGGACTGGGTGCTCGTCGCGCTGATGACGGGTCCGCAGGGGCCGAGCGGCGGCGGCGAGGATCACCCGCAGATTGTCGCCGAGGCTTCGAACGCTTTCGGGGAGGACAACTACCACGTCTCGCTCGGCCCCGAGGCGGGGGTCCCGGGGAACGTGCGCGCCTACGTCGGCATGGACCCGCTGGGGAGCCCCCCCGAATACTTCGCGAACCCGCACCGCCTGGCGGCCGGCGAGAAGGCCGGCCTGATCTTGGTCCCGACCACGGCGGTCGCGGACTGGGCGGGGAACACGTCGTACACGGCCGGACAGGTCCGCAAGGCGGACCGCAGCGACATCGGCGGGACGCTGGTCAAGGTCTACCGGCGGATCGCGTCGGGCACGTCGCTCCCGCAGTTCAACGCCAGCGAGGCGGCCAACTGGGTGGACCTGGGGGCCGCGCAGACGAGCGACTGGAAGGTGGTGTTCGTCGAGGGGGCCCAGCCGACGCTGCTGGTCGCCAAGGTGGCGTCGGTCCCCACGTCGGGGCCAATCCCGCTGGCGGGGGTCGAGGTGCTCGTCGGCGCCGCGCCCGACGCGATGCCGTCGGCCGCTAACCGGAACGGGTTTGCCCCCGCCTACTCGGGACTCACGGTGTTCTTGGCGCCGGCCGCTGTCGATGGGGAATGGGACCTCGTCTACGTGATCGAGGAAACCGGCCGGGTCAAGACGAGCGCCGCGGACGACGCCCCCGACTTCTTCCCGGCGAAGTACGCCGGAGACGTGGTCACTACCGCGCCGGGCGTAGGGTCCGAAGCAACGCTCTTCCGCGACCCGGCGACTCACGACTGGTCGATCTACATGGAGGGGGGCGATCCGGTGATGCTCGCCGAGCTGTCGGCGAACCTTACAACCGGCATGACGAGCGTGGCGATCACAGCGGTTGAGGTGCTCGCCGGGGAGGCCCCCAGTGCGCTGCCGACGACGGCGCTGAGCACAGCCAAGACGGGGACAAGCGGCGACATTGTCGCGCTGAAGAAGGACGGCGCGAACTGGCGGATCGCCAAGGTGTGGAAGCGGGGTGGTGCGCTCACGCCGTGCTGGGTGACCGACGGGTGCAGCAAGGCGAGCCTGAGCGGCGGGAACATCACGGCGCAGACGGTGACGATCTACCGCGACGAACTGGGGGCGGGCCCCGCGAACCGCGTGAAGTCGGCGACGGGGGAGACGGCGTATTGGGACGACCCGGCGTCGGGAATCTCCCTGTCGTCGGGCAAGATGCGACGGGGCTACGTTGTGGTGACGTCGTTGGGCACGCTCGACGTTATGTGGGTCGGTTGCAAGGAGTACACGCTGGCATGAGTAAACAAGGGCGCGGGCGGCAGTACAGTGCCGTCGAAACCGACACCGGGCTCACCAGCCTCTACGGCTGGGTGGGGGGCAGCGGCAGCTGTGCGTGCGGCCTGACGCTCA
The DNA here is from genome assembly GCA_051648405.1 of Lacipirellulaceae bacterium. Classification (GTDB taxonomy): domain Bacteria; phylum Planctomycetota; class Planctomycetia; order Pirellulales; family Lacipirellulaceae; genus JBOFFC01. Next base: position 23,758 of record JBOFFC010000127.1, read on the forward strand.
CTCGCGTCCCCCTGTTCGTTGAGACCGCCGAGCCGCCGCCGGGCCTCCTCAACGAGGACTACACCGACGCGGATTACCGGCGCGACGAAGTGCGCAAGACGATACTCGCCCAGAACACGCTGCGGGCGACGCTCGGGCCGATCGAAGAGGGGGGCGTCACCTACCTCCCGCACTCGGTCGTCGGGTCCCAGTACGCGAACGGCGCAGTCATGCAGCCAGCGGTACGAGGCGGCGTCTGGTACCAGCTCAACTACGCCCCCGAGGGCTCGTGCAACACCGACGACCTAGTAGCCGGGCTCGCGTACGTCACAACGCACAAAACGACGCCGGCAGAACAAGACGACCCAGTCTCTCGCGACGACTCGCTGTTTGACCTTCAGGGCGCGTGGTTAGTTAAGCGGCAGGACGGTGTTCTGGAGAAGTGGAATGACGAAAAAAAGCTGGTGCATTATTACGACTGCGACGTGCCCGCCCGGAAGACGCTTGTAGGGCCAGAGTATTTCGCGTGGCAGATACGGAGAGGCGCCATCGCCGCGAACGGCGCAGTCACCGGCAACGTGGAATACAACACGCTGGTTGTGTGGGCGATCGGGCAGCAGGTGCCGACCGTTATCCAGTGGCCGAACCCGGAGGTGACGCACACATCGACGTTCCAACCTGTGTACTTCGACGCCCACGCGTTCCCCTACGGGCTCTGGAAAAGAATCTCCCCGGTCACCGACGAGAGTGTTTACAGCGCGGAAGTGAGGCACTACCGCGCCGCGAAAGCGACGATCGGCGGCGGCCTAGCGATCGTCGATCAGCTGCCTTCAAATAAGCCGCTGCTGAAAGAAAGACTCGTACAGTTCACTGAGGGTCAACCTCCGATAAGCGACGCGCTGCGAGACGTGTTCGTCTACGACGTGGCGTTCACGGGAGAAAGGCTGTCGCCTTCGCAAGAGGTGCGGTTTTCGTACCCGGAAACCTACGACGGAGAGGCCCCCGGAGGAGGCAACTCGCTGTACGGGTGGACGATTCAGTTTATCCAGTCCCGCAAGGTGACGTCGCTAACTTTCGGCGGCGACATATCAACGGAACCGCCGCACGATCAGTATGTCAGCGTGTCGCGCGATCAAATCGTCGAGCTGCCGTCAAAGGTGAAGGGCGCAGGAGACCAGGCGAACACGCCGACGGGCGGGTGCCCGGCGAGACTGTACCCCGTGCGCACCGCAGCGGTGCAGACGCTGTACACGCAGTACAGCTTCAGCGGCGCGTCGGCGGTGCTAGTTCTGCCGGAAGAAGGCGCGCCTGCGGCAATCTACGGCATCGGGTACAGCGCCGCGGCAGACGCCGCGATGATCGAGTCCACCGATACGCTGGGTGTGCTGGTGCAAATGGCGGGGGTCAGCTCGCAAATACCGCCCCCCTCCGTGGGAACGTACCGAATCGGCTTTGGGATCGTCCAAGGAGCCGAGACCACCGTCGGCCTCGACACGGTAGAGGACTGGTTCTTCAGCGACGCGAGCGGAGCAGTACACCCCCGCACGGGAAGCCAACCTTGGGCAATCCCGGAAGGAGTATGGTACGCCAACGGAGACCCAAAACCGCGCAAGGGCATTCTCGCGTACAGTGGCCAAGGCGACGAGCTTATCGACTACTCGGGGTAAAGGCGGGAAGAAGTGCCCGAACCCCTGGGTGTACGGGACGTGGTACGACGCGAGCGGGGAGAAGCAGACGAGCGGCGTGCTCGCGATGCACGCGCGCGATGACGACTTGCAGCCGTGGGGCCGAGCGGCCAGCACAGCGACACGAGCGCCGCGGGCGATGGCCCCCGGCACCGCCCGCGACGCTTGACTCTGCCGATCGCCTGGCGAGGCGTGCGGCGCGGGGACGGGCGGCCAGGAGACGCTTAGGCGGCGAGCGCGGCAACGAGGTCGGTGAGCGCGGGGTGCGCCTCGACAAACTCCGCGGCCTCGTCTTCGTCGGCCGCGAGTGCGGCGAGGTCAATCCAGTTGTTAGTTGCCGAGTCGATCAAGATGTAGTCGGCGACGTCGCGACCGAGCCGCGTGCCCCAGACCATGTACACGCTCGCGATGCCGGCCTCGTCGGCGATCAGTTCGACCACCGCCTCGCCACCGCGACGGCGACGCCGCTCGGCAGCGTTTAGCACGGCGATGTTCGGCAGGATGCTGGCGACGCCAGCGAAAGCGGGCTCGATCTCGGCCGCGAACGCCGAAGGGATCAGCATCAGGCTCTTGATCTCGACGGCTGCAATCGTTGTCATTTTGTTTCTCTCCTAGCCCCTCGCCAGGGGCTGCTGCGGCTCTCAGTCGGCCGCATCAACGAGTCTCATGATACTCTATTTCGGGTGCCCTGCAATAGCGGGGACACCGAAAATCGGAAAAATATCGGGTGCCCCAAGAATCGCCGAGCGGATAGGATCGTGGCATGCAAACGACCCCCGCCAAACGCGGCCGCAAGGCCCTCGACCCGGCCGACAAGCAGTCGGTGCGGGTCGTCGTCAAGCTCACCCCCGCCGAGGCGACGATCGTCTCCGCGGCCGCCGGCGAAGAGGCCCTCGGCACGTGGGCCCGCGCGGCGATTGTCCGCGCGGCGAAGCGGGCCGGGGGGGTGGGTCGATCTGAGCGGCACGCGATGCGTTAGCCGCTTGCCCCGCTGTGCAGTTTTTTCGGCGAAAGTCGAAGGGCAACCGGCCCGCATCTACTGGTTGTGGTTTGGCGTGGGGCGTTCGGCCCACTGGCCACAATCTTCGCGCTACGCTTGCAATCATACTGATCGCTCGTACACTCCTTGAACGTCCTGAGGATCGCTGCCCACAGAACCACGCGGCCGGCTAATCCGAGGTACTTCCGACGCGCCGCGCCGGGGCCGCCCAACGGTGGGGAGTTCGCAGTCCGTCAGCACGGGAGTCTGTGATGTCCGGTTCAGTCGTGGGTGGTCACCCCCTCTCGCGGGCCTCTGCCCGCCCTGCGGAATGTTCGATCGGAGCGGCGCTCTCGTCGCTCGGGGATCTCGACGTCCAGATCCTGGACGCGCTGGACGTCGGCGAGATCGGCTGACACCGACTCCCTCCGCAGTCCTGCACCCTCAGGTCCGTCTATGGCCGTCGTTTACGCTGCACGGAATGTGACGCTGCACCACGACGACTGCCGCAAGGTAGTCGGCGCGTTGCCCGACGCGTCGATCGACATGGTGTTCGCGGACCCCCCTTATGGCAGCGACCAGAACAAGGGGGACCTCAACGCCCGACTTCGATCGCGGAAGGGGCTCGCTCCGGCGGCGATCGCGAACGACGCGCCCGACGAGGCCGACGCCCTCGTGCGGTGGCTCTGCGCGGCGAGCTACCGCGTGCTCAAGCCGGGGGGCGTCCTGTGCTGCTGTTGCCACGGATCGGGATCGAAGGAGAGCCAGCAGTTCGCGCGTTGGACGACGTACCTCGCGGCGGTCCTCGACTTCGAGGCGGCCGTCGTGTGGGACAAGGGTCCGATGGGCCTGGGGTGGCGTCACCGTCGGAGCTACGAGTTCGTGCTCGTGGCTTCGAAGCCGGGCGCCAAGGTGTCGTGGCACGACGACTCGCGACGCGTGGAGAACGTGATCCGGCCGGGCGACTACGGCATCCGCAGGCTGCTAGGCCGTTGGCGCAAGCACCCGACGGAGAAGCCGCGTGCCCTCGTCGAGCACTTCTTGCGGCTGCACACGGCGCCCGGTGGGCTGGTGCTCGACCCGTTCGCGGGCGCCGGCTCAACGCTGGCGGCGGCGGTCGCAACGGGCCGCCGCGCGATCGGGGTCGAGCTCGACAAGAGGTGGATCAGCGGGGCGATCGAGCGGATCGAGGGGGCGTCAGCGGAGGCTCAACCATGACAGATCCCGCACGGCGTACCTTCGCTCGCACCGCACGCACGGCCGGAGTTGGTCGATCCGTAGAACCGACAGCCCGAGTTGTGACGCACGCCCGTCTTCACGTTGAGCCAGTGATCGAGAGCGGCCGGCGCGCTGGCCGGAGGTCTCGCGACGCCCGGCGCGAATGCTGCGGGTGGAGCGGCAGGCTGTCGCTTTGCGGCGGCTGCCGCACGCAGCCTGCGACGGTAGTCCCACGGGGCTTCGGGTGGCGACGACTCAGCCCACAAGCCACTCTTCGCGGTGCGTGCCTCGCGCTCTGCCGACTCAAGACGCTGATCGTCGGAGTACTCGTCGTAGTGCCAGGCCCAGCCGTCGCGGACCATCCGCTCGTTGAGCCAGACTTCGGGCTCGCCCTGCGTGGCCCTGATGAAGACGTGGCCGAGGGTGCGATGGTACTTGTCCTGCTCGCCCCAGAATACTCGCACGGGTCGCTTCCGCGCGAGCGCCATGGCGGCGCTTCGGGACTTAGCGCCGAACGCCTGCTTTGCTTCAGGAGCGTCGATCCCCTCGAGCCGCACGCGAGTCTGCCGACCAGTAGCGTCAAGAACCCGCAGCGTGTCGCCGTCGGCGAAGGAGATCGCAAGTCCGAAAAGCACGAGCGGTTGCTCAGCAAGCGGCTCCGGAGGAGTGACCCGCGCGAGTGCTACGAGGTCAAGCCGGTCGATGGCCACTTCTTGGATCGTCCCGCCGGCGTCGGCGGTGAGCGCCAAGCGCAGGCCGTCAAAGCGGACCGGAGAGGCGACCAGCGCGTGCTGTCCGCCTCGGGAACGCCAAGTTTCCGCGGGCACCGCCGGTTCGCCAGCTGGGCACGAAAGTGCCAGCAGGCCGAAGATTGCGGCGTTGACAAGTGCGCGAGCGATTCGCATGCTGGCCTTTCAAATACTCATTCGGCGTCCGGCCGGGGGGGCTACTACCTCCCCCCAGCCGGACCAAGGACGAACGGTGCCGCAGGAGGGCCCGTTGCCATGGCGCTTACGCCTTGCTTTGCCGCGCGCACGCGCGGAGTCCTATTGGCCGCTGGCTGCCACCCAAAGACTTCGGGTGAGGCGCCGCGGCTGTCTTCGTTTGGGCCTGCCCGAGGGGCGTCGCGCACTCCCACCGCTGCGTCGCAGCAGGGGGCACCGATGGTCTGACCTGACCGCGCAGAAAACGACCCGCGGGCCATACGCTCCGCCTGGGTGGCTGGAACCACCAAGAGCGGACGGCCCGCGGGTCGTAAGAAGACCCTCTGGTCCAGTCGCCTGTTGCCTTGACCGGGCAGCGACTGAGCCGATCTCGAACGAATCCACACGGGCTCGTCCGCCGAAGGTGCGTGCATCGTACGCGGCGGTGGCAGCCTGTCAACACGGAAGGCCGACGAGCGATGACCACATTCTGCCTCTTCGAGAATGGCAAAAGCTACGACGCGCTGCAGATCGCGAAGCTGTTGGGACGGACGGGAGACTCTCAGCGGATGATCCGCTGGGTTCGCGAAAACGTGTTCGCGGAAGGTTGCTGTAGCAAAAAGATCGGAAACCTGCACGTCACCACCGGCGACGCGCTGAACTTGTGGATTAACCAGCAGGCGGACGGATGGAGCGATTCAAGATCATCAAGCGAGCCGGACGCAAAGGATTGATTGTCCGCTGGCACGACGGCGAGCGGTGGCGCGAGCAAACGACCGGGGAGACGCGGCGGCGAGACGCCGAGCGAGTCGCCCGCGAGCTGCTCGTCGCCGCCCGCCAGCCGACGGACGACGACTGGGTAGACTTCAAGCTGGCCTACTTTCGCGGCCACTTGGAGGGGCACAGCAAGAGCTACGCGGCCGTGTTCCAATCCGCTTGCCATCGTCTCGAGCGGCACGTCGCGGTGCGGCGAGTCTCCGACGTCACTCCGCTCGCCATCGCCAAGCTGCGCACGGCCCTGCGTGACGAGGTGGCCGCGACAACGGTGGCGAGCTACCTGCGGCATCTTCGCGGAGCGCTGAACTGGGCCTGCCGGCACGGGTACATCCCGGCCCCGGTGCGGGTTGAGCTGCCGCGGCAACTCAACCGCGGCGAGCGCTCCAAGGGCCGCCCCGTCACGGGGGAGGAGTTCGACCGTTGGCTCGACGCGGTGGATCGGATGCTGCCCGAGGCCCCGTCGGCGTCGTTGCGTCGCCTGATGAACGGGCTTTGGCTGTCGGGGCTGCGGCTGGGGGAGGCAATCGCTCTCACTTGGGGCGATCCGCGACGCCCCATGCTCGGGGACATCGACGCTCGGCGACCCGTGCTGCACATGCCCGCGGCGTTTGACAAAAGCCGAGTCGATCGGTTGTTGCCGCTCACGCCCGACTTCGTGGGCTTCCTGCGTGACACCCCCCTGCCATCGCGAGCCGGGCTGGTGTTCCCGGTCACGGGCCCCACGGGGGGCGCAATCCGGTCGGCCGACGCCGCCGGGCGTAGGATTTCCGCGGCCGGCAAGCTCGCCGGCATCGTCACCAAGAACGGACGGCACGCAACCGCCCACGACCTTCGACGCAGCTTCGCCACGCGGTGGGCGCCGCGGCTCAGCCCCGCCGTGTTGCGGGAGATCATGCGCCACGCCGACATCAAGACGACGCTGTTGTACTACGCCCTGGAGTCGGCGGAGCGAACGGCGAACGAGGTGTGGTCGCACGCGGTGCAGCCCTTGGGTGGCGTTTTGGGTGGCGCCGAGCCGGCGGCCATCGATGAGCGGTCGCCGTAACCTCTTGACGTTACGCACCTTAGAAAATCGGGCCGACAGGATTCGAACCTGCGACCTTTTGACCCCCAGTCATTCACCACGGTGTGAAGGCGGCGCACGCACGGACTAAATCCGGCGGTTGTAGGCCCCGCGTGATGGTCGATCGACCTTCTTTTCACGGTCGGGGCGCGCTTGGGTGGCGTTTTGGGTGGCGCCACCTCCTCTCTGTTGCTGCCGGCGTTTCTTGAGAATCGCCGGCGCGGGCTCGAAATAGGACGCCTCGCCACGCAGAGCATCGAGGCGCGAATCCGACGAAACGGGGTCCCTGGTGGACGAGTACCGGACCAGTTCCGGCGCTCCGTCCATTCGGTTCTAGGAATCGCCCGCCCGCCGTGTAGCTTTCCACCCGTCCAAAGCACTTTGGTTCCACGCCACGCCGCGTGAGCTGCCCCTTCGCTTCGCTTTGGACACCCTGGCCTCCGGGCCAGAAAGCGCGAGGGGGTGGCTCACGCGGCGCTGCTGCGCCTGCGTTGGGGAGGGGCTGCTCGGCCGTCGGCGACACGGTTGTCGCTGTTCACGGACTTTCGAGGGCGGCCGAGCCCACCCCAACAGGCGCCTATCAAGGAGGACGCGATGCTCGTCTTGAGTCGGAAAGTCAACGAGAAGATCCGCATCGGCCACGACATCACGCTGATCGTGGTCGGCCTTCGCGAGGGAAAGGTCCGGCTGGGGATCGACGCCCCCGTCGGCGTCTCCGTCCACCGCGAGGAGGTCTACGACGCCATCCAGAAGCTCGGCGCCACGGTCGACGAGGCGATCGAGGCAGCGAAGACGGAAGGAGGGAACGATGACGCCAGCAACTGAGGCCCAGGCGCCGAAGCGGATCGGCGAGTCGATGGAGGCGATGCTGAAAGCGCAAGCGGCGACCGTGGCGCTCGACGCGGCGCTCGCCGAGGCGCGGGCCGCGTTCTCGGTGGCAGAGGCGACCAAGGGGGCGATCACCAGCGAGCTCCTCGAGTCGCTCGTCGGCGCCATGGCCGAGATGTCGATGGCCGGCAAGAGCGGCAACAACACATTTGACCGGTACCGCTACGGAACCCTCGAGGACTACCTCGACGCGGTTCGTGGCCCGCTGCTGAGGCACGGGCTGGTGCTCACCAGCTTCGTCGCCGGCGACGCGGCCTACTCAACGCGGAAGGTCAAGAGCGGTGCCGACGAGGTGGTGGTCCGCGTGCCGGTCGAGACCCGCGTCTGGCACGCTCAGAGTGGCGGCTGGATCGCCGTGCGGGTCACGGGGGAGGGCCAGGACCGGGGGGACAAGGCGCTCTACAAGGCCCTGACCGGGGCTCGCAAGTACGGGATCGCCATGCTCTGCGGGATCTACACGACGGACGATCCCGAGGAAGACAACCGCCCGGCGACCCGCGACGAGGCGCCGGCTCGGGAGCCGCTGCGGAGTCGCGGACTGCCCGGACCGGGCGAGATGCCGCAACCCGAGCCCGCAGCCGATCCGGCCCCGGACCGGCTGCTCAAAGCGCTGGAGAAGCGGCTGGCGGAAGTGCTTGTCGCCGACGGGCTGTGGAAGGCGCTCGACGCGATTGCGACCCACGAGTCGCTGGGGACCGACCCCGCGCGACGCCTCGCTGCGGTGACCGCGGTGATCTCCCGCGGCCAGCAGCTGCAGGCCGACGGCGCGGTCGCGAAGGACGAAGGGACGCGGCTCGTGACGCGGGCCGTGGCGATCGGCAACGGGACCTACACCGGACCCGACGACACGCATCAGGACTACGACGACTGCGACGGCTACGAAGAGGATTCCGTGGCCGCTGGCGTGGTCTGAACTACTCACACCCAACCCACGGGAACGCACCAATGGTAGCCCAAGCCAAGACGCACGAACCGACGACTGAACCGGCCCGCGCGATGACGCTGGAGCTGCACGAGCTCGAGCGCAACACGGCGACGCAGGCCCGGCTGACGATCGACCAGAAGCGGGTCGAGGAGTACGGCGAGGCGATGAAGGAGGGGGTCCAGTTCGACCCGATCGTCGTGTTCTACGACTCGGTGCACCGCTACTGGATCGCCAACGGCTGGCACCGCCTCCTCGCGGCCGAGTGGGCGGGGAAGACTCGCATCGCCGCGCTGGTGATCCACGGCTCGCAGCGCGACGCGGTGTGGTACGCGCTCGGCGCGAACGTCAAGAACGGCGTGCCGCTCACCTCGGCCGACAAGCGACGTGCGGTCGAGATCGCCCTGGACGACAGCGAGTGGGGGGCGCTGAGCGACCGCGAGATCGCGCGGCACTGCGGGTGCAGCGACCGCACTGTGTGCAACGTGCGTCGCGATTTGGACGGCACGCGGGTGATCGAAGGCTCACCGAGTGCGAAAATTTCGCAAAATCCAGGCGCCGCCGCGAATGGCACGCAAAGTGCGATCCGCACGCAACCCAACAACTCGGCCGACTTCTTCGGCGACGAAGAAGAGCCCGAGGACCCGGACGGCGAGGACCTCACCGGCGAGCCGGGGGAGGACCCGCTGCTGGCGCAGCACCGGGCGCCCTACCTGCGGATCGTGAACACGCTCGCCGCCGTGTCGCGCGAGATCGCCCAGATGGCGGGCGATCTCGATACCGGGGGGCACCTCCGTATGTCGGTCACTCGGTTCGACGAGTACCTGCAGACGCTGCGCGGCGGCCTGCGGATGGCGACCCCCGAGGCGTGGTGCGACGACTGCGAAGGGGAAGGCTGCCGCCGCTGCAACCAAACCGGGTTCCTGACCGTCGCCCAGGTCCAGTCGCGGAAGGGGGCCTGATCCGTGGAGCTGCGAGACTACCAGATCGAGACGATCGACCGCACGCTCGCCGCGTGGGATGAGCACGACAGCGTGATGGTCGTGCTCCCCACCGGCTGCGGAAAGACGGAGGTTTTCTGCGAGATCGCCCGGCGGTGGGACCTCGGTCGCACGCTGATCGTCGCGCCGCAGATCGAACTGGTCGATCAGGCGGCGCGGAAGATCCATCAGCGCACCGGGACCCGTCCGGGGGTCGAGCAAGGAGGCCGGAGGTCGAACGAGTCGAACCTCTTCTACCGCAGCCCTTACGTCTGCGCGTCGAAGCAAACACTCTGCGGGCCGAGCAAGCGTTACAGCCGCCTCGGTGAGGTGGGCCTTGTGATCGTCGACGAGTGCCACCTCGCGGCGACCAAGGCCTACGCCGAGATGCTCGAGCACTTCAGGAGCCGCGGCGCGAAGGTCCTCGGCGTGACCGCGACCCCCAAGCGGCACGACCAAGTGGCGATGGGGACGCTGTTCGAATGTTGCCCCTACGAGATGTACGTCGCCGACGCGGTGCGGCTTGGCTGGCTCGTCGGACCACGCGCGAGCTGCGCACAGATCAAGAGCCTCGACCTGTCGCAAGTCGCCTCTAACCGTGACGACTTCAAGGAGAGCGAGCTGGCGCGGGCGATGGAGGAGGAAAAAGTGATCTTTGAAGTCGCCGAGATCACGGCCAGCGAGAGCGTCGAAGACGGGCGGGTGCTCAAAACGGTCGTCTACTGCGCGAGCGTCAAGGAAGCCCAGGCGGTCGCCTCAAGGCTCATGGACGCCCACGGGTTGGTCGCCGAGTTCGTGTGCGCCGACCGCGAGCTGTGCAGCGACCGGCGCCGCGCCGAGGTGCTCGATCAGTTTGCGCGACCCGACGGCGTGGTCCAGGTGGTCTGCAACGTGGGGATCCTCACCACCGGTTGGGACTTCCCGGGCCTCGAGCACGTCGTGATGGCGAGGCCGACCAAGTCGCTCGCGCTCTACACACAGATCCTGGGGCGCGGGACGCGGCCGCTCCCCGGCGTGGTGGACTTCGCGGGCTCGACCCCCGAGAGCCGCCGGGAGCGGATCGCCGCCTCGGCCAAGCCGACGTTCAAGGTCACCGACCTGGCCGACAACAGCCTCGAGCACAAGCTCGTCGGCGTGATCGACGTGCTCGGCGGCCGGATGGAGCTCCCCGAGTCGGGCAAGCCGAGCGAAGCCCAGCGGGCCGAGCTCGCCGCCCGCCAGGCGGCGCTCGAGGCGATGCGGCAAGGGACGGCGTTTAATGTCGAAGCGCTGCTGTCGGAGAGCCGCGCCGCGGAGCTCAAGGCGACCGAGGAGCGCGAGCGGCGCCGGCGGGCTGCGATCGCCTCGCGGGCCGAATACAAGCGGGTGGACGTCGACGTCCTGTCGCCCGATCAGGCCGGCGTGGCCCGCAAGCGGAGCTCGATCAACTACCCGCTGCCGTTCGGCAAGTACAAGGGGCGGGCGATCGCCGACGTGCCGACCGCGTACCTGCAATGGGCGTCGGAGAGCGGCGTCTTCCGGCACCCCAAGACGGCCAAGCTGATCGCCACCGAACTGTGGACGCGGGGCGCGAGCGCGGCGCCGACCGCGACGAAGGCGACGCCCGTCACCGGGGCCGCGCCGCGACCCGCGTCATCAAGGGCTGCCGCACCGATGGCGGCGATCGGCGCGGCGGGTCGCGATTCGTTCGTCGAGGACGTCAACCGACTCCTTGCGGAGACCTGAGCATGAGAAAGATCGGAGCGGTTCTACACACCCAAAGCACCCGACAGGAGAGAGAGCGATGCAAGTCAAGCGAGTGAACGGGATCGTGAGCGTGCAGCTCACGCGGACCGAGGCCAGGACGGTCGAGCAAGCGGGATTCGTGGTGCAGACGTTGTCCGTCAACACGGTGGGGGCCCTGAGCGACCAGCACAAGCAGACGGCAGCCGACCTGCGGATGCTGCTGACGCTGCACGCCCAGGAGCACCTCGACCTGGCGACGGGCCGCGTGAAGCAGAGCCCGGCGAGGGAGGCGCT
>JBOFFC010000128.1:0-4202 GCA_051648405.1 Lacipirellulaceae bacterium
CACGCTTGAGACGCAGCACGCGGGTCGCCCCGATCGCCCCCGCCGCAGCCGCCAGGCCGGGCAGCGCTACGAACGACTCGTCGCAGCCGATCGACTTGGCGCCCTCGACGACCAGCGAGCGGAGCGGCTCGGGGAGGGCGTGAACCGGGAACGGCGCCCACGGCGGGGGGGGCTCGCGTCGCGGGGCTGGGTAGGGGGCGCGCTCGGGTCGAGGTCTGCGAGGCCCGGGTCGGCGTACCGCGTTGTGGGGCGTGGGGATTGGTCGCCGTAGCCTTGGCGGGCAAGCTCGCGTGCCGCGGCCGAGTGATCGCCCCCGTGGTTCAACCGCGAGTAGCAATCGAACTTGCTATGGGTCGAGCACTGGCGACCAGCCCCCGCCCCGTCGAACGGGTGGGCATTTGTCGAGAACACGCACAGCAACTCACGCCCCGCCGTCGAGCGCTTGCCGGTCGTGGCCGACTAGCCGTCTGTCTTCCCGGGGCGACGCCAATAGGTCACGTCCCCGCCTCACGCTCGGCGACGGCCTCGGCGACGATCCGCTCGGGGTCGGCCAAGACCTCAGCGCCCGCGGCGAGTAGGGCGGGGCCGCTGGGGTGGCGGCTGGCGGCGGATTCGCGTGAATCCCGAGCGCCCGGCGAATGTGCCGCCGCCGCCCAATAGGGCCGTAACTTCGCGAGCGGCTCGTAGAGCACATCGCGGCGCCCAAAGAACTCGCCGGGGTCCTTCACTCGCTCGGCGAGCAAATCCTGCGCGGCATACAGGAGCGGCCCCCACAACTCATTCGCTAGCCGCAGTTGCGTCTTCACGAACAGGCCGTCGTCCGTACGGTGGGCCTCAGCGAACGCGGCGCCGAATAACCGGTCAAGCTCGATGCTCGCTTGCAACGTCTCGGCCTCGACGACCGCTCCGCCGAGCGATTCCCGGGTCGCCCGCATGACGCCATCGACCAGCCGGTCGCTTTGGTCTTGAAGCCACCCCACGAACCGCGACACGGCAGGCAGTAGGGCGCCCGCGTGGGGGTCCGCACGCTCGGCAAGCTCGCCTTTCGCGTCGTCGGGGATCGGCCACCGCTGGCGTAACGCCCGCTGGACGAGCCGCGTGTCGCGGGCCCCTCCGCGTAAAGGCCCCCAAGCCCCCCCGGGTCGGCGGTCGCGTCTCTCGTGTCCATGGCGTTGTTCCGCTGCTGACGGGGCGGATGACGACCTCGCCGCTGGAGATTGTACCGCCACAGAGGCAGAGGATCGCACACCCCCACTTTTGGCGCGGGCGCCTGTCGGACACAGGCCCCGACTCGCACTCCCGACAGCGCCGATCCGTCTCCGGGGACGGCGGCGTCGGGCCCCGCCTGGGGTTCTCCCCTCGCGCCGCGCTCTTTCCCGAACACCGGCCTCACGCCTACCGAATCCGCACGAACGCCACCTGCAGTCGGTCGCAGGAGTTCGTGTGGAACCACACCCGGACCTCGTAGGCGTAGCCGCCGAACGGCGCCGTGACCAGCTTCCAGTCGCTGCCGCTGACCATCGCGGGGGTGACGGTCTGCGAAGCGGTGACCACTCCCGCCGCGTTGCAGACCTCGACCTCGGCCACGTTGGCGTTGGCGCCGTAGCAACGGATCGCGAACTGGGCGGACGTGCCGACGATGTCCTGATAGGGTCCGTAGACGAGGTGCCCCGACTGGTCGTTCCGCTCAGCCTCGATGTACCGGCCTCCCGAAGTGTAGGAGTAGCCCTTGCCCGCGTTGGCCTGCATCGGGGCGACGCCGGCCTCGTAGACGCGAAACGCGTCGGCGGCGAGCCCGATCGACGCCAGCGCGACGGTCTCGGTGTTGACCAGGTCGTGGATCGAGTCGTTCGACGAACGCCACGTGCCGCACGGCGTCTGCCGCGTCAGGAGGATGCGACGTAGCTCGACCCAGCGTTGCAGGATCGCGTGTCGGTCCGACGAGGACACGGCCGGGTCGTTCAGCAACTGCCCGCCGAGGCAGAGCTGCAAGCCGACGTGGTAGTTCTCTACGGGCGCCACGTCCTTGACTTCGTTCCACTTCACGAGGGCGGCCGGCGTGTTGTCCTGCCCGAGCCGGTACAGCCCGTCGAGGCAGCGGCGATCGACGTACGCGTCGTTGTACGGGGTGAAGCGCGACGTGCCGCCGTCGAGCGGAGACCAGCGGATGAACCCCGGCGGCATGTGAAGCCCGTTCGGCTGCGCCGAGCCGTACGCCTTGCACATTTCTCGGGCGCACCAGTTGTCGTCGAACCAAAACTGCTTGAAGGGGGACGTCCGCTGGAGGCACGCGCCGGACTCGTCGACTCCCATCCCCCAGTGTTCGCAGAAGGCGTCGCCCCCCGCTCCGGAGTCGATCGCCAAGTTGTTGTCGGAGTCAAACAGAAGGTGACCGTTCGCGTCGCGGGCCGTCCGCGGCAGTCCTTGCGTCTGGGCTTGGTCGATGAGTGCCGGTCGGTCGTGGGAGTGCCCCGTGTGCGCGTTATAGCTGTAGTAGTTCACCGTGTACTGGATGCCGCTGGCCGACCGCCACGTGCCGTTCGCGCCCTTGATCGCGTCGTGGCCTGCCTGACCGTTTGGCAGGTGGCGTCCATAGAACAACGTCCGTGCGTCGGCGGACCGGAGCGACCCGACGAGGCAGAGTACAGCGCATACCGCGATCGCGATCCGCATCGAACGTACTCCGTGCGCGAGAGAAAAGGAGAGGAGAGATCGGACGGTCCGCCCCGTCGTGGACTACGCGGGGCGACACCATCACGGCGGCCTAAGGTCTGCCTGAGAGGTACAGCTCGTTCACTTCTTCGGAGGAGAAAGGCCGATCGACGAGCAGCAGTTCATCGACACGGCCGTTGAGGTTGCGGACGAGGTGGTCGATGAAACCGCGCGACTCCCAGTTGCCGACCTGGGTGGGGCCGAAGCGGAGCGTCGTCGGCTTCTTGACCTCGTGGGCGCTGACTTCCTTGCCGTCGAAGTAGTGCGTGACGCGACCCCGGGGGCCGTCGTAGACGCACGCGAGGTGGACCCAGCGCCCCAGGTCAGTGAGCCTCAGGGCACTGGGGGAGAGGTACTCCTGCGACGGCTCGTCGCCGGCCTTCACGCCGAGCAGCAGTTGACCCGTCTCGGTGAACTGCCAGTGCGGCTCGCCCGCGTCGTGACCGTCGGTGAGCACGAGCGAACTTAGCCAGCGGTCGAAACCGTCGATCCGCACCCAACACGAGTAGGTCACCGACTTGTACTCGCCGGCGACGTTCAGCCGCACGCGGTCGTTCGTCCGCTTGAACTCCAGCCCGCGCTTCCACGGCCACCGACCCTCGACCCAGCGGCAGCCGACAATCGCACCGTCGAGGTTCGCGTCGTCGGGTTGGCTGCTGTCGAGCAGCACGCGGTCCCACGCGTCTTGGCCGTCGAAGCCGTAGTAGAAGATCGTGTGGGGGTCTTGCGCGGTCGCCGCACTTCGGCGCAGCCATTCGTCCCGACGAGTGGCGGAGTCGCTCGACGAAAGCTCCATCAGACGCCGCGAGCCGACGAAACTCACGGGGTCGGCTTGAATCGGCCCCAGGGCCCCGTCAAACGAGCGCCGCAGCCCCATCCCCAACGTGAGCACGGTGGACTGCGGAGCGGGACCCGTGCGAGGGGGTTCGAGGGCGTCTTCGACGCGGACCTCGCCGTCGAGGACGTGGATCTCGGTCTCGCCGTTGGCGACGTTGACAGCGAACTCGGTCCCCAGGTCCACGACCCGATCCGACGGCGTATCGACGGTGAACCCGATCGCTTGGTGCGGGACGTGCGCCCGGAGGCGGCCCTTGCGAAACGCCACACGCATCGGCGAGACCAAGTCGATCTCGGCGGGCCCCTCGACGACGAGGTTCGCCCCGCTCAGCAGATCGATCTGCACGATCCCTTGTTCGAGACGAAGGGTCCCCGTCGAGAGCGGCGACCCGACCGGGTGCTCCGAGCCCTTGGCCCAACGCGCATCGACCGCCTCGGCCACCATCGCCACGGCGTTCGAGGCGGGGGACTGGAACTGGCGAAGGGCCTCCGCACGCCCGGTGTTCGAGCCGCGACCGTGTCCGTTCCGCGAACCGCACTCCTTCGCATGGCTGGGGCGACATTGGCAGCCACGGTCCTGTTGATCCGTCTACGGCGCTGAGCGGGGCCGAGAAGTGGCTACGGCAGGGCTACCGAGAGATCGCCCCCGGGGT
>JBOFFC010000129.1:0-6062 GCA_051648405.1 Lacipirellulaceae bacterium
CACGCTTGAGACGCAGCACGCGGGTCGCCCCGATCGCCCCCGCCGCAGCCGCCAGGCCGGGCAGCGCTACGAACGACTCGTCGCAGCCGATCGACTTGGCGCCCTCGACGACCAGCGAGCGGAGCGGCTCGGGGAGGGCCCCCGTCGGGAACGGCGCCCACGGCGGGGGGGGCTCGCGTCGCGGGGCCTCCACCGGCCCGGCCCGATCGACGAGCGAACGCACGACCGCCGGATCGGCGCCGCGCTCGACCAAGGCGGTCGCCTCGCGCAGCGTGTCGCGTAGACGCCGCCGCTCGGCAGCCGCCGCCACGTCGCGGGCGTAGCTCGCCGCGTGCAGGCCACTGACGGCTTCCTGCGACAGCGAGACGAGCACGTCCTTCGCGTCGCGCTCGTCGGGCATCTTCCGCCGCACTTCGGAAACAACGGCGGGGACCTCGACCGGTTTGCCGCTGGCGTGGCGCTCTAGCAGCACGCCGAGGATCACCGCCAGCGCGGGGTCGGCGAGGTCCGCCGGGCGGACGATCGGCGCGACCTCGGCGAGGCGCTCGGGGTCGAACAGCAACGAGGCGACGAGCGCCCGCTCGGCGTCGGGGGCGAGTAAGGAGTTCGGCGTGGTCATCGGGTCGCCCCCTCGCGCCGCAGCGCGACCATCACGGTGACGGCCGCGTCGAGCGCCTCGTCGGCGTCGATCACCGGCAGCGCCCGGCGTTGCGCCGCGGCGATCGTGTCGAGGGGCCGGCGCTCGGGGACGGCGTGAGACTTCAGGCGAAGCGCCATGACCACAACTCCAGTGGGGGGAGAGATCCCGGCAACCGCGTAAGTCGGTTGCAACGGTCCCCACTGTGCCGCGCGTCGCGGCCCATAGCAGTCGATACCGCGGTCTACACTGGTTTCACCAGTTTGTAGCCGTACCCGTTGCTCGCGTTCGCGGGCGCTAGAACGCCGCTCCGCTTCAACTCGGCCAGCGTCGCCTTGACCGTCGCCTCGCCGTGGATGAAGCCGGCGTTCGCAAGCTTATCGAGCACGTCGGCAGTCGACCTTGCCGGACCATCGCCGAGCACTTTCACGACGTCGCGTTGACTCTCGGTGCGTAGCTCGGCGGGTCGATCCGACGTCTCCCCTTGCGCCGGCGGTTGCTCCACCGACGGCTTCGCCTCGTCCGCACTACGAAGTCCCTTCGCGTGCGAGTCGAGCGCGTAGGCCATGCTGTCGGCCGTGAACGCTTCGTTCTCCCGGGCGATGGCCGCGAGTTGGGGGTCGCTGGGGTGGCGGCTGGCGGCGGATTCGCGTGAATCCCGAGCGCCCGGCGAATGTGCCGCCGCCGCCGCGAGGTCCGGGTCGCGACGGTCTAGCGTCTCGCAACAGATACGCACGATTGCAAGTGGACCGTGGAGTGCGTGGCGGCAACGGTAGAACTCTTCTACGCCGTTCTCCTGCCGGCCAACTCGTTGGGCGGCGTCGAGCACCGACGGCCACAACGCATACACTTGAAGCAGGTTCCACTGCAGGATGTCGGCGCTGGTGTCACGGAAGGCCTCCGCGTTCGCGGCGGCGAACAACTCGCCAAGCTCGGCAGCGGCGTTCAGACTCTCGCCGATCGCCGCGCTCAACCTTGGTAGGCTCCCCCGATCAACGCCTTCATCCAAGCGGCCGCACCGCTCTAAAATCCACCCCACAAACCGTATGACGGCAGGCAGTAGGGAGCGCGCGTGGGGGTCCGCACGCTCGGCAAGCTGGCCTTCCGCGTCGTCGGGGATCGGCCACCGCTCGCGGAGGGCCCGCTCGATCAGACGAGTGTCGCGGGACCCTGCTTCGCGCAGGCACCCCCCAAGCCCCCCCGGCTCGGCGGTCGAGTCCTCGGCGTCCATTGCGTCTCTCCGCGGGCGGCGGGTCGCGGGTGGCAAGCATGCCACTTCGCATTCTAGCCGCATCGACAGCGGAGCGCAACGCGGCTACCTCCCAAGCCAAGAAACGGCATCGACGCCGCGCGTTCGGCCCCCTCCGGATAGTAAACGGCCCGCTCACCGGCTACCGGACCATTGGGCGTCTCCGGGGCGTCGCGTCGGGCGCCGGGCATTCGCGGAGGTAGTCCAGGACGCTCGAGAGTTGCGTCGTCGCGAGCGCGATCACCGTGTCGGCGCCGCCGTAGTAGACGCGGATCGTCCCGGTCCCTGCGTCGAGGACCCAGCCGCACGGGAACGCCACCCCTCCGACGTCCCCCTCGCGTTCGTAGGGGGCTTCGGGGCTGAAGACCCATTCGTCGCTGCGGCGCAGGACGCGCGTGGGGTCCTCTAGGTCAAGCAGCGCGAGCCCCAGTCGGTAGAGGCACCCCCCCGGCGTGTGCCTCACCCCGTGGTAGAGCAGCAGCCAACCCTCGGGCGTTTCGAGCGGCGGGGGGCTGAGGCCGATCTTGTTGGCGTCCCACCAGGCCCCGCGCCGCGCGTGCAGCAGGATGTGGTGGTCTCCCCAATGGGTCAAGTCGTGCGAGAACGACATCCAGATGTGCGCCCCCCAGCTCCCGGCCGAGACGGGTCGGTGGATCATCGCGTAGCGGCCCCCGAAGCGCCGCGGGAAGATCGCGGCGTCCTTGTCCTCGGGGGGCATCACCGGCCCGAGGCGTTCGAACGACGTGAAGTCCTTGGTGCTGGCGAGGGACACCATCGGGCCGCTGTGCGAGTACGCGGTGTAGGCGACGATCCATTCGTCGCGCTCCGGGACCCAGGTGAGCCGCGGGTCTTCGACCCCCCACGCCTCTTCGGTGAAGTTCTCGATGTCGGGGGCGAAGCTCGGCTTCGGGTCGATCCGCCAGTTCGAGACACCGTCGTGGCTGCGCGCCACCGTCAGGTGGGAATGCCCGCGCCGGTCCTCGACCCGCGCCAACAGGACCGTCTCGTCCCCCAACTGACAGGCGCCGGCGTTGAAGACGGAGTGCGCGGGGTAGGGCCAGTCTTTGGCGGTGAGGATCGGGTTGCTGGGGTGCCTCAGGAAGAGCTCACCGTACAAGCTGCTTGACCTCGGAGAGAAAGACATGTTGGTTTGGCCCGGTCCATGGGTTAGGAGTGAAGGTGACTCTGAGTTGTGAACGTTAGACGACGGCCGGCTCGTCCTGCTCCGCAGCGCGGAGGGCTGCGGAGTCGGTGCGGCTCAGCAGTTCGGTCCACAAGAACGCGAGGGTCGACTCGGCGCCTTGGTTGCGGTTGGGGCCGTCTCGCTGGATGCCGTCCATGCACGAGCCGTCGTCCTCGTTCGCGACCGCTACGCAGAGGCTGTTGGCGCCGCGGAACCACGCCCTAGCGCGGGCGAAGCTCGCGAGGTAACGCTCGCCGCCGGCGCGCATCGACCCGGCGATCGCCGCGGCGGCCATCGTCGAGGCCTCGACCGGCTGCTGGTCGTAGAGCGACTTCTCTTCGCCGTGCGAGTACCACTCGGTGTTGCCGATCGGCCAGAAGACCCCGTCGGTGGTGGTCGCCTCGTCGAGGAACGCGAACGACTCCTCGGCGACGCCGAGGAAGTCCGCGTCGGGCCAACGCTCGGCGGCGTCGAACATCGCGTGCGGCAGCACGGCGTTGGCGTAGGTCATCCGCGACTCGAACCACTGCCAGTCGTCGCGGCGGGATCGGCGGAAGCACTCGACCAAACGGTCGGCCGCGAGCCGCGCGACGGCCTCCATCGGGCCGATTCCTTGGACCCCCGCACGCCACAGGATGACCCACGCCTGCACGGTGTAGGCCTGCGCGCGAATGCTGCGGAGCTCGGCGAGGGGTTCCAGGAGCGAGTCAAGCAGCTCTCGGGCCAGGTCGCGAAAGCCACTCGGCAACGGGCTCGCGAGCACCTCGGCGAGAGCCAGCACGGCCTGCCCTTGGCAGTCGCCGGTCCCGCCGGCGTCGAGCCAGCCGCGCTGGTAGCTGAGGAAGTTGTGGAACCCACGGACCGGAGCGCGGGCGTGTTCGAGGAAGCTAAGGTAGCAGGCGACTCTCGAGAGCATCGGGTGGTCGGGCCGGTCACTCCACAGCCGCACACACAGCCGCAGGGCACGGGCGTTGTCGTCGGTCGTGTAGCCGCTCTCGCGGCGTGGCAGGCTGTAGATGGCGTGCTGGATGAGCCCGGTCGAGTCGGTCATCCGGTCGAGGTGCGTGAGCGAGAGCAGGTTGCGAGTGTTCATCCCGGCTTCCTTTCGAGGAGAGAGTCGCGTAGCCAGTCGCTCGCGACGGGAATCGTAGTCGAGGCTGATGCCTGGGCCGTCCGGGTCTTCGACGCCGCGGCGTCGCCGAAGGCGTCGAGGTACATCCGCCCGACGTTTGGCCAGAACATGGGAGTCACGTACTCGTAGGCGGCCCGGCGCACCCGCCCGAGCAGTGCGGAGTCGGTCAACAGCCGCAACGCGGCATCGGCCATCGCGTCGTGGTCGGCGAACGGCACGAGCAGCCCGCGTCCGTCGGCGAGCACCTCCTGGGCGTAGAGGTAGGGCGTGCTGATCACCGCGCCCACGGTCGCCATCGCGTAAGCCATCGTCCCGCTGGCGATCTGGTCCTTGCCGGGGTACGGAGTTACGAACACGTCGCAGGCTTGCAGGTGCGTCAGCAACTCGTCGATCTCTAGAAAGCGGTTGACGAAGCGGATGTTGGCGGCGACCCCTAACTCCTCGGCGAGCAGCACTAGGCTCTCGCGGTACGACTCTCCTTCCCAACGCTTCACCAGGGGGTGCGTCGCCCCCACGATGAGGTAGATCGCGTCGGGGATCTCGGCGACGATCCGCGGCATCGCGCGGATCATGTGGGCCAGCCCCTTGCCGCGACTGATGAGCCCGAAGGTACAGAGGACACGCCTCCCCGCGCAGTCGATCTCGGCTTTGTGCCGCTCGTCGCGCTCGAACGGCGCGTGGGGGACGCCGTGGGGGATGACCGCGACGCGGTCGCCGCTGACGTCGTAGACGTCGGCGAGCAAGTCGGCCGCGACTTGCGTCATCACCACCACGCGCTGGCTGCGGGCGGCGAGCTCGCGCACGATCCGCAGCGGCGCCTCGGG
The DNA here is from genome assembly GCA_051648405.1 of Lacipirellulaceae bacterium. GTDB lineage: Bacteria > Planctomycetota > Planctomycetia > Pirellulales > Lacipirellulaceae > JBOFFC01. The sequence continues at coordinate 5,026 of JBOFFC010000129.1, forward strand.
GGGCGCCGTGAGTAGCGTGTGGAACGTCGTGACGATCGGCTTCGAGCAGGCCGCGGTGAACTCGAGCACGCGGTCTCCCCACTCGCCGGGGTAGAGCCCGAACTCGTGCTGCAAGCTGACGACGTTCCACGGCCCCTCGTTGGCGAGCTGCGCGGCGTAGCGGTAGGAGTTCGCGCGGCTGTTGTCGATGTGGTGGACAACGCGGCGTTCGTCGCCGGGGATCGAGCGGGTCTTCTCGATCGCGGCGATCGAAGAGACAGCGGCCCCGGCGGCGAGGTCGGTCGCGTCCGCGAGGTCCTCGGTGAACGTCGCCAACCCGCACTCTTCGGGTCGGTAAGTCGATACGAACAATGGTCTCACGAGCAACATGTCTCGCCTCCTTCGAGGAAGTGTCGAGCCGACCGATCGTCTGGGTGCGGGGCTCACAGGCGGCGGTCTCCAAACGACGCGGCGGCCGCGACGACGGGTCGGGGCGTCAGCGACGCGGCGGCCCGTTCGACTTCCGCGTGCTTTCCGTGAACCACCAGCAGCACGCTACCCGACTTCAACAGCGATACGCACCGCCTGAGGTTGATCGAGGGCACGCCCATGTTCTCGAGGGCGTCCACCAGCGCCGTCCCGCCCCCGAGTACCAGGGGCCGCTTCAAGCAGGCGATAACCTCCGCCACCAATGGGCCGGCGGCAAGCACCGGGCCGATCCCCGGCAGGACGAGGAACGCCGATCCGCAGAGCGAACCCCACACGTCGCCCCACAACGCACCGCGCCTCCCCCAGAGCTGCATGCCGTGGCCGACGTCGTAGCAGCCGACGGCGTGCTCTTCGGTGTGGTACTCCTTGGCGATCAGCGAGACGCAGCCGGGGTCGATCCCGATGCGGAGGAGCTCGTGGGTCGCCGCGTCGGCATTTTCGAGTAGCTTGAAGGGGGCGACGATCGCGTGAGTAGGTCGCACGGGGCAAATCTCCGTCTCGGGGGGTGAGTCGCTGTGCGTCGCCCTCGCCAGTCAATGACCAGGGAGTTCGCGGAAATCGGGCGCCGG
>JBOFFC010000130.1:0-3916 GCA_051648405.1 Lacipirellulaceae bacterium
ATTTAGTTCAGTAGCGATCCGCGCCTGACCGGCATCGATCAGCTCGTGCCGCTCGCCCGATGCATCGAGGACCCGCTGGATCCGCGCGCGGTGTTGCTCGTCAACCGGATAACAGAGCACGACACGCATCGGGGGTCTCGCTGGAATCGTGGGGCCGGGCGCGGTCCGTCGGGGGCGCGGGTGCGGCGCCCTACGCCCGTTGCGCCCGAAGCATTCCTGCCCCGGAGGCTAATCGTTCATCGTTCCGCGTGCGTCCCGACCTCGAGTTGGCGGCGCCCCGGCGGTTAGCTAGGATACAGGGCTTCGCCGAGCGTGGTGAGGGCCTCGTCTCAGGGGCCCGACGCTGCACGGAGAGCCGGTCTTGTCTACGGGAGCGGCCAGCTCTCGGATCAATCCAGCGATCGTCCGGTGCAGTCCTGTCGCCGTCGATCGTCCCCCCTTCGCCGCAAGGCCTGACTCGTAATGCTCCGAATCTCGACCGCCACGATCGTGATGATTGTCGTGCTTCGCCTCGCGGTTGGGTGGCACTTCTTCAATGAGGGCTACAAGAAGCTCGAGCCGGGGTTCTCGTCGGCCGGGTTCTTGCGTGGCGCTAAGGGTCCGCTGGCCCCGCTGTTTCAATCGATGGTCACGGGACCGTACGGCGCCTTCTCGGAGCTCGCGTCGCCACAGGAGCTGGGAGCACGCCCCGCCGCCGAGCAAACCGAGCTGAACGCGTGGGTCGCCGACTACGGCCGTCGCGCAGCCGAAGCCACGAAGAAGGGCCAGCCGTTGCCGCGGGACTTCCCCGACGCCGCGCCGTTCGCCAAGGTCGTCAAGCAGGCCTCGGCGGGCTGGGGGGCCGCCATCGATCGCGTTTCAAAGAACCCCGAGGCCGATCCGAAGATGCTCGACGCCGCCAGGGCGGCCCAAGAGCGTCGCCTCGGCGAGCTTGTGAACTACCTTGCCGGTCAGCTCCCCGCAATCGAGGACAACCGGCACTTGGCCTGGCGAGTGGAGCGGATGCAGGAAGAGGCGGGGTGGGTCGCCCAACCCCCGTTCCAACGAGACCTCGTGCAGAAGAAGTCGAACGAGGTTTGGGGGGCGCTCCAGCCCTGGGCGAAGAACATCCAGCAGATCGACGCGAGCTTCGCCGACGACGTCGTCGCGGCCGCAAGCGCCTCGGAGTCGAAGGCCCCCGAGAAGGAGCTCCGCGCCGCAGTCGCCGAGCGCTCAATGCTCCGCTGGGTTGATAAGGCGGTCACCTGCACGGTTCTCAGCGCTGGCATCTGCATGTTCATCGGCGGGCTGACCCCCGTGGCGGGGGTCGTCGGCGCGGGTTTCCTGTTTTCGGTGATGGCGACCCAGCCCCCTTGGGCCGCCGGCGCCGACACGACGTACGTCTTCTATCAGTTGGTCGAGGCGGCCGCCCTGTTGTTCCTGGCCGCCGTCGGCGCCGGGAGGTGGGCCGGGCTCGACGGTCTGTTTCACGGCATGTTCTTCGGACGCGACGACTACGCTTGATGGCCGGCGGTTACGCGGCCTCCGAATCCCCCCGCACGCTCCACTCGTTCTAGGAAATCGTTCGCATGAACCTCTCCGACGCAGACAAGAAGGTCGGCCGCGACAACTTCCGGCGCGTCACGGGCGAGTTGCTCGAGACCAACGAGAACCGGCGTGACTTCCTCAAGGAGGTGACGCTCGCCGGGGCCGTCGCGACCGGTGGTTTCGGTGCGGCCTACTTCGGCTACGCCAAGAAGCTCGACGACCGGTTGCGGGTCGGGGTGATCGGCACCGGCGACGAGGGGAGCGTCCTCATCGGTGCGCTCAACCCCGACTACGTCGAGGTCAAGGCGATCGCCGACATCCGCCCCTACAGCCAGCACCGCGCGTTCCACGGCGACAACTACAGCCCCGACGCCGTGAAGGCCCGCCCGGGCCTCGTCTCGGTCTACGGCTACGCCGACGAAGCGGCGGCGAAGAAAGCGATCGACGTCTACTCCGACTACAACGAGCTGCTCGAGCGCGACGACATCGAGGGGGTGATCATCGCCCTGCCGCTCTGGATCCACCACCAGGCTGCGGTCCGCGCAATGCGGGCCGGCAAGCACGTGCTGACCGAGAAGCTGATGGGCTGGGACGTCGCCCAGTGCAAGGAGATGGCGCGCGTCGCCAAGGCGGAGGGGAAGCTGCTCGCGACCGGCCACCAGCGCCACTACAGCGTCCTCTACGACAACGCCGTCGATACGATCCGGCGCGGACTGATCGGCGACATCCACCACATCCGCGCCCAGTGGCACCGCGGCAACCTGCCCGGGAACGACAGTTGGCAACCGTCGCTGCCGACCAAGATCATGACTCCCGCCGAAGTCGTCGCCGGCGAGAAGGGGGCCAAGGCCGCCGGGGGGGACAAGGCCGTCGCCGCGTTCCGCAAGGAGTACCAGCTCGTCCGCGAGCTGCACGCCTGGGAGAACGCCGCGAAAGACCTCAAGCTATCGCCGAGTGACGTCGAGACCTGGAAGAAGAAGATCGCGCAGAAGCGCGCACAGATCGCCGACATCACCGAGGAGCTCGCGGCACAGGCCGGCTACCAAGCGGGCGACCTAGAAGGGGGCTACAAGCGCTCGGCCCTCGAAGAGCTGATCCGCTGGCGCCTGTGGAACCGCACCGGCGGCGGCCTGATGGCCGAGCTCGGCAGCCACCAACTCGACGCCTCGGGGATCTTCATCAGCTCGCAGTTCCCCGGCAAGGTGAAGGCCCACCCGCTGAGCGTCGTCGGCGTCGGCGGCCGCCACCTGTTCCCGCAAGACCGCGACTGCGACGACCACGTCTACGCCTCGTACGAGTACCCCGGCAAGGGTTACTTCGAGGACAACGACCCGGGGAAGGCCAAGGTCGCCGACCCCAACAAGAAGGTCGTCGTCACCTACTCGTCGATCAACGGCAACGGCTACGGCGGCTACGGCGAGGTCGTCCTCGGCACCAAGGGGACGCTGATCCTCGAGCGCGAACAAGAGACCATGCTCTACGCCGGCTCGAACACTGGGACGAGCGTCGCCTACGACAAGGACAAGAAGGGCCTCGTCGATTCGTACGAGACGGGGGGGGGCGTCTCCCCCGCCGCGCAAGCGGTGACGGCCGACGTCAGCCGCGGATACGCCGAGGAGATCCAGCACTGGGCTTGGTGCATCCGCAACAACGAGCCCGCTGAGACGCTCCACTGCCACCCCAAGGTGGCGCTAGGGGACGCGGTGATCGCGCTGACGACGAACATCGCGATCGCCGAGAACCGCCGCATCAACTTCGACCCCGAATGGTTCGAGCCCGAGAGCGACGCGGTCCCCGGCGGCCGCACGCCCGTGAAGGCCGCCGACGTCAAGGCGTGAGGCCGGGGATCTCGCCCGTGTCGGTCGAGTTCGACACGCACGGGAAGCGGACGGACCTCGGCCGGTCCCGGGACGCGGCGCCGAGCGGGAGCTGCCGATCGGGGCGATCCGCCTTCTCCGCGACCCGTCCGCGACGTAGACTATGAAGATGTGGCGAGCCGTGTGCTCGCCACGACCACCGGGGGCGAACTGGGTTCGACCGGGTTGTCGAAGCGTGAGTGGCGTGTCGTGGTTGATCGGTGGCCCACGTAAAAAGCCGGTCTACACCTTCAATTGCCGAAGGTTCCTACGCGTTGGCTGCCTAGTTAGCTAGGCGGTCCGAGTCCCCGTAGCTCGCCGGAAGCCGCGGATGACTCGTATAACCCCCTCCGGATCGTCGCGGTTCACTGCCGGGCACGGCCGCGACTAAACAAAGTTCCTAGCTAGTCCGCCGGAAGCCGCGTCAGCGTGGGGCGTCCGTCGTGCGAAACCAAATCGGCTGACTACACACGTAGAAGCTCCCGTGGAGCGATCGCGGGACGCGGGTTCGACTCCCGCCGCCTCCATTCTCT
>JBOFFC010000131.1:0-6869 GCA_051648405.1 Lacipirellulaceae bacterium
GGGCTCGTTTGGGAGGCGGGGTTCCGCTCCGGCGAGCTCCGCGCGCACGTCTACGAAGACGTCCGGCCGGCGCTCGAGGGGTGGCGGGCCGCGGGGATCGACGTCCGCGTCTACTCCTCGGGAAGCGTCCACGCCCAGCTGCTGTTCTTCGCCCACAGCGAGGCGGGGGACCTCACGCCGCTGGTCTCGGGCAACTACGACACGACGACCGGCCCCAAACGCGAGGGGGCGAGCTACGCCCAGATCGCCGCCGACTGGGGCCTCGCCACCGGTTCGATCCTGTTCCTGAGCGACGTGACGGAGGAGCTCGACGCGGCCCGCGAGGCGGGCCTGCGCACCGCGCTCGTGAACCGCCCCGGCAACGCTTCGCCGAGCCCCGCCGAGCCTCCCCACCCCGCGGTGACCTCGTTCGCTGAGCTCGTCCTCTAGCTAGGGGACGCCCGCGGAAGGGAGAGAAGGGGATGAATAGAGATACGGTGAGGATGGTCTTTGGTAGCGGGCAGCAGGCAACGGGCAGAGGGGGGTTAGGGCAATTGGATGGCCTTTGGTCATTGGGATGTGGTCATTGGTGCTTCGTCAGCCGATGGGGCCCGCAGCGCCGAACGACCATCCCCCCTTTATCCCCATTCATCCCCGATCTTCTTTCCTAGAGCGTCGGCCCAAGACGGAGCCGGACCGCTAGGCCCGACCACGGCTTTTGTCTAAGCTGAGGGTCTGAGCCGGAGTGGCGGAATTGGCAGACGCGCTGGATTCAAAATCCAGTGTCCGCGAGGGCGTGTGGGTTCAAGTCCCACCTCCGGTAGTGCTTCTACTCTTCACACCGGGCGTGCAGTCCGTCGGAGACTCTGCGTTTGGCGGCCCCGCACGGCGAACGTTCGATGCCGCAACTGATCAACGCCCCCACCGTTGTCGAGGCCGCCGGGTCGCCCCCCAAGCGAATCGAGGAGTACGTCGGCCGTGTCAACTCGGGGCACGATTCGGTGAGTGTCGCGCGGATGGTGTCGCCCCAGGGCTGGAGCGAACCGGGCCAGACTCCGGAGTTCGAGGAGGTGACGCTCGTCTTGCGGGGGGTGCTGCGGGTCGAGCACCGCGACGGCGAGCTCGAGGTGTCGGCCGGCCAATCCGTTGTCACGAAGCCCGGCGAGTGGGTGCGCTACAGCACGCCGCACGAGGGGGGCGCCGAATACGTAGCGGTTTGCCTCCCCGCGTTCTCGCCGCTGACCGTCCGTCGCGACGCCTAGGCCGGCAAGCAGCCCGTTGATTTTTCAACGGTCTGCGTCGTCGCAGGGAGGCGACGTCGAAACCGTGGCGCTTTCGCCGCGGTTTCGCGAGCCGCGAGCGGCTCGGCCGTGAGCTTGGCGACGTTGAAAAACGCCACGACGGCGTTTCTCAACAGGCTGCTAGGACGCGCCAGACAGGTCCTCGATCACGCCGGTGTAGAAGCCTGCCAGGCGGACGATCAGCGCCACAACGAGCAGCACAACGAGCAGCCAGACGAGCCCCGCGGCGGCGAGCGCCAGCGCGTTGAACGCGTCCTCGGCCTCCTGCTCGTAGCGCTGCGACAGGCGGGCCGTCGACTCCGCGAGCTTGCCGGTCTGCTCGCCGATCTCGAGCGTGTCGAGGAACTCGCGCGGGAACTCGCCCGTGGTTGCAAGCGCCTCGGAGAGGGGCGTGCCGCTGCCGACGATCTTCGCAACGCTACCCGCGTGCCGCGAGTAGCGGGCGTTGCCCGAGGCGTTGAGCACAAGCGGAGCGACGCGCCGGAGGTCGAGGTCCACGTTGAGCGTCAGCCCCAGCGCCCAGGCGATCCGCGCCAGCGCGATCTTGGCGAGCGGCTGCCCGACTACCGGGAGGCGGCTGGCCGACTCGGCGATCTTCGCCGCGACGGCCGGTCGGGCCCTCAGCCACAGCCACCCCCCCCAAGCAACGGCCGCCGCACCGCACAGCAGCCCCACGTACGTGGCGAAGCCGCCGCTCCCGGTTAGGCCAAAGCCGAGGAAGTCGATCGGCTCGCCGTCGAGCCCCTTGAGCGCCCCGCCGATCAGGATCAGCACGCCGACCACGCCAAGGGCGAGCCCCCCCTGCAACAGCGGCCAGGTCACAAGCCCCCGCAGCCGGCGGGCGACGCTCAGTCGGTGGTCGTAGTGCCTGGTGAGCCGCGCGAGGACCTCCGGCAGGGTGCCGGTGAGCTCGCCGACGCGGATCATCTCGATCGCCAGCGGTGGGAACCAGCCCCCCTGGCGAGCGACGGCGGCGGTGAACGACTCGCCCTGCGCTACGTCGTTCGAGAGCGACTCGACGACTGCCCGCGTCCGCCCCGTCGAGCGCTCGACCTCGCTGCGGAGCGTCTTGCGGAGATCGATCCCGGCTTCCAGCGACACCGCGAGGCGCTTGCAAAACTCGGCGAGCGTCTTCGCCGACGCCTGCGGCCCCCCCGCCGATCGAGGCGAGTCTGCTTCCGAGCCAGGCGCCGTCGGCGAGGGGTCGCGCATCAACCGCCGGCTCCCCGCGTTGCAATCGGCTGCGAAACAGGCGTCAGTTGTTGCTGAACCCGAGTTTCACTGCGCCGCCCCGGCCGAGTGGGTTCTGCAAAAAGCGAACGCGACACTCGGCGCACAAATCGTAGCGAACCTGCTGGTAGAGGTCGTCGTCCTGGTCGGAGTCGTCCGAGCGGGCGATCAGGTCGTCGATGTCCTGCAGGTGATCGGCGTCGGCGTCGATCGGGCGCTCGTCGTCGAGCGCCGCGTAGACCTCCACACGAACGACGTACCGGAGCTCGTCTTGCGGCTCGATCGAGCGACGGCAAGCGTCGCACGTGAAGTGGATCATGGCAGGGGTGTCCGTCGGTGAATCGTTCGTCCGCGGGGGGAGAGCTCCTCAACCTCTGTCCGATTCCCATCGTAGTGACAACGCGATGCGCGAGGCAAGCGGTCGCGACGAGCCGGGGTCGATCGGCCGAGAACTCGGCTTGACTTGGGCTCGACTCCCAGACCCCGCAGTGGACGGTCGCCAGCCGCTCCCGCGCCTGGCGCCGACTGTCTGAAGAATCGATGAAGGGCCCCGGCGAAGGCGGAAGCGTTGTGGCTCGGTGGTTAGCGGGGGGGTAGAATACGGGTGTCGGGAGTTTGGCGCTTCGTGCGCCGAGACGCCTCGAACCGCAGACCGCTACCCCGGCGCAGGAGCGCCGCACGAGTCGCTACCCGTCGCCGTGGGCAAGGGATCGCCCCGGCCGGTCGGTCCCCCTGCACCCAGTGCCCCCCGGCGGGGCGAGGAGCGAGGACGTAGTGGCGATGGCGAGTACCGCAGCGCTCGACGCGAGCGTATTGATCCTGAATCGCCAGTACATGGCGATCCACGTCGTCGATGTGCGGCGGGCGTTCGCCCTGCTGCTGCGGCAGCTCGCCGAGGTGATCCACATCGAGGACGGGCAGTACGCGAACTACGACTTCGAGTCGTGGCGCGAGGTCAGCCAGCTGCGCGCTGAGTTCGGCGACGACGAGGACGACCCCCACGCCGACTGGGTCCGGAGCGTCAACTTCCGCATCCAGGCCCCGCGCGTCGTCCGGCTGCTGCACTTCGACCGCGTGCCGCGGCAGCGGGTGCGGCTTAACCGCCGGAACCTGTTCGCGCGCGACGGGAACCGCTGCCAGTACTGCGGCAAGGCGTTCCCGATGAGCGAACTGAGCATCGACCATGTGGTCCCCAGTTGCCGCGGGGGGACGACCGTCTGGGAGAACGTCGTCTGCGCCTGCGTGAAGTGCAACGTCCGCAAAGGGGGCCGCACCCCGAGCGAGGCGGGGATGAAGCTCTTCAAGGAGCCGATCCGGCCGAAGCGCAGCCCGCTGCTGGCGATCAAGCTCGGGAACCCCAAGTACGCGAGCTGGCGGACGTTCGTCGATGCGGCGTACTGGTCGGTCGATTTGAAGTAGCGCGCAAGAAATCAGCCCCGGGTCACTGGCCCGGGGCTGATTCGCGTCTCGAGTCGGATGTCGGTCGGCCCGAACCGACCGCTGCGTCAGCCGTCGCTGCCGGCGAGGGGTTCTTTCTTCTCGGTGATGACTTCGCACGTCGGCGCCATCTCGGCGTTCAGGGCGATGAAGTCCTTCCACTCCTCGGGGACGTTGTCCTCGTGGTAGATCGCCTCGACCGGGCACTCGGGGACGCACGCCTCGCAGTCGATGCACTCGTCGGGGTGGATGTAGAGCATCTTGTCCCCCTCGTAGAAGCACTCGACGGGGCAGACCACGACGCAGTCGGTGTACTTGCAGTCAAAGCACGGTTGGCAAACCACGTGCGGCATCGGCGGGGTTCTCCAGCGGCGGGCGGGTCGCGAGGACGTCGCGAATCGCACGCGGGGCAAGGGATGAAGGAACGATGTGCCTGGGAGGTGGCGATCGCGGCGCCGCTTGGCGGGGCAGGCCCTCGCGGGAGGCCCCTTTGGCGCCGCTGCTTGTTGCGACTCGGTATCGATTGGCGGGCGGAAACCTTTGCCCAGCAACCGCTTACGGTCGCATCGACACCAGACACTCGAACCGTAGGGAGCCGTTTCGGGGCTGTCAAGCACCGGAACCGCCCCCAGCGTATCGGCTGCCCCGGGGGGCCGGATTGCGGGGCCCCCTCGGATTTGTTGCTTCGGTCACAACCCCTACGTACTATTGAAGCTGCGGTTGCCGCAAGCGGACTGCCGACCTCTGAGCGTAGCGCCCTATCCGTCGGTCGCGTCGCCGTCGTCGGCGAGCCCCACTCGACGGCCGTTGGCCGCCTAACCACCCCGGCAACGGGGCGCCTGAAAGGGGGTGCTCGAACGTGGCCCTCGTGGATTTCGATCGCGCCTTGCTGCAAGGCTGCTTGTCTGGCAACGACGACGCCTGGCGGGCATTCGTTGATCGTTTCCTGGGGCTCGTGACGCACGTCGTCAATCACGCGGCCGAGTGCCGGGCGATTCACCTGACGTCCGCCGACCGCGAGGACTGCATCGCCGACGTCTTCGTCGCGCTGCTCGACAGCGACTACGCCGTCTTGCGACGATTCCGCGGACAGAGCTCGCTGGCGACCTACCTGACGGTCGTCGCGCGGCGCGTCGCCACGCGGCGACTGATGACCCGCTCGCTCGCCGTGAGCGAGCCCCTCCGAGCGGCCGACGCGGTCGTCGATCACGCCAACGGCGTCGAGGAACGCGTGCAGAGCCGGGACCTCGTCCAAAAAATGCTCGGCGGACTCGCCGACGCCGAGGCGGCCGTCGTGCGGCTGTACCACCTGGAAGGGAAGTCCTACCACGAGATCAGCCGCGTGGTAGGCCTGCCGGAGAACACCATCGGGCCGATGCTCACGCGCCTCCGCCGGCGCCTACAGCACGGGTCGGCCGCAGAGTAGCGCGTCGAGTGACCCCTCGAGCTCTCGGTTAGCGGGGCGTGTTCATCGGCACGCCGCCGTTGGGAAGCCGACCCATTCGGCCGAGCGGATCGCCCGTGGCCGCAGCGGTGGGCAGGGCCCCGCTCAGCGGTTCGGCCGCAGTCGAAGCGAACGGCGTTGCGATCGGCGGTGGCAGTGGCGTTGCCCGGGCGGCCGCCCCGGTCAGGTCCCAGGCGCGGGTCGCGGCAAGGGGGGGCGCCCCAGCCCCGAGATCGACGACCGGCACACCGGCGATTTGCGGCATCTGCCACAGTTGGCCCCCGTCCGCGATCGGCGCGTTGAGCACCACGGGGCCGGTCGTGACGACGAGCCCCATCTGCGCGGCGGGAATCTGGACCGTCACCTTCTCGGGGTACGACGCCTGCGCGACCGGGTCGTAGCGAAGCCGGTCGGCGACGACGCTCGCGAGCAGCGAGCCCGCGCCGTCGTACAGGTGCTGCTCGCGGAGCACGCCGGTCCCCTTCTCGACGACGATCACGCGCTGCATCGACCCGCTCGGGGTGGCCCCTTGGCTGCGGAGCTCGAGCGACCCGTCGGCGCGGGGGAACGGCCCTTGGTACGTCGCGCCCGGGTCGAGGGTCGCCATCCCGAGCGCGTCCACCAGCCACAGCGGGTCGAAGGGCAACTGCCGACGCGCTTCGCTCGTGGCGAACTCGCTGTGCCGCGCGGTGTAGAGCCCCGGCGGCTCGTTGCGTCGGGCCCAGACCCAGAAGCGTTCCTCGTTGCTCCCCAGGTCGACCTCGGGGCCGGTCAGCGCCGTCACGGCGCGCATTCGGAAGCGGTTGGGGCGCTCGGCCGCGATGCTCCCCGAGAGGATCGGGATCGCCGAGGCGCCCGACAGCGCGACCGAGGCCTGCGGCGCCTGGTAGGTGGTGATCCGGGCCGTGTTGTCGTTGACGACCCGCACGACGTCGGCCGCGGTCGGCGCGCCGCTGAGCACCACCGGCGCCTGCGGCCCGCTGAAGCTGAACGGCTTGCCCATCCGCGGCGCGCACGACGCCCCCATCGACGCGACGAGCAGGAGCGTGACCCCCGCGCTCGTCAGCGCCTTACGAACCGGTGTGGCGATCGGGACGTTCATGCGGCCCTCCGGAGGGGCGCGCCGACGGGCGTTGCGGAGGGCCCTTCGCCGTTTTCGATCAGGCTCGCGAGCCGCTGCTGCAGCGTCGCGCCCTCGTCGCGCCCCGGTTCGGCGATGTCCACGGTGTACGACGAGTCGGTCCGCGGGCAGTACAGGCGCAGGGCGCTCGCCTTGTCGGGCGGAGCTTTGTCGGTGAATCCGTCGGCGAGCGTCGGTTGTTCGACCCGCAGCACGCGGCGGCGCACCAGCAGTAGGGCCAGCAAGTAGCGCAGGGCTCGCTCTTCGGGCTGGTCCTGCCACGCCCGCAGCAGCCGCACCAGCACCTCGTTGGGGGCTTGGCCCGACGCCCGTTTGCCGGGAGTCCGGGAGCGCCACC
>JBOFFC010000132.1:0-15484 GCA_051648405.1 Lacipirellulaceae bacterium
CGCGAGCGTCAGTTCCTTGCGATCGTCGCGGCACGCCTTCAAGACCTGGACGAGCGTCGCAGCGAGCCGCGCCGCCCCCCCTTCGCGGACCGCGTGGTGCGGCCGACGGGGTCGCGCCGGGGCGACCTCCGCCGGATTCACGATCGCTTCGCTGGCAGCGATCTTATCCGAGAGCGCGGCGTCTCCCGTTTCGAGGAAGCAGCGCATCGCGTCGCGCAGCCGCTCCGACTCGGCGAGCAACGCTTCGCACATCTGGTCGTCGTTCTCCCGACCGATGAGTTGGCCCGAGGCCGCCTCGGCGACAATCGAGAGCCGCGCGTGCGCCGCAACCAGCACCCGCTCGTAGTCGCGGCCGTGATCGAGCTCGACCCGCATCGCTTCGGCGAGGCCATCGACCCGCCCCTGCAGCGAACCCACGAGCGTGTTGATGTGCCGCTTGGTGAAACCGCAGTAGAGAGCCCCCTCGTCGGCGAGCGCGTTCAGAACGGTCAAGCGACGTCGGGCGACGAGCTGCGTCAGCAGCTCGGCGAGGCGCAGCACCTGCGGAAGCCGGGCCTCGTCGCCGCGGAGCTCGGCGATCTTCTCCGGCTCGGTCTGCAAGTCGATCGCGTCACACAGCGCGTCGGGGAGGCGCCAGCTCCGCAGCAGCCCCGCCGACAACGTGCGGTGATCGAAGCCGAGGTTCTCGAGCTCCAAGGCGCTCAGCTCGACGAGCGGCACGGTCGGCGCCGTGTCCGCCGCCAGCTCGTCGAGGCGCGTCGTGAGCTCGCCGTAGGCCGAGCCGAGTTGCTGTAGCAGCACCAACTGCCCGAGCCCTTGGAGCAGGCCGGCGACCAGCGCCTCGTCGCCCCCGCGGTCCCACGCGAGATCGGCGATCGCCCGCGCGGCCGCGGCGCGCGTCAGCGTTTCGGTCCAGTAGCGCCGCAACGAGCCCCCCGCGACCCCGTCGAAGAGCCGATCGGGGAGCGCGAAGCCGAGCACCAGCAGCTTGAGCGGGCGGACCCCCAGCAGAGCGATCGCCTGCCCCAGGTCGCTGATCCCCGCGCCGTTGCCGCGGACCGAGTAGTTCACCACGCGCAGCAGCTTGGCGGTGATCGCCGGGTCGCGCTCGACCGCGCGGCGGATCGCCGTCGGGTCGATCGTCGGCTCGTCGGTTAGCCGGACGAGCTCCGCCGCCACCGACGGGAGGGTGTAGAGATGCCCAGCGCGGGCCACGAGCCGCTCGAGGGACGGGTGGCTGGCGGGGGGCGTCTTCACGGAGGCGACGTCGGCGATGCGGTCGTTCGGCGTAGGGATCGGCGTTCCCCAGAGCCCAAGCGTAGGTCAGGCCCGGCCGCCGGGCGTCCGCGGAACTGCTGGCGCCGCCGTCACAACCCTCGCGAATCAGTCCGATCGTCGCGACAGCGCGACTCGTGTGGGGCCCCAAACCATCAGCCGGTACACTTATGAGCTAGTTCGCCGGCCTCCCCCCGAGGGGCCGCTTGTAAACGACCCTCGCCCGTCGCATCGGGGCCACGCTCCCGACACGCAAACAACTCGGAATCGCACGGATGCGAACCCATCGCTTAACGACCCGGTCGCTGCGCGCTCACTTGCTGACCGGCGTGCTGCTCGGCTTCACGACGCCGTCGCTCGCCTTCGAGACGCAGACCCTCGCCCAGACGCTCGCCGAGGACGCGACGCTGCACGACGTCGAGTTCCTCGACGCCGAGCGTGGCTGGGCGGTCGGCGACCGCGGCGTCGTGCTCCGCACCGAAGACGGCGGCGAGACCTGGCGCCGGGCCGAGACCCCCGTCTCGTGCGCGCTCCACGCCGTGTCGTTCGTCGATCGCCAGCGCGGCTGGGTGGTTGGCGGCGAGACGAGGCCCTACACGCACGTCACGGCCGCGGTCGTGCTGCGGACCGACGACGGGGGCGAGACCTGGGAGCGCGTTCAGCACGGCCCCCTGCCGAAGCTGACCGCGGCCAAGTTCTTCGATCGTCAACACGGCGTCGCCGCGGGGGTTGGTTCGGCCCTCGCCCCGGCCGGGGTGTTCGAGACGCGCGACGGAGGCCGATCGTGGCGGACGTTCCCGGCCGGCGAGATGCGCGCGTGGAGCGGCGGCGACTTTGTCGTCGATGCCGCGGGCGAGGCGCAGGGGATCGTCGTCGGTCCGCGCGGCGCCGTAGCGCGGCTCGGGGGTCGCGAGGTGACACCCGCCGACGCGCCGGGCGAGCTGCGCGGCCACCACGCCGTTCGCTGGATCGACCCGCAGCGCGCGTGGCTGGTCGGCGACGGCGGGCTGGTGCGGGCGACGCTCGACGGCGGTCGAACCTGGCGCGCGCCGCCAACGGACCCGCTCGCGCAGCAGCCCGCCGAGGTGTTCGCCGCCATCGGCGACTGGTTCGACTGGCGCGCCGTCGCCTCGCGCGAAGCGATCGTCTGCGCAGTCGGTTCGCCCGGCTCGGCCGCGCTCGTGTCCCGCGACGGGGGGGCGTCGTGGTCGCTCCACGCGACGGGGGTCTCGGCGCCGCTGGCGGCCGTTGAGTTCCTCGACACACAGCGCGGGTTCGCCGTCGGCGAGATGGGGACGATCCTCGCTACGCGCAACGGGGGAGAGACGTGGACTGCGCAGCGCGGTGGCGACCGCCGCGCGGGGGTCTCGGTCGTGACGGTGAACCCCGCGAGCCTCCCCGCCGAGCTGCTCGCCACGAACGCCGTCGCCGAAGGGCGCCGTGCGTCGGTCCTCGCTCCGTTTTCCGCGGCGAGCGCGCTGCGCTTCGCCGACTCGACGGGCAGGCTCCGCGAGGCGGCGGTCGCCTCGGGCGCCGACGCGCTGGAGAGCGACTGGCGGCTCGCGCTCGAGTCGGGGGACGAAGCGCTCGACCTCGACCCCCTGTCGGCGACGCTCGACCGGCGCATCGAAGGGGACAGCGACCAGTGGCTCGCGCACCGCGTGCGCCGGCACTTGCTCACCTACCGACCCGGGGCGGTCGTGCTCACCGCATCGAGCGCTACGGCGCCCGAGGGGCTCGCGCTGGTCGCGTCGAAGGGAACGCTCGCCGGGGTGGCGCTTGCCGCCGAGGCGCCCCCGGCTTGGACGGGCCTTCGGGCGTGGCGGCCTACGGCGACGCTCGCCGCGTGGCCGGTCGATAGCGACGCGCGGGGCGCCGACGGCGCGGGCGAGTCGCGCCACGCGACCGGTGGGTTCTCGGCGCTGCTGGGAGGCTCGCCGGCGCAGTGGTCGCGCGTCGCGCGCGGCCTGCTATCGACGAAGCGTCTCGCCTCTCCCGCCGCGTATGCGTGGCGATCGCTCGACGAGAGCCCCCTCAGCGCGGGGAGGCACGGCGACTTGCTCGCCGGGGCCGACTCGTCGCGCCCGAACGCGGCGCGGCGCCCCGCGGCGGCGCCGTCGGTCGATCAGATCGACGCCCTGCGACGCACGGCGCAGAAGCAACGTGTCGTCGAGCAGCTGCTCACGAGCCGCGCTGCCGACCCGGCGTGGGGGGGACGCGTGATGGAGCTCACCGGGGGGCTCGACGCCGAATCGGGCGCCGCGCTCTTGCTGCAACTCGCCGAAGGTTACGCCGACGACGGGCGGGTCCCCCTCGCGGCCGAGACGCACTACCTGCTCGCCCGGCGCTACCCGGGGACGGCCTCGGGGGACGCGGCGCTGGTGTGGCTCGTTCGCTACTACGCCAGCGGCGAGCGGGCCCACGCGGCGCTCCGCGCCGAAGGGACCCCGGCGCAGCGCAGCGACACGCTCTCGAACGTCGTCGCGGGCCAAGCGGCCGCAAGCGACCAAGGAGCCCCCCCCGACGAACAGACGACGCTCGGCGCGCCGAACCCCCTCGGCGCCGACGAGCGCGCGGCGCGGGCCGTGCGTCTCGCCGAGCACCTCGAGCAGGCGCGTCCCGAGCTGTACGCCGACCCCGGGTTGCGGCTTGCGGTCGCGGCGGCGCACCGTGCGCGCGGCGCCGACGAGGAGGCAGAACGGCTCTCGATGGTCCTCGGCCGCCAGGGGGTGGCCCCCGATTGGCGCCGCGCTGCGCTCGCCCAGCGCTGGCTCGCCGAGCCCTCGGGGCGCCGGCCCGAAAAGGCCGTCGTCACCTGCCGCCCGAGTGCGCGGCGGCCGCTGCTCGACGGCCGGCTCGACGACCTAGCCTGGCGCGAAGCGCAAGCGATGCCCCTCCGCTCCGACTCGACGGTCGCCGAGGCCACGCTCCGATTGGCGCACGACGACGAGTTCCTGTACGTCGCCGGCGAAGCCTTCGGCGCCGAGCCAGCCGGCGCCCCGAACTCGCCACGCACACGCGACGAGCCGCTCGACCACGCCGACCGGGTCGCGCTGCGGCTCGACATCGACCGCGACTACGCCACCGCGTACGAGCTGACGATCGACTCACGCGGACACACGCACGACGCGCTCGACGGCGACGCCAGTTGGAACCCGCGCTGGTTCGTCGCCGCCGCCGAGATCACGCCATCGACGACCGACGCGCCGCGCGGTTGGTCGTTCGAGGCGGCGATCCCGCTTTCGGAGCTCGCGCCGGTCGCGTCGCTGGGGCGCGCGGCTTGGGCCGTCAGCGCTCAGCGTCTTCGCCCGGGCTGCCGACCCGCGACCTGGGGGGCTGAGCCAGCGACCGACTCGACGGCCGACCCCGCGAGCCCCGACTCGTGGGGCGTCGTCGTCTGGAAGTAGAGGAAGCGAAACGCGCTAGCGTCCCCATGTGCTGTAGTAGCGACCCGTGTCGCCGTAGCGGGCCGAGGCCCCGGAGGGGGCGTTCGTGCCGATCGGCCGACCCTCCGCCTGACGGACCTGGCCTTGCAGCCGCTGCAACTGGGCCGACGCCCGGTAGTTCTGCTCGATCTGGTCCTGATGTGGGCGGACAAACGCGTGGTAGTTGGGGGCGCCGTCCCCCTCGTCCTCGCGGTAGAGGTTTAGGTAGGGGCTCACCGTCGGCGTGGTGACCACTGTGTTGAACGGCTTGGGGCTGCGCATCACTGGCCGTGGCGCCGCGGCGCCGCCTCTGGGGCGCATCGGCATCTGCGCGAGCGTCTGCTGCGCGCGCTGCGCATTGTAGAAGGCGAGCACACGCTGCGTGGTCGGGTTGAGCGTGGGCGCCACGGGCTGCGCGGTGGCGACGGCGGGGAGACGCACCGGGCGTGCGCTCGGCGGGGGGCCGCTCGCCGACTCCCAGGTGTAGGCCTCGGTCCCCATCGCGAGCCGCGCCGTGTAGGGGTCGTACTTCTGCGCCAGCGCCGCCGGCGAGACGCACCAGACGGCGGCCCCGAGGCCGAGCACCGACAACCAGAGCGTGCGCTTCATCGACGAGTCCTCCCGGGCTAGCGGGGCGCAGCAGCGCGCTCCGGTTTGCTTCATCGGCAAACTCGCTGCGAGAACTCTTGCCCAACCGCTACGACCCAACCCGCGGCTCGCTCGCTAGCAGCGCCTGCAAGAGCGACGCCGTGCGAGGGGCGTCCCCGGCGCGCAGGGCGGCGATCGCCGCGTCGATGTGCTCGGCGTGCCACGCCACGAGGGGCGCCGCTGCGCCGAGCGTGGGAGCGCTCAGGCCGATCGCGCTCGCGACCGCATCGAGCACCGGGGCGACGTCGGTCCCCTCGCGACCGTCCGGCAGCGCGACGACCGTCACGCCGGGTCCCGTAGCCGCACGCTGCGGCGCCGTCGCGAGGTCCCCCTTGCTGGCGACCTCGACCACGGTGATCGACCGTGGGAGCGAAGCGACGACGTCGTCGCGGAAGCGGCGCGGCCCCGCTTCGGCGTGCGAAGCCAGCTCTTGGAGGACGAGCACCACGTCGGCCGAACGGGCCGTCTCGCGCGCAACCTCGACGCCGGCCGCCTCAATCGGGTCGTCCGTCGCGCGCTGGCCGGCCGTGTCGTAGAACACGACCGGCCAGCCTCCCACCGCCGTGAACGCGCCGAGGGCGTCGCGGGTCGTGCCGGGGGTGTCGGCGACGATCGCCCGCTGGTAGCCGGCGAGCGCGTTGAGCAGCGTGCTCTTGCCGGCGTTGGGGGGGCCACAGATCGCCACGCGCCACGGCCGCACGATCGTCGTTGGGCCGCTCGGGCGCAGCGTCAGGCGGCGCAGCGCGGCGACCGGCTCGAGCGACGCGATGGCGGCTGCGGAGTCGCTGCGACCGAGCGCCGCAAGCGCCGTGTGCAGAGCCCGCTCCATCGCCCCCAGAGCCTGGTCGAGCGCGACCGCGGCGACGCGCTCGGTGGGGGCCTCGGCGAGCAGTCGCCACGCCTCGCGCGCAAGGGGCGAGTCGCCGGGCCACGCGTCAGCCGGTGGCGAAACGAGCGGCGTCACGCCCTGCGCCGCGAGCGCTCGCAGCACCCCGCTCGATGCGGCGACGCCGCCGTGGCAGTGCACTTCGACGACATCAAACGTGCAGCGGACGACGATTACCTCTTCGCCGTCGTCGCTCCCCCAGCGCCCGTAGAGGATGCGCTCGGGCGCCGCGTCGGCGAGCGAGCCCCCGCTCGCACGCACGAAGCACGCTCCGACCGCGTCGGTCGCTTCAGCGCCGCTAACGACGACCACGGCGATCGCGCCGCGCCCCGCGGGTGTGGCGACCCAGGCGCGTGTTGGTAGCGCAGCGCTCACGACTCGCCCGCCGCTGGGGGGAGCGACAGCGCTACCCCCGCGAGCGTCAGGTGGGGGACGAACCGCACGGTGTAGTCGGGCGCGGCCAAGAGCCGCGCGACCGACGGGGCGCTCCCCCCAGTGAGGAACACCTGCGGCGCTACGGTGAGCCCGTCGCGGAGCCGGGCGATCGTCTCGCGGATGCCGCCGACTGCGCCCCAGAAGAGCCCCGCCTGGATGCAACCGACGGTCGTCTTGCCGAGGGCCGGCGGGGCGCCATCGAGCTCGGCGAAGTCGATCAGCGGCAGCGCGGCGGTCTGTTCGTGCATCGCGCGGGCCGACATCCCCAGGCCGGCGAGGATCGCCCCCCCTTCGTAAGCGCCGTCGGCCGCCACGAGGTCGACCGTGATCGCCGTCCCCGCATCGACGACGATCGCCGGCGAGCCCGGGCGCCTGAGCCGGTTGGCGGCGATCGCCGCCGCCGCGCGATCCACGCCGAGCTTCGTCGGCTCCTCGACGCGCAGCACCAGCGGCATCGTCTCGGGGCGCAGTTCGGTCACCTCGAGCGCCGTGCCGCGCTCGGCGCCCCAGCGGTGGAGCGCGGCGGCGAGGCGGTCGCTAGCCGGGGGCGAGACGCTGCCGATCACCACCCGGGGCGCGGGGCTCGCGGCAGGGAACCACTCGTCAAGCCACGCCGCTAGGGCGCCGTCGTCCACCAGCCGCTCGATCCCCCCCGCGAGGGTGTCGCCGGGCTCGGGGAGCGGGGACGGGGCGATCGGCAACGAGGTGGCGGAAGCGAGCCCGCAGGGGTCCGACGGGCCGAACACGCCGAGCTTCACGCGGCTGTTGCCGACGTCGGCGGCGAGGAGCTCGGGGGTTTGGTCCATGCCGTCGACGATAGCACGGAGGCGGGGGTGCGCGCAGCCGTGCGGGCCAACTAGGCTTACGAGTTGCGCCCGCGGAAGCCGGCGTCCGCTAAGAAGATGCGACCACACCGACTCGACTCCGCTGGCGAAGACCCGTTGCCGCAGTCCCGCCCCGCCGCCACCCCGTCCGACGGGATCGCCCCCGTGGGGTCCGGGGGGGCGAGCGCCGGAGTGCTGCGCATCCGCGGGGCGCGGGTCCACAATCTCAAGAACATCGACGTCGATCTGCCGCGTAACCGGCTGGTGGTGATCACCGGGGTCTCCGGGAGTGGCAAGACCTCGCTGGCGTTCGACACGCTGCTGGCCGAGGCGCAGCGGCAGTACATCGACTCGCTGAGCGTCTACGCCCGGCAGTTCTTCGATCAGCGCCAGCGGCCCGACGTCGATCGGATCGAGGGATTGCAACCGGCGGTCGCCATCGATCAAAGCCAGGGCTCGCACAGCCCGCGCAGCACGGTCGGCACGGTGACCGAGGTCCACGATTACCTGCGGTTGCTGTACGCCCGCGCGGGAGACCTGGCGTGCGCCGAGTGCGGCGACCCGATCACCCAGCAGAGCCCCGCCGAGATCGAGTCGGCGGTCGCCGCCCTGCCGGCTGAGTCACGGGCGATGCTGCTCGCCCCGCTGGTGCGCGGGCGCAAGGGGAAGCACGCCGAGGTGATCGAGCAGGCGCGCAAGGCGGGCTTCGTCCGCGTGCGGGTCGATGGGCTCACCTACCCAGTCGACGAGGTCCCCGAGCTCGCCGCGCAGAAAACGCACAACGTCGAGGCGGTCGTCGATCGGGTCGTCGTCCGCGACGGGATCGCGGCGCGGCTCGCCGAGTCGGTGCGGCTGGCGATCAAGCACGGCGACGGCGTGGTGATCGTGGTGCACCAAACGCCCGACGGCCGCGCCGCGACCGAACGGGCCGAACAGGCGGGGCCCGCGCAGCACAACGCCGACACCGGTTGGCACGAACGGCTGTTCAACACCCGCTACGCCTGCCCGCGTTGCAAGACGAGCGTCGCCGAGGTCGAGCCCCGCACCTTCAGCTTCAACAGCCCCTACGGCGCGTGCCCCACCTGCGACGGCATGGGGCAGCGAGAGGGTTTCGACCCCGACCTAGTGATCCCCGACCGCTCGCTGTCGCTCGCCTCGGGCGCGGTGGCGCCGTGGCGCACGCTGTCGCCGGGCGGCAAGGCGAAGCGCGTGGCGGTCTGCGAGCCGCTGCTCGTCGCCGCGAAGATCGACGCCAAGACGCCGCTCGCGCAGTGGCCGGGGGGTTCGCTCGCCAAACTGCTCGGGGGCGACGGGCGAGGTTTCGCGGGGGTCCTGCCGCTGCTCGAAGAGGAGCTCGCCGCCACGGCCCGCAAGGCAACCCGCGACCGCCTCGCGTCGTTCCGCGGGCTCGCTCCCTGCCCCGACTGCCACGGCGCGCGGCTGCGGCCCGAGGCCCGCGGCTGCCGCTTCGCCGGCCGCGCGATCCACGAGGCGAGCGCGCTCGCCGTCCGCGACGCGTTGGCGTGGTTCGAGTCGGTCGCCGCCGACCCCCAGACGCTCGACGAAGACCGCCGTGCGATCGCCAAGCCCGTACTGGCGGAAATCCTCCGCCGCCTGCGGTTCCTCGATAAATCGGGGGTCGGCTACTTATCGCTCGACCGCGGGGCCTCGACCCTCTCGGGGGGGGAGCTGCAGCGCGTGCGGCTGGCGACCGGCATCGGCAGCGGGCTGGTGGGGGTCATGTACCTGCTCGACGAGCCGTCGATCGGCCTCCACCCGCGCGACAACGACCGACTCATCGACTCGATGCGCGACCTGGTGCGGCAGGGGAACACGGTGATCGTCGTCGAGCACGACGAGGCGGTGTGGCGGGCCGCCGACTGGCTCGTCGATGTTGGCCCCGGCGCCGGGCCGCGCGGCGGGACGATCGTCGCGGCCGGGACCCCCGACGAAGTCGCCGCCGCCGATTCGCTCACCGGGCGTTACCTCTCCGGCAAGTTGCGGGTCGAGACGCCGACCGCGCGTCGCGGCGCCGCCGTTTCGACGAACGGGGCCGATAAGAACGGCGCCAAGCCACCCGCCGCCGTGGCCATTGTTTCGGGCAACGGGATCACGCTCCGCGGGGCGACGCTGCACAACCTGCGCGGCGACGATCTGGTGGTCCCGCTCGGCCGACTGGTGTGCGTCACGGGGGTCTCGGGGAGCGGCAAGAGCTCGCTCGTCGTCGGCACGCTGGCGCGGGCGATCGCGCGAAAATTGAACGGCGCCAGCGCCAAGCCGGGGCCCTACGCGGCGCTCGAGGGCATCGACGCCCTGCACCGTTTCGTCGAAGCCGACCAGAGTCCGATCGGTCGCTCGCCACGCAGCAACGCGGCGACCTACACCGGCGTGTTCGACGAGGTCCGCAAGCTCTACGCGCGGACCAAGCTCGCCCGCCAGCGCGGTTACCAGTCGGGCCGCTTCAGCTTCAACGTCCCCGGCGGGCGCTGCGAAGAGTGCCAGGGTCAAGGGCAGCGGAAGATCGAGATGAACTTCCTCCCCGACCTCTACGTGACTTGCTCCGCCTGCCGCGGCGCGCGGTTCAACCGCCAGACGCTCGCCGTGAAGCACCACGGCAAGTCGATCGCCGAGGCGCTCGACTTGCCGGTCGATGAGGCGCTCGCGTTGTTCGCCGACATCCCCGCGATCCAGGGCCCGCTCGAAGCGCTCTCGGCGGTCGGCTTGGGCTACCTGACGCTCGGTCAGCCGTCGAACACGCTCTCCGGCGGCGAGGCGCAGCGCATCAAGCTGGCCGCCGAGCTGAGCGCAAACCAGAAGAACGGCGCGGCCCGCGAGGGGCACACGCTCTACCTGCTCGACGAGCCGACCACCGGCCTGCACGTGGACGACGTCCGGCGACTGCTCACGGTCCTCGAACGACTGGTCGAGGCGGGCAATACGGTGCTGGTGATCGAGCACCACCTCGACGTGATGCGCCGCGCCGACTGGCTAGTGGACCTGGGCCCCGACGGCGGCGACGCCGGCGGCCAGATCGTCGCGGCGGGGACACCCGAGCACGTCGCGGAGCAGAGCGAAGGCCACACGGCTCGGTGGCTACGCGCGGCGCTGGGGGCAGGGGGGAAGGAACCACAGATGAACGCAGATGAGAACGCGCCAATTGCCAAGCGCAAATGATCAAAGAGCTTCGCTGACCACCCGCCGCCCGCAGGCGAATATCCACGGCTCTTGGTCATTGGTGCTTGGTCATTGGTCATCCGCGTCCATCCGCGTCGATCCGCGCGTATCTGCGGCCATTCTCCGTCGAAGCCATGGCGCTCAGGCCCCGCACACGAGTTCCTCAAGCCGGTCGTACGACTCGCCCATGCCGCGCTCCATGCCGGAGTCGAGGTGGCCGTCGCGTGCTGCGCGGTTGGGGTAGACGATAGTCCCTAGAACGAGCGTCGAGGCGCCGCGATCGACGAGCTCGACCGACTCGAGGTTGGGCCAGTCGCGGAACGGCTCGACGTCGTAGCAGAACGTCTGACGGACCCGTTCCGGCGGCGACAGCTCCAGGAACTCACCGAAGAACGGGTGGGTTACGCCCCCCGGCTCGTGGCAGACGAACCGCCACCGGCCACCGACGCGCAGGTCGTGCTCGACGACTTCGGTCGTGATCGCGCGCGGGCCCCACCACCGGGGGATCGACTCGGCAGAGGTCATCGCCGCGTACACGCGTTCGCGCGGCGCGTCGATCACGCGGCGGAAGCGGACCTCGGTGTCGGTAACGGCCCCCATCGTGAGGCGTCGGCCAGCCGGCTCGTCGCCGACGTGCTCCGCGAGCCGCGTCACCGTGTCGAACAGGCCATCGACGGCCCCGTAGTCGATCCCCACGCGGTCGCGCTCTGTCTTGCTAGGGAACAGCATCTTAAGACGCACGCGCGTCTTGCCCCCGTCGTCGGCCAGCGTGACCGTCGTCGCGAAACAGACCGCTTCCACCTCGCGACCGCCGGGGTGCTCGTAGGCGATCCGCTCGGGGCGCGAGAGCTCCTGGTAGACGATCAGGTTCTCGTAGTCCGTGCCATCCGGCCCGTGCATCGTGAACCGCCACTCGCCCCCCTCACGCGTCTCGACCGAATGGGTGGTGGTTGTGAAGTCGACCGGTCCCCACCAGTTCGAGATCCCCGTCGTGTCGAGGAACGCGTCGTAGACCAGCTCGCGCGGGGCGTCGATCACGCGCCACACGACGAGCGTGCGGTCCTCGTCCGCCGTGTCGGCCTCGAGCGCCGCGTCGAGGCAGCGGAAGCTCGACCGCCAGCCGGCGACGACCCCCATGTCGGCGTGCTTCTTGAGGTCTTCCGGCGTGGGGTGCGCGATCGTGAGCGTCAGGCGTGTGCGGCCGGTGAGGTCTTCGAACTCCGCCGTCGCGATCATCCCTTGCGGTAGCGATGCGGGGTCGCCGTGGACGAAGTCGTCGCCAAAATCGTCGGTTGAGACAATCCGCTGGTGGGGGACGATCTCCAAATACTTCCCTTTGCACGGGTACTCGGCGCCGTCGGGCCCGACCATCACGAGCCGTTGCTCGCCCCCGACGCGGAAGTCCTGGTGCACGACGCGCGTCGTGAACCCTTCGGGCCCGAACCAGCGGGCGATGTGCTCCGCCTCGGTCCAGAGGCGCCAAACCAGCTCGACGGGGGCGTCGAAGACGCGGGTGATGACGATGTCGAGGTCATCGCGATGGTTTGCGACCACGGCTTGCCTTCTGCTTTCGAGGAGGGGTCTGAGAGGGTTTCGACTTGTTGGACGAGCGAGTCGGCGCCGCCGGCTTCGCCTCGGCGTCGGGCTCCGCGGCCTTGGCTTGCACTACCTTCAGGTACGCGTCGAGCCGGTCGAGGCTCGCTTCCCAGAACTGTCGGTAGTCGCCGATCCACTCGGCGGCGCCCTTGAGCGGC
Source organism: Lacipirellulaceae bacterium (assembly GCA_051648405.1). Taxonomy (GTDB): domain Bacteria; phylum Planctomycetota; class Planctomycetia; order Pirellulales; family Lacipirellulaceae; genus JBOFFC01. The sequence continues at coordinate 12,422 of JBOFFC010000132.1, forward strand.
GCGGGTTTCAGGCGCACCGGCCGCCACTGTGCGCGGCGGCCGCGCTCCACCAAGCCCGCGCGCTCGAGCACCTTCAGGTGCTTGGTGACCGCCGGCATGGTGATCGACAGCGGCTCGTTGAGCTCGGTGACGGTCGCCTCGCCCGACGCGAGGCGCGCGAGGATCGCCCGCCGCGTGGGGTCGGCCAAGGCGGCGAAGGTGACGCTGAGCGAGTCGTTGGTGGCGGCCATTTCACCGTCCAGTTATTTAACCGCAACGGACATTACACGCTGTCGACAGGAGTGTCAACCGCGAGGACGAGCCACGCCGTGAAAAAGAACTAGCCGCAGATACGCGCAGATCAACGCAGATGACTCTGGGCGATCTTTCCCGCTCACCCCATCCAACTTCATCCGCGTCCCTCTGCGCGTATCTGCGGCCATTCTTCCAAGTCGTCCGGTCACACGCGTTCCAGCACCACCGCGATCCCTTGCCCCGCGCCGATGCACATCGTGGCGAGGCCCAGGCCGGCGCCCCGGTCGCGCATCGCGTGGACGAGCGTCGCGACGATCCGCGCGCCGCTCGCGCCCAGGGGGTGCCCCAGCGCGATCGCGCCGCCGCGGACGTTGAGGCGCTCGGGGTCGAGGCCCAGCTCGCCCGCGCAGACCAGCGCCTGAGCGGCGAACGCCTCGTTCAGCTCCACCAGGTCAATGTCGGAGAGCGTCAGCCCGGCGCGCTCGAGCGCCTTGCGTGTCGCGGGGATCGGGCCGGTCCCCATCGCCGCCGGCTCGACGCCGACGACCGCCGTCGCGCGGACCCGCGCCAGCGGCGTGAAGCCCTCGGCCAGCGCGCGGTCCTCGGCCATCACCACCAGCGCCGCGGCGCCGTCGCTCAGCGGCGAGCTGTTCCCCGCCGTCACCGTGCCGAGCCCCGGCATGAACGCGGGGGCGAGCGCGGCGAGCGCTTCGAGACTCGTGTCGCGACGCACGCACTGATCGACCCGCACGAGCGTCCGCTCCCCCGCTTCGTTGCGGCCGTAGACGGGGACGACTTCCGCCACAAACGCCGCCGACTCGTGCGCGGCGGCGGCCTTTTGGTGGCTGTCGAGCGCGAAGCGGTCTTGCGCGTCGCGCGACACGCCGTGCGACTGGGCGAGGAACTCGGCGGTGACGCCCATCACGAGCGCCCCCTTGCTGGTGCGCCGCAGCAGCCGCGGATTGAGGTCGGCGCCCCCCTCCATCGGCAGGTGGTGCATGTGCTCGACCCCCCCGACGACGACGCACGTCGCGTCGCCGACGGCGATCGCGTGGCTCGCCATCCGCAGCGCCTCGAGCCCGCTGCCGCACAGCCGGTTGACGCTCACGCCGGGGACCGAAGTCGGAAGCCCGGCGAGCAGCGCCACCATCCGCGCGACGTTGAACCCCTGCTCGCCCTGCTGCTGTGTGCAGCCGAGCAGCACGTCGTCGATCGTCGCCGGGTCGATGCCCGAGCGCTCGACCACCGCACGCACGACGGTCGCGGCGAGGTCGTCGGCGCGCACGTCGCGGTAGACCCCGCGCTCGGCGTGCGCACGCCCGATCGGCGTGCGAACGGCGTCGATGATCACGGCTCGGGGCATGCGATTCACCACAGAGGACACGGAGAGCACGGAGGACACAGAGAACGATTCAAACTGCTAATGACCGAACGGAGTGGGCAGCAGGCAGCGGGCAGTAAGCGACAGCGTTTGGTCATTGGTGCTTGGTCATTCCCTTAATCTGCGTTCATCCGTGTTCATCTGTGGTTCCCGTCTCGTAGTTCCTCCGTGCTCTCCGTGTCCTCTGCGGTGAATCCGTAGAACCCGGAATGGTCGCGAGCGAGGCGTTCGAGCAGCGGGGTCGGCGCGAAGCGTTCGCCCAGTTCGCGCAGCGGCTGGAGGCGCTCGACGATCGCCGCCGCGCCGAGCGTGTCGGCCCAGTAGCAGAGGCCGCCGCGGAAGGCCGGGAAGCCGATCCCCAGGACGAGCGCCAGGTCCACCTCGCGCGCGCCCGCGACGAGCCCCTCGTCGAGCATCCGCGTGGCCTCGAGCAGCATCGGCAGGACCAGGCGATCTTGGAGGAATGCGGAAGTCGGAATGCGGATTGCGGAATCAGGAGTGACTGCGTCGCGACCTTCCGCTTCGCGTTGCTGTTCATTCCACCTTCCACCTTCCGCCTTTCGCCTTTCGCTCCCGCGCCACTCGTAGAACCCCGCGCCCGATTTCATCCCGAGGCGGCCCTCGGCGACCATCCGCTCGACGAGGCCCGACGGCGCGGCGCGACCGGGGAGCGCGCGGGCCAGCTCGCGCCCGGCGTGCAGGCACGTGTCGAGGCCGACCACGTCGTGCAGCTCGAGCGGGCCCATCGGCATGCCGAACTTCTTGGCCGCCTTGTCGATTGCGCCGACCGGCAACCCCTCCTCGACCATCGCGACCGCTTCCGCCATGTACGGCGACAGCAGCCGGTTGACCAAGAACCCGGGCCCGTCGTTCACCACGACCGGCGTCTTGCCGAGCCGCCGCGCGAGGGCGACGGCCCGCGCGACGGTCTCTTCGGAAGTCTGCCGGCCGCGGATCACCTCCACCAGCGCCATCGAGCGGACCGGGTTGAAGAAGTGCAGCCCGCAGAACCGCTCGGGTTGCGCGAGGCCGTGGGCGAGCGACGTCACGGGGATCGTCGAGGTGTTGGTGCAGAGGATCGCCTCGTCGCCGAGTGATCGCTCGACGCTCGCCAGCAGCGCGCTCTTCGCGTCGCGGTCCTCGACGATCGCCTCGATGACGACGTCGATAGGGGCGAGCCGCGTTGCGCCGCCGGCGAGTTCGTCGGGGCCGACGCGCTCCAGCAGCGTCGCCGATCGCAGCAGGCGCTCGACGCACGGGCCTTGCGCCGCCTTGTCGTACGAAGCCTCGCGCAGCGCGGCTTCGGCCCCGCGGGCGAGCGCTTCGGCGCTCTGGTCGCCGAGCAGCGTGCGAAGCCCACGCCGCACGCAGGCCGCCGCGATCCCCTGGCCCATGACGCCGGCGCCGAGCACCGCGACGCTCTGGAACTCGAAGTGGTCGCCGCGCGC
>JBOFFC010000133.1:0-15401 GCA_051648405.1 Lacipirellulaceae bacterium
GCTAAGCCGCGAGCGGCCGGCCGCTCGCGGCTTAGCGCCCCACCCCCCAACTCCTCTCCAGCGACCTTTTGTCGCGGGGCCGTGACGGGGGACGGGCCGGGGGCGGTTCGGGTAAGATGCCGAGCTTTTCCCCGCTCCGCCGGCTCCCGCTTCCGATGCGATCTCGCCGTTCGCTTCGCCGAATCCTGCCGATCGTGGGCGCATTGCTCGCGGCGGCGGGGGGCTGCGCGGACCGCAGCGGCGAGTTCCAACCCGACACGCTGCTGCGCCTCGCGCGGGGGCTGTCGGCCGAGCGGTCGGCGAGCATTGACCGAGTCCTGGTAGAGCTACTCGGGGACCCCGAACGGCCTCGTGTCCCGGAAGGGATCGAGGGGGTCGAAGGCCTCTTCACTTCCGCCGCGCTCGAGGAGTGCGCCGGCCCCGTCGAGAGCCACCGACCGGGGCACACCCGCGGGCTCTACCGCCGCCACTGCGCGCGTTGCCACGGGGTGACGGGGGATGGCCTCGGGCCGACGGCGTTGTACCAGTCCCCCGCGCCGCGCGACTTCCGCCGCGGGGTGTTCAAGTGGAAGAGCACCCAGCGCGACGCGAAGCCGACCCTCGCCGACCTCGACCGCGTGCTGACGCACGGCGTCGCCGGGTCGTCGATGCCCGGCTTCGCGCTGATCGCCGACCACGAGCGCGACGCGCTCCGGCAGTACGTCGTCTTCTTGTCGGTCCGCGGTGAGCTCGAACGAGCCCTGATCGGCCTCGTGTCGGAGGAGGGGAACGCGGCGAAGCCACTCGACCCTCGGGCCGACGCGACGGGAGTCAACGAGCTGCTACGCGGGATCGTCGCCGGTTGGACCGACGCGCCGAGCGCCGTGGTCGTTGCGCCCCAAACAGCGGACGAAGCAGAGCTCGCCGAGCTCGTGGTGCGGGGCCGCGAGGTCTACCACAGCACCAAGGCGACCTGCGCCAAGTGCCACGGGCAGGAGGGGGAAGGGATCGCCCAGCAGGACGTCGATTACGACGACTGGACGCGCGAGCGGATGACCCTCCGCAGCGAGGCCGAACGCGTCGCGGCCAAGCGCGACGCTACGGAGCAACGGCGCTTCGCCGAGGCGAGCGCAGACACCCGGCCAGCGTCCCCGGCGCAGGGCCGCCGGCTGGTCGGCATGCCGCTCCGCGGGGGCGACAGACCGGCGGACTTGTTCGCGCGTATCCAGCAGGGGATCGCCGGAACGCCGATGCCGGCGATGGGGCCGAGCGCCACGAAACCGGGGGGCGTGCTGAACAGCGACGAAATCGTCGCCGTGGCCGCGTACGTCCGCTCGCTCGCGAAGACGAGCGACGCCACGCCCCGCGCCGAGGATGCTTCGACCCCCGGAGGGAAGCGATGACCTCCCCTTGGCCGCACCGCTGGGCGTGGCTGCTCTGCCTCGCGACCTTCCCGCTGGTGTGGGTTGGTGGGCTGATCACCACCACGGACGCCGGGATGGCGGTCCCCGACTGGCCGGGGACCTACGGGTACAATATGTTCCTGTACCCCTGGCAGACGTGGTTCTTTGGTCCGTGGGACCTGTTCATCGAGCACGGCCACCGGTTGCTGGCCTCGGGTGTGGGTCTGCTGGCGATCGGCCTCGTGGTTGCGACTTGGCGAGCCGGTGCTCCGCCGCGGCTGAGGCGCTGGGCGCTCATCGCGCTCGCCCTGGTGATCCTTCAAGGCGTCCTTGGGGGCTTGCGTGTGGTGCTCAACGAACGCGTGCTCGCGCTGGCGCACGGGTCAACGGGCCCGTTGTTCTTCGCCCTCACGGCGGCGCTAGTCGTGGCGACGGGGCCGAGGCCGCGCGACGGCACGGTTGGCGCGCCGCGGTGGGCGACTCGCTGGCTGGCGGCGCTCGTGCTGCTGCAAGTCGTGGTCGGCGCCACGTTGCGTCACGTCCCCGAAGGGGGCCGGCCTACGACCTTCGCGACGCACGTCCAAACCCACTTGGTCCTAGCGGCGGTCGTCGGCCTGCTCGCCCTGTTCGTCGGACTTCTCACCGCGCGGCGCGCCTCGCGCGGACTCCGCGGGCTGGGAGCCGCCGTCGGGGTGCTCGTCGTGTTGCAGATCGCCCTGGGCTTCGGCGCCTGGGTCGCCAAGTACCGCTACCCCGAGTGGCTGCCGCTCGAACTGCTGGCGACAAGCCGCTCGGCGACCGGCTCCTGGGAGCCGAGCCTCGCCGCGGTTACGCTTGAGCCGCGGAGCTCGGGGGGCTGGGGCGAAACGCACACGGTGACCGCCCACAGCGCGATCGGCTCGCTGCTGCTCGGCGCGTCCACGGCATTGGCGGTCGCCGCGGCGCGGCGGCGTGGGCTCTCCGCCCCCGCTGCCAACGACCCCCCCACCTCGTTCCCGATCGCAACACCGGCCCCGCCGCTCTCCGCATGAGAACCGCCGCCACTACCCTCCCTGCCCCCGCTGAGCGCGTGACCACCCTTTCGCGGTGCGCCCCCTTCGTCGAGCTCACCAAGCCGCGGATCGTCCTGCTCGAGCTCGTGGCGGTGCTCGTCACGCTGCACGTGGCGACGCGGTACGGCGCTCCGGGTACGGCCTGGTCGCTTTCGCTGTTGCTGGGAGTCAGCCTGGGGACGCTGCTGGTCGCCGGGAGCGCGAACGCGATCAACCAGTGGATCGAGCGCGAGCTCGACGCCCGGATGCGCCGGACGCGCACTCGGCCGATCCCCTCGGGGCGGCTGACCCCCGCCGACGCGCTCGCCTTCGGCGTGCTGACGCTCGCGATGGGGGTCTCGACCCTCGGGATGACCGCCGGACCGGAAGCGGCCGTTGTGGCGTTCGTCACGTGGGTCGTGTACGTCGCCGTCTACACGCCGATGAAGACCAAGACGTGGCTCAACACGGCGGTCGGCGCGGTGAGCGGCGCGCTGCCGCTGGGGATCGGTTGGACCGCCGGCGGGGGGCGGCTCGACGACCCGCTGTCGCTCGCCCTGCTGGGGGTGATGTACGTCTGGCAGTTCCCACACTTCATGGCCATCGCCTGGCTCTGCCGAGACGACTACCAGGTCGCCGGCTACCGGATGTCGACGACGCTCGACCCGTCGGGGCTGAGCGCCGGCTGGCAGGCCTTGACCGGCTCGGCCGTGCTGTTGCCGCTGAGCCTCGCGCCGCTGTTCGTGTCGGACTCGATCCGCGGCTGGGTCTACGCGGCGCCGGTCGTGAGCGGCGGGCTGCTGATGCTGGTCACTTCGTCGGCGTTCCTCGCCGATCGGTCGGACGCCACGGCGCGGCGGCTGATGCGCGCCAGCCTGGTCTACGTGCCGATGTGGCTCGCCGGGCTCTGGTTGTCGGGGGTGTAGGCGCCCCCGATCGTTTGCCCTCAACGCTCCCTCGGCCCCGCACGGGTCGCCGCTCTAACCACCGCCGCGCCGCATGCCCGCGATCGAGGTCCACGATGTCCGTCATCGTTACGGCGAGCGCGAGGCGCTCGGCGGCGTAACGCTCGACGTCGTCGCGGGGGAAACGCTCGCGCTCTTGGGTCCCAACGGCAGCGGCAAGACGACGCTCTTCAAGCTGATGTCCACGCTGGCGACGATCCAGTCGGGGGCGATCCGCGTGATGGGGCACGACGCGTCACGCGAGCCCGCCGCGGTCCGCGCGGCGCTGGGGGTCGTGTTCCAGTCGCCGAGCCTCGACAAGAAGCTGCGCGTCGAAGAGAACCTCCGCTGCGCGGGGGCCCTGTACGGCGTTCGCGGGGCCGAGCTGCGTAAGCGGATCGACGCCGAGCTCGAACGCTTCCAGGTCGCCGACCGCCGTCGCGACTTCGTCGAAACGCTCTCCGGCGGGCTGCGCCGTCGTGTCGAGCTCGCGCAGGCCATGCTGCACCACCCGCGCGTGCTGCTGCTCGACGAGCCCTCGACCGGGCTGGACCCCGCGGCGCGCGGCGACCTCTGGCGGCGACTCGACGAGGCCCGTCGCCAAGGGGTGACCGTCGTCGTCACCACGCACCTGCTGGAGGAAGCCGAGAAGGCCGACCGACTCGCGATCTTGGCGGGCGGCAAGCTCGTGGCGCTCGACACGCCGCACGCGCTGCAGTCGTCGATCGGCGGCGACACGCTGACGCTCCGCTCGAGCGACGCGGCGGCGCTCGCCGCCGAAGTCGCCGCGAAGTTCGGCGCCGTGGCCCGCGTCATCGACGACACGGTTTGCATCGACGGACCGGACGCGCTGGCGCTCGCCCCGCTCCTCTACGAGGCGTTTCGCGATCGGATCGCCGACCTGTCGATCGGCAAGCCGACGCTCGAGGACGTGTTCATCGCCCGCACCGGCCGCAAGTTCTCGGGCGATTGAGCTCTTCAACAAAGGGTTAGGGGATGAATTTGGTGCAGTTTTCACCGTCGGCGCCCGTCGTGCTCGCGCTCGCGTGGCGTGAGCTCGTGCGCTTCTTCCGACAGAAGAACCGCGTGATCGGGGCGCTCGTGCAGCCGGTGATGTTTTGGCTGCTCTTCAGCGAGGGGCTGAAGGCCAACGACCTGGGTTACACGCACTTCTTCCCCGGCACGATCGCGATGATCCTGCTGTTCACGGCGATCTTCGCGACGATCAGCGTGATCGAGGACCGCAACGAGGGCTTTCTGCAAGGGGTCCTGGTGGCGCCGGTCCGCCGCGGGGCGATGGTCCTGGGAAAGGTTCTGGGGGGGGCAGCGATCGCCATGGGGCAGGGGACGCTGTTCCTCGCGTTGGGAGCGCTGACGGTCGAGGAGATCTCCCCTTCGGCGCTCGACGTCGGCGCCGCGCTGGGGCTGATGACGCTGATGTCCGTGGCGCTGACCGGTCTGGGTTTTGTGATCGCCTGGCGGATGGACTCGACCCAAGGGTTCCACGCCGTGATGAGCGTCTTCTTGCTGCCGATGTGGCTGCTGTCGGGGGCCTTCTTCCGCCAGGGGGCGGCCGGTTGGCTCGGGCCCATCGTCGCCGCGAACCCGCTGACCTACGGTGTCGCGGGGCTGCGCTGGCGGCTCGACTCGGGCGCTGGGGTGGGGCTCCCCCCCGAATGGCTCTGCTGGACGGTGACGGCGGGGTTCGCGGTGGCGATGCTCGCCGCGAGTCGCTGGGTCGTCAGCCGCCGCTAAGCAGGCAACAGGCAAGCGGCAATCGGTATCTGCCATCTATCATCCATCATCTGTCCTCTCCACCATGCTCGCCCTCGCCGGTCACCCACTGGTTCACGCCAACGCGGCGCTCAACACGCTCGCCACGTTGCTGCTCGTGGCGGCGTTTGTCGCGATCAAGCGCGGCGACGAGCGGGCCCACCGCGGCCTGATGCTTGCGGCGCTCGTCACGTCGGCCGCCTTCCTCGCCTGCTACCTGACGTACCACTTCGGCGTGCAACTGACTGTAAAGTTCACGCACCCCGGGCCGGTGAAGTACGTCTACTACGCGGTCCTGCTCTCGCACGTCCTGCTGGCGACGACCGTTCCCTACTTCGCGCTCCGCGCCGCGTACCTGGGAACGAAGGCGATGCGGCTCTCGCCCGAGGGGCGCGCCGGCGCCTCGCCCGAGGCCCTCGAGCTGCGCCGCAAGCACCGCGGGCTGGTGCGCTGGGCGTTCCCGATTTGGCTTTACGTCTCGGTGACCGGTGTCATCGTCTACTGGATGCTGTACCACGGTTGGCCGCCGGAAGGGCTCGTGTAGAACGCCTCGCTACAGCGAGCGCGCCTTTTGCCCGGCGGGCGCCCGGGGGGTAGACTGCCAGAGTGCGCCGAGTGGCGATGGCGCCCCCGAATCCCAGGGGCGCCCGGCTCGACGCGGTGCGGTTCGCCGCGCGGAGGGCGTTACGGATGGATCGCGCGGGCGCCGCTGTGCTTCGGCTTTGCTGCGCGCTCGCGTTTTCGCTCGGGCTGCCGGTGGTCGGTGGAGCGCAGCAGTTCGTGCAGTTAATCGCCCCGCAGCTGATGCCCGGCGTGCCAAACCCCGCGGCGGCGCCGGCGCCCCCCTTCGAGCCGGCCCTCGCCCCGAGCGAGGTCCGCCGCTCGTTCCAGCGGTTCCACGCGCTCGCCGCCGACGCGGCTTGGAGCGAGGCCTTCGACACCCTCGAAGCGATCGAGGCCGAGCACGCCGCGGGGCTCCTCGAGGTCGAGTCCGCGACGAGCAAGCAGAGGCCCGGCGGCGCCGAATCGTGGAAGCGCTACGAGACGGTAGCCGAGCGCAGTGCCCGCGAGGTCCTGTCGCTCCCCGCCGCGGCGCGCGAGGCGTACCGCCAGCGTGTCGAGGGGACCGCCACACGACTGCTGGCTGAAGGCGAACAGCGGCTCGATCCGCGCGCGCTCGAGCGCGTCGCGAGCGAGTCCGCCGCTAGCCGCGAAGCGGAACGCGCGCTGCTTTTGCTGGGGGAGCTGGCGCTGGAGCGCGGCGAGTACGCGGCGGCGCGGCGCCACTGGGGGCGGATGCACCCGCTGCTCGTCGGCCCGCGGGGCCTGCTGTGCGGGGTCGAACTGTTGGGGATCGACCCCAACGTGAGCGCCGAGACGCTCGCGGTGCGATGGACCGAAGCCGCGCGGCCGACCGACCTGACCTCGATCAGCGACCCTCAAGGGAGCCTCGCCGACGCGCTCGGGCGGCTCGCCCTCGTTTCGCTCCGCGAGGGGGACCTTGCGCGGGGGCAGGCCGAGCTGCGACTTCTCGAAGCGCTCGCCCCCGGCGCCGTCGGCCGCATCGCCGGGCGCGAGCGGCCGCTCGCCGAGGCGCTGCGGGGGATGATCGCCACGTCCGAAGCCGCAGCGGCGCCGGATCGGATCGGCCCGCTCCGTGGGTGGCAGTGGCCACAGGCCGTGCCCCTAACGGGGTCGGCCGAAGGGGACGCGCGGCGGGCGCAGCGGATCGCGATGGCCGAGCAACGCGCCCTGTTCATGCAGCGCCCCATGAACGTGCAGCAGTTCCTCGCCAACCGCGGGCAGGGACAGTTGATGGGGGCCGGCGAGCCCAGCGCCGCGCCGGCATGGGCGGTCGCGGCGGGCGAGATCGTAGTGCTGTGCGACTCGGGGGGCGTGCGGACGTTCAACCTCGCGACCGGCAAGCCGGCGCCGACGGCGCTCCCCGCGGAGTGGCGCCCGCGTCCCACCAACGGCCCGGCACGCGAAGCGCTCGCGGCGAACGCACGAGGCTTCGGTCCCCACGTGGGAGGAGGGTTGCGGATCGAGATCAATGGTCGGGTGATCGTCGGGGGGCGCGTGATCGCCCCGATCGAGAACCCCGGCGACGGCGTCGCGACGAATCAACCCCTGCTGACCGTCGGGGAGCCCGTCGCCTCGCGCGGCGTGATCTACGTGAAGCGTTTCCGCCAGCCGCGCCGCGCGGCCGTTGGCTTTCCGGCGATGGCGCCGCGCGAGTCGCTGGTCGGCATCGACCTGCGGCGCGACGGGAAGGTCGTGTTCGAGGTCTCGGCCGACAGCGCCGCAGGGGGCGTCGAGGACGCCCCTCAAGGCCAGCCGGGGCTGAGGTTCATGGGCCGCCCGGCGGTCGATCGGCACTCGCTCTGGACGGTCGTCGCCAAGGAGGACCTGCACCCGCGCCTGGACCTCGTTTGCTACTCGTTGCGGACCGGCGCCGTCCGGTGGCGGACCGCGCTCGGTTCGGGCCAGCCCGCGGCAGCGGGCTACGAGAGAATCACCCCGCGGGTGGCGCTCGGCGACGACGCGGTGTTCGTGGCGACGGACCTCGGCGCCGTCGCCGCCATCGACGCGCAGACCGGCAGGCCGCGTTGGATCACTCGGTACGCCCGCACGCCGATCGATTCGGGGTACACCCCGCCAACCGAGCGAAACGCGGTCGCGCCACAGCTAGCCGGGGACCGTGTGCTGGTCGCTCCGACGGACGCCGAGGACGTCCTGGCGCTCGACGCGGCGACCGGCCGGGTCGTTTGGCGCCTGCCGCGCGGCGTCGCCAAGGGGGCGTTCGTTGGAGTTTCGCGCGGCGTGGCGGTGATCGCCGGCCGATCGGTTCAGGGGATCGACGTCGCCACCGGCCAGCGGCGTTACTCTTGGCCCGAGAGTCAGCACGCCGGGCTCCGCGGCGCGGGGACGCCGATCGTCGTCGGACCGGAAGTCTTCTGGCCGACCCGCGACCGGGTCTACGTGCTCGACGCGGCGACCGGAGCGCAGACGCGTCCGTCGATCGGCCTGGCGAGCGTCGGGCTCAGCGGGGCGAACCTCGCCGTAGCCGGGGATTCGCTGCTGGTAGTCGGGTCTAATGGGCTGAACGTCCTCGGGCCGAGGCCCGCCCCGCCCCAACCCGGCAATCCGGCCGCCGAACCGGGCGCGGCGAAGGAACCTTCTCCCGCGCTGACGCGTTCACAATCCAAGGCCGCGGCGCCACTCGCGGCCAACTGACATCGCGCGGCGCCCTCTCGGCGCCTCAAAACGTATCCACTCGACTATGCGGAACCCCCCGATGACGACGCAGCTCGCTCCCTCCGACGTCGATGCCGTCCGGCAGCTCGGCGAGACGCATCGCCGACTGAAGGCCGAGCTCGCCAAAGTGATTGTCGGCCAGGACATGGTGATCGACGAGCTGCTCGTGGCCCTCTTCGCGCGGGGGCACTGCGTGCTCGAGGGGGCACCCGGCCTGGCGAAGACCTTGCTGATCCGGACGCTGGCCGACTCGCTGTCGCTGGCCTTCAGCCGCGTGCAGTTCACCCCCGACCTGATGCCGGCCGACATCACCGGGACCGAGGTGATCCAGGAAGACAAGGCGACCGGCAAGCGCGAGTTCCGCTTCTTGCCGGGCCCCGTGTTCGCGAACATCGTCCTGGCCGACGAGATCAACCGCACGCCGCCGAAGACGCAGGCCGCGCTGCTCGAAGCGATGCAAGAGAAGCAGGTCACGATCGGCGGTCAGCGGCACAAGCTCCCGGACCCGTTCTTTGTGCTCGCGACGCAGAACCCGATCGAGCAAGAGGGGACGTACCCGCTCCCCGAGGCGCAGCTCGACCGCTTCATGTTCCTGGTGAAGGTCGACTACCCGAGCGAGGCCGAGGAGCTGGCGATCGTCAAGCAGACGACCTCCGACCACCGCGCGAGCGCCTCGCCGGTCCTCGACGCGGCGAGCCTCGGCGAGATGGCCGAGCTCGTGCGGCGCGTGCCGGTGGCGGACCACCTCGCGCAGTACGCGATCCGCCTGGCCCGCCAGACGCGTGGCGACTCGACGGCGCCCGAGATCGTGCGGCGTTACGTGAGCTGGGGCGCCGGCCCCCGCGCGAGCCAGTACTTGGTCCTCGCCGCGAAGGCCCGCGCGGCGCTCGACGGGCGGCACTGCGTCGAGCTCGAGGACCTGCAAGCCCTGGCCCCCCCCGTGCTGCGCCACCGCCTCGTCACCAACTTCAACGCCGAAGCCGACGGCGTGACCACCGACGACGTGGTCCGCGAACTGATCGACAAGATCGCCGTCGAAGCGGCGGCGTGAGGAAGCTTGACAGGACTAACGGGATCGAAGACGGGATTCACTGGAGCTCGCGATGAAGACGGTGCAAGCGGTATTCGAGAACGGGATGTTTCGACCGACCGAGCCGGTTGAGCTCCCGGAGAACTGCCGCGTCGAGTTCGTTCCGATCGTCGTCGGCGAACCCGACGACCCCCGGCACCGCGAGCGCGTCGAGCAGATCCTCTCGGCACGCTTCACCTCGGGGCAAGGCGACCTCGCCGCGCGGCACGACGAGCACCAACCATGAGGCCTTTGTTTCTCGACACGGTTGGGTTGATCGCGATTCTCGATTCGAGCGACCAATGGCATCGAGCGGCGACCGATGCGTGGTCGAAGCTGACTGTCGTTCCGCCCCGGTATGTGTCCACACCGCAGGTCATGCTCGAACTCGCCAACGCACTCGCTCGGACGGAACTGCGCGGCGCTGTCGCCGACCTCCATGACGAGCTCGCCGAACACGGCAACCTGCTCGTGCCGAACGCGGAAGAGTCGGTGGCGGCTTGGTCGGCGTATCGTCGCGGTACTGCCGGGGCGGCGGGAATCGTCGATTGCATGTCTTTCGAGGTGATGCGTCGCGTCGGGGCCGCCGACGCGTTCACCAACGACCGTCACTTCGCCGCCGCAGGGTTCACCACGCTGTTCTGACGACGCTTCGACCCGCTCCGTTTCGCTAGCGTCGATCCTTCGGTCATCCCGTTCATCCTGTTCAGCTTCAAGAACCCGCGTGGACGACTCGCCCCTCACCGCCGAACGACTGCTCGAGCCCGCGACCCTCGCGCGGCTCAAGGGGCTGCGGTTGCGCGCCGAGCGGATCGTCGAGGGCTTTGTCAGCGGCCTGCACCGCAGCCCGTTCCAGGGTTTCTCGAACGAGTTCGCCGAGCACCGCGAGTACGTCCCCGGCGACGACCTGCGCTACGTCGATTGGCGCGCGTTCGGCAAGACCGACAAGGTCTACCTGAAGCGCTACGAGGAAGAGACCAACCTGATCTGCTACCTGGTGCTCGACGTCAGCGAGAGCATGAACTACGGGAGCGGGCAGAGGGCAGAGGGGAGTGGGCAGTTACGGGGGCTTTTATCGAGCCGCAAGCGTCAGCGCCCGGAGTCGGCCGAGCAAGCCGTGCCGACTAACCCGGTGACAAAGCTCGAGTACGCCCAGACCGCCGCCGCGGCGCTCGCGTACCTCGTGCTCCACCAGCAGGACGCGGTCGGCCTAGCGACGTTCGACGACCGCGTGCGCAAGCTGCTGCGCCCGAGCGGCAGCCCGTCGCAGTTGACGCCGCTGTTGGCGGCGATCGGCGAAGGGGGCGAGCGCGAGAAGACCTCGGCCGGGCCGATCTTCCACGAGCTGGCGCAGCGCCTCGCGCGGCGCGGCGTCGTCGTGATCCTCAGCGACCTGTTCGACGACCCCGAGGCCCTGCTCGCGGGCCTGAAGCACTTCCGCCACCGCCGCCACGACGTGATCGTGATGCACGTCCTCGACCCGGCTGAGCTCGAGTTCCCGTTCGACCAGCCGACGCTCTTCAAGGGGCTCGAGCGGCTGGGAGACCTGCTGGTGGACCCCGCGCGGCTGCGGAAGGCGTACCGCGAGGAGTTCGACCGCTACCAGAAGCACGTCGCCGCCGGTTGCCGCGCGCAGGGCGCCGACTACGTTCTGATGCGGACCGACCGGCCCCTGGAATCAGCCCTCACCGCGTACCTGCACCACCGGCAGTCGCGCCTGCGCTGAAGGACGGGGATTCACCACGGAGGGCACAGAGTACACGGAGAAAGAATGAGATCGGTGGAGCTTGAACAAGAACGAGGTCTCGGGGGCGATCGTCGATGCGGCTTTGGCGGTCCACAACGAGTTGGGACCGGGCCTGTTAGAGTCGGCTTACGAGGCGTGCCTCTGCTTCGAGCTGACCCTGCGTGGGCTGCGTGTCGGGCGGCAGGTCGAGCTCCCCGTCAGCTACCGTGGCCACAACGTAGACGCCGGCTATCGACTCGACCTCCTTGTCGAGGACTTAGTGGTCGTCGAACTGAAGTCCGTCGAACAAATCCTGCCGATCCACAAAGCCCAACTGCTGTCGTACCTCAAGCTGAGCGGTAAACCTCTCGGCCTACGGATCAATTTCGACGTGCCGCTCCTTCGCGACGGCGTAACTCGCCTCGCCAACTAGCCTCCGCGTGCTTTCCTCCGTGTCCTCTGTGCTCTCTGTGGTGAACCCCGTAGTCGCCGCCGGATTCGCCAGCCTCGCCACCCTCGGCTGGGTCGCGATGGCCGCTGCGCCGATCCTGATCCACCTGTGGATGCGTCAGGCGCACCGCGAGACCCCCTGGGCCGCCGTGCGGTTCTTGCGGGTGGCGATCGAGCGGCAGGCGCGCCGGTTGCGGCTCGAGCAGTGGATCCTGCTGGCGCTGCGTACGTCGCTATTGCTGCTCGTTGCGCTCGCGGCGGCCAAGCCGTACCTCGGCGGCTCGCCCCTGGGGGCGGGGGCGCCACGGCATCGGATCGTCGCGCTCGACGCGTCGGCTTCAATGGGGATGACGCGCGACGGGGAGTCGCGGTTGGATCGGGCCAAGAAGCTCGTCGAGGGGCTCGTGGACCGCGCCGTCAGCGGCGACCAGTGGAGCCTGTGCGTGCTGTCGTCGCAGCCGTCGGCGCCGATCCCCCGACCGACGACCGACCGGGGCGCGTTCCGGCGGGCCGTGCAGGGGGTCGCCACAACGCAGGGGGTGGCGAACGTCCCGCGGCTGCTGACCCTCGTCGAGCGCACGCTCGGCCAAGAATCGAAGCAGGGCCCCCCGCGCGAGGTGCTCGTGTTCACCGACCTCGGCGCCAACAGTTGGCGGGCGGTCGCCAAGCAACACGCCGGCGCGCCGAGCGAGGCAGGGTCGGCGGATGCCGACTCGACGAACGGCGCGGCGGACGACGCCCGTCGGACGTCGGTCGATCGCGTCGCCGCGCTCGCGCGGCTCTCGATCATCGACGTCGGCGACCGCGCGGCGTCGAACGCGGCGGTGACGCGGCTCGCGACGAGCGGCTCGCTGCCGACCGCCGGACGCCCCGTCGAGGTCACCGCCGATTTGTCGCTGCTGGGCCCGGGGCAAGCGCGCGAGGCGACCGCCGAGCTCGTCGTCGATGGCCTGCCGGTCGCTCAGCAGCGCGTGCGGCTGGCGCCGGGGGGGGCGACGCCGGTGGTCTTCGCCCCGTCGATCGAGTCCCCCGGACTCCACGAGCTGAGCGTGCGGATCGACGGGGACGACACGCTCGCCATCGACAACCGCCGCTGGCTGGCGCTCGACCTCCGCGACAAGGTCCGCGTGCTGTGCGTCGAGGGCGCCCGCGACGCGGCGGCGTACGTCGCCGACGCGCTCGACCCGCTGGACTCGAACGACGGCCCGATCGAGGCGGTCGTGGCCTCCGACGCCGACCTCCCGTCGCTCGACTTCGAGCGCTTCGCGTGCGTCGTCTTCTGCAACGTCGCCGAGCTAACCGCCGCCGACGCGTCGCGGCTGACGGCCTACGTCGAGCAAGGAGGGGGGGCGATCTTCTTCCTCGGCGACCGGGTCGATCCCGACCGCTACAACGGCTTGTTGACGCAGGGGGCGAACGACCAGGCGTCGCGGACCCGGCGGACCCCTTTCCGCTTGGTTTCAAACGCCGCTTCGTCGAAGTCCAACGAGCCGCGGCCGCTGCTGCCGATGACCCTTGGGCCGGCCGTCAGCGAGCCGACGTACCGCATCGACCCGCTGGAGTACGCGCACCCGATCGTCGCCCCGTTCCGCGGTCGCGAGCGTTCGGGGCTGCTGACGATCCCCGTGCTGCGGCGCTTCCCGCTGCGGATCGACGCGCAGGGGCTCGCCGCGGGGCGCGTTGTGGTGGCGCTCGCGCTCGACGGGGGCGCCCCCCTGTTGGTGACGGTCGATCGCGGTTTGGGCCGGCTCGCCGTTGTCAGCACCGACGGCAGCCTCGCGTCGCTCGACCCGGCGACGGGGGAACCGTGGACCGCGCTCCCCGCTTGGCCCAGTTTTCTGCCGATCGTCCGCGGGACGGTCGAGTACGTGTCGCAAGGGCTCGGATCGACGGCGCCCAAGCTCGTCGACGAACCGCTCGGGGGACGCCTCCCCAGCGGCGCGTTCTCGGCCGACTCGGTGCGGGTCGTCCGCCCCGACGGCGCGCGGGAGTCGGCCCAGGGGGGCGCCGACGCACTCCTGTGGAGCTACCCGCGTAGCGATGCGGCCGGTGTGTACCGCGTCGTCGTCGGCGACGCCGGGCCCGCCGCGGGGGTCGCGGCGCTCGCGGTGAACATCGACCCCTCGGAGAGCGACCCCACGCCGCTCGACGCGGGGCTCCTCCCCGCGGAGTTCCGCGTCGAAGCGGCCAGCGCCACGCTTGGCGTAAGCGAGTCGATCGCCGACGCGGGCCGCAGCGACCTCGCGCGGTGGCTTTTGACGCTAGCCCTCGGGCTGCTACTCACCGAAGGCGCCGTTGCCTGCTGGTTCGGCAGGAGGGGGGCGTGATGCCGCAAACGGGCCTGATCGCGCTGCTGGCGGCCGGTGACTCGGCGCCGCCGGTTTGGCGGCTCGAGACGAACTGGACGTGGGCCCCGTGGTTCACCGCCGTGTTCCTCGTCGCCGCCGTGTCGCTAGTGGTCGCATGCTACCGCTGGGAAGCGAGCCCCGCGCGGGGTCTGTACCGCTCGGCGCTCGTGGGCCTGCGACTCGTGTCGATCGCCGTGTTGCTGGCGATGCTCACCGAGGCGGTGTACAGCGGCGACCGCACCGGGCGGCCGCGGCTCGCGATCGTGCTCGACCGTTCGCAGAGCATGCAGCGCGTGGACGTTCCGCAGGAACCGAAGGAGGGCGCCGAGCTCGCCGCGCGCGAGCAGACGGCCCGCGACGCGCTCCTCGCCGACAACGCGAAGCTCCTCGAGCGCCTCGCCGAGCACTACGAGCTCTCGCTGGTCGAGGTCGCGGCCGCGATCGAAACGACGGAAGGCCCGCTCGAGGACCTCAAGCAACGACTCGAGCGCGGTCCCGAGGGGCGCCCCTTCGACGGAAGTTCGACACGCTTGGGGGACGCGATCGTCGCCACGCTCGACGGCGTCGGCGCGACCACCGCGTCGGGCGCCCCCGCTTCGCTCGCTGCGGGGACGCCGCTGCAAGGGGTGCTCGTCTTCACCGACGGGCAATCCACGGCGGGGGCGTCGCTCGCCGAAGCAGCCGAAGGCGCCCGCCGCGCCGCGACGCCGCTGTACTTCGTCGGGCTGGGGAGCGACCAAGGCCCGGCCGAGCTCGGCCTCTCGGACCTCGTGGCCGACGACACGGCGTTCGTTGACGACCTCGTGCGTTTCCGCGCGACGCTCCGCGCCGCGGGGCTCGGCGGGAAGCGGGTCCGCATCGACCTGCTGCGCGACGCCCAAGTGACGCCGGTCGCTTCGACGACAGTGTCGGTCGATGGCAGCCGCGACGGGCTGTCGGTGGACCTCGTCGATCGGCCGACCGAGCCGGGGGACTACCGTTACACGCTCCGCGCTACGCTGGACGGCGCCGCCGGACCCGAGGCGCCGGCGCCCAGCGAGGTTGCCCACTCGCTGCGCGTCCGCGACGGTCAGGTCCGCGTGCTCCTCGCCGCTGGGTACCCCAACTACGAGTTCCGCTACCTCAAGCAACTGCTCGAGCGCGACAAGACGGTCCGCGTGACCACCTACCTGCAAGAGGCCGACGCCGACCACGCGGCGGCGGACCTAACCGCCGTCCCGCAACTCCCGACGCGCGCCGACGAGCTGGCCGAGTTCGACGTGCTGGTGCTCATCGACCTCGACCCCACGCTGCTGCCGCGCTCGCTGTGGAGCGACGTCGCGTTGTTTGTCGGCGAGTCCGGCGGGGGGCTGGTCCTCGTCGCGGGACCGCGGAGCTACCCGGCGGCGTACGGCGGCATCCAGCCGGTGGTGGCGATGAG
>JBOFFC010000134.1:0-81029 GCA_051648405.1 Lacipirellulaceae bacterium
TGCGGAATCCAAGGCTTCATTCCGCATTCCGAATTCCGACTTCCGCACTCGCTTGGGGTCGATGTTAACGACCGTCGCGCAGGCCCCGAACGCGCGGCTCACCTCGGTGATCAGCCCCGGGTTGCGGACCGCGGCCGAGTTGATGCTGACCTTCTCGGCGCCGGCCTGGATCAGGCGCCGGGCGTCGTCGAGCGTGCGGATCCCCCCGCCGACGGTGAGCGGCATGAAGCACTCTTCGGCCACGCGGCGGACCATGTCGGCCGTGATGTCGCGGCTCTCGTGGCTGGCGGTGATGTCGAGGAACACCAGCTCGTCGGCGCCCTCGGCCTCGTAGCGGCGCGCGACCTCGACCGGGTCCCCCGCGTCGCGGAGGTTGACGAAGTTCGTCCCTTTGACGACGCGGCCCCGATCGACGTCGAGGCAGGGGATGACACGGGCGGCGAGCATGAGGGGGGAGCGAGTGCGAGGGGATTCGAGCCGGCGATCTCGGAGCCGGTCAGAGTTCGTCGTCGAGGGGACCCCCAGGAACGTACTCGATCCGGCCGTACATGTCGTCCGGCTCGTAGTTGTCGGCGATCCGCTTGCAGAATCGCACGATCTCGCCGATGTAGACCCAGCGCTTGGCGCCGTACACGATTCCGGCGTGCGGCCCCCCCTCGCTGGCGATACGCAGGAAGTCCTGGTCCTGAGTAACCAGCACACGCCCTTCGCGGGTTGCATGCGCTAACTGCACTTCGTCGGGTGCGCTGAGCAGCTCGGCCTCGGTCGAGGTCGTCACGTCGATACCGCGCTTAATCAGCCCATCCGCGACGCTGTGCGGAACGCTTTCATCGAGGTGGAAGCGGATCACGGTCCGCGCCTTGTCTTCTCGGCACGGACTTGGTCGAAGAGACTCGGGCCGCTCTCCCGCATCATCTTCTCGACGAACGCGTCCGCCTCCTTCATCTGCTGCTCGATCTCTTCGCGGTGGTCCCAGTAGTAGGCCATCGCCCCGTAGACGTCGGCCAGCGACAGGTGGGGATACGCGTGCAGCACCTGGTCGGGGGTCTCGCCGAAGTGCTCGACGTGGGTCGCCACGTCCCACACGCGCACGCGCGTGCCGGCGACGCACGGCTTGCCGCCGCACTTGTCGGGGTGACTATCGACGTGGGGGGCGAGGAGGGTCGGTTCCATGCCCCTAGCTTACCCACTAGGCCTTTTGGGTAGATAGGCTTGTTGGACGGCCCCCCCGGGTCGTGGTTCGTGGGTTCAACATCGCAACAGCCACCGACTCAGCGACGCCGAAGACGTGGCACGGCCACTGCCACTCCCGCCGCAAGCATCGCCACTCCCGCCGGCTCCGGTACGGGCAGCACCTCCACGCTCGATATCGACACGCCGACCCCCGAGACGCTCACCCCCGGCGCGAACGCCATCGCATGGAACGTGTAGGTCCCCGGCGTGTTGAGGTTCCACAGCGGGCTGGTGAAGAGCGACGGCGGGATCACGATCTGGTCGATCGCGGCCGAGAGCGGGCCGAAGTACGTCGCGTCGAAAACACTGTCGCCGCCGAGGTCGAGGTCGATGTACCCGTAGTCCCCAGGCGGGATTACGAGCGTCGGAGGCGAGTTGAAGGGGGTGTAGGGGATCACCGCGCTGGACCCGGCAAGGATCGAAGGGACCGGAGGAATCCCTACCACCAAGGTCCCAAGGACCGGATTCGAGATCAGCGGCGTGGGATCGATGACGTCGCCGATCTGGTCGCCGTCGCCGTCGGCCTGGTTATTGGCGACCCCTGGCGCGTTGTCCACGAGGTTCGGACTCGAGTCGCCGTCGGTGTCGATCGTCCCGCGGAGGGCCCAGGGGACTATCACTTGGGCGCGGCTTTCCAAGCAGAAAAGAAGGGCGGTAGCCATGAAAAAGGCTACCTGGTCGGTGCGGTTCATTAGCGGCGCCTTCGAGGGTCGCGAGAAGAGGTCGGCCTACGGCCGTGGACACGCTTCAGGCTAATCCCCCCCTCGGGGGACGCAACCCTGGCGGATTTACCCCGACTTTCCATCCTTCACCCCGCCGGCACGCCGGCAGGCTCGCCAGGAACAGCCGGCCGTAGGCCTTCGTCTCCACTCGTGGGTCGAGCACCACCACCTTGCCCGTGTCGCGGGCCGTGCGGATCAGCCGGCCAAAGCCCTGCTTGAACTTCAGCACCGCCTCGGGGAGCTGGTAGTCGGCGAACGGGTTGCCGCCGCCGGCGCGGATCGCCTCGAGGCGGGCCTCCAGCAGCGGCTTGTCAGGAACACTGAACGGCAGCCGGGTGATCACCACGAGCTGGAGCGCGTCCCCCGGCACATCGACCCCCTGCCAGAAGCTGTCGGTCCCGAACAGCACGCTGCGCGGCTCGGCCTTCAGGCGCTCGACGAGCTGCGTGCGCGGCGTGCCGTCGGCCTGCGACAGCAGGTTCAGGTTCCACGAGGCGAGCCACGGCGTGAGGGCGGTCGCCGTGCGGCGCAGCGCGTCGTAGCTGGTGAACAGCACCAGGGCCCGGCCGTCGGACTCCGCCAGGTAGTGCTTCAACCGCTCGGCCACGGCACGGTCGTACGCGGCGCGGTCGCCCGTAGGGTCGGGCATGTCGGCCGTTGTGACGAGCGTCGCTTGGCGGGCGTAGTCGAACGGGCTACCGAGGCGCAGCGTCTCGCACTTCGTGAGGCCGATCCGCGTGCGGAAGAACTCGAATGCAGGGTCTGACGCGGCGCGCCTGGAACGCGGCGAGATTGAAACCGGCTCGCTCTTGGATGCGGCCTCGGCGCCAACGGTCAGCGTCGCGCTCGTGAGGATCACCGCCTTGGCGCGCTCGAACAGCCCCTCGCGCAGCGCCGGGCCGATGTCGAGCGGCGCGGCGCCGAGCTGCACGCGCGGCGTCCCGCGGCGCGAGGAGTGCGATTCGACCCAGTAGACACTCGCGTTGTCCTGCTGGGTGCGCCACGACTCGACGGCGCCGGCGAGCCCCAACAGTCGGTCGTGCGCGGCGGTGAAATCCTGCCGCTCGACCTCGTTGTCGAGGCCGTCGCCGGCGCGCTTGACTTTGCTGGCCAGCAGCACCAGCTCGGTGGCGAGCTCGGGGGTCGCCAGGCCCGGCTCGCGGACGCGGCCGTTGTCGCCGCCGCGCGTCGCGCTCCACTCCCACAGGTCGGCGAAGAACCCGTCGGCCGCGTAGCGGCAGCGATCGACTTGCTGCATCGCGTCCCGGAACGCGTGGCCGACAAGGAGCCCCTTCTGCGTCCGGTCGTTGTAGAGCCGCGCGAGGACGTGCTCGACCTGCCCGGTCGAAACCTGCAGGCCCAAGTGGTCCCCCGCGACCCCTTCGATCGTGTGCGCCTCGTCAACAATCACCACGTCGTAGTCGGGGAGCAGGCTGACCCCTTGGCGCCGCAGGGCGATGTCGCTGAACAGCAGGGCGTGGTTCACGACCAGCACCTGGGCGTTCTGCATGCGCCGCCGCGCGGCGTAGTAGAAGCACTTGCCGTGCGTCGGGCACTTGCGGCCGAGGCAGTTGCCGCTGTCGCTGGCGACCTCGTCCCAAACGGCGCGGTCGGGCTCGCGCGCCAGGTCGGCGAGCGAGCCATCGTGCGTCTCGGCGCCCCAACGCTTGAGGTCGCGGAGCTCGGCCGTCTGCTCGTCGCGGTCGAACAGGCTCGCCGCGCGGGCCATCGCCGCGTCGAGGCGGCGCAGGCTGACGTAGTTGCGACGCCCCTTCACGAGCACGGCGCTGAACTCGCGTGGGATCACCGAGTTGAGGAGCGGCAAGTCCTTGGCCAGCAACTGCTCCTGCAGCGCGATCGTGTGGGTGCTGACGACGACCCGCGGAGAGCGCTTTGGCGGCGCGGGGGGCGCTTCGCCTGTTGGCGTGCCCGACGCCGGTGCAGGCGCCCCTTCGCCCGCGGTGGCGTGGAGGATCGCCGGCACGAGGTACGCGAAGCTCTTGCCGACGCCGGTCCCCGCCTCGACCAGCAGCCGCCCACCCCCGGCGAGCGTGCGCTCGACGGCGGCCGCCATCGCGAGCTGCTCCGGCCGGTGCTCGTAGTGCGTGAGCCGACGCGCGATCGACCCGTTGGGGCCCAAGATGTCGGCGGCGGTCAGCACGTGCGTCCTTTGCGTGGGGGTCGTTCGTCCGTGACAAACTTGGGCTGCTACCTGCGCAGAGGCGCCAGGCGACGGTGGAACTCGACGAGGCCGCTCGTTGTCGACTCGCCTGAGCGAGGGTCGGCCAGAGCCAATACGCTCGCAAAAGCTGCCAGGTGCTCCGCGGAGGTCAGCGCCGCTTGTTCCGATCGGCGAATCGCGTCGAGCTGCGGACCGACGCGGGTCCAACGGGCGAAGTATTCCTCAGGCGTTTCGTAGGCGTCTAGCGGCATGGTGGCTCTTATCCCGGTGGTTGCCAGGTGATGACTCCCTCGTCGGGGCTGCTGGCCGAGGCGTAGAGCCGTTTGGGGATCCGCCCCGCGAGCCAGCCCAAGCGCCCCGCGACACACGCGTGGCGCATGGCGACCGCCATCCGGACCGGGTCCTTAGCGTGCGCGATTGCCGTGTTGAGCAGAACGCCATCGACCCCCAGCTCCATCGCCGCGGTCACGTCGGCGGCGCCGCCGACCCCCGCATCGACGATCACCGGGTAGTGCGGGTCGTCTTCCTTCAGGTACTCCAGGCAGATCCGCAGGTTGTTCGGGTTCAGCACCCCCTGCCCCGAGCCGATCGGGCTGCCGGCCGGCATGACGCTCGTGGCGCCGGCCCCCTTCAGACGCTTGGCGAGCACCGGGTCGTCGCTCGAGTAGACGAGCACCTGGAAGCCGTCCTTCACGAGCTGCTCGGTCGCCCGGAGCGTCTCGATCGGGTCGGGGAGGAGCGTCCGCTTGTCCGCCAGGCACTCGAGCTTCACCCAATCGGCCCCCGAGTTCTCGAGCCCCAGCAGTAGCTCGCGCCCCAGTCGCGCCACGCGCACGGCGTCGTCGGCGCTGAAGCACCCCGCAGTATTCGGAAGGATCGTGTACCGCGTAGGGTCGACGAAATCGACCAAACTCCGCCCCTGGGCGTCGAGCAGCCGCTCGCGGCGCACGGCGACCGTCACGCAGTCGGCGCCCGAGTGCTCGAGCGCCTCGCGCATCAGCTCGAACGTCGCGTACTTGCCCGTGCCGACGATCAGCCGACTGTGCAGGTCGTGCGAGCCGATGCGGAGCGGGGTGGGTTCCATCGGGCGGGGTTCGGAATGCGGGAGTCGGAATTCGGGGTGCGGAATCGGCCTGATCCGCGCGGGCTCGCCGGCGCTATCCGCCCCCGACGAGCGTCACCACCTCGAGTCGGTCCCCTTCGGCGAGCGTCGTCTGCGCGTGGTCTGCGCGGGGGACGACCTCCAAGTTCCGCTCGACCGCCACGTGCTTCACGCGGACGTCCAGCAACTCGAGCAGCCCCGCGACGGTCGTCCCGTCGGGGGCCTCACGCGGTTCGCCGTTGACGTGGAGGAGCATCGTGGGGGAGAGGATTGAGGCGAGAGGATAGAGGCGAGAGGGATCAGCGATAGGGGAGATGAGAGATGGCAGATGATCGAGGTTTCAGGCGAACAATCGCGAAGCGGTTCACCGTCTCTAGCATCTAACCTCTTACCTCTACCCTCTCTCCTCTGTCGCCAGCCCCCTCACTGATCGCGAACGAACTCGTTCCGCAGCGGGGTCCTTGCTAGCGGGATGAAGGTGCCGACTTGGGGCTTCCCCGAGGCGTGCATCGACGGGTTCCACGGCAGGCCGTAGACGGCGAGTTGACCGGTGGTCGCCTCGACGACGTAGACGACGCTCTGACCCAGTTGCTGACCCCCGCCGCCGACGTTCCGCAGGTTGCGAGCCATCCCCGGGACCATCAGGTACTTGGGGTTCTTGACGCCGGCGCCGGCGAAATCGGCGGCGACGTTGTACTGGTACATGGCGCTGAAGCCGGGGCGCCGCTCGTTGACGACGGTCGCCTTGAGGTCCCCCGTGAGGAAGTCGAGGAAGAAGAACGCTTCGATCCCCTCGTCAAGAATCCCCGTGGCGACAACAAAGTTGTCGTGCGCCTGCGTCGCCGAGGCGGAGACCTCGATCGGCGGCAGCAAGCCGTCACTCGTCGGCCGGAGTGGCGTGCCGAGGAGCACTCCCACAGCGACCCCTGCGATGCCGCACGCGGCCAGCGGCGCGAGCCTTCGAGCCCCCATCGTGTCCTCCTCGACCCGACCGTGGCGAGAACGGTCGGCAGCGCCGCCGACCACAAGCCTTCATCTTAACGGCCGACCAACGAAATGGGATAGACGACGCGGCCCCGGCAGCGTCGGACCGAGCCGCGATTACTCGCGGCTGCTGCTCCCCGCGAGTTGCGACACGTAGTACAGCACCATCATAACCGACTGCGCCGTGCCGGCGACGTAGGTCCAAGCGGCCGCGTCGAGCACGCCGTTGACGTGCTGCATCCCGTTCGCGGGGACGATGCCGAACTCGACAAGCTGCCGCTTGGCGCGGTTGCTGGCGTCGAACTCGACGGGGAGGTTAACCAACTGGAACACGGCGACCATGCTGAACGCGACGACTCCAGCGACCAGCAGGAGAACGCCGAGCGGCGAGACGCTCATGAGCAAACCACCGGCCATGATCATCATGATCCCGGCGCTGCCACCGAAGTTCGCCAGCGGGACCGCCATGTTGCGGATCACCAGCGGGGCGTAGTTCGTCGCGTCTTGCAGGGCGTGGCCCGCCTCGTGGGCGGCGATCCCGACCGCCGCCATCGTCCGGTGGCCGTAGACCCCTTCGCTAAGGCGCAGGACCTTCGCCCGCGGGTCGTAGTGGTCGGTCAAGGTTCCGGCGATCGACTCGACGCGGACTTCGGTCAGCCCCGCCGAGTCGAGCAGCAGCCGGGCAGCGGCGGCGCCGGTCAGGTTCGCGCCGACCTGCGACGCGCGGGCGTACTGCGATTGGACCCGCCGCTGCGCCCACAGGGCGAGCAGCACGGCGGGGGCCATGAACAGCAAATAAGCGAGCATCGGGGCAACCGGGGCCGCGGGTGGGGGGAACCTCTTCACGGCAGTCTACGCAATTCGGCGTCGCCGGGTTCACGAGGCGGCTCCGCTCCCGAGCCTAGCGACCAGGTCCGCCTTGATTGCGTCAGCGCGAGCCGCGCGGGCTCGGGCTACGTCGCGTTGGGGAGCGCCGGCTTGGTAGGCGCGGGCGCCGGGGGGGCTTTGGGGTCTGCGTTCAGCGCGGGGTCTTGCCCGCCGGCGGCCCCGGGGACAACCCGCATCAACCCCATCCGCTGCATGAGCCCCAGCAATTGGTTCCACGAGACACTCTGCTGCGCGGCGGCGTCGATCCGCTGGCCGAGCTGCACGAGGGTCTGCGCGTCGATCGTGTTCGCCTGCACGTACCCGTGGCTGGGGCCCGCGACCCCCAGCAGGAGCTTGTCACCGGCGAGCTGCGTCATGACGCGCCCCTTCGAATCGACCACCAGCAGTTGCTCGCAGACGAGCTGCTGCGCGCGGGTCTGCTTCGCCATCTTGTCGCGCAGCGCCGCCCCGAGCGCCAGGAAGAGCAGCGGGTAGACGATCCAGCGTTCGCGTTCGGTCATGTCGGCTTCCCGTCCCGGCTAGTTTGCGCGTTCGAAGATCAAGCGGCCGAACCGCGGGTCGGCGCCCTGCTCGATCAGCGTGAATCGCTCTTCGCCGGGGATCAAGCGCAACTCATAACGGCGCACCTCGCGGCGCGGCGACGCGGCGACGCGCTGCGCCGACGGGGCTTCTCCCGAGTCGCTGGCCCGGCGATCAACCGCGATCTCGAGCAGCGCAGCCCCCCCCTCGCCGGCGGTCGCCCGCCACGAGCCCTCGAGCGGCTCGGCCTCCTCGACGCCCCGCAGCACGAGCTTCGCCTTCCCTCGACCGGCGAGCGTCAGGTCGATGCGCACGTCGGCGAACGACTCGAGCTCGGTCGGCGCAACCCGATCGACCTTGTCGAGGGCTTCGGTCGGTAGGCCGTCGAGCGACGGGTCGTCGCGACCCTGGAGGGCCGCGTCGGCCGACCCGCCGGGGCGCGGCCACTCACGCCGCGAGCGTTCGACGGCCGTCTCGGGGCGGCCGGTCCATTCCCCTTCGAGTTGCTGCGACAGCCCGAACCGCGCGCTGCATCCCGCCACCGCCATTAGGAGGAACGACAGCGCCGCAAGTCGTCGGAGGGTCGGCGGCACTTGCGGTCGCTCGGGCGGGGGGACGCTACGGGAAGCCCCTAGCTTAAGTTGCGCCGCGGGTCGCGGGCAGTGGGGCGGGACGTAGCGGCTGTGCCTACCGGCTCCCTCGGGCCGCCGTCGGAGTCGCGGGGAGCAAGGCGCCAACGAGCTGCTGCCCAAACCAGACCACGAGGGCCAGCAAAGCGATCGCCACGAGCGTGTAGAAGCCGAGGACGAGCCACGCCCCCAGCGGGGCGATCGGCGTGCGGGTCGGGGCGCCGGGGTCGCCCGCCTGCTGCGCGGCGTCGCGCATCGCCGCGTGCGCTTCGCGCCACGCGCTCCAGGACCCGGCGACCTTGCCGGCCGAGTCGCCGGCACGCTCGGTGGCCGCCCAGGCGGAGCTCGTCTTGCGCTGCGTCGGCCGCTTGCTCGCGGCCGCCATCCCCAACTGAGCAACACGGAACAGCACCCCGACGAGCGAGAACGGTAGCGCCACGAGTCCCCCGACCAGCTCCGATCTGCGCTTGGCGAGCGCTTCGCGGGCCTCGGCGAGCTTCTTCGCGAGCGCTGTCGCCTCGCGGGCGGGCACGGCGCTCGGCGGCCTCACCGAGGCCTCCTCGGCGGGTTCGCTCTGCGCTCGCGACTTATCGCCCGGTTCCTTCTGCGGCTCGTCCCTCGACGTAGCAGGCGCCGGTTCCTCCGCCGGTCGCAGCGGGTCCATCAGCTTCTGGATCTGTCCGCGCGACAGGGGCCCGCACAGGTAGCTCATCGCCCAGCGCGTCTGGAACACCCGCGGCGCGTCCTCGTGGACGTTGTTCATCAGGAAGACGCGGTTCCCGAGTCCGGCGAGGTTCCGCTCCATCTGCTGCTTGTCGAAGGTGCTGCCGGCCTGGGCCGAGGCCCCCTCGAGCCCCTCCATAACACGCATCTTGTCACGCTCGGTCTGCAAACGGCCGAGGAACCACGTGCCGCAGTTCGAGAGTCCCTTGTAGTCGAGGTCCACCGGGTTCTGCGTCGCCAGGACGACCCCCAAGCCGAACGCGCGGGCCTGCTTCAGCAGGGTGAGCATCGGCTGTTTTGACGGTGGGTTGGCCGTCGGCGGGAAGTAGCCGAAGACCTCGTCCATGTAGAGGATCGCCCGCAGGCCGCTCGTGCCCGACTGGGTGCGCATCCAGGCGAGCACCTCGCTAAGCAGGATCGTCACAAAGAACATCCGCTGCGCGTCGTCGAGGTGCGCGATCGAGACGACGGCGAGCCGTGGCTTGCCGGCGGGGTGCTCCGCAGTCGCCGGACCGTAGAGAAGCTCGGGGACGCTCAGCGCCTGCCCCTGCACCCAGCCGGCGAACGACGGCGAGGCGAGCAGGTTATTAAGGTCCATCGCCAGCTTCGAGCGCTGCTTCTCGGGGAAGAACTCGTCGAGCGGCAGCACGCCCACTTCGGTGAACGGAGGCGCCTTGATCTGCTTGATCAGGTCGGCGACGCCAACGTCCTTGCCCGCTTCCCAGGCGTGGGTCAGTACGGTCGATAGGAGGATGTGCTCGCGGCTGCGCACGGGGTCGGCGTCGATCCCCAGCAGACCCAACAGCCCCGAGACGGCCGAGCTGACACGCTGGCGGAAGGAGTCGTCGTCGTCGCGCACCTCCTTGGGGGGGGCGTCGAAGCTCCGCAACACGGTCATCGGCAGCCCGTGGCTCGCGCCGGGGGTGTAGACCCGCCGCTCGACCGAGTCGGCGTACCGCTTAACCCGCGCCGCGTCCTGGCCCCACTTGGCGAGCCCGTCGCGCCACAGCACGGCCGCCTCGGCCGCGGCGGCCTCGGGGGTTTGCCCCTTCCGCTGGGCGGCCGCCTCGTCGATCCACGGGCGGTAGTCCTCGGGGCGGGACTCGGGGAAGGCCAGCAACAGGTTCCCGAGGTCCCCCTTGGGGTCGATGGCGATCACCGGCACGCCGTCGAGGGCCGCCTCCTCGAGCAGCGACAGGCAGAGCCCCGTCTTGCCGCTGCCGGTCATGCCGACGCACACGGCGTGGGTCGTCAGGTTCGAGCTCTTG
Source organism: Lacipirellulaceae bacterium (assembly GCA_051648405.1). Classification (GTDB taxonomy): domain Bacteria; phylum Planctomycetota; class Planctomycetia; order Pirellulales; family Lacipirellulaceae; genus JBOFFC01. Next base: position 10,251 of record JBOFFC010000134.1, read on the forward strand.
TAGAGCAGTGGCTCGTCGGCCGTTTTGCCCGACGCCAGGTCGTGCCCGCGGCCCAGGTAGAACAGGTGCGGGGAGTCGATTTCGGGCATGGGGGGCTAGGCGGTGGACTAAAGTCGGCTTTACTGGACACCGAGCAGAATAAAGTAATCGGCGATTTTCTTTATCCTGGCCACGTCAGTGTAAAATCCGGCGTAAGCCCATGCAATACAACGACTTTGGTCCCCATTCACCGGGCCAACTGAGCGCCATCACCGCATTCTGGGGGGGCGACCGGTGCTTCGACCCCTCCCCGCTGCCACCGGAATGGCGGTTCCCAGAGCCCCTTTGGCCGCTCCTGAACGAGGCGAACCGGCAGCTGATGCTGCTCGAAGGAGTGGCTCGAAGCCTGCCAAACCCGGCAATCCTGCTCGGGCCGATGCGCGACCGCGAGGCGATCCTTTCCTCTCGTATGGAAGGAACGTTCGCGACCCCTCGGCAGTTGCTCCTGTACGAGGTTGATCCCCAGCTAGCAGACTCGGAGCACGACCCGCGAAACCAGCATCGAGAAGTTGCCAACTACGCCAAGGCCTTCGAGCACGCTGTCGCCTCGCCTTTGCCGGTCGGACTCACCCTTATTCGCCAGTTGCACCAGTTGTTGATGGACGGCGTGCGCGGCGTCGACCGCGAGCCCGGCAAGATCCGTACACGGCAGGTCGCGATCGGGTCGGGAGCCAGGTTCATCCCCCCGCCCCCTGAGCGGCTAGCTGACTTCCTCGGCGACCTGAACGCCTATCTTCATACGGAATCGTCTCGCTTCGATCCGCTGGTTGATTGCTTCCTAGTGCACTACCAGTTTGAGGCGATCCACCCCTTCGCAGACGGCAACGGGCGCGTCGGCCGACTCCTCCTGACGCTCATGGTCCAGCAGCGCTGCGGACTTTCGCTCCCTTGGTTGCATTTGAGCGAGTACTTCGACCGCGACCACGACGAGTACTGCGGTCACCTCTACCGGGTCAGCAGCCGTGGGGGATGGTCGAGTTGGATCGAATACTGTCTCAAGGGGGTCGTCGAGCTCGCGGCCCAGACCGTGCAGCGGTGCGACCGCCTCCGCTCGTTGCGCGAGGACTACTATCGACGCCTTTCGCTCACCAAGGGAGCGGTCCGACTCAACGAAATCGTCGAAGGCCTGTTCCGCACGCCGATCGTGACCGCGTCCGATTTGCCTTCGCGCATGGGGGTCACCTTGCCCACGGCGTACAAAGACGCCGAGAAGCTGGAGTCGCTCGGGATCGTGAGGCTTATGGAAGGTCACTACCCGAAGACCTACTACGCGCCGGAGATCTTCGCCATTGCGTATGAAGGCCTCGAGCAGGAGTAACTCGATCGGCCGGAACGATCACTCGTCGCGCGACTCGCGCCCCAGCCCCGGCGTGGGGTCGGTCACCAGGCCGTAGACCTCACGCCCCTCGTGCCCCTCGGGGAGGTACTCGGTGATCGGCAGGCCGTCGGGGCGGACGAATAGCAGGCAGTGGCAGTACTTCCACCGCTTCATCTCGTCGCAGGCGCAGACCCAGCGGCGACCGTGCTCGGCGAGCTCGCGCTCTTTGCTGGGGTAGAAATTGCACGGGCAGAGCGGGCGGCCGACCTGCTCGAGGTTCGCCGCCAGCCCCAAGACAACCCCCTCGGTCACTTCGGCGTTGGGGTGCGCCGCGGTCCCGGATTTCTCCCTGTACTTGGCGACGAACTTCTCCATCCGCTGGATGGTCGCGGCAGACGGATCGGGGCGCGGCATAGTGCCTGGCGGGGAGAGAGAACAACAAGCGACAAGGGGCGCTGCGTGCGTCGTGCAGGGCCGCGGCGCCACAGGCAAGCCCGCAACCCGCGCAGGCCAGCCCGTGGCTCCACGGGGTTCAGCAAGGGGTGTCAGCTAAGGGGTGGCTGAGGGGTCTCGAACCCCCGACCTTCGGAATCACAATCCGACGCTCTAACCAACTGAGCTACAGCCACCAGAAGAGCCCCAACGCGGGGGCTGCCGCAGCGTAGACCGTCGGGGCCCGGACGGTCAACGAGTCGCCGTCCCCCCCCTAGCGCTTGTGCGCCCAGGCGTAAACGGCCCCGGCGCCGAAAAACCCGCCGACGACGAACGCCAGGACCACACTCGGAAGGTCGAACGAAGTCAGGTGGGCGAGGATCGTCACGGGGGGGCTCCAGAGGCTGGCGACTAGGGGATTGGGTCCGAACAACTCGCCCCACACTACTGACGCGCGGCTAGCGCGACAAGTTCGCGCCCGGCGCCGCCGGCTCACTGGCGGTCCCCGCGGCGAGGAACTCTCGGAACTGCCGGTCGAGCTCCGCCAGCGGCGTCCCCAGCGAGCGGGCGAGTTGGTCGGCGTCGGGTCGCTCGCCGTAGACGGCGGCCAGGTACTCGACGAACGCGTCGCGGCGCGGAGGGCCGTTCGCCGGGGACGCGTCGAGCAGCATCGCGGCCAGGGCCGTTGATTGAGCGTACCAGCCGGCGAGGTCCGCCTGACGCTGAAAGTCGCTCCAACCGAGGCCGACGAGCTCGGCCAGAGGCATTGGCGGCTTCCCCTCGGCAACGCGCCGTCGGGCGCTGGTGGTGCGGCCGATTTCGAGGTCGAGCGTGTAACCCACGGTCCGTCCTGCGGCGACACGGGGGGCGAGCCCCTCGAAGGCGCAGGCGACCCCCTCAACGGCCCAGAAGTTCGCGTCCCGCCCGACCCCCCGCGCCGTCGGCCGCGACTCCTGGAACAGTTGATGGACCCCTTCGTGGTAGAGCGTCGCCCGGCTCGGCCCGCCGAGGGCCGTGTCGTGGAAGAAGTGCGACTGGCGGATCACGTCGAAGTAGATGCCGCTGGTGTCGGCGATCCGCGCTTGGCGCCGGCGCAGGTGGGCGACGTAGCCTTCCTTCGAGCGGTGGTAGTAAACGGCCATCGCGCGCCCCGAGCGCGGGGCCTCACGCTTTCCAGCGAACAGGTCGCGCGTTTGCCGCGGCGTGAGGACGTAGGCCGAAAAGACCTGGCGCCATGCCTGGCGGAGCCCTTCGAGCTCGGCGGCGAGCGCGGCGCCGGCTTCGAGCGAGTGGTTCGTCGTGACGACAAACGAGTCGGTGCGGACTTGGTAGCCGTCTTCGATCCGTGCGTGCTGCTCGATCGCGACGTCGGCCGGCAGCCACTTGCCGCCAGCGAGACGCTCGCCGCGCTCGTAGCGCGGGACGTCATCTGTGCGGACCCAGCCAAAGCGCGGGTCCCACTCCTCACCGCGTTCGACTTGGCGCCGCTGCCAAGGGGTTAGCCAGCGGTCACCGACCCGTTCGTAGCCTAATACGCGGCGGGCCTCGGCGTGGTCGGGATCGGCGGCGAGCCCACGGGTGGCGAGCGTGAGCGCCCGCGAAACGTCCCCCCGAGCGGCCGATTCGTTCGCCGCAGCGAACAGCCGGGCCCCCGCGGCGACGTCGGGCTTGGCGACGGCCACGCCGTTGTAGACGTCGGGGGCAAGCGCTAGCGATTCCGTCTTCGCCGGTTCGGCCGCGAACGCACGGCCCGCCGAGAGCGCAAACAGAACGACGATCGCACGCAGCGGGGGCATTCGCTTAGTCTAGCCCAAGGGTCGTCGATGGGAGCCCGATCGAACGACGTCGCTTCCACGTTGAGCGAGCCGGAAGCGTCAGCGCCCGGAGTTGCCCTGGCGCCGGCTACGACTCCGGGCGCTAACGCTTCCGGCTCACCAGTCAACCACAGCGGTTCACTCCCCTTGCTCGGCCATCGCGGCGTCGAAGGCGATGTTGCTCGGCGTGAAGTCGAGCCGCTTGACGAACTCGCACGCCTCACGGGCGCCCTGTTCGCGCTCCATGCCGCTGTCCTCCCACTCGACCGACAGCGGACCCGTGTAACCGCACACGTTGAGCGCGCGGATGATCTCCTCGAAGTTCACCCCGCCGCGCCCCGGCGAGCGGAAGTCCCAGCCGCGGCGCGGGTCGCCGAAGTTCAGGTGGCTGGCGAGGACCCCCGTGCGGCCGTCGAGCGTGACGATCGCGTCCTTCACATGGCAGTGATAGACGCGGTCGGGGAACGCGCGGAGGAACTCCACCGGATCGACCCCCTGCCACAGCAGGTGGCTGGGGTCGAAGTTGAAGCCGAACGCTTCGCGCCGGCCGATCGCGTCGAGCGCCTTGTGGGCCGTGTAGAGGTCGTAGGCGATCTCCGACGGGTGGACCTCGAGCGCGAACCGCACGCCGCACTCGTCGAAGACGTCGAGGATCGGGTTCCAGCGCTCGGCGAACAGGGCGTAGCCCGCCTCGATCATCGCCGGCGGGTTCGGGGGGAACGAATAGAGCAGGTGCCAGATCGACGAGCCCGTGAAGCCGTTGACGACCGACACGCCGAACCGCTGCGCGGCGCGGGCCGTCTGCTTCATCTCTTCGATCGCCCGGGCGTTGACGCCGGCCGCTTCGCCGTCCCCCCAGACGCGCGGCGGCAGGATCTGCTTGTGGCGCGGGTCGATCAGGTCGCACACCGCCTGGCCCGCCAGGTGGTTGCTGATGGCGTGGCACTCCAGGCCGTAGCGGCCGAGCAGCTCGCGCTTCGCGGCGCAGTAGCCCGGATCGGCGAGGGCCCGATCGACCTCGAAGTGGTCCCCCCAGCAGGCGAGCTCGAGCCCCTGGTAGCCGAAGTCGGCGGCCTTCTTGGCGAGCGTTTCGAGCGGCAGGTCGGCCCACTGGCCGGTGAACAGCGTGACGGGTCGGGACATGGTGGAGTGGGCAGTGGGCAGACGGCAGTGGGCAGGACGTTGACGACGGAAGGCCGAGAGCCGGCGCCCCCAGCCGTGGACCGAGCTATGATTGGTGCATGAAGCTGTGGACGAGAGCCTTGGTGTGTTTCGCGCTGCTGACAGGAGCCGGGCCAACGCGCGCCGCGACTGTGTCGGTCGAGGTCGCTAGCCAGGGCGGGGCGCAGGCTACCGCGCCCCAAAAGTGGCTGCAACTGTTCGCCGACGCAGGGGTCACGAACGTCCGGGTGCGCGGCGCGAACCCCGGCGACAAGCCCGCGGTGATCGAACTCGGCTCCCCCCAGCGGCCGATGCCGAAGCTCGTCGCGGTCCTCACGCCGCGCGGCGAGCTGGTCGTCCCCGGCGCGCGGTTCACGACGCGCGACAGCGCGCGGCTGCGGGACTACCTCGCACGCCTGCAGGCCGACGGCGCGGCGGCCCTCACCGCCGAGCGCGGCCGGTTCGGCCTCACCGAGCGTGAGTTCACCGACGTCTTCGACGAGCTGTCGAAGCCGCTCGGCGAAGTCGATGAGGGCGACACGCTTGCGACCCTCGTCGCCGCGCAGCGCGGCGCGATCCGCTGGTCGATCGAGGGCGCGGCCCGCGGGCCGATGACGGCGGGCAAAGTCGGCGCCGACGGCGTCGCGGTGCAAGGCCTCGCGCGCGGCTCGGCGCTCGCCGCGCTGCTGCGCGCCGAAGGGCTGGCGATCGTCCCCGAGAAGCCCCCCGGCAAGGCGCTCCGCCTGCGCGTCGCGCCGGCGATCGGGCTCGCCGATTTGTGGCCCGTCGGGCACGATCCGGAGGGGAGCCCCGGCGAGACGGCGCCGATCCTGTTCGAGTCGCTCGAAGTCGAGGTCGAAGGGTACACGCTCGCCGAGGCGCTCGACGCCGTCGCGCCCCGGCTAACCCACAACGGCGCGCCCCTGCCGATCGTGTGGGACCGCTACGCACTGCGTCGCGACGGAATCGACCCCGCTACGAAGAGCGTGCGGGTCGCCGCGGGACGGATGTACTACAAGCGACTGGTCGATCGGCTCGTCGCACAGGCCCGACTGGCCGCGAAACTGCGCGTCGATGAGGCGGGCCAGCCGTTCTTGTGGCTGACGCGCTGAGCGCGCGGGACACCTCGGCAAGGTTCGTTTTGCGGCCGGTTGGGGCTGCGTCTATGATCGAGCGGCTCGGGCCCGCTCGCTGGCGCCGATTCCGCAGCGCCTCCCCCCGTAAGCTATGGTCTTCAACAGCTACCTCTTCTGGGTCTTCTTCGCCCTGGTGCTGGTCTTGTACCGCGCGCTGGGCGCCCGCGGCGCGGCGGGGCACACGGCCCAGAACTGGCTGCTGCTCGTCGCCAGCTACACCTTCTACGGCGCCTGGGACTGGCGGTTCCTGGGGCTGATCTGGTTCTCGACGCTGCTCGACTACACGGTCGGCCTGCGGATCCACGGCGCGAAGTCGGCCGCGGCGCGGCGGGCGTGGCTGGGTGTGTCGATGACCGGCAACCTGGGCCTCTTGGGGTTCTTCAAGTACTACGACTTCTTCGCCCGCGAGCTCGGTCAGTTGCTTGGGCTGTTCGGCATCGACGCGCCGCTGCCGCTGCTGGGGATCGTGCTGCCGGTCGGGATCTCGTTCTACACGTTTCAGTCGCTGAGCTACGCGATCGACGTCTACCGCCGCGACACCGAGCCGTGCCGCGACCCGCTCGCGTTCTCGGTCTACGTCTGCTTCTTCCCGCAGCTCGTAGCCGGGCCGATCGAGCGCTTCACGGCGCTGATCCCACAGATTAAGGCGACACGCAACACGACGCGCGCCGACTTCCAGGAAGGGCTGTACCACGTCCTGATCGGCCTCTTCAAGAAAGTGGTCATCGCCGACAACCTGGCCCCGGTCGCCAACCAGGCGTTCGGCACGCCGGCGTCGGAGCTGACGGGGCCGCTGGCGCTGGTCGGCGTCTACGCGTTTGCGCTGCAGGTGTACGGCGACTTCTCCGGGTACTCGTCGATCGCGCAAGGGGTCGCCAAGTGGCTCGGGTTCGACCTGATGTTCAACTTTCGCATGCCTTACTTCGCCACGTCCCCCTCGGACTTCTGGCGGCGCTGGCACATCAGCCTGTCGCAGTGGTTGCGGGACTACCTGTACTTCCCGCTGGGGGGGAACCGCGGGGGCGCCGCACTGACCTACCGCAACCTGCTGCTGACGATGACGATCGGGGGCGTGTGGCACGGCGCCGCGATGACGTACGTGGTCTGGGGGGTGCTGCACGGGCTGATCCTCTGCCTGTACCGCCCGCTGGAGCGATGGATCCCGGGGGCGGTCAGCGGACGCCCCCTGACGCGACTCGTCGCGACGCTGGTGATGTTCCACCTGGTGTGCCTCAGTTGGCTGTTCTTCCGCGCCGAGACGCTCACGCATGCCGTCACGATGGCCCACGGCATCGCCACCGACGCGGCCGGTTGGTCGTCGCTCGCCGGGGACTCGACGGCCGCCCAGTTGGTGCGCAGCGGCCTGGGGCTGATGGCGTTTTTCGCGCTGCCTTTGCTGCTGTACGAGGCTTGGGTCGAGCGTCGCGGCGAGATGCTCGCCGTGCTGCGCGTCGCCTGGCCGTGGCGTGCGGCGCTGTACGCGTACTTCGTGCTGATGATGCTGTACTTCGCCCCGCCGCTCCCCAGCGTGTTCATCTACTTCCAGTTCTAGCCCGTCATGCCCGCCGAACCCGATCGCCTTGAACCCCCCCTCGCTCCGCGCCGGCCGCGCGACGAGTGGCGCGTCGTCGCCGCGGTTCTCGTGGCGCTCGCCGTGTGCGAGGGGGGCATGCGGGCGGTCGGCGCCCGCCTGTCGGCCGACGTCGCCAACTACCACGCTATGCCGGCGGTGGCCGCCAAGCTCGCGGCGTCCGACGACTTCCGAGTGCTGGTGATCGGCAACTCGCTCGTCCGCGACGGCGTCGATCAGGGCCTGCTCGCCGAGCGTCTCGGCGCCGCAGCGGGCAGGCGTGTAGCCGTCGCCAAGCTCCAGCCCGACGACACGAGCGTCGTCGAGTGGCGGCGGCTCGTCGAGCGCTACGTCGAGGGGGCCGCGCGCGGCGACCGCAGGCCCGCCGACTTGGTCGTGCTCGGCTACGCCCAGAACCAACTGACCGACGCGGGCGTCGTCCGCCCGCGGCGCCTCGGCGCCCGCTACGCGACGACGACCAACGCGCTCAGCTTGCTGACGGACGACGTGACGCGCTTCGACGACCAGTTCGAGCTGCTGCTCGCCAGCGTCTCGACGGCGTTCTCGGAAGCCGAGCGTGTCCGCGTTCGTGTGCTCGACACGCTGGTCCCCGACTACCGCGTCACGGCGCAACTCTACAACCGCGCCCGCCGCGCCTCGAAGGAAACTGTGGCCCCCGCTTCGACCTACGTCCGGCTTGAACGGCTGGTCGATGGGGCGAAGGCCTCGGGTGCGCGGCTGGTTGTCGTGGCGATCCCCGTCGGCGCGCCGTTCGAGGTCGATCCGGCGCTGCTGGCGCTTTTATCCGGTCGGGGCGTGACGCACGTCGACGCCCGCACCGTGCCCGGGATTACGGTCGCGAGCTTCCCCGACGGCTACCACATGGACGAAGCGGCTTCGCGGGTGTTCACCACGCGACTGGCCGAGGGGCTGACCCCGATGATTGACGGGCGCTAGCGCGACGAAAAAACGCAGCGGTCTGCCGTCCGTTCGCCCCCCGGGCTGCTGGTACGATGAGGGCCTCGTCGGCGGTTCCTCGTCCAACGCTGCTCGTCTCCCCCTCGCCGTCAGAGCCCATCTCATGAGCGCCGCTCCGCGACTCTCCCGTCGTTCGTTTCTGGGGGCCGCCGGCGTCGTCGCCGCGCCGCTCGTACTTCCGGGGCGTGTGCTGGGGCTCGACCGGTCGGTCGCCGCGCCGAGCGAACGCGTCCGCGTCGCGATCGTTGGCGCCGGGGTGCGCGGCAAGCAGCTTGCGCACGACCTTCCATCGACCGCCGAGCTCGTTGCCGTCGCCGACGCGAACCTGCCGCGGGCCGAGGCGCTCGCCGGCCTGCGCTCGACGGGCGCGACGCGCGTCGCGGCGGTCGCCGACTACCGCACGCTGCTTGATCGCGCCGACCTCGACGCCCTGATCGTCACGGCGACCGACCAGCACCACGCCCACGCCGGCGTCCTGGCGTGCGTCGCGGGGCTCGACGCCTACGTCGAGAAGCCGCTCACGACGTACTTCGCCGAGGGGCGGGCCTTGGTGAACGCAGCGCGCAAGCACGACCGCGTCGTGCAGACCGGCACGCAGCAGCGGACGATGGAACGGAACCGCTACGCCTGCGAGCTCGTGCGCGACGGGGGCATCGGCGAGGTGAAGGTCGTCGAGTGCGTCAACTACTCGACCGCCCGTCCCTACCCGCCCGAGGGGCTGCCGGAAGAGGCCGTCCCCGCGGGACTCGACTGGGACCTGTGGCTCGGCCCCGCGCCGCTGCGCGCGTACAACGAGCGCCTCGCGGCTCACTGGACCGACAACCGCGGCGGCTGGTGGGGAGACTGGCGCGAGTACTCGGCCGGGGGGATCGCCGGCATGGGCGCCCATGCGCTCGACATGGTCCAGTACGCGCTGGGGGCCGACGACTCGGGGCCGGTCGAGTTCGTCCCCCTCGCCGCCGACGAGGTAGGCACGCCGCGCGTCGATTTCAAGTACGCCAATGGCGTCGAGGTCCGTCTACGATTCCTCGACGCCCGCCCCTACCGCGGGCCGCGCCTCGGTGCGGTATTCGCCGGGACCGATGGCAAGATCGAGATCAACCGCAACCGCTTCCGGTCGAACCCCCCCGAGCTGACTCGGGACGGGCCCGACCCGGCGCTCGCCGCCAAGTGGGACGGGGACGGGTGGGTCGCCCGCGGCCACGTCGAGGACTGGATCGACGCGATCAAGACCCGCCGCCGGCCGAACGCCGACGTCGAGATCGGCCACCGCACGGCGACCGTCTACCACCTGGTGTCGATCACCCGCGCCGTGAACCGCCCGGTGCGCTGGGACCCGGCGACGGAGACGATCCTCGGCGACCCCCAGGCGAGCGCGATGCTCGACCAACCACGCCGCGCGGGGTGGGAACTGCCGGGGTGAGCGGCTTGGGAACGGGAACCGCCAGCGTGAAGCCGGCGGAGTGGCGTCGCGTCGCGGTTGGTTCGGCAGCTAGCATGGCGGCGTTCAGGGGCTGAAGCCCGCGGGATCGCGAAAGGCGCCGTGGATTCGGAACGGGTTTTCGGCGACCCTTCCGCTCCCGGGACCTGCGCCCCGGTTCACCCCGTCCAGCCCCCCGCGCCCACCGCCTCGCCCGATGGCCAGTTTCTCGCACCGCAAGCACGGGAAAGGGGTCGATCCCCCGAAGGTCCGGACCTCGTACCTCCCCCCCGACTGGCGCCTGCCCGACGGGATCAAGAAGCGGCTCACGCTCAAGCCGGGTCGGCAGCGGGCGATCGCGGACGGCGGCCAACTGCTGGTCCTGCTGCACTCGCCACCGGCGGACGAGAGCGACGAGCGGATCGCACGGCTCTTTTGGCTCGAGTCACCGGGTCACTGGATCGCCAGCGACCGCTGCTCACTGCCGAGCCCCGCCGCGCCCAACGGCCCCTCGAACGGCGACGACCCGTTCGTCTGCCTGCTCGACGAGTACGAGCGGGTGATCGAGAAGCTCGACGACGACGAGGAGGAGGCGGTCCGTTCGGACGACTACTTCGACGTGCTGACGCGGCTCTCGCCGATCGTCCGCGCCACGCACAACTTGCACACGGCGATCCTGGACGCGACGAAGATCGTTGCCGACGACCCCCCGCTGGCGCGCGCCAACGAGCGCTCGTACGAGCTCCACCGCCGCGTCGAGCTGATCCAGCACGACGCCAAATTGGCCTTCGACTTCCTCTCGGCCCGCCACACCGAGGAGCTCGCCGTGAGCTCGAAGAAGATGGCCGAGGCGACTTACCGGCTCAACGTCCTCGTGTCGCTGTTCCTGCCGGTTGCGACCCTGGGCGCAATCTTCGGGATGAACCTCGAAACGGGGATCGAAACGTACGCCGCGCCGTGGCCGATCGTGGCGATCGTCGCCTCGGGGCTGACGATCGGCGCGGTGATCGCCTGGTCGATCACCCGCCGCTGAGGGATCGACGACGCGAGCCGGCAGTGGGCAGACGCCAGCGGGCAGACGCCAGCGGGCAGGAAGCACGCCGCGCGGGTTCGCGCCAGCAGGACTGAACACGGAGGTTGTTGCGGAGCGTAAAGCGCGGTGCTACGACCGCACTTCGGCCGCTTCGCGTTAGCGGGTAAACTACCGACAAGGGGCTTCGGTGAAAACTAGTACCCGCTTCACCCCCCTCCCCCCGGGCGCCTGGAAAACGGCCTCCCCCTGAAGGGGGCGGGGGATTCCGAGCGCACCGCTGCCCCGGACAGCTAGGCGTCGCAACACCCCGCTTCCTGCCGGCTGCCCACCGCCCACTGCCCACTCCCCCCCATGCCCGCCAAGCCGCTCGAAGTCCCCCGCAAACCGGCTCACGTTTGGGGCGACGTCGAAGTCCCCCCCGGCAAGAGCGCCGAGGCGTCGCTATCGGTCGCCGAAAGCTACAGCGGTCTGACGATCCCGATCCCGGTGTTTGTCCGCCGCGGCCTGGAGGACGGCCCCGCGGTGTTCGTTACCGCCGCCCTGCACGGCGACGAGATCAACGGCGCCGGCGCGATCCGCCACCTGATCGCCGACAAGCGGATGAAGCTGCTGCGCGGAACGCTCGTGCTGCTGCCGGTTGTGAACCTGTTCGGCTTCGACCGCCACGAGCGCTACCTCCCCGACCGACGCGACCTGAACCGCTGCTTTCCGGGCTCCTCGACCGGCAGCCTCGCCAGCCGCATGGCGCGGATGCTGTTCGACGAGGTCATCGGCCGCTGCGACTACGGCATCGACCTGCACACGGCGGCGGTGCGGCGTACGAACTTCCCGAACGTGCGGGCGGACATGGCCGACAAGCGCGTCGCCGAGCTGGCCGAGGCGTTCGGCGCCGAGATCATCGTCAAAGGGCGCGGCCCCGAGGGGTCGTTCCGGCGCGAGGCGTGCCGCGCGGGTCGGCCGACGATCGTGCTCGAGGCGGGCGAGGTCTGGAAGGTCGAGCCGACGGTCGTTGAGTACGCCCTGCGCGGCATCCGCAACGTGCTCAGCCACTTGCAGATGACCGACGAGCCGCGGGCGACGCCGACGTTCCAGATCAAGATCGCCAGCACGAAGTGGATCCGCACCGACCGCGGGGGCTTCCTCAAGTTCCACACGTCCCCCGGCGACGTGGTCCGCGAAGGGGACGAGCTGGCGACCAACACGAGCCTCGTCGGCACGGTCCTCAACGTGCTGCACGCCCCCTACGACGGGGTCGTGCTCGGCCTGACGACGCTGCCGGCCGTCGGCCCCGGGGACCCGGTGATCCACCTCGGCCGCCTCGACCGCAAGCAGCGGGCGATGGCCGAACGCCGCACCCGCCGCTCGGCCGACGACCTGCACGACCGGGTCCACGACGACTTAGCGACGAGCGTGCTTATCGATACGACGCCGGGAGAGGGGCCGGGGGTGGTGGAGGGTTGAGGGGGTTGGCTCCCGGCAGCGGACTCGGTGGGTTCTGCGGGGAGTGCTGGCCAGAAGACTCCCGTAAGCAACGCGCCCGGTCGCTGATTTATGCTAAACTGTGAATAGCAAACGCCCTGCTTATGCTATTCGAATGTTAAGCAAAATCGCGGCCCCCGAGCTTTCGTTAACGCCATGTCAGTTTGGCAGCCTTCCTCGGCCGATTGGCGCCCCGTCTTCGAGGGGAACAACCCGTGGTGGACAACATCGCGGGTCCCCGCTGCCTTGGCTCCCGCTACGGAACGGGTGCTGGTCGAGGTCCTGACCGACCGGCTCCTGAGAGACGGGCCGAGCCGGTTTCAGGTCGTCCTCGGCGCCCGGCGCGTCGGGAAGACCGTCGCCATGCACCAGACGGTTCGGCGCCTGCTCGCGGCGGGGGTCGATGCGAAACGCCTCTGGTGGCTTCGCGTCGATCATCCCTTGCTGCTGAACCACGAACTTGGGGTCGTCACCAAGCTCGCGCTCAGCAACGCGACGGAAGCCGAACCCGCCTACCTGTTTCTGGACGAGATCACCTACGGCAAGAACTGGGACCTCTGGCTCAAGACGATGTACGACGAGCGCTGGCCTGTCCGCGTCGTCGCCACGTCAAGCGCCACGGCAGTGCTGAAGAACCGCCACCTGGAGAGTGGCATCGGTCGGTGGGAGGAACAGTACCTCGCGCCGTGTTCGTTTGGCGAGTACCTGCAACTGATCCAGACCCCTGCGCCCACACTGCGCGCGGAGGAGTCCTTGCGCCAGACGCTCGAAGCGGCCGCCTCCTACGACTGGGACCACGACGCTTTCGAGAGCGCTCGACGCCACTACTTGTTGGTCGGGGGCTTTCCGGAGTTGCTGTTGACGGGTCGCATCGACGACGAGGAGACGAAGGCGCTTCGCTCGCAGCGCACGCTGCGAAGCGAAGCCGTTGAGAGGACGATCTACAAGGACATTCCGCAAGCGTTCGGGGTCAACAGCCCGATGCTGTTGGAACGCCTGCTGTACCTCGTAGCTGGCCAGTGGACGGGGATGTTCTCGCCGAGCGACGTGCGGCAGTCGCTCGACGGCATGTCGCAACCCACGCTGGACAGGTACCTGAAGTACCTCGAGAGCGCTTTCTTGGTGTTCACGTTGCCGAACTACGCCGGAAACGAGAGCTCGGTCCAGAAACGAGGTCGCAAGCTTTACTTCGTCGATGGCGCGGTCCGCAACGCCGCTTTGCAGCGCGGGATCCGACCGCTCGCCGACCCACGCGAACTCGGGCAACTGCTCGAGAACGTCGTCGCCAGTCACCTCCATGCGCTGGCCCAGCAGACAGGGGTTCGCCTGTTTCACTGGCGGCACAATCGGCAAGAGCTCGACCTCGTCTACGACCACCCGACTGCGCCGATGGCGATCGAGGTCTCGTCCTCTGCAAGTCACAGTCGAGCGGGGATGCGCGCGTTCGTCGAGAGATTCCCCAAGTTCCACGGGGCGACGTACCTCGTGGCCCCCAACGCGCCGTACTCGGACGCTCGCCACTCCTCCGACGGGATAGGCACGCTGCCGCTCGACCTCCTGCTGCTCGCCGTTTCGTCCCAGTCCGAGCGCGCCCTTCGCTCGCGACTCGCCGCTCTCTAACGGCACGTCGCACCCAGCTCCACACCAAGTCAGACGGGGCGCCCTGGGGCCGAAGCCGCCCCTACCCGCGCTCCAGCCCGTCGAACAGCCGCTCGAACCGCGCCCGCGTCTCGCGCTGCGCATCGATAACCTCGGCCTCCACGCGGTCCGGGTCGTCGTAGCGCATCAGGTAGGCGAGCTTCCTCTTATCGACTTCGTCGGTCGGCAGTTCGTGGCGGCCGGCGGAGTTCATCAGGCGGATCCGCGCCTCGACGTTGCGCAGCAGTCGGTACGCGCCGCGGAAGAAGTCGGCGTCGTCGGCCGCGAGCGCCCCGGCGGTCTTCAGCGCAGCGAGCGCGTCGAGCGTCCCCGGGGCGCGGACCCGCGGCTCTTCGCCGCCGTGCTTCAGTTGCAGCGTCTGCACCAAGAACTCGATATCGACCGTCCCTCCCGCGCCGCGCTTGAGGTTCCGCGGGCTCGCAGACTCTTCCAGCCGCCGCCGCATGACGCGGACCTCGGTCGCGTGCTCGGGGCGCCAGGGGGGGCCGTACGCCGCTTCGATCACCGCCCCCATCGCCCGGGCGCAAGCCATAGGGTCGCCGTAAACCGCCCGCGCCTTGCACAGCGCGAGGCGTTCCCAAAGCTGCCCCGCCCCCGAGCAGTAGTACGCCGCGAAGGCGTCGATCGGCACCGACAGCGACCCCCCGGCGCCCGTCGGGCGGAGCCGCGCATCGACTTCGTACAAGCGGCCGTGCGGACCAAGCCTATTGACCCCCTTGATGATCCGCTGGCCGTACTCGCCGAAGAAGTGGCCGTTGGTCGTGGCGTCGGCGGCGCGCGAACGGCGGCGCGGAACGGTCGGGCCGTCGGCTTCGTAGAGGAACACGAGGTCGAGGTCGCTGTGGTAGTTCGGCTCGCGCCCGCCGAGCTTCCCCATGGCGAGGACGACCGGGCCAACCGGCCCGCCGACGCGGTCGCGCAGCGCATCGGCTTCGGGGCCCGTGGCGTCGTCCGCCGGGGCCCCGACGGTCGGCTGGCCGTACTTGTCGATCAGCTCGTGGAGCTCACGGTCGCACACCAGACCGAGCAGGCACTCGGCCACGTCGGCTAGCGCGGCGTGTGTCGCGCGGATGTCGTCTCGGCCGACGATGTCACGAACGCCGACGCGCAGGTGCTGGGCGTGCTTGAAGCTGTGCAGGATCGGTTCGAGGTCCTCGGCGCCGCGCGCCAGGTCGGCGAGCGACGCGTCGAGCATCTCGAGCGTCGGAAGCCGCTCGACGAGCAGGCTGTCCATCAGCTCGTCGATCATCCCCGGGTTGCTGGTGAGGGTCTCGGCCAGGTACGGGCAGGCCGCGCAGAGCGTCACGTACAGGTCGAGCGACGGCCGGTTTTGGCTGAACAGTTCCCACAGCGCGGCCTTGCCCCCGATCGAGTCGCTGACGCGGCTCAGGTTGACGAGGGTCTGGTCCGGCTCGGGGGTGCGGGCGATCGCGGCCAGCAAGCGCGAGGCGATCGACGCCAAGAAATGCCGGCAGCGGCGCGGCGACAGGAGGCGGATCCTCTCGGTCGCCAGCGTCATCAAGTTGGCGTAAGCCGCTTGGACGTTCTGGAAAGGGTACTTGCCGAGCACCTCGGCGACGCGCTCGGGGGACGGGTCGGGGTCGTTCACCAGGTCGACCTCGGGCTCCGCCCCCTCGTCGCCGCCGAACGAGTCGTGCAGCAAGTGGTCGAGGATCCGCCGGTTGACGGTCGTCCGCTCGCGGTAGTTAGCGCGGAACGCTTCGAGGGCAGTCGCGGCGGGGGTGTCGGCGAACCCGATCCGGACGGCGAGCTTGCGGGCCTCGATCTCGCTCGTCGGCAGCGTGTGGGTCTGCAAGTCGAACAGGATCTGTAGGCGGTGCTCGACCTTACGCAGGAACACGTAGTTGTCCTCGAGCAGCAGGCGCTCTTGCGGCGTCAAGCAGCCGCCGCGCTCGAGCCGCTCGATCGCCTCGAGCGTGTTCCCGGTGCGGACCTCGGGGAGGGACGCGCCGTTGAGGAGCTGCAAGAACTGCAAGACGAATTCAACGTCGCGGATGCCGCCGTGGCCCGTCTTCACGTTGCTGACGCCCCCCGACTCGCCGAGGCGCTCGATGCGGCGCTTGAGCGACTTGATCCCCGCGATGTCGGCCATCGTCAGGTAGCGGCGGTAGACCCACGGCTGGAGCCGCGCGAGCAGCGCGTCGCCGAGCGGCACGTCGCCGGCCACGGGGCGGGCCTTGATGTACGCCTGGCGTTCCCAGGTGCGGCCCTTCGTGTCGTAGTAGGCGGTCATCGCGTCGAGCGACTCGCAGATCGGCCCGTGTTCCCCCTCGGGGCGGAGCCGCAGGTCGACCCGGTAGCACGAGCCGCGGTCGGTCGATTCGCCGACGAGCTTCACGAGCTCGCGCGACAGGCGGTCGAAGTACTCGCGGTTGGTGGCGCCGCGCTGGTGATCAGTTTCTCCCTCTTCGTCGAACAGCAGGATGAGGTCGATGTCGCTGGAATAGTTGAGCTCGACGCCGCCGAGCTTGCCGAGGGCGAGCACGCAGAACCGCGCCGCCTGGCCGTCGCGACGGCGCGGGACGCCGAGCTTCGCGTCGAGCCACTTGCGGAGGAACGCGACGGCCGCTTCGAGGATCGCGTCGGCGAGGAACGAAATCTGTCGCGAGACGGTCGCCACGGTCTGGTTCCGTACGATGTCGCCGTACGCGATGCGGATCGTCTCGCGCTGCTTCACGCGGCGGAGCATCGCCGAGACCGCTAGCGGGTCGTCGAGCACGAGGGCCTCGCCGACCAGCTCCTGCACCAGTGTGTCGCGTGCGACGGGGCGGCCCTCCGTCATGCGCAGCAGGTCGTAGCACTCCTGGTCGCGGACCAACAGGTCGCTCAGGTACTGGCTCGTCGAGAGGAGCTGCAGCAGGTTGGGGAGCGCCTCGCGGTCGCGCTCGAACAGCGCCGACATCGACAGCGGGTTGCGCGCCGCCGAGAGGAAGCGCTCGAAGTTCCGCAGCGCCATGTCGGCGTCGGCCAGGCGCGGCGCGACGGCTTGGAACTGCTCGCACAGCACGCCCACCAGGTCGAGCGGCACGCCGGCGAGCGCGATCCGCCGCCACGCCGCGGCGCCGGCGAGCGGGTCGGTCAGTCGCTGCGGTCCGAGGACGGCCGTCGATTCTTGCGGGGCGTCGAGCAGGCGACGCAGCTGTTGCAGTTCCATAGTCGGTGGCGGACGCGGCGATTCGTGCGACGAGAGCGGGGCGAGGCGTGTGTCCCGGGCGCGCGTCCGCCTGGACCGCGACCATCCACCCCTAGCTTAACGCGCCGGCCTGTTCCGGGCGACAAGAAACAGCCAACTACGTCCTGCTGGCGAGTTCCGTTGGCAGGATGCACCGCGGAGATCGCTGAGGACACAGAGACGGAGAACGGAACCGCCGATGGACGCAGATGAACACCGATGAGAAAGCGTCGAGGGCCTGCTTCATCCGCGTCGATCGGCGTCCATCGGCGGTTCCCCTCTTTCGTTTCTCCGCGATCTCCGCGGTGAATCTCATTCTGGCCTTCGGGTCGCGTGCGCGCGCCGAGGGTTCAGCCGGCGGCGAGGCCGAGCGCGTAGACCTCGGGCCCGACGTGGTCGGTGACCACCGCGCCGAACAGCGTGTGCGCGTTCGCGTCGTAGAGGGCGACCGCCAGGGTTTGGCCGATCTGGCGCGGGTTGCCGTCGAAGACGACGATCCGGTCGCACATCGTCCGCCCCGTGAGCTGCACGGGCCCGACGAGCGGCTCGTCGGCGCCGGCGCGCTCTAGGTCGCGAACGGCCGTCTTGCTCGGGCCCTCAACGAGCACCTCGACACGGCGGCCGAGGAACCGCTGGTTGTCGGCTTCGCTGATCTCGTTCTGCAGCGCGAGCAGCTCGTTGTTGCGGCGCCGCTTGACCTCGTCGGGGACGTCGTCCGGCAGCCGGTCGGCGGCCTTCGTGCCGGGACGTTCGCTGTACTTGAAGATGAAGCTGTTCTTGAACCGGCAGTCGCGCACCAGGTCCATCGTCTGCTGAAAGTCCTCTTCGGTCTCGCCCGAGAAGCCGACGATGAAGTCGCTGGTGATCGCCACGTCGGGCATCCATTCCTTGGCTCGAGCGTGCATCTCGCGGTACTCGGCCACCGTGTAGCCGCGTTTCATCCGCAGCAACTGAGCGTCCGACCCGTGCTGCGCGGGGACGTGCAGGTACTTGACGCACTTCGGCAGGTCGCGGACGGCGGCCAGGACGTCGTCCGTCATGTCGCGCGGGTAGCTCGTGACGAACTTGATCCGCTCGATCCCCTCGACGTCGTGCAGGGCGTGGAGCAGGTCGCTGAACCGCCAGGCGCGGCCCTCCTCGGTGTGGCGCCAACTGTTGACGGTCTGTCCGAGCAAGCAGATCTCTTTGCACCCTTCGTCGGCCAGTCGGCGGGCCTCGGCCAGCAGGTGGCTCGGGGGGCGGCTCTGCTCGGGGCCGCGGACCGACGGCACGATGCAGTAGGTGCAGAACTTGTCGCACCCGATCTGGATCCGCACGTAGGCCTGGAACGGCGTCGGGCGCATCGACGGGTCGCGCAGCGGGTCGAACGACTCGTGGCTCCGCTTGATCGAATCGACCGCCCCGTCCTTGCGGCCCAGGCTCACCTCGAGCAGTTGCTGATTGGGCTTCGACCGCGCCTCGCGCACCAGCGCCGGCACTTGGTGCAACTGCCCGGGGCCGACGACGATGTCGACGTACGGCGCCCGCTGGAAGATCAGCCGTTGGTCCTTTTGCGCCATGCAGCCGATGACCCCGATCACCTTGCCGGGGTGGCTACGCTTGGCGTCTTTGAGGCGTCCCAGGGCCGAGTAGATCTTGTCCTCGGCGTGCTGCCGGACGCTGCACGTGTTGAACAGGATCGTGTCGGCGTCGGCGGTGCTGGCGGTGAGCTCGTACCCCTCCTTGCGCAGGCTGGCCACCACCAGCTCGGAGTCGAGCAGGTTCATCTGGCAGCCGACGGTTTCGATGTAGAGCTTCAGGAGAGGCTTTCAGCTTTCGGCGGTCAGCTTTCGGCTTTCAGCGGCCGACGACGTACGAACGCTGTCAGGCGGCGGTTTTCTTCGACTTCGCTTGTGCTTTGTGGTCGCGGATCTGTTCGCGGACTTCCGCCACGACGCGGTCGCGGCGGCTGCGCATCAGGGAAACGAGCGTCCGCACCGCGACCAGCGTAGCGAGCGCAAGCAGCACCGTGTCGATCGTCGTCATGGGGTCGGGCTCCGTCCCGGGGAAGACCGTAGTCTAGCCCACCAGCGAGCCGCGGTGCGAGGCCGACCCCAAGCTCGCACGGCGCTCCGGCCCCAAGGGCGTGCCGCTAGCAGAGCCGCGCTCCCGACGCCAAACGGGTCCCGCGTAGGAACTCCTCGGCGGCCATCCGGCGTTTGCCGGCGGGCTGGACCTCTAGCAGCTCGACGGCCCCCTCGCCGCAAGCGACCACCAGGCGTTTGCCCGCGTCGAGCACTTCGCCCGGCGCGCCCGCCCCTTCGACGACACGCACGCGATCGATCACCAGCCGCAGCGGCGGGCCTTTCTCGACCGGCGCCGCGGTGAACGCCCGGGGCCAGGGGTTGGTCCCGCGGACCTGGTCTTTCACGCGCGCCGCCGGGCGCGACCAATCGACCAGTCCGTGCTCCTTGGCGAGGCGTGGCGCCTTGGTCATCAGGCTCGTTTCCTGCGGCGTGCCGACCGCCGTGCCCGCTTCGAGCTCGCGGACGACGCGCGAAACGAGCTCGGCGCCGATCGCCGACAGCCGCACTTCGAGCTCCCCGGCCGTCTCGTCGGGATCGATCGGCGTTGCGCTCTGGCCGAGCGACGGCCCGGCGTCGAGTCCCGGCGTCATCTCGATGACCGTAACTCCGGTCTGCGTGTCGCCGTTCAGCACGGCCCACTGCACCGGCGCGGCGCCGCGGTATTTGGGGAGCAACGACCCGTGAAGGTTCACCCCCCCCAGCCGCGTCGCCGCGAGGGCCGCGGGCTTCAGGATCTCGCCGTAGTCGCAGACGACCAGCAGGTCGGCCTCGAAGGACGCTAGTCGCGCGGCGCCTACCTCGTCGTTCACGGTCAGGGGCTGCCACAAGGAGAGGCCGAGCCGCGCAGCGGCCGCGGCCATCGGCGCCGGGGGGTCGCTCGCCCTCCCGCGCGGCGGGCGCGTGACGACGCATGCCACGTCGTGCCCGTCCGCCACCAGCCGCCCTAGCGACGGCACAGCAAACGGCCCCGTTCCCAGCGCGACGAGCTTCATAAGGAATTAGCCGCAGATAAGCGCAGATGGACGCGGATGAAGCAGTCAGCTTTTAGCTTTCAGCAGTCAGCTGTCGGTGTTCAGAACGTTCGGCTGCTGAACGCTGATCGCTGACGGCTGATCGCTCCCCCATCTGCGTTTATCTGCGTTCATCTGTGGTTTCCTTCCTTCATTCGTTTCAAGCACGGAGCGACTCGAGTTCCGCGATCCGCGCGGCGATCTGTTCGTCGGTCGGCACGTCGCCCGTGCGCTGGCGGCTGTCGAAGTCGTCTTCGAGGTCGAGCACGTCGTCACGGACCTCGGCGAGGGTCGTCGCCGAGAACTTGTCGATCAGCAGGATCCCGTCGAGGTGATCGGTCTCGTGCAGCACGACGCGGGCGTCCATGCCGGCGAGCGTCTCGTCGATCGCGTTCCCTGCGAGGTCGTAAGCCTGCACGCGGATCGTCTGGTTGCGTGACACGGGCCCGCGGATGTCGGGGAGGCTCAGGCACCCCTCGCGCATCTCCTCGAGCCCCTTCCCCTGCGATAGGACGGGGTTCAGATAGACCCGCTCCAGCTCCGGCCGGTCGGGGTCCCCCTCGACGTTGACGACGAACATCCGGTAGGGGAGCCCCACTTGGTTGGCGGCCAGGCCGATCCCCTCGTGCTCGTACATCAGGTCGAACATCTCGGCGACCCACTCGCGGACCTGCTTATCGACGCGCTTCAGCGGCTTCGAGACGTGCCGCAGCACGGGGTGCGGGTAGAGCACAACTTCGAGCGACACGGCGCGGCAACCCTGGTCGAGAGAGCGGGCGTTTAGGACGCGGGGCGAGAACCGCGAGTATAGCGCGGCGGGCCGCCGTTGTCCCGACCTCGCCCGCCGGTCTACGATCGGATCGACCCCACGCCGCAGAACGCCCCACGCCCCGAGGAAAACGCGTGCCGACCGACCGCGACAACCGACTGGCCGGCGCCGCTTGGGGGGGCTCGCTTGCGCTCCACGCGCTGCTGACGGCTTCGGCGGCGCTGCTTGTCGGGACGGCGCCGCGGGGGGCCACCGACCAGCCCTCCCGTGAGGTCGGGGTGGTGCTGCGCCGCGAGCGTGTCGAGTCGTTCGCCGAGGAGGACACGGGGCCGACTTCCACGCCGGCCGCCAAGCCGGCCGAAACCGACTCCGCGGCCGGGCCGCCGCTCGACCTGGCCGTGGCGATGAGTCCCACGCCGACCGAGAGCCCGTTCGCCGAGCTGATCGATCGGCTCACCGCGCCGGACGCCGCGGGGGAGTCGGCGATCGGGATCGGCGGCGCCCGCGAGGGCCCGCGCAAGGCGGGCGGCTCGGGGGGGGTGGGCCTCGGCGAGATCGTCAAGCGGGGCCAGGCGCGAGTCACCGTGTTCGGCGTCAGCGGCGAGGGGAGCCGCTTCGTCTACGCATTCGACCGGTCGATCAGCATGGCGGGCCCGCCGCTGGCGGCGGCCAAGCGGCAACTCGTCACCAGCCTCGACGCGCTCGGCGACACGCACCAGTTCCAGGTCCTGTTCTTCAACACGGGGGTCACGGCGTTCGACCTGACCGGGGGGCAAGCCCGCGTCGCCTACGCGACCGACCAAAACAAGCGCCTCGCCGCCGAGTACGTCGAAGCGGTCAGCGCCGACGGGGGGACCGATCGCTTCACCGCCCTCAAACGGGCCCTCGCCTACCGGCCCGACGTCATCTTTTTCCTCACCGACGCCGACATCGAGATGACCCCCTCCGAGGTCCACGAGATCGCCGACCGGAACGCGGGGGTCGCCACGATCAGCACCATCGAATTCGGCCGCGGACCGAAACCGCGCGGCCGCAACTTCCTCGAAGACCTCGCCGCCGTAACGGGGGGAGCGTACGGCTACATCGACCTGACACGCCTCGTGCGGTGAAGGGGGAGAGCCGAACAACGCCCGATCAGCGATGATCGCTGAGTCCCCACAACGCAAGGCTCCACCCCAGTCCACGCCCGCCCGCCGTTCTCTATGCGCACCTCCCACGTACTCGAGTCGCTACTCGCGCCGCTTGCCGAGGTCGGGAGCGGGGCGTGGCTTTGGGAGCTGGTGACCGCCGGCGGGCCCGTGGGGCAAGCGATCACCGGGACGCTCGTCGTGGTGTCGGTCGCCGCGGTGGCGCTGGTGATCGAGCAACTGCTGACGCTCACGCGCGAGCGGCTCGCCCCCGACGGGCTCGCCGAGCGCGTCGCCCGGGCGCTCGAGGCGGGGGACCTGGCGACGGCGACCGAGGCGTGCAACCGGCAGCCGAGCCTGCTCGCGGACGCGCTCCGCGCCGGGCTGGTCGAGGCCGCGACGACCGGCCCCGCGACGACCTGGCCCGCCGTTGAGAAGGGGATCGAAGACGCGGCCGGCGACTCGGCCGTCCGCCTCCTGCGCAGGCTCGACTACCTGTCGGTGATCGGCAACCTCGGGCCGATGCTCGGCCTCTTGGGGACGGTGGTCGGGATGCTGATGGCGTTCGCCGAAGTCGCCTCGACCGAAGGGGGCGCGAGCGCCGCGCAGCTCGCCTCGGGGATCTACCAGGCGCTCGTCACGACGGTCCTCGGGCTGGTGATCGCGATCCCGTCGCTCGCCGCCCACGCCGTGCTCCGCAACCGGCTCGACAACCTGGTGGCCGACGCGATCGGCGAGGCGGAGCGGGCGACGCGCCCGCTGAAGCGCGCGATCATCGGCGGCAAGCCAGCACGTCACGCGCAGGGGACGCCGTGATGCGCCGCGCACCCGCACACCACGTCACGGGCCGCCCGGTGGTCGAGCTCAACATGACGCCGATGATCGACGTCGTGTTCCTGCTGATCATCTTCTTCCTCGTGAGCAGCAACCTGTCGAAGAACGAGTCGCGTGTCGAGGTTGATCTCCCCGAGGCCTCGACGGGGGAAGCGTCGGGCCAAGAAGACGTTGCGCTGGTGGTCAACGTCACGGCCGGGGGCGAGACGACGCTCGGGGCCTTACGCGTCACGCCGGCGGAGCTGCTCGAGCGGCTGCGCGACGCGACTGCCGAGCGTGGCGCCCCGCCGCGGGTCCGCCTCCGCGGCGACCGCGCCGCGCCGTACGCCGCCGTGGAGCCGGCGCTCGCGGCCTGCGCCGAAGCGGGGATCACCGCGATCGACCTTGGTGTGCGCGGCCGCTGACAAACGCAAGCGCCGCGAGCAACCGACCTACGAAAGACGCCGTGCGAAGATCACTCCCACTGCCGTCGCGGCGCGCCGCCTTGAACGTGGCGATGACGCCGATGATCGACGTCGTCTTCTTGCTCAACGTGTTCTTCCTGGTCGCCGCGTCGTTTCAGCAACGCGAAGCGGACCTCGCCGCAAGCGTGGTCGTTGAAGCAGAACCCGGGGCTGGCGCTTCGGTCCTCGCCCCCCCGGCGATCGATATCGACGAAGTCCTCGTGGCCGGCGTCCGGAACGGCGAACGAGTCGTCTGGACCGTGGGGGAACGCCAAGCCGCGAGCCGCCAAGAGCTCACCGCGATTTTGCGCGAGGTGGCGACGATCGCCCGCGACCTGCCGGTGACGATCGAGGCCGGCCCCGACGTTCCGCTCGGCGCCGTGGTCGCGGCGTACGACGCGGCCCGCGCGGCCGGGTTCGACAACGTCCGCCTCGCGGCGTCGCGCGCGTCGATCGAAGGCGCGGCTGCGAAGCCTCCCGCCGGGGGATCGCCGTGAGACACGCTCGAATCGCGATCGCCGTTGGGCTGCTGGCGTGCGCAGCGAACGCGGTCAACGCCGCGACCTCGAACGAGGAAGCTGCAAGGGCGGCGGAGCTCTACCGCGCTGGGGACCTCGCCCGCGCCGTCGAGGCGTTCGACAGCGCGGCGGGGATCGCGTTTCGGGAAGGCGCCAAGGGGCGGGCGCTCGACCTTGCGCTCGCCGCGGCCGAGACGCAGCGCACGCGCGGCGAGCTGCTGGACGCCTCGGAGCGGTTCCGCCGCGCGGCGCTCGTCTCGCCGAACGACCCCCGCGCCGCCGAAGCCCACCACACGGCGTGCGCGCTCGCCGCCGAGGCGCTCCGAAAGGGGCCGGCCGCCGACGCGCAGCTCGCGGCGTACGACGTGCTGCTCACCGAGCACGCGGCGGGCTGGCCCGACGCGCCGACCGCCGCCGACGCCGCGTGGCGCCGGGTCGAGCTGCTGGCGCCGCGCGGCAGGTGGGACGAGCTCCTGGCGCGAGTGCGACCGATTGCGCAACGCGACCCGCGACGCCCCCGAGCCGACGCGCTGCGAGTGCAAGCGTGCGACGCCATCGCCCGCGCGGCGCGAGAGCAAGGGGACGCCGCGATCGAGCGCGTTGCGCGCGACGTCTCCGACGCGCTGCTGCCGATGATCGTCGGAAAGAGCAACACGTGGCCTCGCTCGTGGAGCGACACGCAGCGTGCGGCGGCGGCGGCCCTGGCCGACGCGCACCTCGCGCGCGGCGCGGCGGGCGCCGAGTACGCCGCGCCGCTGCTGCGCGTCGCGCTGCAGGGGGCGCCCCCTCCCGAAGCGGCGTGGCGCGACCGCGCCGCCGCGCAGCTGGCCGTCGCCCTTGCGGCGACACGGAAACACGACGAAGCGGCCGAGTGCTTCGCGACCCTCGGCGTGACCGACACGCAGGCACGCGAGAAGCTCGCTGCGGCGCTGGGCAAGCGGCTTTCCGCCGCGCCGCCGAGGCTCTGGCCCGACGAGGCGCCGCGCCTCGCTAGGGCGCTGCGTGCGGCAGCGTCCGGAGCGCGCCCGGGGACCCCGGTCTCCGCGGCGGAAACCCGCGACCAAGCCGCCGCGCTCACAAGCCTGGGACGAGCCGACGAGGCCCTCGCGTTGCTCCGCGCGCGGGTCGAGCGCGACCCGCGCGACGCGCAAGCCGCGATCGACTACGCGCGGCTGCTGTCCGACTCCCCCGAAGCGAAGGACGTCCAAGCGGCGCTCGCCGTCTGGACGAACATCGAAGCCCGCTCTGCGCGCGGGGACGAGCCGTGGCGCGAAGCGCGGCTCGCCCGGCTTCGCTTGCTGCGGCGACTCGACCGCGACGAGCAGTTCCGGCGCCTGCTGGCGGTCACGCGGCTCCTCGCCCAACCCGAAGGGGACTTCGCCGAGCAACTCGACCGGGTCGCGAGCGAAGACGTTCCTCGGTAGTCGCAGCATGGCGCGGTGCGCCCGACGGCGTCATGAAAAAAGCAAACGCCGCCGGCTTTCGCCGACGGCGTTCGTGGGCGCCCAGCGGGGGGGGACCGCGGGCGCCGGGGGGGTTTGGTGCGTGGACCGATCGGGGCCCACTACGCGACGGGTCTCACCACGGGGCGCGGACGTTGTAGACGCCGAACTGCGTCGTGTCCTGCGGCCAGACCGGGGTGTTCTGGAACGGGCCGCCGAACGGACCTTGGCCCGGGTAGTTCCGCCCGAACTGGTGGTCCAGCCGCGAGACGCGGCTCGAGGCGACGCCCCACCGCCAGTTCGTCTGCATGGTCGCAGTCGGCGGCACGACCATCGCCACCGGCTGGCCGTACTGCCCGTGGGCGTAGCCCGCGTTCCAGTTGTAGTTCTGCGCCCGATTGAGGGGCCACATGTAAGGGTGCGCGTCGGCGACACCCGCGGCGAGGGCCGTCACGGCGATCGCCAGCGCGATCCACGGCCGAGGAACAGCACGCATCGACGTGACTCCGGTTCGGGGAAACTCTGTTCGACTATACCGACGTTCAACCCACCCGCTGCGCGGCGACTCGGCCGGCGGCTCAGCGATAGAACGGGTAGCTCGGGGCGTACTCGGTGTTCGCGAACGGCAGGTGCGGCCAGTGGCCCCTGCCGTGGTCGTAGAGGCCGAACGAAGCGGCCTGCAACAGCGTCCCCGAGGTGCCGTAGCGGACCTTGGCCCGCGTCCACCCGGCGCCCGGGTTGTGCGTGTAGTACGAGCGATGGTGCTTGTACATGTACTCGTGCGGCATGAACGGCTGGTACGTCGTGTAGGTGTGCCCGACGTTCGCCGGCGTCGGCAGGGGCGAGACGTACATCTGCGCCGCCGTGCCGCTCGGTTGGGGCCCAACGTACGAGTTGTAGAACAGGTCGTTCGGCCGCTGGTAGCTGATGACCCGCTTCCCCTCCCAGCCGTGACCGGCGAAGGCGAGCGACGACGACAGGGCGGCGCTTGCCGCCACCAATCCCCACAGACGCGACTTCATCGGAAGCCTCCTTGCTCCGCAGACGGAACCCCTTCCGCGAGTCGGGCCGACGCATTGCGTCCCCCCCCGACGGGTCGGCTGCCGAGCCGATCCCGACCGTTCGCTGGCATCCGTGCCCTGCCGGTCTGACGGAAGGATCGACCCGGCACGACCGCTGCGCCGATTGTTTTCGTGCTAGCCCTCACAGCCCGCACGACCGGCCCCCATGGAACGCCCGGCAGGGTCGGCGCCCCCCACGGGCGGGTATACTGATTGCTAGCCCCCTACCGCCCCTTCGCGAGGCACGCATGGCGACCGCAAGCGTCCCGGCCACCACCGAGTGGACCGCCCAGAGCCTGTTCGAGCGCTTCGGCCCGATCCCGCTGGCGCGGGTCGTCACCCGCCCGCGCCCGGGGACGGCGACCATCGACGACGTGATCCGGCTCGAAGCCCAAGAGAACCGTTTGTGCGAACTGGTCGATGGCGTCCTGTTGGAGAAGGTCATGGGATTTATTGAATCGCTCCTCGCCTTGCGGCTCGGCGCCCTGCTGACCGCGTTCGTCACCGAGCGGAAGCTCGGCATCACCGCCGGCGAGGCGGGGATGCTCCGGATCCTGCCCGACCAAGTGCGGATCCCGGACGTGTCGTTCATCTCGTGGGACCGGCTGGAGGGCTCCGGCTTCCCCGAACAGGCGGCGCCCGACCTGGCCCCTGACCTGGCGGTCGAGGTCCTCAGCGCCGGGAACACGGAGCGCGAGATGCGTCGCAAGCTCGACGAGTACTTCGAGGCCGGGGTGCGGCTGGTGTGGTACATCGACCCGGCGACGAAGACCGTGACCACCTATACGACTCCCGAACAGTCGGTCGTGCTGACTGTGGACGACAAGCTCACCGGCGGCGAGGTGCTGCCGGGCTTCGAGGCGAGCCTCCGCGAGCTGTTTGCGACGCCGACGAGGCCGGTGTGATTGGAGCTGTCGCTGTACCTCAAGTCCGAAGTAGCAAGACATCGACTCCTTATCCTCGTAGGAATCCTCCACATGAATGCCCTCAAGTTCAACCGCGACCATCAGGCCGCCTTCTTCGCCCGTGCGCACATCGAAGCCGACCCTGCTATCTGCGAAGTCTGGCATGCTCTTGGAGGCGCCGGCGATCGCGAGGTTCGGCTCATTGAAGTGAACACGATGCTGGGGGCCCTGCGCGATGATTGCTTGGAGCCCATCGAGTTTACGATTGACCGTGGTCTAGAGACCATGCATCGCCTGTGTGTTCTCGACGTTACAGTAGACCAGTGGAATCGCATGCAGTCGAACGCACTTTCTCCCCCGCTAGGCTGGTCGCTCGATGGCGCGGTTCGCGTACAGCCGCGTAGGCCATGAACGAGCAGCAACGACTCTGGATCGCGCAGGCGCGATCGGACTACGCCGTTTTCATAACCCTTCGCGAGAGCGGCTCGCACCCATGCCATCTCCTGCACTACCTTCAGATGTCCACCGAGAAGCTGAGTAAGGCGTACGTCTGGCGTTCAGGGAAAGTTCCGAAGAAGAGTCACATCGGGTTCAGCGTCTTTCTGCGTAGTCTGCGCCACCTTCCAAGCGATCAAGATAGAGAGGTTGTCGCCTCGTCGCTCGGATTCAAGAGCTTCCGCGAGTTCAGCGAATGGGCCAAAGATGCAGCCCCCATCGCCAATGGGGTCGAACGGTTGGCACCGGCGCTTGCGGGCGACGGACCAAATCCTGAGTACCCGTGGCCACCCGGGGACCCGAGGTGGACTCCCGTCGAACACGAGTTCGACGTTTGGAGCGAGCTTACGAACAAGCCCCGCGGACGGCAATTCCTGCAGGTACTCGGGCGTGCGATCGAGCGCTTCTCATCGTTCGCGTGACGGGAAACGTCGTGCCCGCCCCGACCCGCCCAACCTCGGGGCCCCCTTTCTGCCCGGGCGAGTTTCCCGTTTGATCGTGGCTCAGAAGCCCCGAACGCCCGCCCTGAGACCGACTCCCCGACGCCGCTCGATGCCTGAAGCCGCCACCCCCCGCCGCAGCGACGCCACCAAGATGGCGGCCGCCCAGAAGGAGATCTCGGTCTCCGAGTTCTTCGCCAAGAACCGCCACCTGCTGGGGTTCGACAACCCTCGCAAGGCGCTGCTGACCACCGTCAAGGAAGCGGTCGACAACTCGCTCGACGCCTGCGAAGAAGCCGGCATCCTCCCGGAGATCTGGGTCCACATCGAGTCGGCCGGCCCCGGCAAGTACAAGGTCGGAGTCCAGGACAACGGCCCCGGGATCCTCAAGAAGCAGATCCCGCTGATCTTCGGAAAGCTGCTCTACGGCTCGAAGTTCCACCGCCTGCGCCAGAGCCGCGGACAGCAGGGGATCGGCATCTCGGCCGCCGGAATGTACGGCGTGCAGACCACCGGCAAGCCGGTGAAGATCATCTCGAAGGTCTCCAAGGGCAAACCGGCCCACTACTACGAGATCCAGATCGACACCAAGCGCAACGAGCCGCGGATCCTCAACGGCAAGGGGGAAGGGATCGACATCCCGACCGGCGACAAGGGGTCGTCGTACATCAAGGAGCACGGCATCGAGTGGGTCGAGCAAGAGCACGGCACGCGCGTGACGATCGAGCTCGAGGCGAAGTTTGTCCGCGGCCGCGGGTCGGTCGATGAGTACCTCGAGCAGACGGCGATCGCCAACCCGCACGTCACGCTGCACTACATCGACCCCGAGGACTACCAGTACGACTACCAGCGCAGCGCCGATCAACTCCCGCCGGAGCCGAAGGAGATCAAGCCGCACCCCTACGGCACCGAGCGCGGGCGGCTGGCGGCGATGCTCGAGGACTCGGAGTCGATGAGCGTCAGCGAGTTCTTCACGACGAAGTTCTCGCGCGTCACGCCTGCCGTGGCGAAGAAGCTCTGCGAGACGGCCCAGGTCAGCACCCGGACCAACGTCCACAAGGTCGCGCGGCCGCAGGCCGACAAGCTGTACGACGCGATCCAGGCGACGAAGATCTCCCCCCCGGCGACCGACTGCATCAGCCCGATCGGCGAGGACCTGATCCTCCGCGGCCTGCACCACGTCGTGCCGGGCGAGTTCTATTCCGCCGCGACACGCCCCCCGGCCGTCTACCGCGGCAACCCGTTCGTCGTCGAGGTGGGGCTCGCCTACGGCGGGTCGGCGCCGACGCAGAACGTCACCAAGGACCTGCTCGGTGAGCTACTCGACGAGACCGACGCCCGCACCGTGCGCCAGTTCCTGATCCACACCTTCAACGGCCTGGGGGCCGAGTCGGCCGACAAGATCGTCAAGGCCTCGGGCCTGAAGACGCGGCAGACCCCGTCGGGACTCAAGCCGAAGGAGCGCGACAAGCTGCTCGAGGCCATGAAGGGGGTCAACGTCGCCGAGGGGCAGTCGATGGAGGTGCTGCGGTACGCCAACCGCGTGCCGCTGCAGTTCCAGCAGGCGGCGTGCGCCGTCACGCAGACGGTGCTGACGACCAACTGGCGGAGCTACGGGCTCAGCCAGTCGCGCGGGGCGCTCCCCAAGGGGCCGGTCTCGCTGATGGTCCACATCGCCAGCGTGTGGGTCCCCTTCACCAGCGAGTCGAAGGAGGCGATCGCCCACTACCCGGAGATCCAGAAGGAGATCCGCCTCGGCCTGCAGTCGGTGGGGCGCAAGCTCGGCATGTACCTGCGCCGGCGGCTCAAGGTCAAGCAACAGTCGGACCGCCGCGAGGTCTTCTTGCGGTACCTGAAGGAGGTCTCCGGGGCGGTGAGTGTCATCAACGGCGCCGAGGTCAAGCCGCTGTACGAGCAACTGGTGCGCGTCGCGCAGAAGCACACTGCCGACGCCGACGTGAAGCTCGACGACCGCGGCCGCAAGGTCGAAGAGGACCCGACGAAGCTCGACCTCGGCGGGGCGGTGCTGATCGTGAACCCGGCGCACCACGAGGCGGCGATCAACCGCGTGGTGACGGCGCCGGCCGTGGCCGAAGGGGCGTAGTTGACGGCGCGGAGGGTGATCCGATCCGGGTTGCCGGCGAGAAGCCCTCCGAGGCCGTCGAAACGGGCGCCCCGCCGCCTTGTGACGCGTTTCCGGGGGGGGCGTGACGCGAATCGGTAGGGCCTCGCGCCGCGCCATGCCCACCGCGGCGTGCGGAGTGGCGCGAAAACGCTCAAGAGAACTGGACTGCGGGGGGGCGCCGCTGGTAATCTACGGGGTGTTTGGGGCACGCTTTGGGGATCAATCGCGACCGCGATCCCGTGTTGCCGAAACCTCTTCTCGTACGATTCCGTTTCTCTTCCCGTCCGCTCGGTCGGTCGTCTCCCTTATCAAGGGAGCCTCCGGCGCGGGCGCCATAAGAATGCTCACTTGCTCTCCGTCTTCGAGAGAGGGAATGACTCGCTTTGCGCGTTGTGTTTCGTGCTCTGCCCTCGTCGGGATGGTGGCTGTCCTTGTGAGCGGTTGCGGCGGGCCCGCCGGAGGGGGGGGTAAGGACCTCCAAACACGGCGTCAGCTTTCGCTTGTCGCGAGGGCCTACAGCGACTACCTCGCTCTCCACGGCAACGCCCCTCCGGCGAGCGAGGGGGCCTTTGTCGCGACGTTCGCCGACTACCAGCCCCAGCTCCAGGCGCTCGGCCTCGACGAACCGAGCGGCTTGCTCGTCTCGCCCCGGGACGGTCAGCCGTTTCTGGTCGCCTACGACGCGAAGACTTCCCGGCAGCGTGCCCCGTGGATCGCCGTCGAACGCGAGGGGGTCGAAGGCAAGCTCTTGGGAGTCCAGGCGCGTGGCGTTCTAGAGGAGGTGACTCCCGACCAACTCCCCGAAGCGATCCGGTCGGCGCTCGCCAAGTAGTTCGCTCTTCGTTCTCTTTTCTTCACCGGCGTCGTCCAACATCTCGGAAGCCTCCCCATGGCAAGCAGCTCACGCATGTCTCGTCGCGCTTTCACGCTGGTGGAACTGCTGGTGGTGATCGCCATCATCGGGATCCTGGTGGCGATGCTCCTGCCGGCCGTCCAGTCGGCACGCGAGGCTGCGCGACGCGTGCAGTGCACTAACCAGTTGCGCCAAATCGGGCTCGCGCTGCAGAACCACGTCTCCGCGCTGAAGGTCTACCCCACCGCCGGCAACACCTTCAACACGTTCATCGAGCAGTACACCTCCGGGGGCACGACCAACCCCGGCACGCCGAACGGCCCCAACAAGCAGGGGCTCGGCTGGGCCTATCAGATCCTCACCTACCTCGAGGAAGGGGCCATCCGCAGCATCAACCGACAGGTTGAGCTCCGGCAGCAGACGATCCCCGGCTTCCACTGCCCCTCGCGCCGCAGCCCCGCCAAGCTCCGAGGCGCCAGCGGGGTGACCACCGTCCTGATGGACTACGCCGCCGCCATCCCGTTGGGGAACCGGTGTGGCACCGCGTTCCAGCCGGCTAACCCCAACGCGACGTTCGACATCACGAAGACCGTTCCGTGGAACGGACTCGCCTCCTACACCGAAGCCTACGCCTCGTTGTGGTGCGGCAACGGCAACAACGGTCATCCGGCCAACCGCAGCTCGACCTACGGTGTGATCACCCGCACCCCCTGGCGTTACCTCAATTGCGGCGGCGCCGCCTGCACGCCGCCGTCGGCGACGGCGGCCGCCGTCGGGCAGGTCGTCCCGAACATGGCTCGTGCCGTGTCGGATAGCAAGATCACGGACGGCAACAGCCGGACGATGGTCGTCAGCGAGAAGCTCGTCCGTTCCGACCTCTACGGGGGGAACATGAACGGCGCGGGAGGGGAGTCGTGGTCGGACGACCTCGGGTGGTCGGACGGGTACGACCCCGACACCGTACGCTTCACGGGGCTCCAGCCACGTTCCGACGGTGACGGGATCTGCTTCGAGCCGGCGACGGCGCGGTTCTGCACTGGGGCCAGCACGGAGGTCTTCTTCTTCGGCTCCGCCCACCCGGCGGGAGTGAACGCCGTCTACGCCGACGGGTCGGTCCACCAGATCAGCTTCTCGGTCGACGGCCTCCTGTTCAACGCCCTCGGCACCCGCAACGGCGGCGAAGAGATCGCCGGCGACACGAACTAGGACGCCGGGCGGTGTGTCGGCGGCGGGGCACGGCTCGGTACAATGGGGACTCCCGTTCCCCAAGCCGAGAAAGGCCCGCTGACATGGTCAAGGTCGTCATCGACGAAGCCACCCGCGCCAAGCTGTTCGTGGCGCACACAGAGATTGAACTGGTCAACGAGGCGGGAAAGCCCCTCGGGCGGCTGGCGCCGACCCTCGAGGGCATGCTCGAAGGCTGGGAGCCCGTCACGCCGGCGCTGTCGGACGAGGAACTCGACCGTCGCGCAGCGGACACCAGCGGACCGACGATGACCACCGAGGAGCTGCTCGCCTACCTGAAGCGACCCCGATGAGCTTCGTCGTCACCTGGGGCCCGCGGCCGCCCGAGGCGCTCGACATCGCAGGGGCGGTCGCCGACAAACCTGGACGCTCGGCGATCGAGTCGGGTTTGGACGAGGTGCAGCGGCTCCTCAGAACCGACCCACTGCATCACGGCGAGTCGCGGACCGACGACTTCGACCGGGTTGTGGCAGTCCTACCATTGACCGCCTTCCACCGGGTTGACGTGCGACTGCGTGCCGTACGTGTCTACTACGCTCGTGTCCATCGGTCGGGCGTATGACGCCGACTCGTTACGCCGCCGCACCTCTGCCGCCACAGCCTCGCTGTTGCTGGTGGCAGACACGACGGGGCTCGACGCCGTCCGGCGCCTCCGCGAGCATGGGCGGCTCGAACGACCACTCTCGCAAAGCCGCAAAGGCGCAAAGCTGTAGCCTGAGATTCGTCCGCCGGGCGAGCCCTCGCCTTCCTTGGCGTCTTCGCGCCTTTGCGTGAACCCTTTTGATCGACTCCGAAAGAATGGCCAAGAAGAAACCCACCACCGGCGCCGCCCCCAAGAAGCCCGTCGTCCTCTCGCCGCGCGACAAGCGGACGATGGCCGCGCTGGTGGACCTCGCCGACGGCGTCGTCAAGGCGGCCGCGGGGAAGCGCGACCCGTATATGGACATCCCCAGCCGCACGCTGTCGAACGTCCGCTACTCGGCGCGGAAGCGGATCCTCGAGATGGGCTCGGGCAAGAACCGCCGCCAACTGTTCGACCTGTCGCAGGCCAAGAGCTACATGCGGACGATGCTCGTCGCCAGCGGCTGCAAGCGACTGCTGGACGAGGGGAAGACGACGAGTCTCCGGGGTCTGTTCTACATGCTGAAGCACACGATCGAGGGCTCGAAGGAGAACACCTTCGACGACCAGAACGAGTGCGACACGATCATCGAGGACACCGAAGTCCTCTTGAGCAGCATCCGCGAGGAGCTGCACCTGTACGCCGAGAACCGGGGGGCGATGGTCGGCGCCATCTCGTTCACTGACAAGGGGGACGAGATCAACTGCGCGAGGATGGGATCGGGGGGCTACGCGATCCCGTCGATCGTCGAGCCCGACATCATCGAGCTCGACAAGAAGAAGTGCAGCGCCGACTTCATCCTGCACGTCGAGAAGGGGACCGTCTGGCAGCGCTTCAACGAAGACCGCTTCTGGGAGAAGCACAACTGCATCCTTACGCACGGCTCGGGCCAACCTCCGCGCGGCGTGCGGCGGATGCTCTATCGGCTGCACAACGAGCTGAGCCTGCCGATCTACTGCGTGCTCGACAACGACCCGTGGGGGTACTACATCTACAGCGTCATCAAGCAGGGCTCGATCAACCTTGCGTACGAGTCGCAGCGGATGGCGATCCCCGAGGCCAAGTACCTCGGCCTGCGGAGCATCGACTACGACCGCTGCCAGTTGAGTGAAGGGGTCAAGATTGCCCTCTCCGACACCGACCGCAAGCGCGCCAAGCAGGTCGCCAAGTACCCCTGGTTCGAGAAGAAGCCGAAGTGGCAGGCCGAGATCCAGCGGATGATCAAGAACGACTTCAAGCTCGAGGTCGAATCGCTGATCTCCAAGGACATCAGCTACGTGACCGAGGTCTACGTGCCGGAACGGCTCGAGGCGCAGGACTGGCTGGACTGAGCTGGCTGAGTCCAATCGGCAACTCTCGCAAAGGCGCGAAGGCGCAAAGAACGCGCGGGGGAGATGCAGGCCACGCGTGCTGGGCTCGCCCCGCCGCTTTGCGCGTCCTCTGCGTCTTTGCGGCTTTGCGTGCCGCTTCGTTCGGCTGGAGACCGCCGCGCAAGCCATCGTGATGCCTTGACATCACTCTAGGTGATGCTATGATGCACGCATGAGGACCACCGTGCGCATCGACGACGACCTGCTCGCCGAGCTCAAGAAGCGTGCCGGGGGTGACTCGCTCACCCGCGTGCTGAACGAGACGATCCGCCGCGGCATCGCCTCCGACGACGGCGAACGCGAGCGGAAGATCCGGGAGTACCGCGAGACGACCTACGACATGGGAGAGCCGCTCATCGACCTGACGAAGGCTTTGGCGCTGTCGTTCGCGCTTGACGACGAGAAGGTGATCCGGCTGATGGGAGGCGCTCCGGCCGACGCCCAGCGCAACGAGGCGGGCTAATGGTTGTCGTCGATGTCAACGTGTTGGTCAACTTGGTCAACGAGGCGGCGCCGAACCACCGCGGGACGTTCGAGTGGTGGACACGGACGCTCAAGGCGGGGCCAACGATCGGGCTCCCTTGGATCTCTCTTGTCGGGTTCCTGCGGATCGCCACGCACCTGCGAATTCTACCCCAACCGCTCTCTCCGAAGCGGGCGGTCGCCAAGGTCGATGGCTGGCTCCGACACCCCAATACGCGGCTCGTCGGCGAGACCGCAGAGCACTTCCGCATCCTCGGCGACTTGCTGCTCGAAAGCGGCAAGGCCGGCGAAATCTTGCCCGACGCGCACCTCGCCGCGATCGCGATCGGCAACGGCGCCCAACTCGCTTCGTGCGACACCGACTTCGCGCGGTTCAGGAAGCTCCGCTGGCTGAACCCGCTCGACGCGGTCTGAAGAAGACTCAACGCGGGTCGAGCACCAGGTCGAACGCTCGGTTCTTCCCCCAGCGATAGAAGCCGAAATCGCTGTCCAGCGTCGCTATGCGACCCGTCCGCAGCTCGGACGCGAGATCGACCAGGCAAGCGTCGGCGAGGCTCATCGGGCGGTCGTCGTACTTCCGCATCAAGGTCGAGACCGCGTTGGCACGGTCGGCCAAGCGGAGCGGCGCCCGGTAGAAGCCCTGCGCCACCCCTTCGAGCAGGTCGTACACCGCAGCGCCGAGCCCCGCACGTTGCAGCAGAAAGCTCGCCTCGGTCAGCACCGGCTCGCAGGTAACGAGGTCGTTCGACAACGACGTGAGCGCGTCGGCAGCGACGGCGTGGCGCGGGGACGAGCGATCCATCGCCGCGACGATCGCGCCCGTATCGACGAGCAGCAGCGTCACGAACCGAACCCTTCGAGGTGCGCTGGGTTGGTCGCCAGGTCGTCGATCCCCGACGCGTGCGCTCCGACCCCCGGCAGTCGCCTCTTACCGGCGTCGCTCTCGCTGGTCAGGGCCTGAATCCCACGACGGACAACGTCGGACGCGCTCCAGCCGTGCCGCCTGCGCAGTTCGGCAAGCAGCGCCGCCGTTTCGTCGTCGAGCCTCGCTTGAACGGTGTGGATCATCGGTTTCGGTCTGCTCTGCGACGTGTATTACTGACCACACAATCGTAGTACACGCCCGAGTGCTGTCAACCAAGCGCCGCCGACTCCCTACCCGAACAGCACGATCACCCCCACCGCGGCCGCTCCCAGCGACACGACGAGCACCGCGCCGCTCGCCATGTCGAGCGCGTCGCGGACCGCCGGGTGGACCTCGGTCGTGACGGCCGACGAGAGGCGTTCGATCGCCGAGTTCAAGAGCTCGGCCCCCAGCACCATCGCGACGCACAGCACGAGCATCGCGAAGCTCAGCTTGCCGACCCCCCAGGCCAGCCCCAGGCAGAGGACGGCGATCGCGGCTGGGACATGGACGGCGAAGCTGTCTTCTTCGGTCACCGCGACCGCGACCCCGCGGAGGGCGCACGCGAACTTGCGCAACCAGCGGGAGAGCAGCGATCGGGAGTCCGACGGCATTTCATCTCTCGGGGAATGATCAGCTACAGACCACTGTCTCTCGCAACGACGCATAGGAACGCCCGTCAATCGGTCGCCGCACCCCGTCTCTACCATCTACCATCTGTCCTCTCGCCTCTCCATCATTCTATCCCAAAGGCCCCCGCGGGGGGGACGTCGATGCCGGTGCGTCGCGTTAGGTTCGTCTTCGGAAGGAACCGCGGCTCGAGCAGGAAGCTCAACCCGACGTTGTCTTTCGACTCGTCGACGTTCGCCCCTAAGGTGAAGAGCAGCGACTCGCCGATGTGGCTCAGCGAGAACGCCTGGCCGATGTTGCCGCCGTCGCCGAAGTCGACCACGGCGCTCGCCGAGGCGATCCACTTCGGTCCGAGCCGGTAATTGAACCGCCCGGTGACGAGGTCCGACTCGAACGGGCCGGCGATCGAGCGGTAGCCGACGTAAAAGTTGCCGCGCGCCGGGCGGTTCACGCTCACGCCGGCCGAGAACGTCCGCAGTCCGTCGTCGAAGAGATCGACGAACCCGTCGGAGAGGAACGTGAGGCGGTCCCCCAGGTGCCAGGCGAGGTCGTAGTCGGCGAGGCCGACGTTCTCCCCCAGGTTGTCGTCGGGGCTCGGGAAGAGGCTCACGTTGGTGTCGAGCGTCAGCCAGTCGATGACGCGTTCTTGGCCCGGCGCGCCGCGCTTGGTCTGCAGGCGGTTGCGCATCCCCAGCCGGGCGACGCGCTGGTCATCGACGAGCTCGGTCACCGGCGAGGCGACCCACCCCTGCTGGCCGCTGCGGATCAGGTAGAACCGCGGGTCCTGCTGGGCCGGGATCCCGGTGAAGAACAGCCGGCGGCGGATCTCCTCCAGGGCGTTGTCCTCGATCGGGTCGTACAGCGGCAGGTCTTCGTAGTTTTGCGACGAGTCGGTGTAGGACACTTCGGCGTCGTACACCACCTTGTGGGCGAGGCCGTTGAGGTTGAACAGCGGGTCGCGGACGTTGGGGTTTACGGCCCACATCGGCAGGCTCGCGCGGACCCCCGTGTGGACGTACGCCCGTTGCACGTCGTCGCCCGTCAGGTCGGCGCCCCAGTGCGCGACCTCCCCGAGCACGTACGGCACGACCTTCACCGGCACGGCCTGCCCGGCGAAGTCGAGCGGCAGGTCGAACTCGTGGCGGGTGGAGAATCGCTCCCCTTCGACGGCCGCCTCCCACGGGAAGGGGGCGAACTGACCGGCGAGCGTGGCGTTGGTCGGGGTCGAGGCCGGATTCAGGTCGGAGTAAGCCCCCTTCGAGTGGGCGAACCACGTCATCGACTCGTCGAAGACGTCCTGCCCCATCAGCCAGTGATCGACTCGCGGCAACTCCTGCGTCTCGGTGAAGAAGTCGTTGAGCTTGGCGTTGGCTTCGATCGTGATCGACTGGTTGTCGAACCGCCGCCGGAACCGCGCGCCGGTCGGCTGGTCGCCGCGCTCGTCCCACTCCTGCTCGTAGTACTGTTCGAGGAACGTCCGGTCCGAGACCCACCCGACCTCGCCCTGCGCCTCCCAGCCGTCGAGCAGACCCCCCGTCACCTGTTGTCGGTGGTTCCAATAGGCGCGGCCGCGGAAGCTTTGCTCGGGGACGATATTGCGACGCCCGAACCCGAGGTTGTCGTTGCCGTTCTCGTCGATGAACCAGAGGTCGGTGCTGCCGAACGCCGGCCCCTCGAACCCGGCGAACTCGTTGACGTTGTACTCGTAGACCGTGCCGTACCCGAGGCCGCGTTCGCTCAGGTAGTCGATCCCGACGGTCCAGTCGGTCCCCGGCGGCGAGGGGCGCCCGAGCAACTGGTAGACGTCGAAGTCGGCCAGCACCTGCGTGCCGAAGATCGAGTCGTTGCGGATGCGGAAGTCGCGGATGTAGAACGCCGGCTCGGTGAGGTCGGTGGCGATCGTCGGCCAGTACAGCACCGGCAGACGGTCGAGGAACACGCGGTTCCCCTCGCTGGTCGCGAGCTGCTTGCGGTCGATCTGCGGCGCCCCCGTGAACGGGTCGGTCGCCGGCTGTCCCGTCGCCGGGTCGATCAGTTGCGCTTGGTAGTCCTCGAACGTGATCGTGTCGCTGCGCAGGCTGTAGCCCGGCTCCTCGATGCGGCTGGTTGTGAACAGCGCCTTGTCGGCGACGAAGCGCGACTCGTCGAGCTGGCGGATCGATTCGGCCTTCAGCCGCACCAAGCCCCGGTACTGGTAGTTGCCGGTCTGCGGCAGCGGCGTGAGCAGCTCGGCGTCGAGGATCACGCCGGTCTGCCGCCGCGCGTCGTAGTACATCCGCTCGGCGTAGATCGTCCGTTCCCCTTGGCGAAGAACGATGTTCCCTTCGAGGTAGAACTCGAGCGGCTTGTCTCCTGATTGCGAGAACTGGGTCCCCGACACGCCGCCGCGGGTCCAGATGACCGCCCGGTCGGTCTCGATCTCGACGCGATCGACCGCCCCTCCGGGCCCGGCGATGCCGGTCGGGAGCGCCGCCCCCTGGACCCCCGTGATCACGACCCGCACCCCGCCCGACAAGACGGCGACGTCCTCCCCGGTGGGGCTCGTCAGCACCTCGGCCTGGAGGCCGGCGCCCATCCGCGGCGCGACCTCGACGGTCCGGAACGTCACGCGGTTGGGGGGCTCGGCCGCGCCGGGCGTCGGCGCCAGGGTGGACCCAAACGACGGCGCGGTGATCGGCGCACCGGTAAACGGCGAGACGTACTGCGCGGCGGTGAGAGCCTGTTCGGTCGTCGATCGCGGCGATTCGCCGAGGGGCTTCAGCTCTCGATCGTCGAGGCCGAAGTCGTCGAAGCCGGCGGTTAGGACCGAAGCGGTCGGCGGCGTCGGACCGCTCACGGGGTCCGTGGCGATCTCGGCGCCGCGCCGTGCGAGGCCCCGCGCATACGCCCCGGGCTTCGTCGCGGGCTCTGCCGAGGGTGTCGGCGTGCGCCACTCGACACCGCCGATAGTCCGCAGCTTCCCGTACCAATGGGGCGCTTGCTGCCGCGCTTGAGGGATCGACTGAGGGTTGCGCGCCGCCGAGGGCTCGTCGTAGAGCTCGATCCGAACCGGCTTGTCGCGCGCCCCTTCGACGTAAACCGTCAGGACGGTCGGCTCGCGCAGCGAAGCGGGTTGATCGACCCAGACGATCGCTTCGGCGCCACGCCACACGCCCCCCTCCTGCTCGATCGCCACGTCACCGGCGAGCCACCAGACGGTCTGCCCGAACGAGTCCTCCCAGCGCCACGCCTCGCGCGCAGCGAGCGCAACGACGGCGTCGACCGGCGCCGACGGAAGCTGCACGTCGGCCATCGCGGCGCGGGGCGCGAGCGCGGCCATCGGCGGCAGCGCGAGCAACAAGCAAGCGGCGACGACGCGCCACGCGGCGCGTGCGCGGCGGCCTCCCAGACGCGCGACCCGTGGGTCGGCGACGGCTTGCGAGATGGCGCGGAGGGGTCGGATGGCGGCGTCCTTGCATGCGATCCCGCCCCCACGGAGGCGCGCAATGCGCGCACCGCCGTCGGGCGAAAAATGCGGCGGAGTCTAGGAGAACCGTCGAAACGCGGTCAAGACGCGTAACGGGCCGCGTTGGACGTCGCAAACCGCGGACAGGCAACGACTTACCGCGACGACCCCACGCCGTGGCCAGGCGCCAGCGTGCAAGCAGCGACGGCGTCGCCGGATCGCCATCCCCTTGTCCCCGCTTTGTCCCCTTCTCCCCCGTACCGTCCGTCGGTCCCAGAGTGGACCTCGGCTCACTGATTGATCGAGTACAGCAGCACGTTCAGCCCGATCCGGGCGGCGTCTTCCTTGCGGTACCCCCGGCACTCGATCGCCTCGTGGCGCTCCAGGGCGCAGCTCAGGTCGTAGGGGGAGAGGATCACGGCCCAACGACCGGCGACCTTGATCCCCTCGAGCAGCGGCGCCGTGCGCCGTACGCGGGCGGCGAGCGGCTCGTCGGTCGCGGTCGGCTGCGGGTCGCGGAGCTCGACCGTGCGGACGTCGAAGCCGCCGTAGTCGGCGGTCAGCAGCGGGTCGTCCGTCGGCACGCGCTCGAACTGCTTGGCCCCGAGCGCCTCGGCGACCTCGCGCCGCGCCGCGGCCGCGAACTCCTCGCTGGCGCAGATCGAGTCGATCAGCAACGTGCCGCCGTTCTTCAGATACTCGCCGAGCGCTCGTCGCTCTTCGGGGGTGAAGCGAAAATCTCGCCGCCCGTGCATGAAGGCAAAGTGCCGGCGGCGTAGCCCCGGGTCGGCGGGGCTCAGCTCGCGCGGCTCGAGCGAGACGGCGAGCTTTGTCTCTCCCTCGGCCGCGGCGCGCAGCAGGTTCCCGAGCGCGCCGGGGGCGTCGTCGCACCCCCCGCCGTGACGGAGCTTCGCGACCTCGATCACTCCGCGCGCCCCCGCCCCCGCGAACGCCACGTCGTCGATCCGCTGAACGAACTGCTGCTCCTTGCCGCGCGGTTCGCGGTTGGTGGCGTAGGCGAGCACGTTCAGGCCAATGCTCGCGGCGTCCTCGACGCGATCGCGGACCCCCGCGGGGTACGAATCGAGTCGCTCCGGAGCGCCGAGCTCCCAGTAGCACGACAGGTCTTCCTCGCAGTAGACGAACGACGTGCGGCAACCGTACTCGACCCCCACCAGCGACCCGACGTAATCCGACTCGGGGCGGACGACCCGCTCGGTCCGCCACAGCGGGTGCGACGGCTCGATCGTCCGCAGGCGGTGCTCGGGCTCGGGGAACATCGCTTCGACGAGCCGGTCGATCGCCGCGCGCGTCCCCTGCGGGTCGCAGCACGAGGGCTCGGCGAAGACAAACCCACCGCGATCGACGTAGTCGCGGAGCTTGTCGGCGACGTCGAGCAGCCCCCCCGCCTCGAGTCCGCTAACGTAAAGCACGGGGGCTTGCAGTAGGTCCTCGACCGTCGCCGCGCGGGGGTCGAGCGTTTGCCACGTCATCGGCAGTTCCCACGCCTTCTCCGCGGCCTCGGTCAGTCGCCACGCGTCGCGGCGGTGGGCGTTCCACTTGGGGGAGTCCCCTTTCGCGCCGGCAACGGCGCGCGGCGCGACTTCGGGCCCGTGCCGCAGCTTGCCCAGCAAGATGGGCCGCCTCCCCTTCGACAGGAACAGCAGGGCGAACGAGGAGGCGATTTGCGCGTCGGCCTCGATCCCGTCTCCCTGCCAGGTGTGGCTCAGCCGGTCTTGAGTTACGACCAGGCGCTCGGTCCCTTCGCGGTACCAGTCGTGCGCGCCGAGGAACCGCCGGGCCGATAATCGACCGGCGCGCTCGAGGCCGTACAGGTAGTAGTAGTGCCACGAGTTGTCGATGCCGCGCGGCGCGGGGTTGCCGCGGACGCTGAAGTGCTCGCCGAGCCACGCTAGGCCCCGCTCGATCGCCTCGTCGTCGTCGTGCGGGAGGCAGCACTCGACGCGCCCCCCCGCGACGCGGGCGTCCCCTTCGGCCTCCGCCAGCCCGGCGACGACTAGCGCGCCGACGCCGGCGCAGGTCATGCTCCCCGTGCCGGGGATCGACGTGTTGTACGA
Source organism: Lacipirellulaceae bacterium (assembly GCA_051648405.1). Lineage (GTDB taxonomy): Bacteria > Planctomycetota > Planctomycetia > Pirellulales > Lacipirellulaceae > JBOFFC01. The sequence continues at coordinate 52,348 of JBOFFC010000134.1, forward strand.
CCACGACCCGTCGTTGTTCTGCAGCTTCCGCCAGTAGGCGGCCGCGCGGCGCCACGTCTCGGGATCGACCTTCGCGCCGACGCGCTGCGCGTCGTACAGGGCGAGCAGCGCGAACTGCGAGTTGCTGGGGTCGGTCGATGCCCGCTCGGCGCCGTACCCCCAGGCGCCCTGGTCTTCGTCGGCGCGCTGCGCCCCCTCGAGCCAGCGGACGTTGCGCTGGATGAGCGCGAAGTCACGGCGCGGCGCCCCTTCGCAGAAGGCCATCGTCTGCAGCGCGACGCAGTACGTCCGCGACGGCTCGACGCCGCGCAGGTACTTCAGCCCCTTGGCGACGGTCGGGTCCTCCACGCCGAGCCCCGCGTTCAGCAGCGCGAGCGTGCAGAGCGCGGTGGTCCCGCCGGGAAACGCGGCCGGGTCGTTCCAGGCGCCGCGACCGTTCTGCGTGCGCTTGAGGTACCCCACTGCACGGTCGATCGTCGCCAGCACTCGGGCGGGGTCGATCGGCTCGGCGAGGACTCGTTGCCCGACAGCGCCGCGCCCCGCGGCGAGCGTCGTCGCCGCGAGGAGCACCACGACGATCACGCGCGGCCACGAGCGCTGCATGTCGGACGCCACGACGGGTTGAGAGGGGCAACAGCTCCCAAGTATAGCCCGCGTCGGTCCGTTGGTCCGCACGCACCCTCCCCGTAGAATCGGCCCGCACAGTCGGCGGCGCGATCCGTCGATCAACGACCGTCCATCGGCCCCCTTCGACCTGCGAGTCCCCCCTTGAGCGGCGCCCCCACACCGACTCCGGCCCCCGGTAAGACGCGCAATCTGGGCGAAGTGCTCCAGGAGTTCCGGCAGCACCGGCACGTAATGCAGCAAGAGCTGCAGAAGGTGATCGTCGGCCAAGACGCAGTGATCGAGCAAGTCTTCGCGGCGATCTTCACCCGCGGTCACTGCCTGCTCGAGGGGGTCCCGGGCCTCGCCAAGACGCTGATGGTCTCGACCCTGGCGCGGATCCTCGACCTGGGTTTCCAGCGGATCCAGTTCACCCCCGACCTGATGCCCTCGGACATCACGGGGACGAACGTCCTCGACGAGGACGACGCCGGGAAGCGCAGCTTCCGCTTCGTGCCGGGGCCGATCTTCGCCAACATCCTGCTCGCGGACGAGATCAATCGCACCCCCCCAAAGACCCAGGCCGCCCTGCTCCAAGCGATGCAAGAGCGCGAGGTCACCGTCGGCCAGACGACCTACGAGCTCCCCAACCCGTTCTTCACGATCGCCACTCAGAACCCGATCGAGCAGGAAGGGACCTACCCCCTCCCCGAGGCGCAGCTCGACCGCTTCATGTTCAACATCAGGGTCGATTACCCGACCCGCGACGAAGAGGAACGGATCCTCGCCAGCACCACCCGCGGCGAGAAGCCCGAGGTGAACAAGGTCCTGTCGGGCAAGGCGATCCTGAACGTGCAGAAGCTGGTCGGCTCGGTGGCGGTGAGCGAGTACGTGATCAAATACGTCGCGGCGCTCGTGAGGGCGACCCGGCCGCGCGACGAGTCGGCGCCGAAGTTCGTCCGCGAGCTGGTCGATTGGGGCGCCGGCCCCCGCGCGGGGCAGTTCCTGATCCAGGGTGGCAAGGCGCTCGCCGCGATGGACGGCCGCTTCAGCGTCTCGATCGAGGACGTGCAGAAGATCGCCCTCCCCGTCCTGCGGCACCGCGTGGCGGCGAACTTCCAAGCACAAGCCGAGGGGATGACGACCGAGGACATCGTCCTGCGGCTCGTGAAAGAGACGCCGACGCCGGAGGTGCCGAAGTTCGCGTAGCGGGCAGCGGGCAGCAGGCAGAGGGCAGCAGGCAGTATCAACTACGGAGAACGTTTCTTGGCGGTCAAGAACTATCGGGACCTGATCGCTTGGCAGAAAGCGATGGACTTGGCGGAGCAGGTCTACGCGCTGACGCAGAGCTTTCCTCCGGACGAGCGCTTCGGCATGACGTCGCAACTCCGACGGTCGTCGGTCTCGGTTCCGTCGAACATCGCCGAGGGCCAAGGACGGTTCTCCGACCGCGACTTCCACCGATTCCTCTCCATTGCTCACGGCTCGTTGCGCGAGGCTGAAACACAGCTCGAGCTTGCAACGAGGCTGCGGTTCGTCAATGCCGAGAAGGTCGCACCGCTCTCAGACCTCGCCGCCGAGGTGGGCCGCCTCATCGTCGGCCTCGCCCGCTCCCTCAAACCCTGACCCCGCCACACTGCCTGCTGCCCTCTGCCTGCTGCCCTCTGCCCACTCTCTTATGCCCTCCGTCGAGAGCTACCTGAAGCCCGAGGTCATCCGCCAGATCGCGCGGCTGGACCTTCGTGCGCAGTTCATCGTCAAGGGCTTCTTGCAGGGGCTGCACGCCAGCCCGTTCCACGGGTTCTCGGTCGAGTTCAGCGAGCACCGCAAGTACACCACCGGCGACGACCCCAAGGACATCGACTGGCTCGCCTACGCCAAGACCGACCGCTACTACGTCAAGAAGTTCGAGGCCGAGACCAACATCACCGGCTACCTGGCGATGGACCTCAGCAAGTCGATGGCCTACAGCTACCGGCAAGAGCTGACGAAGTTCGACTACTCGATCTGCCTCGCCGCGGCGCTCACCTACTTGATGGTCCACCAGCAGGACCCCGTGGGCCTCGTGGCGTTCACCAACCGCATCACGCACTCGCTCCCCCCCAAGAGCAAGCGCTCGCAGATCGGCACGCTCCTCGCGCTGCTCGCGCGGCTGAAGCCCGAGGGGGAGACCGACGTCGGCGCCAGCCTCACGCAGCTCGCCGCCATGCTGCGGCACGCGAGTTTGGTGATGGTCTTCAGCGACCTGCTGACCGACGAGGCGGGGGTCATCGCCGGCCTGCGTCGCCTGCGGCACGGCGGCCACGACGTGATCCTGTTCCACGTCCTCGACGAAGCCGAGGTGACGTTCCCCTTCCGCGGCCTGGTGGATTTCGAAGAGCCCGAGTCGGGCCAGCGCATGGAGGTCGATGCCGACGGCTTCCGCGCGGACTACCTCGAACAGGTCGCAAAGCTCCGCGAGACGTACCGCCAAGAGTGCTTCCAGAGCGGAGTTGACTACGTGCCGCTCGACACCAGCATGCCGTTCGACCGCGCGTTGACGGAGTACCTGGCGACGCGGAGGCAGAGGGCATAGGGGCTGTCGGCTGTTGGCTTTCGGCTGTCAGCACGAAGGGAGGCTGTTGGGTTGGCTTTGCGGTCGGCTTCGGTTCGTAGGGGAGGCTGCGATGCAGGATTTTCGAAACTTGGACGCTTGGAAGCTCGCGCACGCGATGACGCTCGACGTGTACCGACAGACGGCGTCATTCCCGACCGACGAGCGGTATGGGATCACCTCGCAGCTTCGCCGTGCGGCTGGTTCAATCGGCGCCAACCTCGCCGAAGGATGCGGGCGTGGCAGCGACGCGGACTTCGCCCGATTCGTCCAGATCGCCTTGGGCTCCGCCAGCGAGGTGGAGTACCACTTGCTCCTCGCACGCGACCTGGGGCACCTCGCCGCCGGCCGCCACGACGACCTGGAGCAGACCATTCAGCGCATCAAGCGAATGCTGACGTCGCTGCTGAAGCGCCTCCGCGGCGCCGGCCCAGTTCCAACTCCTGGAGAAAACTGAAAATTTGAACCCCGCGTCCGTCCCCGACAGCCAATAGCCGACAGCCGAAAGCCCCCTTTGGCCTTCCTCACCCCCGCACTGCTCGCCGGCGTGCTGCTGATCGCGGCGCCGATCTTGCTGCACCTCGCCACGCGACGGCAGCCGCGGCGCGAGGTGTTCCCGGCGCTGCGCCTGCTGCGGAAGGAGATGCGGCGCACGGAGACGCGGCTGCAACTGCGGCGCTGGTTGCTGCTCGCCCTGCGCTGCGCTGCGATCGCGCTGCTCGCGCTGGCGCTCGCGCGCCCCGTGATGCGACCTCAACCGGTGGGCGGGGAGGCCGGACTGGGCGCCGCAACGGGGCCGGCCGGCGAGGGGCTTGCGCTCGGCGTTGTGATCGACAACGCGCAGGGCGCCGCCTATCGGAGCGACAACCGCACGCGGCTCGACGCGGCCCGTGAGAACGCCGGGTGGTTGCTCGAACAAGCGCCGAGCGACGCCCGCGTGACGCTCGCCGACCGCTCGCGCGGGGGGCGGGCGATCGACGGCGACCGCGACGCGGCCCTCGTGCGGCTCGGGCGGATGACGATCGACCCCGCGTCGCGCTCGCTCGGCGCCGCGGTCCGCGACGCCCTGGAGCGACTCGCCGAGGCGCCCGCCGCGCGGCGCGAAGCGTACGTGTTCACCGACTTCTCCGCCGGCGCTTGGGACGACGCGGCGGAGAAGGACGTCCGCGACGCGCTCGACGAGCGACCGGGAGTCGCCGTGCGGCTAGTCGATGTCGGCGTCCCCGAGCCTCGCAACGTGGGGGTCGTCGCCGCGACGCCGGCGAGCGAGTCGCTCGTGGTCGGCGAGCCTCTCGGCGTGCGCGTCACGCTCGCGGCTGCCGGCGCGTGGCCCGAGGGGATCGTCGCCCAACTGCTCCTCGACACGGGGGACGGCCCCGTGAAACGGGACGAGCGGAAGGTCGATCTGGAGGCCCCCACCGGCGACGGCGTGCAGCGCGAGACGTCGATCGAGTTCCTCGTCACCGGCCTCGAGCGAGGCTTCCACTCCGGCGAGGTGCGAGTGCTCGCCGCCGACGCCCTCGCCGAGGACGACCAGCGCCCGTTCTGCGTCGAGGTGACCGAGCCGCGGGCCGTCTGGTGCGTGGGCGCCAGCGAAGACGACGCGGTGTTCGTCCGCCAGGCGCTCGCCCCCGCGGGGGTCGCCGCGCGATTCCGGGTCGTGGCGACGTCGCTCGCCGAGTTCGAGTCACCCGCTCGCGCGCGCGAGCTTGCCTCCTCAAGTCCCCCGGCCTGCGTGTGGCTCCTCGACCCGCCGCCGTTCGACGATCCAGCCGCATGGCGTCGCCTCGCCGACTACACCGGCGCGGGAGGTTCGGTCGCGATCGCCTTGGGACGCAGCGCTTCGACCGAGGGAATGGGCTCTACCGAGGGACTGGGCTCTACCAAGGGAGTGGGCTCGACCGACGCGCAGGCCCTCGTCCCCGCGCGGCTGCGCTGGCGGTCGCGCGAAGAGACGTACCTGCGGCCGACGACTTACGCGCACCCGGCGATCGCCGCGCTCTCCGACTACGCCGAGGCGATCCCCTGGAGCGCTTTCCCCGTGTTCCAGCGCTGGGAGCTCGAGTCGGTCGACCCGGCGGCGGCGATCGTCGCGACGTACGCCGACGGCTCGCCGGCGATCGTCGAGCGCCGCAGCGGCGCGGGGCGCGTGCTGCTGGTGACGACGTCGTTCTCCGACGGACTCAACGAGCCCGACCCGTGGAACCTGCTCCCCACGGGAGAGGACCCGTGGCCGTTTGTGCTGCTCGTCAATTCTCTGACCGACTACCTGAGCGGCGCCGGCTCGGCGCGGCTCAACTACACGGCGGGAGAGTCGGTCACGGTCCCCCTGCCCCCCGCGTTCGACGGCCCGGGGTTCATCCTGCGCACGCCGCGCGGCGAGGCGCTGCGGCAGGCGATCCCCCCCGGCCGACGCGACGTGGTGCTGGGCGTCGCCCAAGAGCCGGGCGCCTACCGCGCCGAGGCGGGGGGTGCCTCGGCGACGCTCGACCGGCGGTTCGCCGTGGCGCTCGACCCCGCGACGTCGCGCGTCGAACGAATCGACGCGGCGGCCCTGGTCGAGCGGCTCGGGCCCGACCGCGTGCGCCTGGTCGATGACCGCGCCGAGCTCGCAGCGTCGATCACGGTCGGCCAAGTCGGCCACGAGCTGTACGGCTGGGCGCTGGGCCTGGTGGCGCTCGTGTTCGCCGCCGAGCACCTCGTCTCGAATCGCTTCTACCGTGACGTAAAGGAAGGTCGATAGGTGGATCAAGGGGAGATGATGGGGATGGACTACGCCGGCGCACGCCAACCGCAGTCGGAGGAATCAAGTCGCCGCAAGCGCTCGAACACACCGAACGGCCATCCCTACTATCTCCCCAGTCATCCCCCCATTTCCTTTCCGTAAGCCTCGCTGCGGAGTGGATCCCGTCGAGGCGGTGGGGCCGAAGGGGCGAGCGTGGTAAGCTCGGCCCCCCGTGGCGAGGCCACACCCGACGGATCGCTCGGAGCGACCAAGCAAGCCGATGCAATGGAACTGGGACCCCGTCGGCGGCCTGTGGGTGACGGGGGGGCTCGCGCTGCTGCTAGCGCTGTTGCCGCTGGTTGCCCAACCGCGCGACGCCGCGCTGACCCCCGGCCGGCGCCGCTTGCTCGTCGCGCTGCGGCTCGGGGCGACGCTGCTGCTGCTATTCGCGTGGCTGCGGCCGACCCTGGTGTGGGTCCGCAGCGAGACGCAGAAGGCGACCCTCGTGCTGCTGGCCGACGACTCGCGCAGCATGAGTGTCGCCGACTCAATCGACGGCCAATCGCGCTACGCTGTGCTGCGGCGCGCTGTCGAGTCGAGCGCCGACCCCCTGGCGCTGCTCGCGCGGAAGCAAGACGTCCGCGCCTACCGATTCAGCGGGGGCTTCGACTCGATGGCGATCGACCGGGGGCGCGTCGCGCTTCCGGACGAGCCGACCGGCGAGGCGACTGCGCTCGGGGCGGCGCTTGAGCGCGCGCTCGACGACGCCGGCGACGGCCGGCTGCTGGGGATCGTCCTGCTGAGCGACGGCGCGCAGCGCGCCTTGCCGCCGCTCGACGCTTCGCCGCTGGCCGTCGCGCGGCGACTGGCCGCCGAGGGGACCCCCGTGTTCGCCTTCCCGATGGGGCAGCGCACGACGGGCGCACGCGAGGACCTGGCGATCGAGGACCTCGTGGCCAGCGACTCGGCCTTCGCCGGCGCGCCGTTCGAGGCCACGGTCCGCCTCCGCGCGACCGGCTTCCCCAACCAAACCGCCAGCGTGCGGCTGCTGTGGGAGAACCCCCAGGGGGCCGTCGATCCGGTCGATGCTGCCCGCATCGAGCTCGTCCCCGGGATCGACTCGTACCCCGTCACGCTGCGCCACACGCCGACCGTCGCGGGGGAGTGGCGCCTGACCGTTATCGCCGACCCGATGGAAGGGGAGACGCTCACCGGCAACAACGAGACCAGCGCGTTCGTCAACGTCCGCGAAGGGGGCCTGCGGGTCCTGTACCTCGTCGGGGCGACCCGCGTCGGCGGAGCGCCCGGCGTCGAGCAACGGTTCGTACGCGCGTCGCTCGCAGCGTCGCCCGACCTGGTCGTCGATCGCGTCGTGTTCGACTACCGCCAACCGCAGCAGGGCTTGCCGCCGGCGCTGCGGCCGGGGGCCATCGACGTCGTCGTGCTCGACAACCTCGACTCCGACGCGCTGTCGCGCCCCGCGTGGCAGGCGCTCACCGAGCTCGTGCAGGACGGCGCCGGCCTCGCGGTCCTCGGCGGCACGCACAGCTTCGGCGCCGGCGGGTACCGATCGATCCCGCTCGAGAGCGTGCTCCCCGTCGAAGTGGGCCGCGCCGAGCGGCAGCTCTTCGGCGAGCCGATCCGCGACGACGTGCACGTGAAGGGGCCGCTGCGGATGGTCCCCTCGGCTCCGCTGGGGACCAACCACCCGGTGATGCGGCTCGGCTCGCGCGACGAATGGTCGAAGCTCCCGCCGCTCGACGGCGCCAACCGGCTCGACCGCGACCGCTTGAAGCCCAACGCCGCGCTGCTGGCCGAGGCCGAGGGGAGCGGCGCCCCGCTGGTGGTCGCCGGCCAGCCGGGCCTGGGGCGCGTGTTGGCGATCGCCGGGGACTCCACCTGGAGGTGGGTGCTCGAAGGGCACGACGACGCCCACCGGCGCTTCTGGCGGCAAGCCGTGCTGTGGCTCGCAAAGAAGGAAGACACGAACGACCGCCCCGTGTACGTCGAACTGAGCGGCCGCCGCGTGCAACCCGGCGCGCGGCTCGACGCGACGCTGGGCGTCAACCTCCCGCAGCGCGTTGGGGCGAACAACGACGACCCGCAACGAGCCGCGACCATCCGCTACGAAGCGCGCGTGGTCGGCCCCGACGGCGCCGCGCGGCCGCTCGCCGTCGATGGGGGCCGCGTGCGCTCGACCGCCTCGGTGCGCGAGACGCAGGCCCCCGGCGAGTACGCCGTCGAGGTCCGCGCGCTCAAGGGAGACACGCCGCTAGGCGAAGCGCGGGCCCGGTTCGTCGTGCCGCGCGTGGACCTCGAGCTCGACCGCCCCGGCGCCGAACCCGAGACGCTGGCGCAACTCGCCGACGCGACCTCCGCCGCCGGCGGCCGGGTCCTCGCCCCCGAGGAGCTGCCGACCCTCCTCGAAGAGCTCGCCCGCCGCGACCCCGACCAAAAGCAAGAAGTCGTCAGCCGCTACACGCCGTGGGACACCTGGCCGTTCTTCCTTACGCTGGTGGCGACGCTGGTGGCCGAGTGGTGGCTGCGCCGCAAGTGGGGCATGCCGTAGTGAAACGGCACGAAGAAAGGAGGGAACCACAGATGAACGCAGATAAACCGGACCGCGAAGCGGCGTCCGTATCCCCCTCCTTCCTAAGGGGGAGGCCGTTCTTCTAGGGAACGGGGGAGGGGGCGCCCTGGGTACCAACGTCCTACCCCGCCATCGACGCGACGGGTGCTACTCCGCCCTTCGGCTATACTGGTGCAGCAACCCTGCAACCGGACGTGACGAGGAGAACCACGATGAACCGCTCGCTCACGGCTGTCGTCCGCGCCGAAGACGACGTGTTCGTCGCGCTCTGCCCCGAGCTCGACGTCGCAAGCCAAGGCGAAACGCGCGACGCGGCGATCGCGAACCTCCGCGAGGCGGTCGAACTGTTCTTCGAGTGCGCGAGCGACGACGAGGTGAAGCGCCGCTTGGGTGGCGACGTCTACGTCACCCAGCTGGAGGTGGCGGTTGGGTAGGCTTCGAGTGCTCTCGGGGCGTGAGGTCTGCGCGATCCTCGCCGGGCATGGGTTCGTCGAGGTCAGGCGCCGCGGCAGCCACGTCGTCGTGCAGCGCATCGACGATGACACGACGACGACCGTCCCGGTCCCCGATCACCGCGAACTTAAGGTCGGCACGCTGAGCTCGATCATCCGCCAGTCCGGCGTGCCGCGGAGTGAGTTCGAGGTTTGACCGTTCGCTACTCCACTCACTCCGTGCGCGGCTCGCGGAGTACAGCGTAAGCTGCAAAGAGCCTCGCACGTAGTAAGCGGAACGCGCCACGAAGCGGGTTAAACCGCAAGGTTCTTCGCGCGTCCTTCGCGCCTCCGCGCCTTTGCGTGAGGCTTCTCAAAGCCTCTCAGCCGATCTCCACCACGATCTTCCCCACCAGCTCCGCCGAGCGGTGGATCGTCGCCGCTTCTTGCAGGGCGTGCGCGGCGGCGGCTTCGGCGAGCGGGAAGCGGTGCGCGACCCGCGGCCGGTAGGCGCCCGACGCCAGCCAGCGTGACAGGTCGTCCGCGCAGACTTGCTGCTCGGCGGGGGTCGCCTTGAACATCACGAACCCGTGCAGGCGGCAGCCTTTGACGTAGAACGGACCGACGGGGAGCGCGGGCTTCGCGTCGCGGCCGGCCATCACCACCAGTCGCCCGCGCTCGGCGAGCGCCGCGACCGCTTGCTCGAGGTCCGGCTCGCGGCGCGTCTCCCACCACACATCGACGCCGTTCGGCGCGAGGCGGCGGACCCCGTCGGCGATCGGCTCGGCAAGGTAATCGATCACCGCGTCGGCGCCGGCCGCGAGGGCCGCGGCGGCCTTTGTCGCCCCTCCGGCGGTCGCGATCACCCGCGCGCCGAGCGCCTTGGCGACCTGCACGACGGCCGAGCCGACCCCCCCTGCCCCGCCGACCACCAGCAGCGTCTCCCCCTGGCGCAGGGCGACCTCGCGCACCAGGCCCAAGTGGGCCGTGATCCCCACCAGCGCCCCGGCCGCCGCCGACGCGTCGTCGATCCCGTCGGGAGTCGCGTAAGCGAACTGGGCGTCGATCGCCGCGTACTCGGCCATCGTCCCCTGGCGCCCGAGCAGCCCCTGGTTCGAGCCCCACACCCGCTGGCCGACCGCCAGGCCGCTGACCCCGGGCCCGAGCGCCTCGACCCGCCCCGCGAAGTCACACCCGGGGACGTAAGGTAGAGGGACCGCCATGGCGACCATCCCCGACCGCACGTAGGCATCGATCGGGTTCACCCCCGACACGGCCACACGCACCAGGACCTGCCCCGGCCCGACTTCGGGTTGCGGCAGGTCGCCCAGGCGGATCGAATCGGCGGGCCCCGGCTCGGTCACGTACGCGGCGCGCATCGTCCCCCCCTACGCAAGATCCAACTCAGAACGTCGAACTACGCTACGGGAGAGGGGTTGCGTGATGAAGGGGGGACGTCCGAGACGAGCTCGTTCTTCGTTTGGGGCCCGTCCCGATTCATAACTTCCTGACGTGATCCCCCTCTCTCCCTTCCTTAACCGACAACAGTGATCTTCCCCCGCAAGACGAGCCGTGGCTTGCTGATCGTCGCCTCGCTGGCGGCGATCGGGTGGGGGCTCGTCACGGTCCCGCCGCGCGTGATGAGCGGGTACGAGTCCGCCACCAAGGCGGGTTCGTTCGCGGCGACGGCTTACCTGGCGCTAGTGACCCTCGGCGGCGCGGTGCTGCTGGGGCTCGCCCTCTGGGGGGGGTGGCGGCTGTGGGGGGCGACGCTGCTCACGCAGCGTCGCCAGTCGCGGCGCGCGAAAAACCCCAGCGAGCTGTCACGCCGCGACCGCTCGTCGGAGCTCACCGACAACCTGGCCGCGAGCCGCGACCACGCCCTCGCCGCCAGCCCGAGGTTGCGGACCGAAATCGAGCGAGCGATCGCCGAGCTCGAAGCGAAGCACGCGACGAAGCGCCTCGAGATCGTCGCCTTCGGCACGATCTCCAGCGGCAAGTCGTCGCTACTCAACGCGCTCGCCGGCCGCGACGCCTTCACCAGCGACGTCGTCGGTGGCACCACGACCGAGCGGCAGAGCGTCCCCTGGCCCGACAGCGACTCGGTCGTGCTGGTCGATACGCCGGGGCTCGCCGAGGTGCAGGGGGAGTCGCGCGCCGCGCTTGCGGCCGAGTCGGCGAGCGAAGCGGACCTCGTGCTGTTCGTGGTCGACGGGCCCTTCAAGGCGTACGAGCACGAGCTGCTGGAGCGACTCGCCGCGATGGAGAAGCGCCTCGTCGTCTGCCTGAACAAAGAAGACTGGTACGACCGCACGCAGCGCGAAGAGCTGCTCGGGCAGCTCCGCGAGCAGGTCCCGCGCCGCATCGACCCGCGCGACGTGGTCGCCGTCCGCTCGCGGGGGACTGTTCGGCCGGTGGTCCGCGTGTCGGCCGACGGGGTCGAGAGCCCCGGCACGGCGACGGTCGATCCCGACATCTCGCCGCTTGCCGAGCGGCTGATGGAGATCGTCCGGTCGGACGGCGGGGACTTGTTACTTGCCAACCTGCTGATGCAATCGCGCGGCCTGGTGGACGAGGCCAAGGAGCGCGTGCTGGAGACGCTCGACGCCGAGGCCGACGCGCTCATCGACCGCTACACGTGGGCCTCGGCCGGCGTGGCGGCGGTGAACCCGATCCCCGTGCTCGACCTGCTCGGGGGGAGCGCCGTGACGATCAAGATGGTCGTGGACCTGGCGCGGGTCTACAAGCAGCCGATCGACGCCGACACGGTGGTCGAGCTCATGGCGCAGCTCGGCAAGAACCTGATCGGCATGATCGGCGTCTCGGCGGCGGCGCCGGCCGTGGGCGCCGCGGTCGCCTCGCTGCTGAAGACCGTGCCGGGCGCCGGTTGGATGGCCGGGGGGCTGCTCCAAGGGGTCGTCCAGGCGCTGCTCACACGCTGGATCGGGCGCGTGTTCCGCGCGTACTACCGGGCCGAGACGCGCCCCACCGCCGCGGGCCTCGCCGAGCTCGCCCGCACCGAGTGGGTCGCCGCCACCAGCGCCGCCGAGCTCCGCAAGCTCGTTCGCGCCGGGCGCGAACGGCTCGCCGCAGAAGCGGAGCACGCCAAGTGACCAGTAGCGCCGCCAACTCGCCAGCCAATGGCGCCGAGGGGGACCTCCGCGACGCGCTCGCCGCGGTCGAGCGCGCGATCGCCCAGCTCGAGCAGGGGGACTCGGGCGAGCGGCACGCGCTCGCCGCCGAGCTCCGCGAGCTGCAAGACCTCGCCGAGAAGCTGCGGCACGGGCGCGTCGAAGTGGCCGTCTTTGGCGAGGTATCGACCGGAAAGAGCGCGCTCGTCAACGCGCTGGCCGGGTCGAACGTGGCGGGGGTGAACGCCCGGGCGGGGTGGACCCGCGACGTCATCCGCACGGCGTGGGGGGGGACCGAGCTCCACCTCGGCGGCTTGGGGGACTCGGAGCTGGTGCTCGTCGACACGCCCGGGCTCAACGAGGTCCAAGGGGAAGCCCGCGCCGACCTGGCGCGGTACGCCGCCGAGCGGGCCGACGTCGTGGTGTTCGTCACCGACTCGGACCTCAACGAGACCGAGCACACGGCCCTCGCCGAGGCGGCCGCGCTGCACAAGCCGCTGCTGCTGGTGCTGAACAAGGCCGACCTCTACCTCCCCGCCGACCGCGACAAGCTCGCCGCGGCGCTCCGCGCGCCGCGCGTGACGCGGCTCGTGGGGGGCCCCGAGAACGTGGTGTTCGCGTCGGCCGACCCGCGCGAGGTCGAGCACCTGATCGAAGGCCCCGACGGCCGCACACGCAGCGAGTGGCGCAAGCCCAGGCCCGACGTCGATGCCGTGAAGGGGCGGATCCTCGAGCTGCTTGCGGACGAAGGGAAGGCGCTCGTGGCGCTCAGCGCGTCGATGTACGCCGCCGACCGCACCGACCGCGTCGCGGCGCTGCGGGTGAGGATGCGCGCCGGCCGCGCCGAGCGCGTCGTCTGGACGTACGCCGTCGCGAAGGCGCTCGCCGTGGCGTGGAACCCCGCGCCGGTGTTCGACGTGGCCGGGGGCCTAGCGTTCGACGCGACGATGGTCGTCACGCTGGCCGGTGTGTACGGAATCCCGATCACCACCGCCGGGGCGCGCGAGCTAGTGCTGTCGATCCTCAAAGCGGCCGGCTGGATGATCGCCACCGAACTGGCGGTCAGCGTCGGGGCCTCGCTCGCCAAGGCGCTCACGCTCGGCGGCAGCACGTGGCTGACGGCGATCCCCCAGGGCGCAGCGGCCGGCTACGGCAGCTACCTCGTGGGCCAAGCCGCGCGCTGCTACTTCGAGCAAGGGGCAAGCTGGGGCCCCCACGGCCCGAAGAGCGTCGTCGCACGGATCCTCAAGAACACCGACAAGGGACAGGTCGTCGGCCGCCTGAAGGACGAGATTAGGGCGAAGCTGGGGAAGAACCGGCACGGGGCGGGGCAATGAGCAATGAGCAATGACCAAACGGGGCTGTCAGCTTTCGGCGGTCGGCTTTCAGCGAGAACAACTTCCGTGAGCACAAACCGATGGGTGTTCGACGATCCTCCGAACTGCGCTGTGTTTACTGAGCGAGTCGTGATCAGTGGCGACGCGCACATCGGGAGAGTGTCCCGTGAATCGGACGATGGAGCATGGCAGTTCCTTGCCTACGGCAGCGAGGCTCGCGCGGAAGATGCAAGACTAGTTGGCCTGGGGACTATCGTTCGCATCGACCCCACCGTCGAGTTGCTCGCCGACCTTCCGCTCGGTTGGTACGCCTTCAGGGCACGTCCCGACGATCCGTGGCAACGAGTGCCCGAGGCGGGCGCCACACCCAACCCGTGACGGTTGGGCGCGCTGCCGATCAATCCCGCCGCACAGCGTCCCACGCTGACGCGCGTGGGCATGGCGCCCCACCAACGCGGGCGAACCTTGTACCCACTTCACACTGCTGGACAAGCCAGCAGTGGCACCGTCCTCTGCGTCTTTGCGTCTCTGCGTGAGTTTTCCTTCGAGGCTCGCCAGCCAAGCGACGCCCCTGACCACCCACCACCGACCACGGACCCTTTGGTCATTGGTGCTTGGTCATTTGGCCTCGGCCATCTGCTGCTTCGCCCACGCCGCAACTTTTGCCGGCGTCGGGTACTTCATCAGGTTCGCGATCACCAGCATGGCGGCCATCGCGAACGTCATCTGGTCGCGTGTGATCCAGTAGGCGAGCAGGCAGATCATCGCCGCCGCCTCGGCCACGCCCGACGACATCAGGACCGCGCTGAGGTACGCCCCCGCGAACCGCGTGGGGTCGTCGCGGCCGGCCTTCGCCGCAGCCTTGGAGGCCATCGACGCGACCACGCGATGGACCACGTCCTGGGCGACGAGCCCCACGAGCCCCACCACGAGCGCGACCTTGATCAGCAGCCCGCGAGGCTCGGGGTCGAGCGCCGATTGCGGCAGCAGGTGGGCGATCACCGCGAACACGATCGGCGACGACGCCAGCCCCACAACGATGACCTGCATCGTGCGGACCTGCGGGGCGATCTGCTCTTCGAGCGTTTCCATGAGGAGATGGGGGGATGACGGAAGGGATGGGGGATGGAGCTGCCGAGCCGCCGATTAGACCCGCCACGCCCCGAGGGCCGCGAGTGGGCCGCAGAGTCCCGCTTCACCTCGAACCTCACAAAGGGAGAGGTGGGGATGAGGGGAGATCGGGGGATGCAGCGCGAAGCTTGAAGCTTCGCGAGTTGGGCGCTGCCGAGAGTCCATCCCCTTCATCCCCCTCTCTCCCTTTCTCGACGTCGCCCCAGGGGAGACTAGCGCGGGGGCGAGCGCTGCGGCTAAAGTGGGCCGCATGCTCGAAACGGTCCCCGGCAACTTGTACGACTACCCGAAGTACTACGACCTGGTGTTCGGGTCCGACTGGAAGGCGGAGTTCGACTTCCTCCTGGGGTGCTTCGATCGGCACGCCGCGCTCGGCCCCCGGAAGCGGGTCCGGCGGCTGTTCGAGCCGGCCTGCGGCACAGGCAGGCTGATCGCGCGGCTGGGCAAGGCGGGTTACGCGGTCGCGGGGAACGACCTGAACGCCAAGGCGGTCGCGTTCTGCAACGCGCGGCTCCGGCGCCACGGCGTCGCCGCGACGGCCGTCGTGGGGGACATGGCCGACTTCCGGCTCAAGAAGCCGGTCGATGCGGCGTTCAACACGATCAACAGCTTCCGCCACCTGCCGAGCGAGGAGGCCGCCGAGGGGCACCTGCGCTGCGTCGCCGAGTCGCTCGTGCCGGGGGGGCTGTACGTGCTCGGGCTGCACCTGACCCCCGAGCGCGGCAAGCCCCTTTCCGACGAGGAGAGCTGGGCCGCGCGTCGCGGGCACCTGACCGTCCTCTCGCGGATGTGGAGCCAGGGGGTCAACCGCAAGAGTCGGGTCGAGACGGTCGGGATGAGTTTTGACGTTTACACGCCGACCCGTTCCTTCCGCTTGGTCGATACGACCGGTTTCCGCACCTACACGGCGCGACAAATGGCCGACCTGTTGGGCCGCGTCCCCGACCTGTCCGTGGCCGCCGTGTACGATTTCGCGTACGACCTCGACACGCCGGTCGAGATCGACTCCCAGACCGAGGACGTGATCTACGTGCTGCGCAAGGAGCCGTAGCAAGCACCAAGCACCAATGACCAAGAGGCGTTACCACGCCATCGTCACTTTGGTCATTGGTCATTGGGATTTGGTCATTCGGCGCTTGCTCCCGCTCACTGCCCCCTGCCCACTGCCCCTATGCCCGCGACTCCCAGCTCTCTGCGCGTCTACGTCAACGGCCTGTCGATCGGCACCGGGGGTGGCTACACCGTGGCGCGCGAGCTGCTGCGTCACCTGGCGCTGGTGCGGCCCGGCTGGGAGGTCACCATGGGGGTGATCGACGGGCACAAGCTGCAGAGCGAGCTCCGCGACGAGCAGCTCCCGGCGAACGCCGTGCTCGAGTGGACCCCCCGCGGCAACGCGAGCGCCCGCACGCGGATGGCGTACGAGCGGCAGGTGCTCGCCCCCGCGATCGACGACGGCGGCTACGGCGCGGTGTTGCAGGTGAACGGGATGATCCTCCCCGGCCTGCGGACGCCGACGCTGGCCCACTTCCAAGACCCGTTCAGCTTCCGCCCCGAGGCATGGACCACGTGGCGCGAGCGTGCCGTGGCGTGGGTCAAGCGCCGCTCACACCGCGACGCGCTCCGCGGCGCCGCCGTCTGTGGCTGGACGAGCGAGTACCTCCGCAAGCTGGTCTGCGGCGCGCTGCGGATCGAGCCGAAACGTTCGATCGTCTTCTACAACGGCGTCCCCGACGCCTGGGTCGAGCGCGCCCGGGGTGTCCTGCCGCCGTGGGAGACGCGGCCGCTGGAGATCGTCACGGTGAGCAACGTCTCGCCGTACAAGCGGCAGTCGCTGGTGATCCGCGCGCTCCCCGAGCTGCGCAAGACCCCGGGCCTCGAGAAGCTCGAGTACCGGATCCTCGGCGCGGTGACCGACGCCTACCGCGACGAGCTCCGCCGCCTAGCGGCGAGCCTCGGCGTGGGGGAGTCGGTGCACGTCGAAGGGCGCGTCAGCGACGCCCGCGTTGTCGAGGCGCTCGCCAGCGCCCGGGCCCTGCCGCTGATGAGTGTCTGCGAGTCGTTCGGCATCCCGACGGTCGAGGCGATGACGCTCGGCACGCCGGTCGTGGTGGCCGACTGCTGCGCGCTGCCAGAGGTCTGCGGCGACGCGGCGCTCACGGTCCCGATGGACGACGTGCCGGCCCTAGTCGAGCGGCTGCGGAGTGTCCTCACCGACCCCGACGAGGCCGAACGGCTGCGGAGCGCCGGCGCGAAGCGCGTCGAGCGCTTCCAGTGGGCGACGATCGCCGAGCAGATGGCCGCCGAGCTCGACCGGATGATGGCCAGGGCGTAGCGGGTAGTTAGCCGCGCGGCGTACTCGCCGGCCCAACCAGCGCGGCCCCGATCGCGGCCGCGACGAGGGCCACCCCCGCCAGCACCGCTAGCGAGGTTGCGTACTGTTGCCGCAGGGCGATCTCGGCCGCGATGGCCGCCTCCTCGGGCCGCTGCTGCGCCTGGTAGCCGACCACCCTGAGCGGCGCGTAAACGTTCTGCCAGATGGCGTAGGCCTCGGCGGGGGTCAGGGCGTCGATCTGGCCGCTGACGAGTTTGCCGTGCGCGCCGGCGTCGAACGGGGCGGGGGGGGTCGGGGCCGTCGACAAGCAGTAGCCGGCGAGCCCCAGCGCAAGGGCCGCGAGCATCACGCCACAGGCGACGATCCCCTGCCGGGCCCCCCACGCGCCTCGGGCCGGCGCCGCCACGTCGGCGGGGGGGAGCTCACGCAGTTGGCGGAGCGTCGGGACGTCGAGTCTCGCGCCGCAGTCACAATCGACTCCCCCCCCGGCTTGGCTCGGGGCGACAGCGACGGCTTTGCCGCACGGGCAGGATACGAGGTAGCGCTGAGACACGACGGGCGACGGGCGGTGGGGAGAGTGGCGGAGCGCGGAGTGCGAGGCGGTATTGTCGGCGGCCGACGCCTGGAACGCCACCGCGAGGGATTTTTCCGTCCCAAACACTAGACCCGCCGTGCCCCGTGAATACAATCGGCAGCTTGATCGCTGGCAGTGATCTCCCCGTAGCCGGGACGGCCGTGCATGGCAGAGTCGGCGGGAATCTTTCGACAAGGTCCCACCCCTCAAGCGCCGCACGAGCGACAACCACTCGCTCCGCCCCAATCCCTCCCACCTGCTTCGCTGCCACGACTCGCTGTGACCAAGGGCCGGCCCACGACGTGGTCCGGCGCGACGGTGTGTGCTCGGGGCGACCGCTGGTCCCCCAACACTCGGGCTGTCGGTCGGTCCTCGTGGCCACGGACGTACGGCGCTCGCCCGGATGGCGGAACCGACCAGCAGCGCCACTCGCCCACAACAGGCGACGGGGCTGCAAACGGCCGTTGGCGGCGCGGACCGGTGTTTGTCGCCCAGCTTGGGAGGGGTCTGTTACGGCGGCGTCTGTTGAGGAGGAGAGCCAATCCGTGCGGTTCTCTTACTACGTTTTTTGGCCGTGGTTGGCCGTTGGCAGGGGTCGATGCGGACCCATAGTGGGACCGCACGGCGATGTGCGACGCGAGTCGGCTCTGATTCATTGATCCTTGAGGGAACCACGCCCGGACCGACCGCGTAGAGCGAGCCGCAGGGGACGAGTGAGCCGCAAGGGCCGAGCGAATTGGTCCCGAGGCGCCAGCGTTTCTCGGCGCCGGCTTGTCGATCGGTGTCCATCACCAGCGCTCTGCGGCACGGTGCGCCTTAGCTGAACCTAATCCCTTGCCAAATGACCCGCTCGCGGGGCCTTGGCAATCGCGAGTGTTAAACTTCGTTACCTCAGGGCGTCCCTAAAGAGCCAGTTCGACGGTGATCCGATAGCGTGACGCGAGACGCGGCAATCGGCCTTTGTTTAGGCCCTCTGCCGACGACCCCGGCCCCCCCGGCCGACCGCTATCGCCCCACCTTCAGCCCGCTCCAGCAAAGCGCCCGCAGTCGCCCCCTTCGGTGGTAGGAGTCCCGAGACTTGTACGACGCACTCATGGATCACGATCTAGACGACGAAGCCTCGGTAGGGGTCGATGTCGTCGATGCGCTGGCCCCGAACCTCGACGACGAGGACGAGGACGGCGTTATCGAGGTCGAATCGGTCCGCTCGCGTGAAGCCGAGCTTGAGGATGGTGAAGGCGAGGGGGACGGCGAGGGGCTCCTCGACGGCGCCGACAACGACTCGTGGTCCGACGACCCGGTGCGGATGTACCTCACGCAAATGGGGGAAATCCCCCTGCTCACCCGCAAGGAAGAGATCTGCCTCGCCCGCCGGATCGAGCAAACCCGGACCGCCTTCCGCCGCAAGCTGCTGGCCTGCGACTACGTCCTGCGGTCGGCCGTCAAGGTCCTCGAGCGCGTGCACCGCGGCGAGCTCCCCTTCGACCGGACCGTGCAGGTCTCGGTGACCGACAAGCTCGAGAAGGACCAGATCCTCGGCCGCCTGCCGCACAACCTGCGGACGCTGTCGATCCTGCTCGACCGCAACGCCGAGGACTACAAGCTGGCGACCAGCAAGTCGGCCAAGCCGCAGGCCCGCAAGGACGCCTGGCGCCGGCTGGGGCAGCGTCGCTGCCGCGCGGTGCTGCTGGTCGAGGAGCTCGGCCTGCGGACGCAGCGCATCGAGCCGATGATCGATCAGCTCAAGAAGTTCAACCGCCGCGTCGAGCAGCTCCGCAACGAGATGGCCGAGCAGCGCCGCCTGCGTCGCCCGGCCGCCGAGCGCAAGCCGGTGATCCAAGAGTACCGCAGCCTGCTCCGCGCGCTGCAAGAGACCCCCACGAGCCTCAAGAACCGCGTCCGCCAGCTCCGCCGCGTCCACGCCGAGTACCAGCGCGCCAAGCGCGGCCTCAGCGAGGGGAACCTGCGGCTGGTGGTCTCGATCGCCAAGAAGTACCGCAACCGCGGGCTCTCGTTCCTCGACCTGATCCAGGAAGGGAACGCCGGCCTGATGCGCGCGGTCGACAAGTTCGAGTACCGCCGCGGCTTCAAGTTCTGCACCTACGCCACCTGGTGGATCCGCCAGGCGATCACCCGCGCCGTGGCCGACCAAAGCCGCACGATCCGCATCCCGGTCCACATGGTCGAGACCATGAGCCGCGTCCGGAACGTGTCGCGGGCGCTGCTGCAGAAGCTGGGGCGTGAACCGACGCTCGAAGAGACCGCCAAGGCGGCCGAGTGCACGATCGACGAGGCGCGTCGCGTCCTGGCGATGAGCCGCTACCCGATCAGCCTCGACCGGCCGGTCGGCAACAGCGAGGACAGCCAGTTCGGTGACCTGCTCCCCGACACGGGCGCCGAGAGCCCGGCCCACGGCGCCGCCCAGGAGATGCTCCGCACGCGGATCGGCAAGGTCCTCAAGACCCTCAGCTACCGCGAGCGCGAGATCATCAAGCTCCGCTACGGCCTGGGAGACGGCTACAGCTACACGCTCGAAGAAGTCGGCCACATCTTCAAGGTCACGCGCGAGCGGATCCGTCAGATCGAAGCCAAGGCGGTCCGCAAGCTCCAGCAGCCGAGCCGCTCGGCAGAGTTGGTCGGCTTCCTCGACTGACCCGCTGCTCCGTCACGTCACAACACCAAGCCCCGCGTTCTCCCAGTCGAGAACGCGGGGTTTTTTCGTGCACGCTCACGCTCCTCTCCGAGCCGCGACCCTCAAGGGAGCGACCAAGCGGCTCGGCTCGCGACTTCGACTGACGACTCACGCAAGGACGCCAAGAAAACGCAACTCCCCCGGGGCGGGCTCTCGGACTGACCCGACACCGAATCCGTCAGACACGCGGAGCCCCGCGAGCCGCCGCCCGGGCAGGCGCGAAACGTCTACGGAATTGTCTGCCACCGACAATCTCCCTGCCCTGCGAGAAGCGCAGAGAACGAGCCTCATTTCTTGCCCGTTTCGAGGATCAAGCGTGGCCTACGGGGACGAGGAGCTTGTGACTGCGATCGCGACGAGCTACCGTTACTCGAGGGGCATCGTAGCGATAACGCTACCCCGCCCCGCCTCTTCTCGATTCGCCCGGAGCGCCCCTCATGCGGGTTATCGACGAGCCCCACGAGACGAGGCCCCACGAGACGAGGCCCCACGAGACGAGGCCCCCCGAGACGAGGCCCCACTCCAAGGCGCCCAGCACACTGCTGCCCGAAAGCGACCTCCAAGGCCAGATCAACGTGCCGCCTGGCCGACTCGGTAGGCTCTGGAAAGTGATCACCGCCGCGATTCGTTGCCCAGGGTGCGGGTCGATCGAGACCAAGGCCTGTACCGGCAAACGGCTGAGCTCCCAGGGCTTTACGGAGCACTACCGCGTTTGCCGCGAGTGCCATGTGCGATTTCGCGTCGTGCTGGAATAGACGGAGCCCCAGTACGCATAGCGTGCAGATTGCCGGGGGAAGCCTGTACGCTCCGACTTCGTGGATTCCGTGCCAGGGTCACGCGTCGCGGTTCCTCAAGTCCGCCGCTTCAACCAGCGTGGTTCTCCCACAGCGTGGTTCTCCCCCAAGGGGGGGCCGGTCGCTGACGTAGTGATGACGCTGTGCGTCGTTTGTCTGCCCTCTCCTCCCGAGCTCTTACCAAAGGACCAAGTCTCATGAAATCCCTGCTGCAATTGACCAGAGCGATCGGTCTTGCCCTCCTGGCGACCACCTCCTCCGCCGTCGAGCTGACGACGAACGGCGGGTTCGAAACGGGGGATACGAGCGGATGGGTCTCGTTCCCGACAGCCACCTCGACATTCAACCTTACGGGCGACGCGAACAGCGGTTCGTTCGCCGCAGAGGTCTTTAACAACACCTCCACTTCGGGCGCCGTGGTCAAGCAAGCTAACCTCGGCGTCGGCGTCGTCACCCCGGGCGAGATGGTCACGATCTCGTTCGCGGCGAAGGGAGAGGGCGCCGCCGGTGGCGTCGCTTTCGCCGAGTTCTTCTCGGAGCTCGACGGCGGCGGTGTCTCGTCGGCCGTGATCCTCGGCGGAGCCCCGTTGGTGCTGACGAACCAGTACCAGACCTTTAACTTCAGTGTCCTCGCGGGCCCCAACGTCAGCGGCGGCGTGACCTTGCAGTTCGCCGCGGTGACAGGCGCCGCGTCCGGCAGCGTTTCGGTGCTCTTCATCGACGATGCGTCGGTCTCCGTGATTCCGGAGCCCGGCACGGCGCTGCTGGCTAGCTTAGCACTCGCCGCGGTCCCGTTGCGCCGTCGCGCACGCAACTGACGCCAGCGCCCCACCGAGCGATTCCGGTCCTGCTCGCAGTTGAAGAGTTTCCGCTGCGAGCGGTGCCGTGTCGCAAAGCGGCCGTTACTCAAAACTCCGGAGCCCCGCGTTCTCCCAGTCGAGAACGCGGGGCTTTTTCGTGCGCGCTATCGCACCTCTCCGAGCCGCGACCGTCACGGGAGCGACCAAGCGGCTCGGCTCGCCAGATCAACGGGAACCTCTCGCAAAGACGCCGAGGCGCAAAGGACGCGAGCCTGGCTGGTCGCTCCCTTGACGGTCGCGGCTCGGCAGACGCGCTCCTCGCGCGTCCTTTGCGTCGTCGCGCCTTTGCGTGAGATTTCACTGCGTCTGTGCGCGACCCCCGAAAAGCCCCCAAGAAACACCCGCCGGGGGCGAAATCCCTGCAACCCGGCTGCGCGCACGCGGCGGCCGCGTGGCCTACACTTGCGGGTCGTTCCCCCGCGCCCCTCGACCGCGTGTCGCCGCTACTCCGGAGTCCTCCGATGCAACAGCTCAGCCCCGTCGCGGTGTTGGCCCTTGTGGGCCTGGTGGTCCTCGCCCTGATCGGCGGGCAGTGCTTCGTCACCGTCGAGTCCGGGACCGTGGGGGTCGTCACGCGGTTCGGCGCCGTCCAGGAAGACGTCCTGCAGCCCGGATTGCACTTCAAGACGCCGGTCATGACGCAGATCGTGCCGCTCGACACGCGGGTGCAGAAGGTCGACGACAAGGCCATCGCGAGCTCCAAGGACCTGCAGATCGTCACTTCGACCGTAGCGCTCAACTACCGGGTCGATCCGGCGAAGGCCAGCAAGATCTACCAGGACCTGGGGCCCCAGTACCCGACGACGATCGTCGAGCCCGCTCTCCAAGAGTCGATCAAGGCGACCACCGCCAAATACAGCGCCGAAGAGCTGATCACGAAGCGCGCCGAGGTGGCCCAGGCGATGCAGTCCGACCTCAAGCAGCGGCTCGAGAGCCGCGACATCTTGGCGACCGACGTCTCGATCATCGACTTCAATTTCTCCCCGGAGTTCAACGACGCGATCGAGCAGAAGCAGGTCGCGCAGCAGGCCGCGCTCCGCGCGAAGAACGAGCTCGAGCGCGTCAAGCTCGAAGCCGAGCAAGAAGAAGCCAAGGCCCAAGGGGTGGCGCTCGCCACGCTCGCCAAGGCGAAGGCCGAGGCCGAGGGGCAGAAGCTGCTGCGCGAGACGGTCACCCCCGAGCTGTTGCAGCTCCGGGCCCTCGAGAAGTGGAACGGCATCCTGCCGGTCTACACCGGGGGGAACGCCCCGCTGCCGTTCATCAGCGTGACGGCGCCGGGCGGCGCGCAGTAGAGCGCTACGCCGCGCGGCGAAGGGGCTCGGCCGGGGTGTCGCGCCACGCCTGCCGTGGCAGCGCGACCTGCGCCGGGTAGCGGCTCGCGTCGAGTGGCGCCCAGCGTGTCGTCGCTCGCAGCCAGAGCTGCCGGAGCGGCCTGCAATTGAGCAGCATCCGCTTCAGCCGTTTGCGGAACTTGCTCCCGGCGAAGTGCTTGATCACGGGCCGCATCTTCGGGCTGTGCCGCGGGATGTGGTTCCACTCGGTGTGGACCCACTCGATCGGCGCGTCGTCGAGCCACGGGCCTTCGAGGTTCACGATCGACATGTCGGCGAACAGGTCGCGGTGCAGCAGGTGCTTCATCGCGGCGGTCTCCCACCACGGGTGATGCAGGTACCGCTTGAGGCACCCCAGGTCGCGCAGCAGTCGGCGTGACCACTCGCAGTTGCGGAGGAGGAACACACCCATGTTCACGCAGGGGCGGTTGTTGATCGTGTGCCGGACGACGTAGAGGGCCTTGTCGGGCTTTAGGAGCTCGTCGATGGGGCGCGACGGATCGACGACCAACGCGTCGGCGTCGATCCAAAAGACGTAGTCGTAGCCGGCGTCGAACAGCGACTCGATGAACGGCAGCTTCTCCCAAGACATGGGCCGCCCGGTGTCGATCCCGGCGGCGTAGACGACGTCGTACCCGTGCCGCCTGCCGTACTCGACTAGCGAAGTGCGGCAGAAGTCGCCGATCGGCGCGAACCTCGAGTCGTAGAGCGTCGCCACGCAAACGCGCGGGGGCGGGTCACGGCTGGGGAGAACGGCTGCCATCGACGGGTCCGGCTCGTCGGGAAAACAACCCGGTTTGGGTTTGGGTGGATTACCGGAACCCAGCAGTCAGCCGCAACCCCGGATCGCGCGGGGCGGCGTGTCACCGGCGAGCTTCGGCGCCAGCAGGCGCCCGCTCGGCCTCGCTCCCAGCGTCTGCTATCACCCACGCCAGCCGACCGAGCTGGCGGGCGTAGGAGACGATCGCGGCGGCGATCACGCCGCACCCGAGGAAGGCGCCGATGAGGTGCAGGCCCCACTCGGCGGCGAAGTCGAGCGCCACCGTCGCCGCGCCGAGGACCAGCGATTGCAGCCAGAAGGCCGTCCACGCTAGCGGTCGGCGTAAAATCGTCCGCAGCATCGAAGGGGAGACGACGCACCACCAGGCGTCGGCCGACAGTTGCGATAGCACCACGACCGGGGCGACGATCGCCGTCATCACTCCGCCGAGCACCAGCGCGACGAGGGCCACCCAACCCACCTCGAGCTGCGGCGCGAGTTGCGGCGCCACCGCGATCGCCCCCGTCGCGACCAGCGCGCCGGGCGCGACAACGAACGAAAGCCCGACAACTCCCCGCGGCAGCAGGTCGTACCAGTCGCTGAAGTCGTTCCCCGGCCAGTGCGACACGCGGTCGGCGCCGACCGACGACGCCTCGACGATCGTAGTCCCCAGGGCCGTCGCCACCCCCACCAGCGCGAGCGTCGTGAACCCCGCGGCGCCGTAGAACGTCAGCCCCATCGGCATGAACAGGATCCCCGCCCCGCCGCTGAGGCACGCGGCCCCCAGGGCGAGGAACGCGAGGATCGCCGCGAGCAGCGTCGCGAGGCCGAGCCACGCGACCGCCACGCGCGGCGATCGCCAGAACCGCACGAGGCCTCTCCAAATCGCGCCCGGGGGCGCCTCGGCAAGCCCCGCGAACGCGCGGGCGCCTTCGGGCGTATCGGCCCCCGCCTCGAGGCGCAGGCGGTGCTCGAGCGGCGGGGCCTTCAGGTAACTCTCGAAGAGGCCCAGATCGGGGGTCTCGCTCGCCGCTTCGGCCTCGTACTCGGCCCCTGTCTCGACGAGCACCTCTTTGCGCGCCGGCTCGGCCTTCGGCGGCTTGACGAGCGTCTTGGCGCCGCAGTCGGGGCAAACGAGCCGCGAGCCGACCTGCCCGGGCGACGCGACGAGGTGCGTTTGGCAGACGACGCATTCTAGATGGATCGACTTCGGCGCGGCGCGGGCCAGGTCCACCCCCCACGGCTGCTCTTCTCCGCTGTAGACCTGGTACTGCAAACCTTCCATCGCCGCGGGGGTGCGCGAGACCTTCGGGGGCGCCTTCGGCTCGACGACGTCGTTCACCGCGTGGCAGTCGGGGCAGCGGACCTTCTGGCCGATCGCGCTGCGCGGGACGTAGATGCGGGTCTGGCAGAGCAGGCACGGCAGGCCGATCAGCGGGTCCTCCGGCGCAGCCGCTCCCGAGGGGGCGCCCTCCGGCGAATCGAGTTGCAGCACGTCGGCCGTCGCGCTCAGTGCGCCGGGAACGACCACCACGCAACCGCAACCGGGGCAGCGCGTACGCCGCCCCGCGTGTCGCCGCTGCGTGGCGAACGGCTTGCCACACCCGGTCCCCTCGGCGTCGCCGGGGCAGCGGAAGTGGACGTCGGTGTCCAGTTGTGCCGACAACGGTTTGCCCCTACGACCGTTCCACGAACCGCGAGACGTGCCCGGCGAGCGGCGCGATCGCCCAGGCCGCCGTTGCGCGACAAGCTGCCGAGGGGTATCCTTAGCACGACGGGCGCCCGCCCTTCCGCATCGTACCGCGCCCGACCGGCGCAGCGTCAACCAAGCTCGCCGCCCTCGCGTCGCCGCTCCGTGGATTTCTTGCTCGAAGCCTGGGGCGTGACCCTCGACCTGGCGCCGTGGCTCCTCGTGGGCCTGGCGGTGGCGGGGGGGATCCACGCGCTCGCTCCCCCGGGTTTCTTCCAGCGCTCGCTGCGCGGCAACGCCGGGGTCGTGCGGGCGGTCGCCGTGGGGGTCCCGCTGCCGCTTTGCTCGTGCGCCGTGATCCCCGTCGCCGTGGGTCTCAAGCGCGACGGCGCGGGGACCGGCGCCGCGGTCGGCTTCCTGATCAGCACGCCGCAGACGGGGGTGGATTCGGTCCTGGTAACGGCGTCGCTGTTGGGATGGCCGCTGGCGATTTGGAAAGTCGTCGTCGCCGTGGTAACCGGGCTGGTCGGTGGCTGGCTCGCGCAAGACAAGGAGACGGACGGGGAAGAGACAGACGGGGAACCGTCGGAAGCGATCGCGCCCGCTCGCCTGCCCACGATCCCCCTGACGATCCTCAATCAGCCTTCGACCCCGCCGGCGCCCCCCAGCCGACTGCGCCGCGTCGGAGAGCATGCCAATGACCTGCTCGCCTCGCTGTGGGGTTGGCTGGTTGTGGGCGTGCTGATCTCGGCGGCGATCAGCACGTGGCTTCCGGCGGACGCGCTCGCGGGCCTTGCTGAGTACGGCACGCTGGCGTCGATGGGCGCCGCGCTGTGTGTGTCGTTGCCGCTTTACGTGTGCGCGACGGCGTCGGCGCCGATCGCCGCGGCGCTCGCCCACGCCGGCTTGCCGCTGGGGGCGGTGCTGGTCTTTCTGATGGCCGGCCCGGCGACGAACGCGGCGACGATCCTCGCGGTACTCCGCGCATTCGGCTGGCGGGCCCTCGGCGTGTATCTCGGCACAATCGTCGTGGGGAGCGTGCTGGGCGGCCTAGCCTTCGAGCGACTCGGCGCGGCGGGCTGGTTCGACCCCTCGGTCCCCGACCCGGCGCACGGCGCCCACGACCACACGCACGGCGCCCCGTGGCAGGTGGCGAGCGCCGTGCTGCTCGGGGTGTGGGTCGCCTGCCTCGCGTGGCGCGACGCCGCGCGTCGGCTCGCCGGCGCCGTGCACACCCACGCGGCAACGCCGTAGGGGGCGGTTTGCCGTCCGCCGCAGGTCACTGCGCCGCAACGAGATAGGACCGATCGGCCGCTCGGGACGACGCGTTGGCGCTTGCGACGCCGCGCACCCAGCGATACAAACCAATCTAGTGTGTTGGTGGTCGGTCGCGCACGCTTGCGCAGCCGACGTAACAGGGAACCCGGTGTAATTCCGGGACGGCCCCGCCGCTGTAACCGGGCACACTCCGCCGAACCCTTTCTTTTCGCCATTGTTTGCCGAGGTCGCCTCGACCCCGGCAGACGAGAAGGCAGGTTCCGGCGGGCCCGGGAGTCAGAAGACCTACCAGCACTTGGCTGCGGCGCTGCTCGCGAGGGACGAGCTGCCGCTACACAGCACTGTGTTCGCTGCGCTTTCGCGTCGCTCGTCGGTTCGTTGTCGGCTTCGCGCCACGACGCGCCGTCGGTCGTTTGCGCAACCGCGACGAACGCCGCACAGCCGGTCGGTCGATGGCGACGCCAGCAGCAACTCGCTGCGCTAAGCACGCGCGCCGGGCGTTCACGCTCGTCGAGCTGCTGGTGACGATCGCGATGATCGGCGTGCTCGTCGCGCTGCTGCTCCCCGCGGTGCAGTCGGCCCGCGAGTCGGCACGCCGCGCCCAGTGCCAGAACCACCTGCACCAACTGGCGGTCGCGCTGCAAGGCTACGAAGAGGGACACCGGGTGTTCCCCGTCGGCTGCACCGACTGCACCCTGCCGCCGCCGTCCAAGCCGGCGCGGCTAACTTCGTGGCAGGTGTGGCTGCTGCCGCACCTCGAACGGCAGCCGCTCTTCGACACGTTCACGATCGAGACTCCCGTCTATCGCGACGTCAACGCGCGGCTCGCGCGGACGGTGCTCGCCGAGCTGCTGTGCCCCAGCGCCGACGGCGAGCCGCTCCCCGCGAGCCCCCTCGTCGGGGCCTTCACCGACTACGGCGGCCTGTACGGCGTCGAAGGGCGACCGGGAGAGGCGATCCTCGAGCGCTCCGAAGGGGTCTTCGTCTACGAGCGCGCGATCGCGGCGCGGGAAGTGATCGACGGCCTCTCGAACACGGCGCTCGTGGGGGAGATGCTCGTCCGCCGCGTCGCGACCGAGTGTGAGTGGGCGAACGGGCACAACCTGTTCGCCCACGAGCACACGACGCCCGTGAACGCCGCGTCGGGCCTGGGGAACGACCTGGGGAGCCCCCACCCCGGCGGCGCGCTCGTCGCGATGGGGGACGGCGCCGTCCGCTGGCTCGACGACGCCGCCGAGCAAGCCACGCTCAACGCGCTGCTGACCCGCGCCGGGGAGGACGGGCCGTGAAGCGCACGCTCATCGCACTCTGCCTCGCCTGCGCCGCGCCGCTCCCCGGCGCGCTCGCCGCGTCGTTCGACGCGATCGACTACTGGGTCGGCACGGGCGCCAACCGCGCGGCGGTAGTGATCGACTGGAGCGACGAGGAGTTGAATCGACCGTCTCTTGTGTGGGGGTTCCGCTGGACGGGCGCCGCGACCGGCGCCGACATGCTCTCGACCGTCGTCGCCGCCGACCCGCGGTTGTTCGCCAAGACGACGCTCGTCGGCGCCGCGGGGGGGGCGGTCTACGGCCTCGGTTACGACGCGTCAGGAGACGCGGCGCTCGAGCTCACCGACGCGACCGTGTTCGACGCCGCCGGCTTTGCCCCCTCCGGCCCGACGGACCTCGCCACCGCGACCGACCCGGCCGATTTCTACGCCGAGGGCTGGGCCTTCAGCGGCTTCTGGCACTACGCGATCGCCACGAGCGATCCGTTCGCCGCCGGCGCCTGGTCGTCGTCGCCGACGGGGGTCTCGGAGCGCACGCTAAGCGACGGCGCGTGGGACGC
>JBOFFC010000135.1:0-12804 GCA_051648405.1 Lacipirellulaceae bacterium
GTCGATCAAGGGAACAGAGGGTTCGCCGCTCGACGTGCGCTTTGACGGCGGCGACTTCTCTACGATGGCGGGTGGTCTGCACATTTCCGCGGCGCGAAGCGTTGCCGACGCGTCCCCGGGCTTCGGCGCGCCGGCGCGACTCAGCTCGGTCGCGATCTCGGCGGCCACGGCCGGCACCGCGCTCGGCAGTATGAGTCTCGCGGGCAACCTAGAATTGACCGCAAGCGGTCCGATCACCGACGTGCCCGGCTCACGGATCCAGGTCGCCGGCGACGCGACCTTCGTGTCGCTCAACTTCTACCAGGACGCCGACTTCAATCGGAGTGGTCTCGTCGATGACGCCGACTACTCGGTCTGGCGCACGGGCTACAACTCCTCGACTGCGACGCAGGCTACGGGCGACGCCAACGGCGACGGTGTTGTGAATGCCGCGGACTACACGTTGTGGAAGGACAGCGTTGGATTGTCGTCGATTCCGGGGGGCATCACGCTCGCCGACTCGCCAGGGGACCAATTGTTCATTGGTGGTCGCGCAACCTTCAGGGCTGTCGATGGCGCCTCCTCGTTCGACGTTAGCGTCGGAGAAGGGGCAGGCGCCTGGACGACGTTCGGCTCGGTCGTCGCCCAGGGCGACCGTGTCGTGTTGCAAGAGGACACCTCGACCACGCTCGTGGAAGTCCGAGCGAACAGCTTATCGCTGCAAACCGCGGGCGTTATCGAGGACGCGCCGGGCGCCCAGATCGAGATCGAAGGCCCCGCATCGTTCGTGTCGCGACCCGAGACTCTGCGCGGCGACTTCGACCGCGACGGAACCGTGACGCAACTCGACTACAACGCGTGGGTCGATCAGTACGGCGTTACAACGACGATCGCCGACTACACGGCGTGGCGCGACGACCTCGGGCGCAGCGGCGGCGCCGGAGGAATCCGGCTCGCCGACTCGGTGGCCGACAGGCTCACCGTCGCCGGCCTCGCCGAGTTCGTTGTCGAACGGCGAGGGGTCGTCGCGGAAACAGGCGTGCGGGTCGGAGACAACAGCAACGCAGTGGTCCGGCTGGGGTCGGTCGGGTTCTTTGCGCCGGAGTTGGTGCAGATCACCGAGGCCGACGGGATGGATCTCGCCGGCCCCTCCGCGTTGCGCCCGTCCGGAAGCATTGTCGAGGGACGGCTCGAGCTGACGTCGCTCGGACCGATGACGGACGCGCCCAACGCGGTCGTCGAGACGCGTGCTTCGCTAGTCACGACTACTCAGGGGGACGCCCGATTCCGAACCGCCGCGACGATCCAGCTTGCCGACGCCGCGGCGGCATCGAACTCGCTGAAGGTCCAGGGTCACGCCCGCTTCGAGTCCATCGGATTCGGCCCGGCCACCACCATCGACGTGGGCGTTGATCCGGCTTCGACCACAGGCCAAGCCGCTGTAGCCGTGGCGCACTTCGGTTCGCTCTCGTTCGCCTCCGCCGGACGAGTCCGGATCGCCGAGGACGACAGCATGCACCTGCACGGCGCGCTCGCAACCGAGCCGCTCCTCGTCTCCTCCGCCGGCGAGCTCGTCCTCCGCTCCGCCGCCTCGATCGCCGACGCCCCTCGCGCCGCGGTCACGGTGACCACCAGCGCGCTGGTGCAAGCCGCTACGACCATCCAGCTCGCCGATGCCGGCTCGGCCGAGAACGCGTTCACGGTGGGCGGCCACGCACGCTTCCAGTCGACTGGCAGCGGCGCGCTGGGGAACATCGATATCGGGGTTGAGGTCGAGCCGGCCACAACCACCGGACAACCAGCACTCGCCGTCACGCGGTTCGGTTCGCTCTCGTTCGCCTCCGCCGGCCGCGTGCGGATCGCCGAGGACACCACCGACGCCAGCGACCCGTCGGCCGACCCTCGCCCCGGCCTGCACCTGCACGGATCGCTCGCAACGGAGCCGCTCCTCGTCTCCACTGCCGGCGAGCTGGTCCTCCGCTCCGCCGACTCGATTACCGACAACTCCCGGGCATCCGTCACCGTCACCGGCGACGCGTTGCTCGAAGCAGCCACGACGATCCAGCTCGCCGACGGTTCCTCGACTGTGAATTCGCTGAAGGTCGGGAGGCACGCCCGCTACGAGTCCAACGGCGCCGGGGCCCTGGGGAACATCGACGTCGGCATCGCATCGAGCAGCGCCACCGGCCAAGCCGCAGGCGCCGTCGCCCGGTTCGGCTCCCTGTCGTTTGACACCGCCGGTCGCGTCCGCATCGCCGAGGACACCACCGACGCCAGCGACCCCTCGGCCGACGCGAACTCCGGCCTGAACCTCCACGGCCAGCTCGCAACCGAGCCGCTCCTGGTGTCCACCGCCGGCGAGCTGGTCCTTCGGTCCGCAGCATCGATCACCGACGACCCCCGGGCGTCGGTGACCGTCGTCGGCGACGCGCTGTTGCAGGCAGCTACGACGATCCAGCTCGCCGATGCCCCCTCGGCAGTCAACGAATTCAAGGTCGGCGGCCACGCACGCTTCCAGTCGACTGGCAGCGGCGCACTGGGGAACATCGATGTCGGGGTTGAGGTCGAGCCGGCCATAACCACCGGACAACCAGCACTCGCCGTCACGCGGTTCGGTTCGCTCTCGTTCGCCTCCGCCGGACGAGTCCGGATCGCTGAGGACGACAACGTGGACCTGCACGGATCGCTCGCAACCGAGCCGCTCCTCGTCTCCTCCGCCGGCGAGCTCGTCCTCCGCTCCGCCGCCTCGATCTCCGACAACGCCCGGGCATCGGTCACCGTCACCGGCAACGCGCTCGCCCAAGCCGCGACGACGATCCAACTCGCCGACGCCGCATCGGCGGAGAACTCGCTCACAGTCGGCGGCCACGCCCGCTTCGAGTCCCGGGGCGCCGGGCCCTTGGGCACAATCGACGTGGGAGTCGAGCCGACGAGCACTACCGGCCAACCAGCGCTCGCCGTCGCCCGCTTCGGGTCGCTCTCGTTCGATTCCGCCGGACAAGTCCGGATCGCCGAGGACGACAGCATGCACCTCCACGGCTCGCTCGCAACCGAGCCGCTCCTCGTCTCGAGCGCAGGCGAGCTTGTGCTCCGCTCCGCGGCGTCGATCACCGACGCCACTCGCGCCTCGATCGTCGTGAGCGGTGACGCGCTGTTCGACGCCCGAACAACGATCGTGCTCGCTGAAGCGAACGTGGTCCCGACTTCGAATCTACTGGAAGTCATTGGGCATGCGCGGTTTGCGTCCGCCGGCGCGGCTTCGGACGGCTTGGGAAACATCGACGTCGGCGTGATCGGGGGTCCATCCCCTGGGGGGAGCGCCAGCGCCGCCGCTCGGGTGCTTCTCGGATCGACCTCCTTCAGCACGGCGGGCATGGTGCGAATCAGCAACGACCGCGCGGTGGTTCTCAGTGGCGTTAGCGAGGCTTCGAGCCTAGAGCTCGAGTCGGTCGCCAGCATCACCGACTCGCCCGACGCCGAGACGTACATCGGGAAGTCGGCCGAGCTGCGCGCGGGAGCGAACAGCGACGTCGTGCTCGGTGTCGGCGCGGCACGGTTCTCGATGGCGCCGGCTTCGGGTGGCGATGCGGCCCCCTTCGACGCGTCGCGTTACGTGGCGCTAGCGGCGCGGAACGTTTCGCTCGACGTTGATTCGTCGCTAAACCTGCGCACGGCGACGTCAGCGGCGGGGACTGCCGACGCGGCGCGTTACAACCAGATTCGTGGCGCCTTCGCCGGAACCTTCTTCGTCACCGCGACGGGCAACGTGACACAAGTGGGGGCCGCGGGCGCCACGCTGACGCCGCTCGAGGCCGCACGCGTCGCCGTCGCGTCGGGGTCCGGCGCCGTGATGCTTGGGAAGTTGAGGCTGACCGCAGCCGACGCGCTCCCCAACTTGGCGTTGACGGCAGGCAACGTGCTCGGTGTCGATGCGTCGCCGATCACCGCCGGCCTAGTCGCCTCGGGGGTCGAAGTCAGCGAGGTCCCGACGGATCGCGAGACACGGTTCTCACCGCCGATCGTCCTGAACCGGAGCGCAGGCACTCCGATCGGGGACGGCAGCGGTTCCGAGCGCCTGGCCGGCGCGCGGATCTCCGAGCGGGGCGACGGCGAAGGGGCCGGCGCGGCGATCGCAGACGCGTACTCGGTCGTCGCCCAGGCGCTCGGGAACGTCGTGATCGGCGCCGTGCAGAACGCGGCGACCCTCGAGCAGACACTGGTCGGAATTTCCGTTGAGGGGACGGGGCACGTGTTCGTCCGCACCTCGGCCGACGGGACCGAGGCGGGGAACCTCACGTTCACGAGCGTCGGCGCACCGCTCGTCGTGGGGCGCCCTGACAGCGCGACGATCGTTCAGCTTGCGGGCGGGGTGCTCACGGCGGCCGCCGCTGGCGCCTTGGTCATCGACACGCAGCGCCCGGACGATGCCGGCGAGTCGCTTCAAACCACTCGCTTGCGGAGCGCCACGGGGACGGTAACGAGCGTCGATGCGCTCGGTCCCCGAGTGCGGCTTGACCTACCGAGCAAGTCGCTTGACGCCGCGACGACAGAAATCGTCCGTGCGACCAATCCATTCTCTCGAGCCGAACCCTTCGAGCAGCGAGTGACGATCGCCGTTGGGTCCCGAGGCGAAGACAACCTGCTGGTGGAAGCCGAGTGGGCCGACGTCGCGAACATCCGCCCCGGGTCGCCCGCCCGCGAAGTGCAAGCAACCGATTTCAGGACGCGACGCACCAAGGACTTCAGCGATGCGGTCGTCGGATCTTCAGCGACCGCCGAACTTGTACTGATCGGGCTCGAGGGACACCCGAACGGAACCGTGGAGTCTCCTTCGCGAGACACGTCCTTTCCCACAGTCCAGTCGCAAGCGACCCAGCCGTTGACCTTGGCGGACCCCAGCCTCTCGTTCCGAGTCGTGACGTTGCGTCACAACTACGCCAAGGAATTCATCCCTCAGAATCCGTCCGCCGAGAGGAACCGACTGCCGACAACGATCCGCGTCTACCACGATCCGTCGATTAGCCTGTTCCAGTCCGTGACCGCGAACTCGCAGCAGAGCCTCAACAACGCGGTCGTAACGTTGTCACCGCAAGTGTTGAACGTCCGCCCGCCGGGCGAGGTCGTTGCTACGCCACCGACTCGTCGGTCAGAAGCGCGCACCGCGCCGCAGTACGCGGCCCCGCTTGTCGCCCGCTCGGCGCCCTTGCGAACCGACCTAGACAGCGTCGTCGTGACTTCGACCGTCGAGAAGGTGGTCTTCGGCCGCGTGGACGACGACGGACTATGGCTGAAAGAACCTGGCGTGGAGTGGCCTAAACCGTGGGACGGGACGGCCGACGGCGAATTCATCGACAAGATCCGCGCGCTGGTCGATAGCAGTCCCGCTTCCGAAGGAAAGTACCGCATCGTCGTTGAAACTCCGCGTGGTGAGCGGCAGGTCGCTGAGTGGGTGAAGGGGGACAGCGAACCGCTCGATGAGGAACAAGCGCAGGCGCCCGCAACTGGTCCGCGCCAGGATTCGGATGCAACTGCGGAAGCAGCTTCCGAGGCGCCCGCCCAAGGGGCGCCGCTCGACGGCGCTCCGGTCGAGCCCCCGTCGCCGCTGCGGATCGCTCCGAGCGAAGGGGAGCCGATCCCAGCGCCCGAGGTCCAACCGCTCGGATCGCGAGAAGTGGACGGGAACGGCCCCCTATCGTCGTGGGCTGTTCCGGCGGCAATCGGGATCGCGACCGCCACGATTCCGGGCGAGCGATTAAGATCAGTATCCGAGGCCGGCGGCCACCGCGTGTCATTCCTGCGCCTCGATCGCAAACTCCGACGGCTGCAAGCCGACAAGAGCCTCCCCCGACCGTCCGGCGCCGACCATGGGCATGGCCCCCGCTGACGACGCAACAGCCTCCCGTTCCGCCGTTCGGCCGACGTTGGAGAAGGCCTTCCCGTCGATCGAACCGGCGGTCGTGGCGCGAGCGCTGGACCAACTCGACGACGCGGCGGTCCGAGTGATCGATCGGGGGGAGTTTTACGTCCAGCTCCTGGCGACTGTCGGCGAGCTCCTCGGCGCGCGACAAGCGGAGTGCCTGTCGCTCCGACCCGGAGACAAGCCGGTCGCTAGGTGGCGGCCCAATGACTCTCCCACGGACCCAGCGGGCGCGGGCCGTGGCGTCCCGACCGCCGCGTTGGAAACGAGATTCGCGCGACCGTGCGGCGAAGTCGCGACTCCTCTCGCCGAGACGATCCAGGGCCTCGATTGCCCCGCGTGCGTCATCACCTTCCACCTTGAAAGCGGGGCGCCGACCGACGCATTAACCGAGGCATCGGCGATCGTCGAAGCGGCGGCCGAGGTTGCGCGGCGGTTCGAGTTGGCGGGCGCCGCCCGGCGGCTAACCGACCATGCTTCACGACTCCGACAGTTCGACTCCGTCTTGCTCGCCCTGGCGGGCGCCCGGTCACGGCTGCATGGGGCGCGAGTCGCGGCATACGGGGTACGCGACTTGTTGGCCGCCGACCGGGCTTCGGTCCTCGTCCGTCGCCGACTCCGGTGGCGTGTACTCGCAGTCTCGGGCGTTCGACATCCGGCCGCGCGCAGCGCCGCGGTGCGCGCGATGCAGCGGCTGGCGCGGGCAGCGCTTTCGACCCGAGCGGCTGTTTCGAGCTGCGACGGCGCAACGCGATTGCTCGATCCCACCGACCCGCCTCGACCAGAGGTGTCGCATCACGAGGCGCCCCCTGTGGTGGTCGAGGCGATCCGCCTGTACGGCGACGTTCAGCCAACGCGCCGGCTCGTCGTGTGGCCGTGTGTGGCTCGCACCGCGGAGTCGCCATCGAAGCCACAGCCGGACTCCTGCGCGTTCGCGATCCTTGCGGAGTGGTTCGATGCCGATTCCCGTGTCGAGTGGGAGCCGCGGCTGCGATCCCTCACGCCTCACCTGGCGGCGTCGCTGCTGCGCGAGTGGCGTCGGCCGCGCCTGTTCGGTGCGTTCTCGCCGGCGGCAGCGGTCGGGGGGCTCGTCGCGCTAGCGACGATTGCGGCCGCGTGTGCGCTCTGCCTGTTGACGGGGGACGTTCGTGTCTCGGCTGACGGTCGTTTGATGCCGGTCGAACGGGCGGCCGTCTACGCACCTGTTGACGGAGTGGTAGAGCACCTCTCGGTCCGTCATGGCGACCGCGTCCGGGCCGGGCAGACGCTCGTCCGCGTGCGCGCGCACACCCTCGAAGTCGAACTGTCGCGCGCACGCGAGGCGATCGCCGTGTCGCGACAAGAGCTCAAATCGATCGAGACGGCCAAGCTTCGCGCTCTCCCCGAAGGAGGCTCCGAAGGCTTCGACCCGACAACACTCGCGACGCGAGCGGCGTCCCTTCAGGAGCAGCTCAAGCACCAATCGGCGCGGCTTGCGATCTTGAAAGCGCAGGAGCGTGCGCGAACCGTCGTCAGCCCCCTCGACGGCGTGGTCACTAGCTGGCGTCCCGAAGACTACCTGAGCCAGCGCCCGGTTCGTCGCGGCGAGCGACTCGTCGAAGTCGCGTCAGAGAGCGGCGCGTGGCGCGTCGAGCTCGAGGCGCTCGACCATCAGGCCGGTCCCATATTCGACGCGCTCGCCCAAGGCCGCGGTCCGTTGCGCGTCACCTTCGTGATGAAGAGCGATCCGTCCAAGCGATGGCCTGGGCGTCTACGACGGGTTGGCGAGTCGACGCGTCTCGACAACGACGGCCAACCCGTCGTCGTACTCGAAATCGAGCCACTCGACCTCCCAACGGAAGCGAACCGCACGGGTCAATCCGTGTCCGCGAAGATCGACTGCGGCCGAGCGTCCCTAGCCTATGTCTGGCTTCACGAATCGTGGGAGGCGGTCCAGCGTCGCTGGTTCTGAGCCCATGCGCACCGCAATCGCGATCATCACCGGGCTCGTTCAGGCGGCGTTGCTCGCACAAACCGCCGCCGAGCGCTACGAGGCGTCCGCGATTCTGGCGCCTGCCGAGTCCGCCGAAGCCCCCGCGCCCGACGCCGGCATCTTGCGCGACCTGACGGTTCGAGAAGGGGGGCGCGTCGCCGCCGAGGCGACGATCGCCCGAATCGACTCGCGCGAACAATCGCTACTGGCCGCCGTCGCCCAGGAAGACCTCTCGGTGGCGACCCGCGAGTCGCAAAGCGACGTGCGAGTGCGCGTTGCTCGCGCCGAGCAGCGCGTTGCCGAGGCCGAGCTCGGTCGGGCGACTTCGGTCAACGCAACGCTCCCGAACGTCGTCTCGGAGAAGGAGATCGACCGCCTGCGCCTTGCTGTCGAGCGAACCAAGCTCGAGATCGAGTTCGCCGAGTTCGAGCGCTCTTTACTGTCACTCAAGATTGCGCGGATCGAGGCCGACGTGCGACTTGCGAAGCACCGTGTCGATCGGCGCGCGGTCGTCACGCCGATTCCCGGAGTCGTTGCGGAAGTCCTCAAGCGAAACGGCGAGTGGGTCGAGGAAGGCGCATCGGTAGTGCGACTCGTAAGGGTTGATCGCCTGCGGGCCGAGGGCTACCTCCCCGTCGAAGCCGCCATGTCGGGCCTCATTGGACAGTCCGCGACCGTCACCGCGAAGCTACCGAGCGGCGAGACGGTGACCGCGAGAGGCCGGGTCGTGTTCGTCAGCCCCGAGGCCGAACCCGTAAACGCCCAGGTGAGGTTCTGGACCGAGATCGACAACTCGGCCTACCTGCTTCGGCCGGGCCTGACGGTGCGCGTCGAGGTCCTTTCCGGTGAAGCGCCTGACGCGTCGCTCCGCTCAGCATCCCAGGGTAACGGAGGGCGCTAAGCTTGCCCGGTCACGCTGATTCGCCGTCGAGGTCGAGCGTATCGTTCGGGTCGCTTCGTGCGCGGCGTGACTTGGTCATCTGCGACACGACTTCGGACATCGACGTCACGAACGACGTAAACGACGACGGAGTCGCCGCCGTCGTCAAGGACCCGGTTTCGCTCGAGTACTTCCAGATCGGCGCGCGCGAGCGGTTCGTACTCGAGCAGCTCCGCGAGCCGCGAACGCTCCGACAGCTCCACGAAGGCTTTCAGAAGCGGTTCCCCAACGAGCGGGTCTCCGAGGCGGAACTGCTCGGATTTTGCTCGGCGCTTAGGGATTCGTCACTGCTCGACGGCGGGCCCGTTGACTCCTCCGGGCGAAACCAACTGGGAGGCGCGTCGCCGCTCGTCGGGGGCCTGCTCCAACCGTTGTCGTTACGCCTCTTCTCGTTCGACGCGTCATGGTTGCTGGGGCCGCTCGCGTGGTTCGGTCGAGTCGCCTGCTCGCGGTGGGGCGCGGCGTTGTTCGCCGCGTTCGCCGGCGTCGTCGGCGTGCAACTGGTCGGACGGGCGCCCGAGCTCGTGGCGGAGCTGCCGCGACTCATCGACCTCGCACGTCCGCGGTACTTGATCCTCACGCTGGTGACCACGGCGCTCGTCAAGGGTTGGCACGAGATAGGCCACGGCCTAGCATGCCGACGTTTCGGGGCCGAGTGCAGCGAGATGGGTGTCTTGCTGCTGGCGGGCGTTCCCACGCTGTACTGCGACACGTCCGACGCGTGGACAATCGCCGATCGCTGGCGTCGGGCAGCGGTCGCCCTCGCCGGCGTGTACTTCGAGGGGATCCTGGCCACCGTCGCCGCGGTCGCCTGGATGCTGCTCGAGCCGAGCGCGGCGAGAACGGCGTGCGTCAACGTGATGGTCGTCGCTACGATCTCGACGCTGGTCGTGAACCTGAACCCGTTGATGCGTTACGACGGGTACTACCTGCTCGCCGACTTGTGGGGCGTTCCCAACCTCCATCGGCGGTCACGCTCAGCGCTGTGGGGCCCCGTTTCCCGATGGATTGTAGGGGGTCGGCGTGGTGACTACCCCCAGCGCGGGTCGTCTGCGCTCGCTGCCTACGCCGTCGTGTCGATCGCCTACTCGCTCGCCATGCTGGCCCTGATCTTGTTTGGGGCGCACCAATTGCTGTCGGAGTGGTCGCTCCGTCCGCTCGGGGACGCCGTCGTAACAGCGACGCTCCTCGGGGTCGTCTTTGGAACGGCCCGCGCGATCGGGAAGGCGTTGCCTAGGTCGCCGGCGTGGCGCCTGGGCGCGGCGCTGCGACGCGCCACCCTCGTTGCCGTTGCGTCCGTCGCGGCGCTGGTCGCGATTGCGAGCCTGCGCTTCGAGCAATCGCTCCTCGCGCCGTGTCGCCTTGAAGGCGAGGTCTCAACCCTCGTTGCCGCGCCAATCGCCGGCGTGATAGTCCCGAACACCCGCTACGGCGCCGCAGTTCGCCGCGGCGACGCGATTTGCCTGATCGAAGACCCGTCACAAGACATTCGTCGCCTTGAGCTACGCGAGGAGATCGCCGCGTGCCGCGGCCGCCTACGAGGGCTGCGGGTCCGCTCGCAGAGAGACCCGCAGTTGTTCCACGAGATCGGCCCACTCGAAGCGAAACTCAGGGAGCTCGCTCGGAACAGCGCCGCGCTCGACGCCGAGGCCGAGCGTCGCGTCGTACGCTCGCCGACCGACGGGGTGCTGCTCCCTCCGACGCAGCGGCGCTCCGAGGACGACGCCGAGCTTAGCGCTTGGATCGACGCACCGCTTGAGCCCTGGAACCGAGGCTGCCGGATCGAGTCGGGGGAGGTGCTTGCCGTCGTCGCGACGGCCAGACAACGAGCCGTCCTGCTCCTCGATCACACCGACAGCGGTCGCGTACTCCCGGGACAGGCCGCGCGCGTCGCGCTGGACCGTGCGCCAGGATTCCCGATCCAAGGGTCGGTCGCCCAAGTCGCCCTCGCCGCGACCGAGGAGAACGACGCCCGCCGAGCGAACACCGAGTCCGCTGCGCTCGAATCGACGCTCCGCGACCCCCTCCAGAGGGGGCGGACCTACCGAGTGGCCGTTGACCTGCCGACCCAGCCCGCGGTCGCCACGCCGGGGGCGATCGGACAAGCGCGAATCGTCACCGGCCGCGAGTCGCTCGGCGAGCGAGTGGAACGGCAGGTCCGCCGAGCGTTTGGGATCGAAGGATAGGCGCTGCCCCTCCGATCGCGCAGCAAACCGTTGGAATCGCCCGTCGATGGGTGACTCGCGCGTCCGTCGCGACTACGCTAGTGCCAACCCCTGACGGAGGACTTCGATGCCACGCTGCAATCACTGTGAGTTCGAGACGCCTGCGGACGGCACGCTGCGGTTGTCATGTCCGAACTGTGGCGAGGCCTACGAGCCCAAGGCGCGCGACGTGCGCAACGGGGGCGGGGGGACCGTCGCGTTCAACGACCCATCCGACTACTCCGGGGGTCGCGGGTCGTCTGAACCGTACTCTGCCGGCTCCGAAGCGCTCTCCGGAAGCGGTGCGTCGCCGGAGCAATTGCTCGGCGGTTCGACGGGCGACTCGTCGAGGACGCCCCCTTCTTCGACCGGTTCGCGAGACGAGCCGCAGGGCGAACCCGACTTCACGTTTGTGTTTGGGGGCGAGTACGTTTCGAACCCGCTCACTCCGGGAGGCCCGTCGGACTACGACGACATCGCGTTGGAGGACTCGGTCGGCGCCATGCCAAGCGACGCGTCGGACGTGACGATCAAGTCGGGTTCGGGCGGACCAAGCGCGGGCGTGCCGGGCTCGGGCCCCAGCACGCGACCCGAAGCGACGCTGGTGGCGGGCAGCGGCGCCGGCGAGAGCGATGACGACTCGTCGATGCCGGAGGTCCCCCCCGAGCCCGAGCCGCCGCAACGTCCCGAAGCCACTCAAGTAATCGACTTCAACAAGCCGCTCCAAGGCCACGCCGGCGGCGCCACGATGCAATTCGGCGCGGGGGGATCCAACCGCGCGGACTCCGACCCGTACGACTCGTCGCTCGTCCCGGAGGACTCGTCGGGACCCAAGGGCGACGCCCCCACGATCGCCCCCGGCTCGGGGACCATGGCCATCGGGTCCGGCCAAAAGAGCGACGGCGTCCGGACTCCGTCGTCGCGGCACATCCCCGGGCTGTCGTCCGATCGCACCGTGCCGCACACCCCTCTTAGCGAAGGACGAGGGGCGAGCTCCCTCAAGCCAATCGAGTCGCGCTCCCTTGGGCCGGAGGATGTTCGCCTGCGGTCTTACCAGTTGGGTGATGGAACAACCACACCACCCAACGACGCGGCGGGCTCCGGTCCGCTGGACTACGTGGTGAAGAGTAAGCTCGGGGAAGGGGGGATGGGGCTCGTCGAGCGCGCCCATCAGGCG
This sequence comes from Lacipirellulaceae bacterium, assembly GCA_051648405.1. Lineage (GTDB taxonomy): Bacteria > Planctomycetota > Planctomycetia > Pirellulales > Lacipirellulaceae > JBOFFC01. Next base: position 12,190 of record JBOFFC010000135.1, read on the forward strand.
TCGATGAATCGTACAGTTGCGATCAAGCGGATCCGACCGGACAAGGAGGGACGCGAGAAGGACCGCAACCAGTTCGTGAGCGAGGCGGTGATCACGGGCCAGCTCGAACACCCGAACATCATCCCGATCCACGACTTGGGGGTCGCGGCAAACGGTGCTCCGTTCTACACGATGAAGTGCGTCGATGGAGAGGACTGGGACAAGAAGCTCCCGACCCTCACCGAGGAAGAGAACCTTTCCGCCCTGCTGCAGGTCGCGCAGGCGATCGCGTTCGCGCACTCGCGGAACGTGATCCACATGGACCTCAAGCCCGGGAACATCCGTCTGGGGGACTACGGCGAAGTGCTCGTGATGGACTTCGGCTTGGCTGCGCGACTCGACGACGGCGCCACGATCCAACCCGGGGGGACGCCGGCGTACATGGCGCCCGAACTGGCTCTTCCCTTCGCCGAGAAGTACCTCGGCAAACCACTCGACGACGACGAGACCAAATCGATCCGCTGCGCTCCCGGTAAGTATACGGACGTTTACCTGCTCGGCGCGATCCTGTTCGAGATCGTCTCAGGTCGCCCGCCGCACAAGGGGAAGGACCAGCCCGAGAAAGTCCTCAACGCG
>JBOFFC010000136.1:0-38059 GCA_051648405.1 Lacipirellulaceae bacterium
AACTCTGCGACGTCGTCGTCCACTGCTCCGTAGCGCCCGAGCCCTTCGGTCGCGTCATCGTCGAGGCGATGCTCTCCAAAAGGCCCGTCATCGCCTCCGACGACGGAGGCGCCCGCGAAATCGTACTTAACGGGGTCAATGGACTGGTGTTTCCACCGGGAGATTCGACGGCCTTGGCGTCGGCGATCGGCCGCCTCCTCGCCGATCGCGAGCTTGCAAACGGCCTCGCCCTCGCGGGCTACGAGTCGGCGATCGGCCGCTACCGGCTCGATGATCGTGTCGCTGAGGTGAACGAGCTCATCGAGCGCGTCGCGCTCCGCGATAGGCCGCGGCAGCCCGGCCCCTAGCGCCGCGCGTCGCGGTGCTCCGCCGCGATCTTCAGTCCCAGCCGGCCGGTGCTATCGACCAGCACCGTGTTCCCCAGACTCCCGCGCGACTCGATCATCGCGAACGGGCCCGACAGCTCGGCGCTCGCCACGCGGCAGGTTGCCACCTCGACGACGATCGGGCCGGTCACTACGACCCGCATCTGCGACGAGCCCGCCCCCGTCGCCTCGACCTCGCCGTCAAACCGTGCGAGACGCCGTCCCCCCCGCTCGTCGATTGCGGCGAGCGTGAGCGCGAACCGCTCGACGCGCCCGAGTCGGTCGTCGAACCCTAAAGCGCCGGCGGCCACCTCGGCGGGGAGCACGAGCCGCTCGCCGACGGTGACATCGCGGCCCGCGAGGTAGTCGGCGAGCGGGTTTGGCTTTCCGAGCGACTCCATTGCGAGCGAGACGGCTACGAACTCGTCCTTGGGAGGGACCTGGCCCTCGTCGGTCGTCACAACGAGCCGCTCCCCCTGGCGACGGCAGTGGTACGCCTTGCCAACGATTGGGTCGTCGGCGCGAAGCGCTCCGCGCTCGGCGTGCGACTCGAAGAAGCGGACTTCAGCCGCAACGACGCGCCCCGCGTCGATCGAGGTCGCCGTCACGCGACGGCGTTGGCGCCGCGTGCTCGCGGTCGCCCGCTCGTCGATCACCTCGGCGCCGCGGCGTTCGCGGAGCTTGACGTCGAGCGACGTATCGATCGCCTGTTCGATCGTGTCGCCAACAGCCGACGCACGCTTCGCGAACTTGACGCGTACGGGCGCCGGGGGCGCGCCGCGATCGACGCTCGCCGTGGCGGACGCCGCCACGACGGGTTGCGCGGCATCGACGACGGCGCCGTCGCCGATCGCCACGCACAACAAGCCGGCCGCAACCCACGGCGCAGGGGCGGTCGGTAGGCGCGCGGGTCGGCGGCTGCGGTCCATCGCGTGCGCTCGGAGCGGATTGATTGAGTGACGGGGGCGTTAGCACCTTCGCCCATCAGCGCGGCGGCGACAAGGCCGATTGCGACGCGTCTCGGCGCCGCGCGGCGCCGGCCTCATTCGTCAGCCGCGGGGGGGCTCGGCAGGCCCTGCGCGGGCCTATCCGCCGCGAGTTGCCGCTGGACGTCCTCCCACGGCAGACGCACCTGGTCGAATCGCAACAGCGAGCTGTCGTGACCGCCGTGGTGGCGCCGCTGGCGCCGCTCGGAGGTGACTTCCTCCTCGAGCGCGACGATCCAGTCGGGCGTGTCGAGGCCCGCCCCGCAGGGGGTCTCGGCGAGGTCCTCGACCTCTTGGCGGATGGCGAGGAACGCCCCTTGGGCCGCGCTCGCGTCGGGGGACATCGCGGCCCCAACGAGCGCACGCAGGCGATCGATTGTCAGCGGCCGCACGAAGCGCTCGGCAAGACGCTCGGCGACGGTCGGGAGGCGCATCCCGTACCGCTCGCAGAGGTCAACAAGCCCCGCCTGGTGGCTGTCGGCCGCCTCGAGCGTGCGCTCCGCAACCGCGCTCCGCCACAAAGCCGCAGCGGCGGGTCGGCCGCCGCGCACGAGGATCTTGTGCGCGAGGTAAACGGGCTTCAGGTTCCACGCGACGCGGTCGTAGGCGTTGCGCAGCCGCAGGAAATCGACGAGCGCGTGCAGCATCTCGCCGTGGTCTGACTGCGTGGTGGTCGCGTTGTAGTCGCGGTACTCGCGGTAGTTCTCGACCACCGCCTCGATCGCCATCGCGAGCTGCCGCGCCGCGTCGTCGAGCGGAATCGAGACGTCGAGTTCGGAGACCAGTTGCGGCGCGTCTTCCGAGTCCTCCTCGCGGAGCGTCTCGAGCCAAGCTCCGACGCGCTGGTGCAGGATCGCGCGCAGGTTGCTGAGCGTCAGGAACCGCTGCGTGAACAAGTCGGCACCGTAGGCCTGCACGAAGCGGACGAAGTGTTCCCAGTCGTGCGGCGACGCGAGCCGCTCGACGACGCTCAGGCGCACGGTGCGGCTGTGGTGCAGCCAGCGCTGGAGCTGCGACTCGGTCAGCTCTTGGAGCGCCTCGACCAGCAGGCCGTCGGAGGGGCGCGCGTGCAGATCCGAGTCGGCGTCGGCGATCACCCCTTCTGGCAGCCGCCACGCGCTCGGGTCCCATTCGTCGGCCGAGGCGACGAGGCAGCGTACGATCGCCTGGTAGCCGGCCTCGAACAGCCGGTCGTACTCGGTTACTGCGCCGCGGCCGACCGGGTGCTCGTGCTCCATCCGCTGGGCGACGTCGAGCAGCTCGCACGTCTGGCGGACGCACCCCAAGCGGGGGAGCCAGCCGACGAGGTCGGAGATCAGCCGCAGCAGCGTCCGCGCGCGGACGATCTTCTTGGGGTCGCCTCCCTTGCCGAGGGGGACGTAAAGCAGCTCTTCGGCGACGAGGGCCTTGGTGAGCGAGGCCCAGTGCTGGGCGACCCCCGCCGCGTCGCCGCGCAGCAAGGCCCGGAGCACGCCGGTGGCGCCGCCGACCGTGGTCAGCGGGTCGTCGTCACGGGGGGCGTCGCCCGGTTGGGGGGGCTCGTCGAGGGCGATCGCCCCGACCGCCGCGCGGAGCAGTCGCACGGCGTCGGCCATCTCGACGCACGTCTCGATCGTCCCCTCGACCACGGCTTCCTTCAGCGCGCGCTGGCGGTCGTAGTCGATCATCGAGTCGTGGTCGCCGCGCGGCTGCGGGAGCTTGTGCTTGTGGACCGCGTCGAGGAGCTGGCCGAGCTGGTGACGGCGTTCGTGTGCGGCCCGGCGCCAAGCCGCGAGCCCGTGCCGGCGCTCGTCGGCCGAGGAGTCGGTGGTGACCCCCCAGGCGATCGCGGCGTGCTTCCAGAGCCGGGCGAGCGTCTTCAGGAACGCCATCCGCGCTTCGAGCCGCTGCGCCTCGGCCTCGAGTTCAACGCGCGTGCCGTCGGGGGGGCGCTCGAAGATCGCCGACTCCATCCCGTCGTCGGCGCTGTCCTCGAAGGTCACGCCGTCGTACGCGGCGCCGAACAGGTCGAGGCCGTCGTCCTCCTCGTCGTCTTCGTCCTCCTCGTCGCCGAACAGCAGTTCGTCGTCCTCGTCCTCCTCGTCGAACTCGTCGTCGAACAGGTCGTCCTCCGACAGGTCATCCCCCAGCAGGTCGGCGAGCGGGTCGTCGAAGTCGCGGACGTAGCCGATCTCGAAACGAGGCGCGTTCCACAGCTCCTCGGCGTTGGCTTCGAGGTGGTCGAAGAACTTCGCGACCAGCGGCCACTGGTATTCGCCCGTCTCGAGCTGCCGCGCCTCGACCAGCCGCAGCCAACGCTCGGCCAGGGGGTGGAACGACGCGTCGCCGTCCTCGAGCGGAGTGAGCTCGACCTGGCAGAGCCACCGCATCAGCAGCGCCATCGACGCGACGAGGTCCCCTTTCTCGAGCAGCGCCTCGATCACCAAATGGAACGCCTTGGGGGCGTCGAACTGATCGACGAACATCCCCCAAAACCCGACGTCCCCCGACGCGGCCCCCGCCTTGTACCAGGCGTTCAGAGCGCCGGCGACGAGGTTGGTCGAGACCTCGACCTCCTTGCCGTACAGCCGGCGGACGCCGCTTACCATTGGCGTCGCGAACTGGTCCCACCAGTGGGCCGTCTCTTCGAGGAAGCCCGAGAAGACCTTCTCGCGCTCGGCGTCGTCGATCGCCGCCGCCTCGGTCCACGCCCGCGACGCTAGGCCGAGCACTTGCTCGACGAGCTGCACGAGGTCATCGACGCGGTAGTCGTGGACCGTGTTCTCGACGGCCGGGAAGAGGCTGAAGTTGCCGCCGAAGCCGATCACGTTCCACGGATCGACGAGCGCCCCGCAGGCGATTCCGCGCTTCACGAGGGCGAGCGTCTCGGGGAGGGCCTGCGCGACCGCGGCGAGGCCGCGCGTGTCGAGCGCCTGGTGCCCCGCCGTCAGTTGGCAATACAGCTCGCAAAGGATCCGCGCCGACGCGACGCGCACGGCCCGCGCCTCTTCGAGCGCCGCGTCAGCGTAGCCCATCCGCGCGTAGACCCGCGCCAGGTGGACCTGTTGCAACTGCCGCGCGCGGCGGCGGGCGATCTCTTGGTTGAGGTGCTGCCGTGCGCCGGCCAGCGGCTGACGGAGGCGCTGCGCCTCGGCGCGGAGCCGATCGGCGTGAGGGCCCTGCCAGCGCTCGAGGAGCTGCTCGTAGAACCGGTCGCGGTAGGCGGCGATCTGCGGCAGCAGCGTCGCGAGCGTCTCCTCCCCCGAGTGGGCCGTGGGGCCCGACCCGCTGACCCCCGACGACATCAGGATCGTCCCCGCGAGCACCGCCGCCGCTTCGCGAAGCAGCTCGTCGCGGGTGAAGCTGCCGTCGCTGCGGGCGCTCGACTCGTCATCGACGCGGGCGAGCAGCGCTTCGAGGACGATCGGTTGCAGAACGAAGCGGCGGAAGTTGCCGCTGGCGTCGATCCGATTGGGGTCCCACTGCCCGAAGTGGTGATTCGGCCGCTTGTGTACCGGGTGGTCGAAGTCGTAGGCCCGCGGATCGACGGCGAGCTCTTCCACCAGCGTCGGGTCAAACCACGCGGCGCGCAGGAGGTCGGGGTCGCACGCGTGGAGCGTCTCGAGCGCGAGCCCGACCAGCTCGCGGTACGGCCCCGACGCGACCCCCGCCGACTCGACGTACAGCGGGATCGGGCGGAGCCACTCGTGCCGGTAGGGCTCGAGCTTCTGGTTGGTTTCGAGGACCGCGATCGGGCGGTAGCCGAGGTAGTCGTCGAAGCGGTCGCGGGCCGCCTCGACCAGGCCGGGCCGGTCCCACGGCGGACCCTGCGAGAGGATCGCCTCGAAACTCCGCCCCAGAAAGAGCGGCCGCCACAAGGCGTCTTCGTCGAGCCCCCACACGAGGTCGCGGTGGAAATCGCCGTACGACGTGCGGAACTCGACCGCGAGGCGCAGCACACCCCGGGCCTGCGTGGCGTCGGCGAACGCCCCTCCCTGCCGTTCCAGCAGCGATAGCTCCTCCCCGAGCCGCTCGAGGAGCCGATCGACTATCGGGCGCCTCCCGGGCGTCTGGTCCGGCGCCTCCACGGCGACGAGCTCGAAGAGCGCGTCGAGGGCCTTCAGGAACGCGCTGTCCGCGGCGCCCGACGAGAAGTTCAGGTAGCCCAACGCTACCCGCCAAGCCCCCGACGCCGGGGCCCCCTCCCCCGAGCGGGGAGCGTCTTCGTGCCGGGGCGAGGACATACGGATCCGGGGCCGAACAGGTCGAACGGGGGTCGCGATCCCCCCGGGGCGCCGCCGGCACGACCTCCCCGAGGCGCCACGCGCCCGACGCAGAGTTTAAGAGTCCGGTCGGGAGGGGTCTAGCGGCTAGAACGGCCGCGAACCGCGGCGTTGCGCGGCGACCGCTCTCGTTGCGTGCAGGGCCGACCCGACCCGACTACGATGGCGGTAGCGGAAATGGGCCCACGCCCCACGCCCACACTCCCCCCCTTGCCTGCACTGCGTCGTCCGCCAAGACGGCGCTAGTTTCTCTTGCGCGAGCTTCCAATGTGTGTTCGGTCGCCCCTGCTTTCAGTTAGTCGCCTCGTGGTCGGCTGCGCAGCCCTATCGGCGCTCGTGGCGCCAGCGCGCGCCAAGCTGGTCTCGAAGGCCGAGGCCGAGCGCGCCGGGCTGGCGCGTGCTTGGTTCGCTCAGGCATCGGTCGATCCTTCGCAGAGCGAGATCGTTGGCGCCAAACTCGATGGGGGCGCGCTGTACACGCTGACGAGCGCCGCAGTGCTGCAGTCATTCGACGCCGAGACCGGCGTCCTCCGCTGGTCGGCGCGCCTCGGCAAGCCCGGGCTCTCGACGTTTGGCCCCGACGTCCACGGCGATCACGTCGCGATCGCTAACGGGCTAACGCTCTACCTGCTCGACACGAAGAGCGGCAAACAGCTCGCCACGCACCGCTTGCCCGGCGCCGTCGGTGGCGCCCCGGCGGTGGCGGACAAGCTGGTGTTCGTCCCGCTCGTGAGCGGCCGCGTCGAAGGCTTCCCCATCGGCGAGTCGCGCATCGACTGGAGCTACGCCTCCAGCGGCCGGCTGTTCGACACGCCGGCGATCGCGGGCAATCGGGTCGTCTGGACGACCGACCGCGGGACGCTGTTCGCGGCCCACGCCGACGCCTCGGGCGCAGCGTACAAGTTCGACGGCGCTGGCCGGCTGCTCGGCCCCGCCGCTTGGCTCAAGATGCCCCCCGAGGCCCCGGCCGACGCCACACCCGCCCCGAATGCACCCCCCGTCTCGCAGAAGACGCGCCTGTTCATCCCCTCGAACGAGGGGGTCGTCTACGCCCTCGACGCCGAGCGAGGGGCAATGGCCTGGCGGGCCTCTGTCGGGTCGTCGATCAACTTCCCCGCGGTGGCCGTCGCCGGACGCGTGTACGTCGGCTCCGAGGAACCGACGCTGCACGCCTTCGACGCCGCGACTGGCGAGGAGCTGTGGGCCGTCCCCGGCGTCGACGAGTTCGTTGCCGCTTCTGCTGAGCGCGTCTACGCCGTCGGCCCCTCGGGCGAGCTCTCCGTGATCGACGCCGCCAGCGGCGCGCCGGTGGCGCGCTGGCCGTCGGCCGATCACCTGACCCCCGTCGCGAACCACGAGACGGACCGCCTGTACTTCCTTTCCGACGCGGGCCTCTTGCAGTGCTTCCACGAGCTCGCCGCCGACAAGCCGTACCGGCACTCCGCGGAAGTGAAGACCGCTGAGCCCGACGAGACGCCCGAAGACGGCGCCGAGGCCGCCGCGGAAACGGAGGCGGAAGAATCGCCGGACGCGTTCGAGGGGGACCCCTTCGCGGCGCCCGCCGCCGACACAGCCGAGGCGCCCGCGGCGGACGAGCCGCCCGCTCCGGCCGCCGAAGACGACCCGTTCGCGGCCGAAGGGGACGATGCCGGTGACGACGATAAGGGGGGCGAGGAAGCGCCGTCCGACGCCCCGGCGGCCGAAGACGACCCGTTCGCCGACTTCTAGGAAGACGCGGCTTCACGCACGAGGCGTGACGCCATCGCGTCCCCACCTCGACCCCCGTGTGCTAAACTCCGACGCCGCGTCGACCGTCGCGCGGCGAGTACCGGCTACGGCACACGAGACGAGGGGCGATGAACATCTTGGTTACCGGCGGCGCCGGCTACGTCGGCTCGCACGCGGTCCGTCGGCTACTGGCGGCGGGTCACGTGGTGCGCGTGCTCGACAACCTCGTCTACGGCCACCGCGCGGCCGTCGATGAGCGATCGCTCACCGTCGGCGAGATCGGCGATCGGCCGCTGGTCGAGCGGCTGCTGCGGGAGCACCGGATCGACTCCGTGATGCACTTCGCGGCGTACGCCTTCGTGAACGAGTCGGTTACCGATCCGGCGAAGTACTACCAGAACAACGTCGTCGGCACGCTGTCTCTGCTCGACGCGATGCGCGGCGCCGGGGTGAAGCGGCTCGTCTTCTCGAGCACCTGCGCGACCTACGGCGTGCCGGAGCGCGTCCCGATCCCCGAGGACCACCCGCAGGCGCCGATCAACCCCTACGGGTTCACGAAGCTGGTCATCGAGCGCGCGATGGAGGACTACCGCCACGCCTACGGGCTGTCGTACGCGGCGCTGCGGTACTTCAACGCGGCCGGCGCAGCCGAGGACGGCACGATCGGCGAGGACCACACCCCCGAAACGCACCTGATCCCGCTGGTGCTGCAAGTGGCGCTCGGGCAGCGCGACCACATCGCGGTTCTGGGGACCGACTACCCCACGCCTGACGGGTCGTGCGTCCGGGACTACATCCACGTCGACGACCTAGGGGACGCGCACGTCGCGGCGATCGAGAAGCTCGACCCCCCGAAGGACGGCCCCGGGGTCTCGATCCGCTGCAACCTCGGGACGGGCGTCGGCGTAAGTGTCCGCGCGGTGGTCGCCGCCGCCGAGCGCGTCGTCGGCACGCCGATCAAGACGGTCGAGGGGCCGCGCCGCGAAGGGGACCCGCCGCAACTGGTGGCCGACCCGTCGGGCGTCGAGCGCCTGCTCGGCTGGCGCGCTCGGTTCACGAGCATCGACGACACGATCGCCACGGCGTGGAAGTGGCACTCCGCCCACCCGCGCGGTTTCAACGACCGCAACCCGTCGTGAACGACCAAGGCCGATGACTCGGCGACGCGCTACGCTCGCTGGCGCCCTCCGCGCGATCGTGCTGGCGGTCGTCGCCGTCGTCGCCGTCGAGTGCTTCGTCTCGCTCGGGTTGATGCGGCCGGTCCTTGTGATCGGGGACTCGATGGCGCCCTCTCTGACGTCGGGGCAGCGCGTCAGCGTTCGTCCCGCGGATAGGCCGCGGCGGTGGGACGTTGTCGTGCTGCGATCGCCGGTCGATGCCCGCGTGCTGCTGGTGAAGCGTGTTGTCGGCCTGCCCGGTGAGAGCATCTCGTTCGCAGAAGGGGGCCTCGTGGTCGATGGGCGCCGTGTCGCGTGCGAATTCGCGTACGTCGCCCCGCCCGTCGCGCCGTTGGGGTGGCGACTCGGGCCCGACGAGTGGTTCGTCGTCGGCGACAACCAAGCGGTGTCGCACGACAGCCGAAACTGGGACGCGGCGCCGGGGGTCCCCACGCGGCTGATCGTCGGCACGTTGCGCTGACCGCGTGTCAGGATCGCGGCCGGAGCAGCTCCACCGCTCCGCGGGCGCGAAGCTCGTCGGCCACGCGAACTCCGAGCGCCGCGCCGTCGGTGAAGCCCTGTGTGAAACGGACGGCGAGCTCCGCGTCGAGCCGGCGATCCCCCTCCTCACTGAGCACGCACACCGACAGCCGCAGCTCCCCTCCCTCGATCCGGCCCCAAGCGCCGAGCGACGCGAGGCAACCCCCTTCGAGTCGCGCCAGCGCCGCCCGCTCGGCCGTCACCGCGGCCCGCGTCGGGGAGTCATCGAGCGCGAACAGCGCGGCGACCGTGCGTGCGTCCGCGACGCGGCACTCGATCCCCAGCGCCCCCTGCCCCGGGGCGGGGAGCAGCACGTCGGGGGGGATCGCCTGGGTGATGCGATCGGCGAGTCCGAGCCGCACCAGGCCGGCTTGCGCCAGCAGGATCGCGTCGTGCTCCCCGTCGTCGAGCTTCCGCAGACGCGTGTCAACGTTGCCGCGTAGGTCGCCAACCATTAGGTCGGGGCGCCTATTCAGTAGCTGCGCTCGGCGGCGGCTGCTCCCGGTGCCGACCCGCGCCCCGTGGGGGAGCGCGTCGAGCGAGTCCGCGACGCGCGACACGAGGGCGTCGCCGAGCGCGGCCCGCGGCGGCGTCGCCGCGAGGACCAGGCCCGGAACGGCGGCGGTCGGGAGGTCCTTTAGGCTGTGGACGGCGAGGTCGATGTCGCCGTCGAGCAGGCGCCGCTGCAGCTCCTTGGTGAAGACCCCCTGGGCGCCGATCGCCGCGATCGGCCCGACCTGCTGCACGTCCCCCTGCGTCTTCACCTCGACGGTCTCGACCGCCTGACCCTCCGCACGCAGCGCGGCGGCAACCCAATCCGCCTGCCATCGCGCAAGGGGGCTGGCGCGGGTGCCGAGTCGCAGCGGTGCTTCGTATCGCTTCATCAATGGGGAACTCGATGCCGGGGACCGCCAACGGTTAGCACCATTCTTTGGATCGCCGCCCCGGGGACAAGCGCCGAGCCCCGCCCCCCGCGTCCGACCCCGACGCATCACCCCCCGACGCGCCGGGCGACGACCACGGCGACGACTCGGCTGGCGCCCCCGGAACGAAGCGCGCGGGCCGCCGCGTTCAGCGTGGCGCCGGTCGTCAGCACGTCGTCGACGAGCAGCACCGTGTGACCAGCGACCCCGCTGCCCCGCGACGCAAAGCAGCCACGGACGTTCGTTCGGCGCCGGCTGGGCGCCATGTCGGCCTGCTTCGCCGTGTAGCGTGTCCGGCGCAGGGCGTTTCGCAGCGGCGCCCGCAGGTCGCTGGCGAGCCCCGCGGCGATCGCGTCGGGGCTGTTCGCGCCGCGGACGAAGCGCCGCCACCAGTGCGACGGCGTGGGGACGATCACCGTTGGGCCTTCAAGCCCCCGCGTCGCGACACGCACCGCGAGCCGCCGGCCGAGGGCCCCCGCCAGCCGGTCACGTCCCGGGCGCTTCGCGTCGAGCACCAGCCTCCGGAGCAGCCCCTCGTAGGGGCCGAGCGCCACGGTGGCGTCGAACGCCCACTTCTCGCCGCGGCAGGCTGGGCAGTCGGTCGCGGGCGCAATTACGGCGCGATCCGCGCGCGGCGTCGCGCAGCGCAGGCACGCGACGGTCCCCGCGGGGGGGGCGATCGCCGCGGCGCAGACCTCGCAGAAGTCCCGTTCCGCTTCGGGTCGCTCCGCCGTCGCCGCGCCGCACGCCACGCAGGCCGCGGGGAAGGCGACGTCGAGTAACGCACCCCCCCACCGCCGGGCGGCGCGGAGCACGCGGGGTGAGTCGCCGGTGAGGTCGTCTGCTAGCACACCGCCGAGTGTAGTCCGCCGCGCACGCCGATGCTGGCGCCGCGCGACGCGGATCCGCGTTGACCCACCGGCAGGCATGGCGCCACACTCGCCCCGCCATCGACTAACGCGCCCCGCTCTCCCCCCGGCCTTCACCGTGCGGATCATCGACCGCTACCTGCTGTGGCAGTACGTGCAGGTCTTCCTGATCTGCTTCGTGAGCCTCGCCGGCCTCTACACGGTCATCGACGCGTTCAGCAAGCTCGACGACTTCGTCGGCGACGGACGCCCCGTGCAGGACGCCCTCGCTGAGGCCGGCCGCTACTACGCCCTGCAGTCGATCACGTTCTTCAACCGCACCAGTGGCGTGCTGGCGATGATCGCCGCGATGTTCACGGTTACCTGGGCCCAGCGTCACAACGAGATGACCGCCCTGATGGCCGCCGGCTTGCCGCGGCTACGCGTGCTGCGGCCGGTGCTGATCGCGTCGCTGGCCGTTGCGGCGGGGGCGGCGGTGCTCCGCGAGACGGTCCTCCCCGGCATGCGGCACGAGCTGTCGCTCGACTCGAAGGACCTGCGGGCCGAGCACGGCGTCGAGTTCCCGCTGCGGTTCGACAACGTCAGCGACGTTAGCCTCGGGGGCGCGTCGGCGATGATCAAGACGCGGACGATCGTCCGCCCGGCGTTCGGCCTCCCCCCCGCATTCGCGAGGCTGTGGGGCAAGAGCATCATCGGCCAAGGCGCCCGCTACCTCGCCCCCGAGGGGGACCGCCCGGCCGGCTACTTGCTCTACGGCGTCACGCAGCCCGAGGGGATCGACGAGCGCGAGATGCTGCGGCTCGCCAGCGGCCAGCCGGTGGCTGTCACGCGGCGCGATGCCGCGTGGCTCGAGCCGGGCCAGGTGTTCGTCGCCAGCGGCGTGTCGTTCGAGCTGCTCGCCTCGGGGACGCAGTGGCGCGACCTGGCTTCGACCCAGGAGCTCGTCCGCGAGCTCGCGAGCCCCAGCACCGACCTCGGACCCGACGTGCGGGTCGCGATCCACTCGCGGATGGTTCAGCCGGTGCTCGACCTGACGCTGCTGATGCTCGGCCTCCCTCTGGTGGTGTCGCGCGGCGCGCGGAGCCCGCTGCTTGCGCTGGGGCTGAGCGTCGTCATCGTGACCGGGTTCTTCGTCGTGACCCTCGGCGGGCAAGCCCTCGGCGCCACCGGTTGGTTGAAGCCCTCCCTCGCCGCGTGGCTGCCGGTGATCGTCTTCGTACCCGTGGCGGCGGCCCTCGGGCAGGCGCTCCGCGAGTAGGCCCCGCGGCGTGCTCGAATGCGCGTCACCCGGCGGCTATCCTGCGGGCGTGGCTGCCCCTCCCCCCCGTTCGCCCCGTCCCGCCGAAGCCCGTGTGCTCGAGGTAGCGCGCTCGATCCGTGGCGACCGGGTGCTGGGGGTCCCGCTCGGGCGGCCCGACTCGCTCGCCGACTTGGCGGCCGAGCGCCCCGCGGCGACCGTTGTGAGCTGGCTCCGCGACAGTTTCCGGGCCGCGATCCCCCTCGCGGCGGCGACGCCCACCAACCTGACGGTCGTCTGCTCCGCCGATCCCCCCGAGGGGCCGTTCGACCTGGCGGTCGTACCGACCTCGATGCGGGGCGACGCCGAGCTCACCCGCGAGACGCTCCAGGAGTCGCTCCATCGCCTCGAACTGGGGGGGGTGCTCGTCGCCGCGACGGACAACCCGCGCGACGCCTGGCTGCGGCAGCAGATGGACGCCCTGTGCGAGGGGGTTCGCCTGCACCGCTTCGACGACGCGGTCGTCTACGCGGCGACCAAGACGAGGCCCATGCGGAAGCGGCGTGACTTCTCGTGCGACGTCGCATTCCGTGACGAAGGTCGGCTGCTGCGTGCGGTCACCCGCCCCGGCGTCTTCTCGCACCGCCACGTGGACCCCGGCGCCCGGCGGCTGATGGAGGCGGCTCGAGTCGCGGCCGGCGACCGCGTCGTCGACATCGGTTGCGGCGCGGGGACCGTGGCAATCGCGCTCGCGGCTCGGAAAACCGACGCGTTGGTCCTCGCAGTCGATAGCGACACCCGCGCGGTCGAGTGCACGACGCGCGGCGCCTCCCTAAACGGGCTGACGAACATCGAGGCGCTGCTCAACGCATCCGGGGACTACCCCACCCCGCGGACCTTCGACCTGGCCGTCACCAACCCCCCGTACTACGCCGACCACCAGATCGCGGCCCGGATGGTCTGTGCAGCGGCCCGTAGCCTGCGTGAAGAGGGGCGACTGCTGGTCGTCACCAAGGCGCCCGGGTGGTACGCGGAGAACCTGGACCCCGAGCTGTGGCGCGACGTCGAGATCACCGCGCGGGCACGTTACCACGTTGTTTTCGCGCTACGCACGTAGCAGCCAACAGCTCGAGGCGCCGCGTTCAAGCCCAGGGTTGCGCTTCGGCGTTCCGCGAGCTACGCCGCGTGGCTCAAAGTAATGAGAAAAACAGTTGACAAAATCGGTGGCTTCGGTAAGTTCCGGCTTGTCTGGGTTTGTTCCCGGCTCTCTTCTCTAAATCGATGCACTGCAAATTGATGCGCTGCGGCGGCTGGTTCGGTACGGCGGCAGGTGGCGGTGAAGTCCACTCGACCTTGGTGAGCGTTCGTTCTTTGCGCAGTGACGGCGGGTCGCCCCTGCGTGCGTGTCGATAGCCGGCCAGTCCGGGCTCGACGTGTTTTTCTTGCGTGCGTTCGTCGCGTCCCCGCAATCGGGTCGCGGCGTTTGTCCGGTCGCGCGCCGTATCTCAACAGGAGCTCCCCCCGTGAACTGCGTCGCCATGGAAGACGGACGTCGACGAAAGCGCTCGGCATTCACCCTTGTGGAACTGCTGGTCGTGATCGCGATCATCGGGATCCTCGTCGCGCTGCTGCTCCCCGCGGTGCAATCGGCCCGCGAGGCTGCGCGCCGCGTGCAGTGCATGAACCAGATGAGGCAGATGTGCCTGGCGACACAAAACCACGTCGATTCGGTGAAGATCTTCCCGACCGGCGGGATCGACCCGTGGCCTGCAATCGAGGATTACTCCGCCAACGGCAAGCCGTTCAGCGCACCAAAGCAAGGGCTAAGTTGGGCGTTCCAGTTATTGCCGTACCTCGAAGAGGGGGCGGTTCACAACATCACAAAGGAGGAGCAGCTCGCTCGCTCGCCCGTCAGTATGTACTTCTGCCCTTCACGGCGCGGGCCGACGCAGGTTGCGTCGGGCGGTCTCGCCGGCCGATGGCTGATGGACTACGCGGCGCTGACCGCCGCGCCGGGCCGCTCGTCCATTGGTGAGCCACTCGGTGTGATGCGCTTCGCTCGGATCAACACGGTGCAGCAGTTCGAGGACGCGATGCGTGACCCGCTCGGTAGCGCCACGACGATGTGCTCAGAGTACTTGTTCTGGGGCGGGCAAATCGCGGGCCACCTTGGCCCGGGGACATCTGTCCCCCCACGCGACTTACCAACCCGGCTCCAGTGGGCATTCCCCAACCCGGGAGTCATCGTCCGCAGTAGTTACTACGTTCACGATGGCACAGGGCAATCAGCAAGCCCAAAGACTAAAGACTTGATTCTGCCGGGCAAAATCACGCACGCGAAGATCAGTGACGGAAGTAGCAACACCGCGTTCCTCTGTGAGAAACGTGTCCCGACTTCACGCGCTATCGGGGGAACCGATACCGACGACGACTCCGGCTGGTCGGACGGCTGGGACTACGACACACTGAGGCTCGCCACATGCGGGTTGCATTCCGACGCATCTGCGGCGGTCGAGGTAGCCGGGTTTGGGATGGCGTACAGGACCGCCGGCTCGGCGCACACGAGTGGGTCGTTCCTTGCCTTCGCCGACGGTTCCGTCCAGTTCGCTTCCTACGACATCAGTGTGGAAGTGCTAAACCTGATGGCGAACCGCGAGGACGGCGAGACCTACACCTCCGATTTTTAAGCGCTACGGAGCCGGTGCCTTCGCTCCGTCAACGACTCGTTTGCCTTGTTCCCCGCAACCATGACGGCACTTGGAGATCAACTGATGGCTTTTCTTCGTGTTTCGCTCGGACTATTGATCGCTGCCGGGGTCGCCACATCGACCTTCGCGCAGACGATCCGAAACTACACCGTCAACCAGCGGACGGCGGCGATCACGCTCGACGGGGTCGCCAGCCCCGGCGAGTGGGACGCCGCCTCGGCGGCGGCCGGCGACTGGCGCGAGCTGCGTCAGCCGTTCACCGACGTCGATCAGGACAACAACCGCTTCCGGGTCCTCTACGATTCCTCGGCGCTCTACATCCTCTACCAGACCGACTACAACTTCGGCTGGCTCGATAGCTTTGGAGGCAACCCATCGATCTCGTTCGGCGAAGAGAACCTCAACATCTACATCGACCCCAACAAGGACGGCGACCTGAACGTCGGCAGCGACGGGCTGCCGGTCTTGCCGGGTAACTCCTCGAACGGCGGCATAGCCGACGGCTACCAGATCGCTATCAACCAGTACCTGGGGAACTACGTTTCCACGGACGCCGATCGCCAGGGGGTCGGCTTCTTCACCGAGGGGCACGTCAACACCCCGTTCGGTGACCAAGCGAACTGGAACCAAGGTGGATCACAAGTTCTCGGCGACGCCCTCGACGGGATTGTCGTCGCCCAGGTGAACACCAACCCGGCCGGCGGCACGATGGAGCTGCGGATCCCGTTCGCCGACCTCGACGCCGACGCGATGATCGCCGCCCCCCCGGTGAACGCCGACTACAACGGCGACGGCTCGCAGAACGCGGCCGACTACACCGTGTGGCGTGACAACCTCGGGTCGATGGCGAACCTCGCCGCCGACGGCAACCTCAACGGAGTCGTCGATCAGGCCGACTACGACCTGTGGGCCAGCGGCTACGGCCGCGGACCGGGGGCGATGATCCCGACCGGCCTCAACGCCACCAGCGGTGTGCAGGCCGGCGACGTCTGGGGCTTCAACATGTCGCAGATCAGCCGCGACAGCGCCAACAACTTCCTGCCGATCTGGAACTGGCACGACAACAACTCGTTCGCCCCGTGGCCGCACGGCACGCTGACGTTCGCCGGCGCCCCGTCGGCGGTCCCCGAGCCGGCGACCGGTTTGATCCTGTTGCTCGGCCTCGCGGCCTGCCCGCGCCGTCGGGCGTAGCATTCGCTCGGCACAGCGCCGAGTTGTGATCTTGGGGAGAGTGCCGTGGTCCCGGGGAGGAGACCACGGCGAAGCGGGGTGGGAAGCTCGCGCCGACTTCGTTCGGCGCGAGCTTTCTCGTTGGATAGGGTGAGCGTGCGAGCCCGGCGACGTTTCCCAAGGAGAGTTGCCGCTGGACCAGTCCGACCACACGCGCCGATCGCCCCTGCTCGAGGTCTGTGTCGAGTCGCTCGACGACGCGCTCGACGCCGTTGCGGCGGGGGCCGATCGGCTGGAGCTCTGCGCGGCGATCGAGCTCGGCGGGTTGACCCCTTCCGAGGGGCTGCTCCGAGAGGTCGTCGCGTCGGTGGGGGTCCCCGTCGCCGCGATGGTCAGGCCGCGCTCCGGCGGGTTCCGCTGCACGGCCGGCGAGCTCCGCGTGATGCTTGCCGACGTCAGCCGCGCGCTAGCTGCCGGCGCGGCTGCGGTCGTGTTCGGCGCGCTGAAGGACGACGGCCAGATCGACCTCGAAGCGGTTCGACGCGTCGTCGCCCGGGCCGAAGGGGCCCCGACGGTGTTCCACCGCGCGATCGACGCGACCCCCGACCCGGTCCAGAGCGCACGGCTGCTCGCCGACTGCGGCGTAACCCGTGTGTTGACAAGTGGCGGTCGCGCGACGGCGCTCGAAGGGGCGGAAACCCTGCGCCGGATGATCGAAGCGACGCGGGGGACGCTCACGGTAACGGTCGGGGGAGGGGTCCGCGCCGAGAACGTCCTCGGGCTGGTTGAGCTGACGGGGTGTTCGGAAGTCCACATCGGCCCGTCTCGGATCGTCTCCGGTGGCGCGACGGGGGCCCTCGACTTCCGCGACCGGCGCCCGTTCGCGGCCGACGAGCACCGCGCGATCGACGCCGCAGCCGTCGGCGCCGTTGTGCACGCGCTCCGTGCGATCGATCGCATCGACTAGCAGCCTGTTGAAAAACGCCGTCGTGGCGTTTTTCAACGTCGCCAAGCTTGCGGCCGAGCCGCTCGCGGCTCGCGAAACCGCGGCGAAAGCGCCACGGTTTCGACGTCGCCTCCCTGCGACTACGCAGCCTGTCGAAAAATCAACAGGCTGCTAGGAGCGCGGTGTACAGTAGAGGGCGACTCGGTGCTCGACGAGTGCGGGCGGGGAGGGTCGGTAGGCGACTTCCCCGCACAGGGGGACCTCTTTGAAGGAGCCACGATGAGCGTCTCACGGATTCCTGCGCACGCGTTCTGCGGCGCGGCCCTCGGCTTGGCGATCGCCTCGCGACTGCTCGCGCAGCCCTTCGCGTTCAACGGCCCGGGGCTCGACCCGGCCTCGGTGCGCGTCACCACGTTCGCCACGGGGCTCCACTTCCCGGTCGGCATGTCGGCGCTCGACGACGGCTCGGTGCTGGTCGCCGTGAGCAACGGCACGGGGTCGTTCTTCGGATCGACAAGCGGCTCGATCGTGCGGCTCGTGGACGCCGACGGCGACGGCGTGAGCGAGTCGCGCGAGACGCTCGTCTCGAACGTCCCCGGGGGTCGCCTGTCGAGCCTCGACCGGGCGGGCAACCTCGTCGCCGTCACGGGGCAGGGAACCGACGTACCGATCGCGGTCTACCGACTCGGCGCCACGCCGTCGTCGCCGATGTCGCTCGTCGGTCGACTCAACCTGACCTACCCCGGTGGGGGGGGCTGGCTCCACCCGCACTCGTCGCTTGCCCTGCGCGAGAAGCCCGCCGAGGCGGGGGTCTACGAGCTGTACTTCCAGCTCGGCTCCGACACGAATATCGGTGTGACGACACGCACCGTGGGCCTGGGTGGAACGCTGGGCCTCACGGCGACGCTCGCGGGGGACGCGGTGCATCGCGTCGAGCTCGTCGATTCGGGGGGGAGCGTCACGGCGCGTAATCACACGGTCGTCGCGACCGGGCTGCGCAACGCCACCGGGCTGGCATTCCACCCGGTGAGCGGCGACCTCTACATCGGCGACAACGGGATCGACGGCCTGGTAGATCCGAACGAACCAACGAGCCCCGACGAGATCAACGTCTTGCCGGCCGCGAGCCTTGGTGGCGCCCCCGAGAACTACGGTTTTCCCGGCACGTACCAGCAGTACCGAACCGGCGCGCAGGTCGGCTCGGGAGGGATCGCGCCGCTGGTGAACATCCAACCCCTCCCCTCACCCAACGGATTCGAGGCCGAAGGGGTGAACGAGATCGCGTTCGCGCCGCCCCTGTTCCCCGAGCCGTTCGCGGGGGGGTTGTTCGCGGGGATGCACGGCAAGTTCTCCTTGGGGGGCATCGCGAACGAAGAGAACCCGCTGGTGTTCGTTGACGTCGAGAACGCGTCGTACTTCCACGCCGTGTCGAACGCCGAGGCGGGAGTCGGGCACCTCGACGGGTTTCATTCGACGCGCGACACGCTGTACCTTTCGGACCTGAGCCCCAGCGGCGGCCTGTCGAGCACGGCCGCCAACACGGGCGTGGTTTACGCGATCAAGTCACTGGTGATCCCCGGGGACTACAACCGCGACGGCCAAGTCGATGCCGCCGACTACACGGTGTGGCGCGACAACCTCGGCCAAGTCGGCCTGGGCCTCGCGGCCGACGGCAACGGCGACTTCGCCGTCACCGCAGCCGACTACGACGTGTGGTCCGCGGCCTACGGCACGGGGGTCGGCGTCAGCCAGTCGGTCCCCGAGCCCCACGCCGTCGCTGTCGCCGCGACGTTCGGTTCGATGGTCGGCTTCCGGCGGCTAAGTCGCCGCGAAAAGTAGCTCCGCAGCTGACCCGATCGCCTAGTAGCCTGTTGATTTTTCGACAGGCTGCGTCGTCGCAGGGAGGGGACGTCGAAACCGTGGCGCTTTCGCCGCGGTTTCGCGAGCCGCGAGCGGCTCGGCAGTGAGCTTGGCGAGGTTGAAAAACGCCACGACGGCGTTATTCAACAGACTGCTAGCGCCGCAGCCGACCGCGTTTCAAGGACCGGCTCGCCCGGAAGGTCGCTGCTGGATGCAGGTCAGGCGACGCCCAAACGCGTCCGGCTCGCGGACCAATCGCCTCGCCTTGCGGCATAACAACGCCACGGGGGGCGTCCGAAGATCGCACCGTGGCCGGTCGATCGATCCGGACTAGACTAAAGTGCCCAGAGTCGGCAGGCGTTTTTTCGCGAACGCCTGGCGGACGCCCACGAGGCGATCCCCTCCTATCCGTGGGACCGGCGCAGCACCGCGTGTGAGACTCAGTGCCAGCATCCGATTCCTCGCTGATGCGTCGTTTCCGCCGGGGCGACCAGGACGCCGCCACGGCGCTTTATTTGCGCTACGCGGACCGGCTGACGGCCCTCGCCGAGAAGAAGACGGGCGCCGACTTGAAGGTTCGGTTCGACGCCGACGACGTCGTCCAATCGGTATTTCGGACGTTCTTCCGCCGCGTGGCAGGGGGGGCTTACGACGTTCCGGAGGGGGACGAGCTTTGGGGGTTGCTACTCGTGGTTACGCTGAACAAAGTCCGTGGCCTAGCTTCCCGGCACCGGGCCCAAAAGCGGGCCGTCGGCGCCTCGAGCGGGGGCGAAGCGGCGGAAGTGGTCGCGGCCGACGACGAAGCGTCGCTCCGAGTCCTGAAGATGACGATCGACGAGTTCGCGCAGTCCCTCGACGCGGGCCACCAACACATCCTCGAGCTCCGAGTGGAGGGCTACGAAGTCGCGGAGATCGCCGCCCGCTGCGGACGGACCAAACGGACCGTCGAGCGGGTGCTGCAAACGCTCCGCGAGTCGCTCCGTCGCCAGATCGATGACTGACCAACTCGCCACCGCCGCCCCGATCGACGACTTCGAGTCGCTCGTCGAGTCGTTCGAGCGTCGTCGGTTCGACGGCGAAGCGCTCGGCGTGGTCGATGTGCTCCCGGAAGGCTCCCCGGACCGCCGGGCCGCGGTCGCGTGCGAGCTCGTGAGGATCGATCTGGAGATCGCTCGCGCCCGCGGCGAGGGGCGTACGATCGACGACTACCGCGCGTCGCTGCCTGAGCTGTTCGCCAGGCCCGAGCTCCTGGCGCTCGTGGCCTTCGAGGAGTGGCGCCTGCGACGCGAGGCGGGGGAGCGCCCCAGCCGCGACGAGTACCTCGAGCGCTACGGCCTCCCGCCGAGCGTCTGGCCGAGCGCGGGGCGTGAAGACGGCGCGCCGGCGCCGGCGTACCCCCGCGTCGGCGACAAGTTCGACGGCATGCCGCTCGAGCGTGTGCTCGGGGCCGGGGCGTTCAGCCGCGTGTACGTCGCGCGGCAGCCGCGTTTTGGCGACCGCCGCGTGGTGCTCAAGGTGACCGCTGACGCTTCGATCGAGCCGCAGCGGCTCGGTCGGTTGCAGCACACGAACGTCGTGCCGCTCTACTCGGCGCACCGCGACCACGGCCTGCTCGGCCTCTGCATGCCGCTGCTGGGGGAGCGCACGCTCGAGCACTTGTTGCACCGCGGCGTTCGTGACGAGGGCGCCGTGACGACGGTCGCGGTCGCGAACGCACCCACGATCGAGGGGCGTTGCGACCTCTCCGCCGCGCCCGCTCGCCCCGCGCCGGCCGAACCCGATCGGGTTCCGTGGCGTGACGCGGCGACGATCGTGGCGGACCTAGCCGATGGCCTCCAGCACGCGCACGACCGCGGGCTTGTGCACGGCGACGTCAAGCCGGCGAACGTGCTCTTCGGGGACGACGACGTCGCACGTCTGCTCGACTTCAACCTGTCGAGCGACTCGAGCGTCGCCGACCCGACGACGCTGGTGGTCGGCGGGACCCTCCCGTACTTGGCGCCGGAACACCTCGAAGCACTCGTGTCGGGCGATCGGGTCACGCCGTCGTGCGACGTCTATTCGCTGGGAGTGGTGCTGTACGAGCTCGTAGCCGGGCGTCCCCCGTTCCCGCACAGAAGCGGGACCTTGCCCGACCTGGCCGTCGCGATGCGGGGCGACCGTGTCGCTGGCGCGGCGCCGCTCGCCGCCGCGCCGGCCGGGTTGGCCGCGATCGTGGCCAAGTGCCTCGCCCCCGAAGCCACGGAGCGCTACTCGAGCGCCGCCGAGTTCGGCGCCGAACTGCGTCGCGAACTGAACGACCAGCCGCTCGCCGCGACGCGGGTCCCCTCGCTGGCGCATCGGTTCGCGAAGTGGCGTCGCAGGAACCGAGGCGCGCTGCTCCGCGCGGCAGTCGGGCTGGGGTGTCTGGCGAGCTTCGCCGGCCTGCTGTACGCCGCGTCGCAGACGGAGTTGGCCGAGTCCCTCCGAGCGACGCAAGCCGTTGCTGAGTTCGACCGCTTGGCGAACGTGGCGCGGATGAACCTGTGCGTCCCGGACATCGACGGAGACGTTGAGCGCGACGGGATGGCGGCGATCGCCGAGTCGTTCGACGCGTTGAAGCTGGCTGCTGACCACCCCTCGCCGATCGTCGCCCGGCTAGCGCAAGGCGAGCGTGATCGCGTCGCGCTAGGTGTCTCGGAGCTCGTGCTGCTCGCGGAAGGGCGCGACGGGGGCGAATCGCTGCGTCGCGATCGGTTGACGGCCTCGTTCGCGCCGTGGGGTCTGCAGATCTCGCTCGACGGGGCGTCCGAGCACGGGGCGTCCGAGCACGGGGCGTCGGAGCACGGGGCGTCGATCGACCATGCCTTCGGCGAGGCGCTCGCTTTGCTACGCGAAGGGGACGCGAAGCGTGCCGACATCGTGCTCGAGGCGGCGCTCAACGAACGCGGCGGGGACCCCGCGCTCTGGTTGGAGCGGGGCGTCGCCCGGGCGAGCCTCGGCGACAGCCCCGGCGCTCGCGAGTGCTTCACCGCGGCGATCGCGCTGGCGCCGCGGGCCTCCGCCGTTTGGCGCCACCGGGCTTACGCGGCGATCGACGAAGGGCGCTTCGCGGAGGCCCTCGCCGACCTCGATCGCGCCGAGCCGTCCGCGCGACGCTCCTCGGAGGTGCGCCTGAACCGCGCTATTGCGCTGGCCGGGCTGCGCCGCTGGGACGAAGCGGCCGAAAGCGCAACCGAGGCGATCGCGCTAGGGGCCGAACGCCCCCGCGCCTACTTGCTGCGAGCACGATGCCACGACGCGACGGGGAAGGGGGCCGACGCCGATCGCGATCGCCAGAAGGCCGCCTCGACCGAGCCGATTGACGATCAAGACTGGGCCGCGAAGGCAATCGCGCTGACCGATGGCGACGCCGAGCGGGCGCTCGCCGAGCTCGACCGAGGCCTCGCGGCGTTCCCGAGGTCAGTCGTATTGCTGAGGAACCGCGTCCACCTCCTGGGGGACGTGTTGCACCGCGAGCAAGAAGCCGCCGAGGCGACGTCGCGGCTGCTTGGCGTCCTCCCCGAAGACCCGGCCGCGCTGCTCGGGCGGGCGGTGTGCAACGCCCGGCTCGGAAACGACCAGCAGGCGCTTGCCGACGCGGGGCTCGCCGAGGCGCTGAAACTAAGACCGATCGACCACATGCAACTCGCCTGCGTCCATTCGCTCCTCGCGCCGCGTGACGCAGCACGGGTCGAGGACGCCGTGCGACTGCTGCGGGTGTCGATCGGCGCCGAGCCGCGGCTCGCCGCCCGGGCGTCGCGTGACCCTGACCTCGCGCCGGTCCTCGACGACAAGCGTGTTGAACGCCTGCTCGCGGCGGCGCTTTCTTTCGAGGAGGCCAGCCGATGAGCCGTCGCAAGCACAACCGACGCCCACGGTGGCGTCCGCGGATCGAGCGCCTCGAAGAGCGCTACGCCCTCGACGGCGCCGGCGCGCTGCTGGGCGCCGACGGCTACATGACGCTCAGCTTCGCCCCCGACGGGACGAGTGTCGCCGGCCAAGCGAGCACGCTCGACTCGCGGTTCGGCACGCTCGCCTCGCAACAGGCTTGGCAGGACACGATCCTCCGCGCTTTCCAGACCTGGGCCGTGCACACGAGCGCCGACGTCGGACTCGTCGCGGACTCGGGCGACCCCCTCGGGTCCCCCGGCGCTACGAGGCGCGACGCGCGGTTCGGCGACATCCGCATTGCCGGCATCGCGATGGCGCCCGAGATCGGGGCGATCTCGGTCCCCATTACCAGCGTTGTCAGCGGGACGTGGCACGCCGACATCGTCTTCAACACGGCGTTCCCTTACCAGTCGCTCGACGACGTCTTCGCGATCGCACTGCACGAAGCGGGCAACGTCTTCGGGTTGCTCGACAACAACGACCCGAACTCGCCGATGAAGGCCGGGCCAATCCCGACCGCGACCGTCCCGACGGCGGCCGACATCGCGGCGCTGCAAGCGCTGCACGGCGTCCGCGCCCCCGACCTCAACGAGCTCGACGACTCCAACGAGCCGTCGCCGAACAACACCCGCGCGTCGGCGAACGAGTGGGAGCCCGGTTCGACCGACGGCGGCGCCGAGGGTTCGTTCCCGGCTCTTGCGATCGGCGACGTGCAAAACTCGGCGGACGTCGATTACTTCGCGCTCGAAACGCCCGACGCCTACTCGGGCCCCGTTACGTTCCGGCTGAGGACCGACGGGATCAGTGTGCTGCGCGGCAAGCTGACGATCGAAGACGGCGCGGGGGTCACCCTGGCCACGGCGACCGGGCTGGGTGATCGGGGGGGCACGGTGTCGGTCACGTTGCCGTCGATCACGCCCGGGGCGACGCTCTACGCGCGTATCGAAGGGGCGCCCGCCGCGGGACTGTTCGGCGTCGGCGGCTATGCGCTCGTCGCGAGGTTCGACGGGGTGAACACCGTCTCTGAGGCCCGCCTCCTCGAGGCGACCGACGGCTCGCTCCGGCGCCTAGAGCTCGACGACCTCGACGACGTGTTCGACGCCGCCGAGGACTACTTCCGCGACGACCTGGGGGTGAACGACTCGCTCGCCACGGCGACGCCGCTCGCCGACGCCGCCGGGTTCGCGACTTCGGCGCGCTATGAAACACTCGCCAGCGTCGGGACGGTTGGCGATGTTGATTACTACCGCCTCGCCTCCGCCGACCCGTCGGGGGCGGGGGTCGTCTACGTCGCCCTCCGCGCGACGGACCGCGGCCGCCTCGTCCCCGCGGTGCAGGTGCTCGACGCGCTCGGCCAACCGGTTGCCAGCCGCGTACTGGTCAACGGCGCCGGCGAACTGCTCGTCGAGGCCGACCTCTCGGCCGGCGCCGACTTGTACCTGCGTGTCGCGGCGGCCGACGGCGCCGGGCCGTTCCAGCGGGGCAACTACGCGCTGTCGGTCGGCTTCGGCGCAACGCCCCAAGCGCTCGCGACCTTCGCGTCGGGCACGCTGGCGACGCTCAGCAGCCGCAACGAGCACACCGTCTACGTGGCGGAGCCGCAACTGCTGCACCTGGCGCTCGAGGCCTCGCTTGCGAACGCCACGGGCGAGGCGGCCGTCGTCGCCGAAGTGCGCTCGTCCACCGGGGCGGTCGTCTACCGCGTCGCGTCGAAGCCGGGGAGCACCCGATCAGCCGGCGCCGTGTTCCTGCCGATCGGCCAGTACACGGTGGTCGTCTGGGGAATCGGCATGCCGGGGGTGAGCGCCGGCCCGTTCGGGTACGCACTCCGCGGCGCGGCGTTCTCTGACCCGTTCGTCGGCGACGGGAGCGACCCCACAACGAACCCCTTCACCTGCGGCTCGGGCAACCCGGGTTTCTATTGCTACCCGGGCGACATCGTCTCGTCCGACCCGTTTCTGTGGGAGGACTTCGTCCAGCAGTTGCCGACACCCCCGCCGACGCTACCCCTCCCCGAGACGATCACGCTGCTGCTGGGGGACTGGTGGCGTTGGGCGTGGGGGACGTTCGGCGGCAACGGCCCGCCGCTGGCGCAGGACGACTCGTACTCGCAAGGGGGTCCCCCCGCAGGGGTGGCTCCGATCACCGCGCCACGCAGCGTGCTGACGAACGACATCGACCCGACCAACGACCCGATCGTCGCGATCCTCGAAAGCGCGCCGACCAGCGGGTCCGTATCCCTTCAGTCGGACGGCAAGTTCACGTTCGTCCCCGCGCCGGGCTTCTCCGGCGCCGTGACGTTCACCTACCGGGCGTTCGACTTCGTTACGACGTCGGGGATCGGGACCGTCACGATCCAAGTCGCCCCCCCGGGGCTGCCCGGAGACTACAGCAACGACGGCGTCGTCGATCAGGCCGACTACGACGTGTGGGTCGCCGGCTACGGCGGGTCGGGGGGCCCCGCCGACGGGAACCGCGACGGCTTTGTGAACGCGGCCGACTACGCGATCTGGCGCGACAACCTCGGCCGGACGTCGCCGCCGGCGCTGGCGTTGCTGCGATCGGCCGAGCCGCCTGCGGCGGTGACGGGGAATCAGGGGACTGCGAATCGAGGTGCTGCGAATCAGAGCACAGCGCCCGAACGGTCGCCGCCGATCGGCGTCGTAGCCGTCGTCAGCCCGACGGCTAGGACTAGGTTCGCCCCCGCTCTACGGCAACCGCTTTTGGGGTCCGTGGCGTCGCCAAGCCTGCGTCTGCTCACCGCGTTGGTCGCGGCGCCGACGGTCCCGACGACCACTCCGCGGGACGAGGCGTTCGCGGAGCTCGGTCACCAACCGGTCGCTACCACGCCGACCCCGGCTCGGGTCGCTGCTCGTCGGGCGGGGCTCGCACGATGATCCAGCGGCGAGCCAATTCGCTCGTTGGTTTCACGCTCGTCGAGCTGTTGGTCGTGATCGCGATCATCGGCGTCTTAGTAGGCCTGCTGCTGCCGGCTGTTCAGGCCGCCCGCGAGGCGAGCAGGCGCGTCGCCTGCACCAACAACCTGAAACAGCTCGCGCTGGCGGCGCTCGGCTACGAGCAACGCACCGAGCGGCTCCCGCCGTCGGGACTTAGCCAAGTCCGCCTCGAAGCTAAGTGGGGAGCGCCGATCGTGAACCCGTTCGGGGGCGCCCAGTTGAGCTGGGTTGCGATCCTGCTGAACGACATCGAAGAGGGCTCCCTCGCCGATCGTTTCGACTTCAAGCGGTCGCTTGCCCAACAATCGATCGACGCCCTAGCGATGCTTCCAGGGTCGGTGCGGTGCCCGTCGGACGACTCCGACGGCCGCGTCTACGACATGCCCGGTCCGTTGATCTCGTCGCCAAGGTTGACGATCGCCAAGGGAAACTACGCCGCGTACGTCAGCCCTTTCCACGTCGATCTCCAGGTCCTGTTCCCCGGGGCCTTTGTGCATGGTGGTCAGGCGATCGCGAAGGTGACGGACGGAACGTCGCACACGCTCGCGATAAGCGAGGTCCGAACGAACGACCTGACGGAGGACGAGCGAGGCGCTTGGCTGCTGCCGTGGCCGGGGGCAACGGCCCTGTCCGTCGACGTTCACAACCGCGACTGGGCTGGCGACGGGGGCGACAGCGCCGCCGGGGATGACTTCGTTATCTTCTCCGACACGTATGAGCCAAGTCCAACGACCGCCGGCGATGCGCAAACACCCAACACGCAAGGGCCCAACGCCGACACCCTCAGAGGTTGTGAGCACGGGTCGATGCTCCGCGACGCGTCGCTCGCCCAACGCATGCCTTGCGCAAAGGGCCGCCCTCCCGGGATCCCCGGGTACCTCTCCGCCGCCCCGCGCAGCACCCACCCCGGCGGCGTCAACGGGGCCTGGCTCGACGGGCGGGTGACTTGGCTAGCCGACGAAGTCGCGGGGCTTTGGCTCGCATACGCGGTTTCGATCAACGATGGGGCCGGGAAGGTCGGCGAGTAAGGCGGCCCCCCGTTTGGCGAACGATTCGCACGATTTTTCTGGCGGATCGGCCCCCTAGAGGCCCCTCTCCCGGGTAACCCCCGACCGCGGCCCTCGTCCGAGGCGCCAGCGATAGCGGCGGGAACTAGCCCCGAGTTTTTTGGGAGAAGCAGTCATGGCAAGGTCTAAGAACACTCGTCGTCAGCGGTTCGGGATCGAGTCGCTCGAGGCCAAGCGGGCGATGGCGGGCGACGTGTCGGTCGCCCTTTCGGGTGGCGCCCTGGAGATCCAGGGAGACAACCTGAGCAACGCCATCGAGGTCGTCCAGGCGGCCAACGGCGACCTGTCGATCCGCGGTCTGGCCGACGCCAACGGCGTCGCAACGCGAGTCAACGGGGCGTCGGTCGTGAGCTTTAGCTCGGCCAGCATCCAGAACGCCCAGGTCAAGATGGAGGGCGGCAATGACTCGGTCACCTTCCGCGACCTGCGTTCGGCTAACGACCTGGTGGTCGAGACCGGCTCGGGGAACGACCGCGTGACGGTGATTGGCGGCTCGGCCGGGGCGAGCATCTCGCTCATTCTGGGCGAGGGGAACGACCAGGCGGCGTTCAATGACATCGACGTGTCGAACGACCTCTCGGTCGAGGCCAACGGCGGCGCCGACACGGTGGTCCTCAACAACGCGCGGGTTGGCTCGACCGCGAAGTTGATCACCGGCTCGGGCAACGACACGGTTCGTTTCCAGAACTCGTCGGTCGGTGGGCTTGAGGTGGTGACCGACGTCGGCAACGACACGGTCGCCGTCAACGGCCTGACGATCGCCAGCGGCATGCAGATCGACACCGGCGAAGGTTCCGACCGCGTGACGACCAACGCCCTGACGATCGGCACGGACGCGTCGGTCCAAACGGGCATCGGCAACGACACGGTCACGATGACTGCCGTCACCGCCGGCGCGAGCTTGCTGATCTCTACCGACCTCGGCTCTGACCGCGTGACGCTGACCGACTCGTCGGCCGGCAGCGACATCTCGATCGACACCGGCGCCGGTTCCGACGTGATCGTCGCCGAGCGGCTCGACGCCGGCAGCACGATCTCGGTCAAGAGCGACTCGGGCGCCGACAGCGTCACCGCCCGCAACCTGACGGCTGCGGTCGACATCGTCCTCGAAGGGGGAGCGGACCTCGACCTGTTGATCCGCGACGCCCTCTTCCCGGGCAACGCGCTGATCATCGCCGACTTCGAGCGGTTCGCCTGATGTTCGCCTCCCGACCGGGCGGGGGGCAACGCCGCCCGGTCGCGGTCGAGCCGCGTGGGGGGGTGGTGCACGGCCGCGCCACCCCCCTCTCGCGTTTCACACGACGCCCATTCCTCCACCAACCCGAAAGGCTCGACATGCGCGCTTACACAGAAATCAGCGCCTTCGCTTTACTGGCCGTCGCCTTGATGGCAGACGACGCCCGCGGGCAAGTCCGCAGCTACGACATCCGCCTAGCCCCCAGCGCCCCCACCGCCGACGGGGTCGTCACTCCCGGCGAGTGGGACGCCGCGGCGCCCGCCGCGGGGAACTGGACCGAGCTCCAGCAGATCGAAGGAGACGCCGACACGGCCGGCAACCGATTCCGCATGATGTGGGACAGCCAGGCCCTCTACCTGCTGTACCAAACGAACCAGAACGCTTGGACCGCCCCCCCCGCGGCTGCCAACCCGTTGTTCAGCTTCGAGACCGACCAACTGTTCGTGTACCTGGACCCGAACCTCGACAACGAGCAGAACTTCCGCACGAACCCGGACGAGGCGCCCGACGCGTACGAACTGGCGTTCAACCTCCACAGCGGCAACCGCGTGGCGACGAACGCAAACCGGAACGGGATCGGCGTCTCGACCGAGGCGCGCGTCGATACGATGTTCGGCGACCAGGCCGACTGGAACCGCGGCGGGGCGTCGCTCGCCGGCGCGGCGATGCAGGGGATCGTGGTCGCCCAAAACAACGGCGCCTCGGGGGGCGTCGCCGAGGTTCGGATCCCCTGGTCCGCTTTGAACGCGAACGCGACCTACCGCGGCCCCAACCCGCTCGGTGACTACACCGCCGACGGCTTCGTAAACGCGGCCGACTACACCGCGTGGCGAGACGCGCTGGGGTCTTCGGTGAGCGTCCCCGGGAATGGCGCCGACGGCAGCGGGAACGGTGTGATCGACCAAGCCGACTACACCGCGTGGCAGAGCGCGTACGGCGCCCGCGGCATCGTCGAGACCGGCCTCAGCCACACGTTCGCGCCGACGGCGGGAGACACGTGGTTCTTCAACCTGGGCCGCGTGGCGCCCGCGGACCTGGCGAACTACCAGCCGGTGTACAACTGGACCGAGTCGTTCTTCTTCGCCGCGCGGCCGCACGCCGAAGTGACGTTCGTAGGCGCCGGTCCCGGCACGGCGATCCCCGAGCCGGGCGCCGGGTTGCTAGGCGGCACGATGCTGGTCGTCGCTATCGCTTCACGAGGCCGGCGATCTTCTCGGTGAGCTCGCGGACGTACTCCCGGCGGACCTAGCGCCGGACGAGGCCACGGCTAGGCGGGAGATCCCGACGACTGCGTCCGACGCCGCCGCTCGTCAGTGGTAGCCGGGCGCGAGGCCGCATCGAGTGGGGACGGAGCCCCGCCGTGGCCCACCGGAATGCCTCTCGGTCGCGCGGCGACTTCGACGGAGACGGCGACGTCGGTCCGGCCGACTGCGCGCCGCGTGGGACGAGCTAAGGCGCCGCGGGCGCTTGTGGCGATCGCCGTCGCGGCGGGACTCGCGGCCCCGCGACGCTTGCGAGGGCGGGTCCGCTGATCTAGCTTCGGGGGGCTTCTGGGTGGCGTCCCACGGCCCGGCCTCCCTGTCGCTCCTCCGGCGCTGCATGCCGCCATGGCCCGAACCATCGACTGCGTCGTCGCGGGCACAACGGTCCTCGACGTGCTGGTCCACCCGATCGACCTCGAACGGCCGATCGGCGGCAACCGGCTGTTCCAGGTGGCGCCGCTCGAAGCCGTGTCGGGGGGCGTCGTCTGCAACGCCGGGACGGCGATGGCGCGGCTGGGCGCTCGGGTCGCGGCCCTTTGTGCGCTTGGCGACGACGATTGGGGAGCGATCGTCCGCCGCCGGCTCGCCTCGGAGGGGATCGAGACCTCGAGCGCCTTCTCGCTCGAGGGCGCCGTCACAAGCACGACCGCGGTCCTCATCGCCCCCGAGGGGGAGCGGTCGTTCGCCCACCACACGGGGGCCTCGGCGCTGCTTTCCGCCGCGCACTTCGACGCTCACCGAACACTGTGGGAAAACAGCCGCTGCATGCTGTTGGGATACTACTCGCTGCTGCCGGAGCTGGAGCCGGAGATGGCCGCCGTGGTAACGCGCGTGCGCTCCGCCGGGGGCCTCGTGGCGCTCGACGCGGGGGGGAGCGGTGGCGCGATGTCGCCGCTCGATCGGGTCTTGCCGCACCTCGACTACTACGTTCCCAGTCGCTCCGAGGCGCAGAATCAGACGGGAGAGACCGACCCCGAGACGATGCTGCGCCGCTACCGCGAGGCGGGCGCTCGGGGCGTGCTGGGCCTCAAGCTCGGATCCGACGGCGCGCTGCTCTCGCCGCGCGACGGCGAATTGATCCACGTCCCCTGCGCTACTCCCCCGGGCCCTGTTGTGGACACGACCGGCGCCGGCGACGCGTTCTACGGGGGGCTGCTGGCCGGCGTGCTGCGGGGGCTCGAGCTGGTCGATGCCGCGAAGCTCGCCGCGGCGACCGCCGCTTGCTGCGTGACCGGGCGCGGCGCGTCGGCCGGGTTGCGCGACTACGACCAAACAACGCAGATCGCAGGCCTCGCCCACTGATCCGACCCCCTCCCGAGGAACCCCGCCGATGCCCCGCGACTACCGGTTCTCGTTCGGCCCCTGGAACATCAGCGAGGGCGCCGACCCGTTCGGCCCCGCCGTGCGGCCGACGATCGACTTCGCTCGCAAGCTGCCGCTGTACCGCGAACTGGGGTTCGAGGGGGTGCAGTTGCACGACGACGACGCGGTCCCGGGGATCGAGGACCTGTCTCCGAGCGAGGTCTGCACCCGCGCGGCCGAGCTGCGACGGGTGCTCGACGGCGAGGGGCTCGTCGCCGAGTTCGTCGCCCCCCGGCTGTGGGAGAGCCCGATGGGGGTCGATGGGGGGTACACGGCGAACGACCCCGCTTGCCGGCGTTGGGCGATCGAGCGCTCAAAACGTGCTGCCGACGTCGCCGACGCGATGGGGGTCGAGCTGATGGTGCTGTGGCTCGCACGCGAAGGGACCTACATCCGCGAGTCGAAGAGCCCGCTCACGGCCCAACAACACCTGCTCGACGCCGTCAACGAGCTGCTGGCCTACCACCCCGGCTTGCGATGGGCGATCGAGCCCAAGCCGAACGAACCGGTCGATCTCGCGCTGTTGCCGACGATGGGGCACGCGATGGCGTTCGCCCAACGGACGGCCGACCCTCCGCGCGTCGGGGGGCTAGTCGAGTCGGCGCACGCGTTGCTCGTGGGCCTCGACCCCGCCGAGGAGATGGCCTTCGCGATGGCCTGTGGCAAACTGTGGAGCGTCCACCTGAACGACCAGAACGGCCTCAAGTTCGACCAAGACAAGTCGTTCGGCAGCGTGAACCTGCGGTCGGCGTTCCACCAGGTCCGCGTGCTGGAAGAGGCCGCCTACGCTGACTCTGGCCGGTTCGTTGGACTCGACGTGAAGGCGATGCGCACGCAGCCCACCGACAGGGCCCTGAAGCACCTCTCCACGAGCAAAGAGGTGTTCTTACAGTTGGTCGAAAAGGCCCGCACGTTCCCCCAGGCCGCGTGCGACGCCGCGATCACCGCGCGCGACTACGAAGAGGTCGAACGCCTCGTGCTGACGCACCTGCTGGGAGCGTGATCCCGTGACGCCAGGACCCCACGCCGTGGACGAACCCCGGACGACGAAGCCGCTCTTCCGCTTGTCAGCCCTGGCGCTGCTCGGCGCCGCATCGGCGGTCGGCTGCTTCAGCGGGCCCGCCGCGGTCCGCCCCGACCTCGACCCGGGCGAAATGACCCGCGGCGCCATCAAGGCCTACGACACCGACGCCGACGGGGCCCTGTCGGCAGAAGAGCTGAAGCGCGTTCCGGGGGTCGCCAAGTACGCCGCCAAGTACGACTCCGATGGGGACAACAGCGTCTCACAAGACGAGCTTCGGGCGCGGTTCGACGCCTGGGAGGACCAAGGCCTGTCGTTCCGCCGGCTCGACGCCACGGTCACACTCCGTGGCCGGCCGCTGGCGGGAGCGTCTGTCGAGTTCGTCCCCGAGGTGTACATGAGCCCTTCGATCAAGCCGGCCCGCGGGACGACCGACGGCTCTGGCCAGGTGAAGATCAGCGTCGCGCCGGAGGACCTGCCCCCGGCACTCAAGAGTCGGGGCGACTCGTTCCGTGGCGTCTACGTGGGCACCTACCGGATCAAGGTGAGCCACCCCCGCGCAAAGCTCGCGCCGGCGTACGCGGCAGGCGACGCGCTCGGCGAAGAAGTCGCCCGCGACACCGTGCCGCCGTCGATCGCGATCGCGCTCGAGTCGACAAAGTGAGCGACTCGCACGGGTGGACCGCCAGCGCGGCGCCACCCCGCGACTGGCCGGCTCAAGGCCCCGGGTCTTCGTTCGAGTCGCGCGCCGTCCCGTCGTCGGCGCGGTGCCCGTTGCGGCGATGGACCTCGGCGTCGACGTCGTACCCGATGCTCTGCACCGACCCGTCCAGGAACGCCATGTTGCACCCCCCGGGGTGCGCGCTGCCGAACCGGTCTTCGAAGATGTCGATCCCCGGCGTGTCCTGCGCCGGGATGCGGTCCTCCTTGTCAGGGGCGTAGTGGTACGTCGAGCGGCACAGGTCGTCTTGGTACCCGGACCACATCGACCAATCGTTGCCGTGGGCCCAGCCGTTCTCGTAGTTGTCTTGGCTGAGGAAGCGCTCGCCGAAGCAGTAGGTCTTGCTCGTCCCGTCGGCGACGACCCGCAGCGGGATCACCGTCCCCGACGAGACGATCCCCGTCGACCACTCGAGCTTCTGCGGCCAGTTCGCCGCGGGAGGACCGTCGAGTGTCTTCGGGTGATGGTTGACGACGTACGTCTCAAGGAATCGAACGTCGCCGGCGTTGGCGGCGTAGTCCGATCGCACGTGCTGCGCGGACCGACGGGCGTTGAAGGGGGTGTTCCCCATGTCGTTTGGGTAAGGGACCGCCGCGCGTCGTGACGGGCAGTTGAGGCCGCTCACACCCGACGCGTCGCGCTTGGCGTACGCGGCCCACTTCTCGCGCTCGGTCTGGCCGGCGCCCAAGTCACGCAGTGCCGGCTCCTCCATGAACGGCAGCAGGTTGTAGACCCAACCGCCGGGCTGCCGTTCCGCGTATCCGCGATCCGGGTCGCCGAGCCACGCCCCTTGCCAGCCGCCGCTCGGCAGGAACTCGTGGCTCTCTTCGTGGTTCAGCGCCGCGAGCGCGAGCTGCTTTAGCTGGTTCAGGCATTGCGACCGCCGGGCCGCCTCGCGCGCCGCCTGCACCGCCGGGAGCAGCAGCGCCACCAGGATGCCGATGATGGCGATCACCACCAACAGTTCGACGAGCGTGAAACCACGACGGCCTTTGCTTGACCGAGCACGACGAGCCATCAAAGAACGACGAGGCATCAAAGAACCTCCTGTCGGATTGCAGCGCTCCCCGCAACCCCGGGCGAACCCCGGGCGAACCCCGCGGCGCCCGAGGCTCGAAAGGAGGGCAAGGAGGGCATCGATGAGATCAACCACCGGACTAGTCCGTCTTTATATATCAACGCGTCGGCGCCGATCCAGGAAAAAATCCCGTAGCCGCGTGCGCGAAGATTTAGCGATCCCGCAGGGAAAACGATTGACTCCCGGGGATTGGTCGAGTTAGCTTGCGGCTTCGGCCGGCCCTCGGCGCTCCGGGCGATTTTTGTCGTCCGCCCTTTTCACACACGGCGGGGTCTGTGCGGCGTCGCTCCGAGGCCTTAGTGGGGAGAACGGTCCATGAGGATAGCGGCGCCAATTCTGGGGCTCGCGTGCGTGCTCGAGCTGGCGGCTCCCGCGCAATCGGCGGTCACCTCGTCAACGCAGCACAGCGCGGCCTTCACCGCGTTCAACGGCGTGTTGTCGTCCAGCGACATCATCCACGGATTGAACGCCGAACCGATCTCGTTCGGCGATCCCGGCGTGTTTGAGAACCCGGGCGACCTCGGCTGGCACCCTGCCAACACCGACCCCGCGAATCAACTCATCGCCTTCACCGACGGCCTGGGGGGAGTCCAAACGCTAACCGGCCTGCTCAACGACAACTTCCCCGGGGGGGGCGGACCGGCCGGCGGCGCGCCGGTCAAGGTCGTCGAGTACGTGCTGCCAGCCGCGTCGTCGATCGGCCGCATCAACATCCTGACCGGCAACCGGAACAACTCCGACGGCCGCGTCTTCGCGAGCGTCGTCGTGCGCTACTCGACGAACGGCGGCTCGACGTTCGCTGACCTGGGGTACTTTCAATCGGACCCGTCGGGGGCCATCAACCGGCAAAGCTCGCCGGTCTCCCCGTTCGATCCCCCGCAATCGACGACGTTCTTGGGAATCTTCAACGACACCAACACCACGCTTCTGGCGGGTGTGACAAACATCGAGTTCAGTTTCTTCTCGGTGAGCAACACCCAGGGCCGACTCCAAGACCCGTACGACGGGGTCAACTCGTTCACGGGCGTTGACGACGGTTTCGCTCCCGCGTTCGAGTCGCCGCTGGTTTGGGAGATCGACGTGCTGGCCTCCTCCGCTTCGCTCGGCGGGGACTACAACCGCGATGGTCGAGTCAACGCCGCAGACTACACCGTGTGGGCCGATGCGCTCGGCGCCGCGGTTACGCCGGGCGCTGGGGCCGACGGCAACGGCAACGGTGTCATCGACCAGAGCGACTACCTCGTCTGGGCCGGCTCCTACGGCGCATCGTCCGCCGCGTCGTCGCTCGCCGTGCCGGAGCCAATGGCGCCCGCGATCGTTTTCACGGCTCTAGCGGCCTTCGGCCGACGAAGGGCTGTACGGTCCAACGAGTTGGACTTTCAGCGATCTACTCCGTGACGTCTGTCTCGTTCCTCTCGTCTGCACACCTGATTCGGAGTCGACTCATGATGCTGAGAATGCTCGCGGCCGCGTGCGTGACCGCGCTGGCGTCTGCCAATCTCTCCTACGCCGCCGTCTCCACGGCGACGACGCACACGGAGTCGGTCACCGGCGCCGACTCGCTGCTCTCGAACAGCGACCTGATCCAGGGCCTCATCGCCACCGAGCTCGCCGGCGACAACGGCTGGCACCCCGCCACCCCCGCCGCCCAAGCCGAGCGGCTCGGCACGTTCACCGACGGCCTGGGAATCCTCGCGAGCGGGCTCAACGGCTTGCTGAACGACTTCCCGGCCGTGGGGCAGCCGACCAAACGCGTTCAGTACGACCTGCCCGTCGCATGGAGCGTCGGCTCGATCAACATCTTGACCGGCAACGCCGGCGGTGACGGCCGGATCTACAACACGGTGCGGGTCAGCTCATCGACCGACGGCACGAACTTCACACAGCTCGGCTACTTCGAGTCAGACCCGCTGGGGACCGTGAACAACGGGTCGTCGTCGCCCCAGTACCGCACGACGTTCCTTCACGTCTTCGACGACGCGTCGCCGGTGCTGCTCACGGACGTCAAGGCCCTGCAGTTCGAGTTCTTCGCGGTCGATAACACGCAGGGCCGCTACAGCGACCCGTTCAACGGCGTGAACTCGTACACGGGGCTCGACGACCTTTTCAACCCGGCCGTCGCCTCGCCGCTCGTTTGGGAGATCGACGTGATCGCGATCCCCGAGCCGACGACGCTCGCCCTGGTGCTGGCGGCGGGCTTCGGCTTGTGCTCGACCCGTCGGCGAGCCTGAACGCGCCGACGAGCCGCAGTGACCGTCGCGCGACGAACGATCCCTGGGGGCTGCCCGCTTCGGCCCGCGGTACGGGCTGAGGGTGGTCGCCCCCGGGGCCGTTCGTTGCGCCTGCGGTGAAGGCAACCAGCCGACGATAGTCGCGGCGCACTGGTGGCCGGCGATCGTTTCGCTTTGACGGAGCGACCGAGGCATGGCAGGATGGGGCCATGACGTTCGACCTCCCCCAAGAGACGTTTGACAAGCTCAACGCCCACGCGGTTGCCGCGGGCTACACCAGCACCGCCGCGTTCCTGGCCGCCCTCGCCGACGAGCCGACGGCCGACCCGAGCGAGGGGCTCCCCGCGTCCGAACTCCGGGCCAGCGCCGCGGAGTGTGACCAGACGCTCGCACAGATGAAGGCCGGCAGCGGCCGGGATCTGCGCGAGTCGCTAGCGCAACTCGGGGCCCGCCGTGGGTTCCCACTCTCCGAATGAACTACCGCGTCGTCATCGCGGACGGTGCGCTCGCGTCGGTCGAGCGGTTCCTCGACTACATCGCGATCGAACAGGGTATGCCGCTCACCGCGTCGCGCTGGTGGGAGAAGGCCCTCGCCCGTGTCGAGACGCTGCGCACGATGCCACGACGCTGCCCGCTCGCCCCCGAAAACGAGTGGAGCAAGAGCGAGCTGCGGATGCTGATCGTCGACCGCTGCCTCTTCATCTTCAACGTCGATGACCACGACCGCGTGGTCGATGTCGTCAAGTTCCGGCACGGCGCCCAACTGCCCGGGCCCGATCTGCCGTGAGCCGCTCGT
Organism: Lacipirellulaceae bacterium; assembly: GCA_051648405.1. GTDB lineage: Bacteria > Planctomycetota > Planctomycetia > Pirellulales > Lacipirellulaceae > JBOFFC01. The sequence continues at coordinate 36,396 of JBOFFC010000136.1, forward strand.
CGCCAGCGGAAGGCGGCACAGGGGGTGGCACAGTACACCCCTCCGAAACGGGCGGAATCCCGTGCCACCTGCTGTGCTACTTGGCCCCAGAAACCCCGGGAAATCGCGTATTCCTCGGGATTTAGTGGGGGTGGGGATAGCCCGGGAGGGACTCGAACCCCCGACCAAGGGATTATGAGTCCCCTGCTCTAACCGACTGAGCTACCGGGCCTGGTAGAACTCCCGACGGTTGTAGCCGGTTTGCGGGCGGGGTTCGAGTCGTTCGTTGCGGGGGGGCGGCTGGCGCCGCCGCGGCTTCGATCTCGGGACGAACGTCGCGGGCCGTCAATGGAAGTCGCGCGACGTGGCGCGGAGCGGTTCGAGTGACTCGCCCAGCGCCTCGATCCGCTCGACCACCACGTGGATCACCCCCGCGGCGTGTTGCAGCTCGCCGCGGGCGATCCAGGCGCGGCTCCGCTTGGCGACGCGGTAGTGCCGCTCCCACGTGCCGGGGTGGACGATCAGGTTGACGGCGCCCGTCTCGTCTTCGAGCGTGACGAACGTGATCCCCTTCGCCGTGCCGGGCCGCTGCCGCAGGAGCACGATGCCGGCGACCTGCACGCGCTGGCCGTTCGCAGCGTCTTGCAGCCCCTCGGCCGTGAGCACCCCCAGCCTGGTAAGCCGCGCGCGGTGGAACGCGACCGGGTGGTTCTTGAGCGACAGACCGAGCGAGCGGTAGTCGTCGAACACCTCGCGCTCGGCGTCGGCGCGGGGGAGCGTGTCGATGGTCGGCTCCTGGTCGTCGAGCTCGGCGAACAGCGGGCGCGGCTCGGCCGAGGTCTCTTGGCCGAGCGCGTTCCACAGCGCGTGCCGGCGATCAACACGGAGCGAGCCGAAGGCGTCGGCGGCCGCGAGCGCCGCCAGCGAGCGGCGGTCGAGCCCCGCGCGGCGGCGCAGGTCGTCGGGCGAGCGGAAGGGCCCCCCGCCGCGGGCTTGCTCGACTCGCAGGCCCGCCCCTTCGCCGAGCCCGGCGACGAGCCGCATCCCGAGCCGCAGCGCCAGCGCGCCGCCGAGGCGCTCGAGCGTGCAGTCCCAGTCGCTGTGGTTGACATCGACGCTCAGCGGCTCGACGCCGTGGTTCCGCGCGTCGCGCACCAACTGCGCGGGGGCGTAGAACCCCAGCGGCTGGCTGTTGAGCATCGCGGCGCAGAACGCCGCCGGGTGGTGGTGCTTCAGCCAGCACGAGGCGTAGACCAAGAGCGCGAAACTCGCGGCGTGCGACTCGGGGAAGCCGTACTCGCCGAACCCCTGGAGCTGGCGGTAGCAGCGCTCGGCGAAGCCCTCGTCGAGGCCGTTTGCGCGCATCCCGTCGAGCAGCTTCTGACGGTAATGCTCGATCCGCCCGGGAGACCGCCAGGCGGCCATCGCGCGGCGGAGCTGGTCGGCCTCGCCGGGGCCGAAGCCCGCGGCGACGACGGCGAGCTTCATCGCCTGCTCTTGGAAGATCGGCACCCCCAGCGTGCGGTGGAGCACGGCGCGGATCGCGTCGTTGGGGTAGGTGACGGGCTCGGCGCCGCTGCGCCGCCGCAGGTAGGGGTGGACCATGTCCCCCTGGATCGGCCCCGGGCGGACGATCGCCACCTCGATCACCAGGTCGTAGAAGCAGCGCGGCCGCAGACGCGGCA